>JAJYJI010000060.1 GCA_021789605.1 bacterium
TGGCGGTATTTTCACATAGGCATGTTTTTAATAAGCTGAAATAAATAATAAATTCGATTACTTAAAACAAGCCACCTTCTGACTCTTAATCAGTAGGTCCCCGGTTCGATCCCGGGACAGCCCACCATCTAAATAAAGGCTTTACAGCATATTAAAAGCAGTTAATTTTTTCGACTGTGCCCTATTTACAAGATTTTTCAAAATCCGACATTAGTTTTTCGATATCTTTAACAGTTTGATTAAAGCCTTTCCGGAATAGAGTTGTCATTGTTATATTTTTGTCTGATTTCTTTAGTTTGAACTTGCTATAATATACTGGACACTCGGTTAAGACTATTTTAAAATAATTAAAATACTTAACTGGAGGGAACGGGGAAATATCCTTAAGTTTAAATAAACTCCAGATTCAATATCTTACAAACGAAAAGTATAAATGTTCAAATTTTATTGCAAGCAAAAAAGAAATGAATAAAGGCAACGACGGCTGCTATAAATGGACTGAGCGGATTATAATTTAATTTATCATAATTTACGGGGCATTTTTCATATAACAATTAGCATTAATTAGCATATTATTACATAAAATTCATCATTTTATTATAATAATTTATATATAAATCGCATATATATTTTTGTATCAGCCAAAAAGGAAACTTATGTCCCAACCGTCAAACACTAAAGACAGGCCGTCCGATATTATAATGCAGATACTATTAATTGCATTGGTTATAATTATAGGGGTTTTAGTTTTTTTAAACGTTTCAGGCATGGTTATAATGGAGATTTTTAATGCGTTGATAGGAGGCTCGCTTAAATCTGAACAGATGTGGATATTTTCCGTCGCTATAAGTCTTATAATATTTTTGATTATATTTAAGAAAAAAGGTAATTTTAAATCTGCCGTAATATTGCAGGTTATAATAAACGGGATAATAATTCTGGTATTTCTCGTCATAGTAATGGGCTTCAGGGTTAAAGCCCCGCTAAATTTATTAAAACATTATTATTTCCCCGGTAAAAAAGCCGTAGCGGCTAATCGAAATTATACCGGTTCAGGCAAATATTAAATATTTAAAACGATTTAATAAAAAGATGATTTTTTTCAAATAGTTTATAATTAATATATGACCTTAAAAGAAATTAACGTTTTAAGAAAATTAAAATCCCTGCTAAGCCTGAAAATAAATTCGTTTGAAATCAAAGCTTACGGTTCGAGGGCAAGGGGAGACGCCGAAGACGAATATTCGGATCTCGACGTATTTATCGCATTGGATAAATTGACGCCAGAAATTGAAAATTATATTTACCATTGCGCTTGGATTGCGGGATTCGATGACGATATCAATATATCGGTTTTTATAGCCGATAAAGAAGGTATTTTTGAGATGAAACACGATGATTCTGCATTTTTAAGAAATATAGAGAAGGATGGAGTTTTTATATGAAAACTCCGGTTGGGTATAGGTTGGAAAGAGCGGATAACTCGCTAAAAGAAGCTGAGTTTTTGCTTAGCGGAAATATGAGTTTGGAATCGGTAATGAACAGATTATATTACGCTATGTTTTATGCCGCTTTGGGTTTACTGGAAGAAAATATATGGGAACGTCAAAACGCAGCCATGTAATATCGCTGTTCGATAAAGATTACGTAAAAACAGGAATATTCAAAAAAAGGGTTATCCGAAATATTTCATAAAGCTTTTAATTTAAGACAAAAGGGAGATTATGAAAAAGTTTCTATAATAACCAAAGAAAACATTGACGAAATACTTCCGATGGCTAAATATTTTGTTGACGAGATTAAAAAATATATAGAACCTTAATTCACCGTTAGAAACTTCAAAGCCAACGGGAATATATGGGTAGCTAATAAAGGCAACGGAACAGTTGGCACTGTTTCTGGAGATAGTAATGTTATGGAACTAAACTCATCAGGCGCTGTTATCGGTACATATGCTGCTGGCGTTGAACTATAATAATATCAATAAGTTATAATGCAGGGTTTGTGCATACTGCATTTAAACTCTCGTCTGCATATTTGATCCGCTAATTAACGGTTTCCTCATTCATACGGCCTCTCCATATTTAAGAGCTTATTATGTGATATTTCCGACGTTATTATTTTTTTTTAAGTTCGTCTGAAGGAGTTATTATTATTTCATTATCTATATTTAATTTATTCATTCTTCTATTAAAAACAACGGGGAATGCGGAAAATTTGGCGGAAAATAAGCCGGCTGTTATTGTTATGTTAAAAACCGTTTAATTCTTTTTTATAACTTCTCCACTGGGGAGCAAATTTATCCATAACCGCCATAAATCTTTTATTATGATTTCTCTCGATAAGATGCGCCAATTCGTGGACGACGATATATTCGATGCAATAAACCGGCCTTTTAACGAGCTCCAGATTTATCCATATCCTTTTCGCAGTAGTATTGCAGGTGCCCCACTTTGTCTTCATCCGCTTTATTCTCCACTCTTCCGCAGAAACTCCCATAATTTTCTGCCACTTATTAAAAATGCCGAAAAGTTCTTTTGCTAATTCCTCCTTCTGCCAGAGTAAAAAAACTTTTTTCTTTTCCTCTAAATCCGCATCTTTTCTTACGTAAAAATCGATATTTTTTTTATCGTTTATCGTAATATAAGGTTTCCCCCGGTATTCGATAACGTTGAGCAAATATCTTTCTCCTTTAAAAAAATGGCTTTCGCCTGAAATATATTCCTTTGGAGTTTCTATCGGCCGTTCCTTAAACCTGTTAACTTGCTTTTCTATCCACGGCAGTTTAGATATTAAAAAAAAACGAACCGAACGGTCGTCCATTCTCCTGGGAGCGGAAACCCTTACTTTTCCGTCCGGCGGAAGAACGTTTAAATGGAGATTTTTAATATCTTTTCTTAAAACCGTAATATTAAAATCGCTTATTATGATTTCCGATTTTATGACCGTTTTATCGCGCCTTTTTTTAAAGAATTCTAACATAATCGGTTTGATTTTTACTATTTCTAACAGCTTCTCCGCCCCGCCGCCTATAAATTTATTTGACATGCGGGAAGTATAATATGCCGGTTTGCTTCCCTGAATAGGCGGAGAATGGCGGAATTGAAAAAACCGTTAAATAATAAGAACCATGAGATATATAAACAAAGGGGTCTTTTAGTTTTTGCGTTAATTTCTATCGGAAAATTATAGCTATTTATCTTCAATTTTTAAATTTAATTTTAAATGCCGAATCTTTTAATTTTTCTTTAACTTCTTTTTCGATAAATAAGCTAATCTTATAAAGGCAATAAATTATTTTATTTTTATATAAATAAAGCTTATAATTTTTTCTTTTAACGGCGCCGAATCTTTGCTTGTATTCTTCGCCGCCTTTCAGAAAATCGAATTCTTCGTATTTATTCTCCACAGCTTCTTTTATAATATAATAAGTCAAAACCATACCGGGATGATAATTGGAATATTTCGTATCGAATCCCGGCAGGTATACCTGCCTTTTATTTCCGGAATCGAAGCAAACAGCCGATGAAATAATCTTTTCCTTGCCGCCGCCGTTTGCTCCTTCGTTAATCGCCAGAAAAGACAATGCAATTTTATTTTTGCCGTGTAATGCTGTAAATAACTCCGTAAAAAAATTTTTAATTTTTTTACTATAAAACACCCCTCTTTTCCCCTTTTCGTTCCATCTTTTCTGATGCAGGTCGAAAAAATAATTTAAATATTCATTAAATAAAGATTTATCTATGGTCGAAGAGCCGATAAACCCGATATTATTTTTTTCCGCTTTTTCGACCCTGTTTAAAATATTGTATCTTTGCTTAGAGTTAAATCGCTTCATATAATCGCCCATGCTGTCCGGCAGATTAAAATAATAACAGCCGCCGCTTTCTTTATAATTCAATTTTAACCCGTTATGTACGAAAATGTTTTTTTTAATACGGTTAAGCAATTCCTCCGAAACCTGCTTCATGCAAATTATATCCGCAATTTTATTTTTTATGATTTCCCCGAATATTTCGGAGTAAATTCTTTCTTTATCGGCGCCATTTTTTACGATAATGTCAAGATAGTCGGAATAATCGCCGCTTATAAATATCAGCGATTTAAAAAAAACAAAAAATCTCTTCAGGAAAAAAGGGGCTAACGCTTCCAATTCATTGGCATCGTTGTAAACAAGCATTATAAAAAGATTATCTTTGCCGCTTAAAAAATATTTTATCCAAAGAAAATTCCATTCAAACGACAAAAAAACGTTTTCGTTCGGACTCGATTTCAATAAAGCGTTCCATTCGCTTTCTATATTTTGAAGTTCTTTTATGCTGCGGATAATTTTTACCATTTCTGCGATTAAATTTTTTTTATTATAACATTTTATAGCTCTTATAAAAATTATTTTACGGCAACATTATTTTATGACAAGCATACTAAAAAAATCCGCGCCTAAAATTTAACTATAAATCTGCTTTAATCTTCTTGAATCCGCATTGGAAATTTTATTTCCGGATTTTATTACGGCTTTACGCCGACGCGGAAACAAAGGCTGCCCATTTTAACTTTTAGCTTAAGCGGAAACCGTTTTCTGGGAAACCGAAAATCCCGTATTTGCATATAATAAAAAGAGCGAAATATTTCTATCGCGGGTTTAAGGGGTTTAATCTGTTAAGGGGTT
>JAJYJI010000061.1 GCA_021789605.1 bacterium
AAGGAATTTGTCTCGGTACAGTCTGAAACCGCAGAAACGGTAAACAGTTTGACCGCAAAAACCTCGGAATTAGACGGCGGTATCGGAACTTTGCGGTCAGGACTAACCGAATTAGACGGGAAAATCGACGGCGGCATCGGAACTTTGCGGTCTGAGTTAAACCGGTTGGGCGGCAGATTTAACGATACCGAACAAGACATTTTCAGGCAGATTAAAGACCACAAGCTAAATATCGTAGATATGCAAAGAAGGCTTATGCTGTTTTTGGAAGAAGCCCGCAAAAGGCTTCCGGAGCCGTTTTCGGCTGGGCAGATAGACGTTATGCTAAAAGAAGAAGACCATATTTTCGACGCAATGTACGTTACTTTCGAGGATAAATTCAGGGGCACGAGGGAAGATATCAAGAACAGGCAGAAAGTTTATCTACCTTACGTAAAAGACGCCTTTAGAAAAACTTCAGGAGCTCAGATAATAGACGTGGGGTGCGGCAGGGGGGAATGGCTCGAACTTTTGAAAGAAAACGGCTTTGACGCTAAAGGCATAGATTTAAACGATATTATGGTTAATACGTGCCGCGGGCTAAGCCTCGATGCCGTTTCATCGGACGCAATAGATTATTTAAGGTCTCTGCCCGCCGCTTCGCTGTGCGCGGTAACCGGTTTTCATATAATAGAACATCTGCCTTTTAAAACGCTTATCGCACTTTTCGACGAGTCTTTCCGCGTTCTCAAGCCCGGCGGCATCGTGATTTTCGAAACGCCTAATCCCGAAAATTTAAGGGTAGGCGCCTGCACTTTTTATACCGACCCGTCTCATATAAAACCTTTAGTTCCCGTTACTATGCAGTTTTTAGCGGAATACAGGGGATTTTCGGGAGTGGAAATTAAACGCCTGCATAAATATTCCGATTATTCAGGCAATTCCGGAGCAGCGGAAGAAAATAAATTTATAACCGAAAATTTTTACAACGAAATGGATTATTCGGTTATCGGACGTAAAATATAAATATATTAAATAATTGTGAAGATTGCATTAGTTACCGTTGCTTCTTCGAGCGGAGAAAAGGGCGGCGCTGAAAGATTTTACGAAGGGCTTGCATCCGCTCTTAGCGATGCGGGAGCCGTAGTAGATTCTATCAGCCTGATAAGCGACGAGTCTAATTTCGACGCTATAAAGGAATCTTACTTGAGATTTTACGAGTTGGATCTCTCAAAATACGACGGCGTCGTTTCTACCAAATCTCCGTCTTATATAATTAATCATCCAAACCATGTATGCTATTTAGTCCACACTATGCGGGTGTTTTACGATATGTTCGATAAAGAGTTTCCGCATCCCGATAAAAGTATTTTGGAGCATAGAGAATTTATCCGAATTTTAGATACCAAAGCATTAAATCCAAACAGAACAAAAAAGATTTTCTCGATAGGCAACGAAGTGTCAAAAAGATTAAAGAGGTATAACCGACTTGAATCCGAAGTTATGCATCCAGCATTGCTAAACGATAATTTTAAACAGGGACGGTTTGGAGATTATCTTTTTATACCCGGAAGGCTGCACCGGTGGAAACGCATAGACCTTCTGATAGAAGCCGTGAAATTGACTGAAAGTCAGGTTAAGCTTAAAATTGCCGGAACCGGAGAAGATGAATTTTATTTTAAAAGACTGGCGGAAGGCAATAAAAAAATAGAATTTTTAGGTAAAATATCAGACGAAGAACTTATAGGGCTTTACTCGAACGCTTTAGCCGTCCCGTTTGTTCCTTTTAACGAAGACTACGGCTATGTTACTCTTGAAGCGTTCAGAAGCAAAAAGCCGGTAATAACTTGCAAAGACAGCGGCGAACCCGCATATTTCGTGAAAAACGAAATAAACGGGTTTGTCTGTAAACCCTCGCCCGCGGAGTTATCTAAAAAAATGGATTTTTTTTATTATAATCCTGAAACCGCAAAACAAATGGGAGAGCGCGGTTATCTCGATACCGTAAATATTGACTGGAAAAATATAGCACTTAAACTTTTATCTGTGCTTACATATTAGAAAATGAAAAAAAACAAAAATTACTCAAAATACAAGCTGTCGGTGCTCGATATGCAGCCTATAGACCCTCCGACGGGCGGAGGGAGAATAAGACTTTTAGGCTTATACCATAATTTAGGCGAATATTTATCTGCTAAATATATAGGCACTTACGACTGGCAGGGGGAAAAGTTCAGAGACCATTATCTTTCAAAAAATTTTAGGGAGATAGATATACCTTTAAGCAAAGAACATTTTGAAAAAGTTAGCGAATTGCAAAAACGCGTCGGCAACAAAACCGTTATAGATATTACCTTTCATAAATTTGCCTATTTATCGAAAGAATATACCGATTATGCCGCTAAAGAGATAGAAGATTCGGAAGTCGTGATTTTTTCGCACCCATGGGTTTATCCGTTGGTTAAGGATAAAATAGATAAAAAAAAACAGCTTGTAATATACGATTCCCATAATGTCGAAGGATTTTTGAGATATGTTTTGATAGCCGAAGGAGCCGGAGAAATCGAAAACGGGTTAGTAAAAGAAGTGGTAAGGGTAGAATATGATTTGTGCCGTTTTGCCGACATAATATTTACTTGTTCCCACGAAGACGGAGAATTATTCAACAGACTGTACGGCATCCCTTTTTCGAAAATTGCTATAGTAAAAAACGGCGTTTTTACCGGCAAAATAAAACCTGCCGATATCGGCGGCAAGAATGCCTTGAAAATGAAACTTGAACTTCCCGCTAAAAAAACCGCTTTGTTTATAGGCAGCGCATACCAGCCTAACGTGGAAGCGGTTAACTTTATTTTAAAAGAACTGGCACCGCGTCTGCCCGGAGTTTTTTTCGTTATTGCGGGAGGAGTCGGCGAAGCGGTCTTGCGGGACAATATTAATGCCGCAAAACCACAAAACGTCAGAATAACCGGCTCTCTTTCCGAAGCCGATAAAATTATATATCTTTCGGCATGCGATTTTGCCGTAAATCCTATGTTTAGCGGTTCAGGCACAAACATTAAAATGTTCGATTTTATGGCGGCAGGATTGCCCGTAGTAACTACGGAAATCGGAGCCAGAGGCATAGAACGCCGTTTGAGCGGCGGAAATAAAACTATGCTGGTAGCGGGTAAAAACAATTTCGCCGATGCGGTGGAGATGTTATTCGGCTTAGTAAACGGTGATAAAAACGGTGGTTCTATCTCTGACGCCGCGCTTGAACTCGTAAAGGAAAAATATTCTTGGGAAACGATATCAGAGGATATCGGAGCGTTAATTTATAATTATCGTAAAAAGCTTGGAACGGAACAGCCATTTTTTTCGGTAATAGTGCCTTCTTACGAAAGGCATTCGTCCCTTGAAATTTTATTGAAATCTTTATCCAAACAAACGTTTAAAAATTTTGAGGTAATTATTGTCGACCAAAGCGGCAAACCTTTCAAGGATATAGATAAATATGCCGCATCAGGAATGGATATATATTACATACATACGCATATAAAAGGCGCCGTAAAAGCAAGAAATAAAGGGGCTTTTTATGCGAGGGGAAAAGTGCTTGCGTTTACCGACGACGACTGCGTGCCTATTAATGAATGGCTGAAAGAAGCATACGATTTATTTAACAATTTCGATATAGCAGGAATAGAAGGAGTTATAAAATCTTCTAAATTGAACAATCCTAATTACAGAACCGTGACTAACGAAGGATTTAATAAAGGCGTTGCTTTTATGACGGCAAACTTATTTATTAAGAGGGAAGTTTTTAACGCAATAAACGGATTCGACGAACAGTTCGAAAATCCGCATTTCAGGGAAGATACGGACCTTGGATGGAGGGCATTGGAATACGGAAATATACCTTTCGGAGACAAAGTGATAGTATTTCATCCCCCTCATAAAAGACAAATCCAAAGAGAATCGCTTGAAGAAAGATGCAGGTTTTTTGAAAAAGACGTCCTGCTTTTAAAAAAACATCCCCAAAAATATATGGAACTTTTTTTGCTGGAAAATCACTGGCGCAATACGCCAGGGTTCTGGGAAAATGTGATAGCGGGGGCAAAAAAATACGATATAGATTTATCGCGTTACGAAATAATGAAATATTACCTTAGCCTTAAACTGACGCTAGAAACTTGAAAAATCAAAAATTAACCAAAAAATAATCTATATAATAGATATGCCGCGATTTACGCGGCAACAAAGCGTCGGACAACTTACCGATATATTTTTTAAAGATAAATATAATTAAGTCAGTTTCGATTATCACCTCTTTTGGGCGATAGTATTTATATTATTTTAGTGGCATAATTTCCATATAAAGATAAAATTGCAGTAAAATTTAATCTCTAAAATATGGAGGAAATTATTATGCCATCTTTTACTTTTATATCTGATGCAGGAAATTTCAACGAAACGCAGGCTCTTTACATGGGAATGTTCAATGCGCCGCAGGCGTCTAATTCCGGCGGTCTGTCTTACTGGGAAAACTACCTTGCATCCGACAGCAACGGCGCTCTTAGCGCAATTTC
>JAJYJI010000062.1 GCA_021789605.1 bacterium
ATTATAGTTCCTTCTCCTTACTGGGTTTCATACACCGAAATTATAAAACTTTCCGGCGGGGTTCCGGTAACGGCTGATACGTCTAAAAACAATTTTAAATTCAACCTTGAACTGCTGGAAAAAAATTTAACCGGCAAAACAAGGGGCGTTATAATAAACAGTCCGTCAAATCCTACCGGCGTTTTAATGGACGAAAAAGACATAATAGAAATTGCAAATTTCGCAAAAAAGAAAGGCTTATATATTATAACCGACGATATATACGAAAAGATTATATTTGACGGCAAAAAATTTTTTAACGCGTTAATGACCGATAAATCGATGAAAGAAAACACTATTGCAGTAAACGCCGTCTCCAAAACATATTCTATGACCGGCTTCAGGATAGGCTATGCGGCGGGACCTAAAGATTTAATCGCGGCTATGAATAATATTCAGTCCCAGAGCACTTCCAACCCTACAACTTTTGCCCAATACGGCGCGCTTGCGGCGTTAAAGGGCGGATACGAATTTACTATTATGATGCTGGGCGAATTTCAGAAAAGAAGGGATTATATGCTCGATTTTTTTGATAAAAACATTAAAAGTATGGTTCCGGTAAAACCCGACGGGGCCTTTTACCTGTTCGTCGATATTTCAAAAGTATTCGGAAATTTAAAAAACTCAAACGGCGATATAATTAATTCTTCTGCTAAATTTTGCGATTATCTTCTAGATAAATATCTTGTCGCCGCCGTTCCGGGCGTCGAATTCGGCAACGATAATTTCATAAGATTGTCTTTTGCTACCAGATTAGACGTTATAAAAGAAGGTTTAAACAGAATAAAAGAATCAGTAAATTCACTATGAAATTTCGCTATGAAACTTTATAAGCATATACTGAATTTTTTGACGAACAGGAAAGGTAAAGGCGGATTGTTTAAATTTTTTATTAAACTGCCCCTTATTCTGTTATCTTTTGCCGTTATCGGTTTTTCTAAAATAAAAAGAGGGATAAGCGGCGCAAAAGCAAAAGACCCCGGCATATTTACGCTCAGTTTCGGCAATATAAATTTGGGCGGGTCGGGGAAAACTCCTTTTTCCTATAGCTTGGCCCAATACTTATACGAAAAGGAATTAAAACCCTGCATTATAACCCGCGGATATAAAGGGCGCTTAAAAAAAAAGTCTATGTAGCCGGCTGGGAGTATGAGATTCCCGCCTTCAGAGAAAAGTTGCCCGACGAAGCGGTCCTTTTAATCGAAAAATTCTGGTCGGAAAAAATAAATATTCCCGTAATAGTTTCTAAAAACAGGTTTTCCGCGGCAAAAATCTGTTTAAACAATAACGAAATATATTATAACCTTGCCGAAACCGCCGCGGACATCATTCATGGCAGCGGGGAAGGAATTAACGGCGTATCCGTTCCCGTGCCGGACGATATAGAAATTTCCGGCAAATGCGCATGTCAAGGCGTACGCAATGAATTCGGCCGGAGTAAAAAAATAGCGATTCTGGACGACGGCTTTACGGCGTTAAACGTCAAAAAAAATATTAATATAATCCTCATCGACGCAAATATCGATATTTTTATACAAAACGTCATTCCCGCCGGAATTTTAAGGGAACCGCTAAGCGCCTTAAAATATGCCGATATTATCGTTATCAACAAATGCAGGCCCGAACTTTTAGAAAATCCTTCCGGATTTAAGAACGAAGCCGAAATTAAAATAAAAAAATACAATAAAAATTGTCCGGTATTTTACTCGTATTATAAACCGGATAAACTTGTATCCCGAAATAACGCAATCCCCTGTGCGGATTTAAAAGGTAAAAAAGCCGTAGCCGTCTGCGCGATAGGCAATCCGGACTATTTTTACGAGAATCTGTCAAACTGCGGAGCCGAAATAGATTATAAAATGGAATTTCGGGACCACTACGAATACGCGGAAACCGACATTAAAAACTTAGAAGGTGTAATGGCTCAGAACAAAGAATACATCGCAATTGCCACCTTAAAAGATTACTTAAAATTAAAAAGATTCAATAAATCCCCTATATTTGATAGAATTTATTACTTAGACTTTGAAATTGTAATAGACAAAATTTTTTTTGAATATATTTATAATACTTATAAAAAAATCGAACGTGAAAAAAAATAAAGCGTCGGCGTATTCAGAGTTTATTTTAGTATATTGTTTTTATATTTTTTTAAATATTCTGCCGCAGAAATTATCTTTAAAAATAGGCAGATTGCTTGGAGTGTTGTTCCGTAAAATAGACAAAAAACACAGAAAACATACTTTAAATAACCTAAAAATCGCCTTTCCCGATAAATCCGAAAAAGAATTAAACGATATTTCGGTAAAATTTTATAAAAACCTCGGAATGGTTTTTGTGGAGATTTTCAGGCTTGATAAATATAACGGGGGGGACATCGACGATTTCGTAGAATCTGATTTCGACCCCGTAAAAAACATTTACGGCAAGCAGGGAATTCTTTTGCTTACGGCGCATTTCGGAAACTGGGAGCTTCTCGCAAAAACTTTCGGGCTAAAAGGCTACAAGGGCAACGTATTGGCAAGGCCATTAGATAATTCCTACATAGAAAAAATTTTATACAAATTAAGAACCGGTTCGGGGAACAAAGTTATCTACAACAGGGAAAACGCAGTAAAAAATATAATTTCGGCGTTAAAAGCAAATGAAATAGTAGGGTTCCTGCCTGACGAAAACGCCTCTAAGCGCATAGGGGTCTTCGTCGATTTTTTCGGAATTAAAGCCTGCACCATGCCCGGAATGGCAAATATCGCCGCAAAAACTAAACTGCCCGTCGTTCCCGCTTTCATCGTCCGCCTTAACGAAAAAGACGGGGGCGAAACCGGCGGCGGAAATTATTCGAAACACCGGCTTATAATCGAACCGCCCCTCGATATAAAATATACGGGGGACAGGAAGACCGACACCATGAATATCCTGAAGCTGTTTAACGAAAAAATCGAAGACATAATAAAACAATATCCCGAACAGTGGTTCTGGATACACAACAGGTGGAAAACAAGGCCGGATGATGAATAAAAATTAATATACTATATAATTAAAAAATAATGAGAATTAAGCTTACTTTAAAACCCGCAGATAAAAAAGCCCTTATTCCGATAAATTATAATTATTACCTAACCGGTCTATAATGTACCCATAAATTAATACAACCCCTCATAGGTGGATTCGGAATATGCAAATATTCCGAAATTATTGAAAAATGAACTGAAAAAAATAAAAAAGATAGAAAAACAAAATATAAATAATAGAGACGCGGGCAGGTAATTAAGGAGTTTTTACAAAAATAGGATAATTATGAACATTGCCATTATAGGCGGCTCAACGCAGTCTCAGGCGGGTACCGTTACCGGCACAGAATTTAATTATTATCTTCTTTGTAAAAGGAAGTTGTGGCTTTTTTCTCATGATGTAGAGATGGAGCATACCTCTGACAATGTTTTGCTTGGAAAACTCATAGATGAAGAGTCGTATCCGAAGGAAAAAAGGCATGATTATCGACAATGGTTCAATAGAGATATTGCCGATAGGACAATACGATAATTTTTGCCGCCGAAAAAAGAAAAGAGATATTTGGAAGCGAAAAGGCTTCTTGTTCCGATTCAAATAAGTCAATCTTTTAGATTATTTAAAAAAAAATTTTGTGGTTTGATAAGGAATTAGGCGAATATATAACAAATTTGGAATATTCGCCGGATACCGGACTTGATATATCAAAGCAAATAGAAAATATTTATTAAATAATTATGTTAATTAATTATTGAAATTTAGATATGAAAGATTGCATGACCCAACAAGACCGCGAAATCGCAAAAGAATTAAAGGAAAGGCTATCCGAAGTCGTTAATTTACTAGACTTTCGCGTTTTCGGCTCAAGGGCGCAAGGCGATGCCGATGAATATTCGGATATGGATGTTTTTATTGAGGTTGAGACCATTAATAAACAATTAAAAGAGCGGATAGAACATATTGCTTGGGAAATAGGATTTGAGCATTTACTGCACATTTCACCAATTATTTTTACACGATATGAACTGGAAAATTCTCCTCTCAGAGTCTCGCCGATTGTAAGAAACATTAATGAAGAAGGAGTAAAATTATGATTGATATAGAAACTCCCTTTAAATTATGGAATTGAAACCTGGAAATGCGTTTTTATTAACCTCAAGTATTCGCACTTTTAATCGCACCAATATGGAATTGAAACTTTTTACCTCCCCCCTATAACGTTTATCAACGAACCAAGAAGCCCCCGTCCTCACGGGCGAGGTAGTTCGCTATATCACATCTTTAAACGAGAGATGCCGAAAACTGCCGTTATTTCGGAATTATTGACAAAACGATAGGTAGACTGCCCAAATGCTTAGGTTTTATCATGTTATTATTAATTTCAAAAATATGATAA
>JAJYJI010000063.1 GCA_021789605.1 bacterium
TAGGCTCGAATATATTTTTTAACAGTTCGTAGCCTGTTAACGGGTGTTTCTTAATCTCGGCAAATTCTTCTTCGGTAAGTTTGCCTCTTTTATTAAGAATAGCGTCCGGCGTAGCTAATTTGCCTATGTCGTGGAGTATGGCGCCGTATTTAATATTATCTAAAAGGTTTAAAGGTATATCTAATTTAGCGGCTATCTTAACGGCGTTATCTATCATATCCTGAGAATGTTTTTCGGTATAAGGATTTTTAAGCTCAAGGGTTTTAGCTATGACGGTAAGGGTTTCGAGCTTGGCTTTGCGTTCTACCGCCATAGTATTATAGTTATATAAGTTTGACATTGTTTTCGAGATACCGAAAGATTAAGGGAAAAATAGTGGGCGGGGACAAAAATATCCCGCCCCTAACCTGCCCAAAGTAATTATTTTTTGCCTAAATAGACGCAGGAAAAACCATTACTTCTATCACGGCTATGATTAATATAAAAAATATTATAAGCGTCATAGCATACAACATTTGTTTGCGGGTCATAAAATCTTTTTATCCGTATTGTGCCTATAGAGTATCCTTTTGAATCCTTTACTTTCTGTTTAATATGCCCTGCGTATTCCATTCTAAAATTCTTACCGTTGATATTGTTATTGCTTGCATAGCTTAATACAGGGGTTAAAACAACGGTAAATAGAATTAAAACTGTTAATAGAACTTTTTTCATAATCTCTCCTTTAATTATATAATTACAAAAATTGAATTTAATATAGCGGACTTATCCGCTATATTAAAAGATAGCCTAAATAATAATAAAAGTCAATTACTGTAAATGCTTTGAAAAGTTATAGTTACCAAGAAGTCCTTGCGAGGATAGTTGCCTAACCCACGAATGGTTTGTTGACTTTAAAGTTTTTAATAGGTCGTTCATATCCTTTTTTTGTACTTTAGTTTTATGGTCTAAATCTTTATAAATTGTATTAAGCCTAACTTGATATGCTTTTAATAATCCAAGAAAAACCTTAGCTGATGATTTGCCTGTTGTTCTTACAAAATTCTGCTCGGCAAATATATTCAAATTAACGCCGTTTATTATAGGTTTTATCCATTGCAACAAAGCTGTTTGACCAGCTATTGTCGCTGCCTCTGTAACTAATCCCGGTTCGTTTTCAGCATAAGCAAGTTTCAGCACTTCTATTGCAGGAACTTGCGTTGCGCTAATAAATTGCGCAAATTCCATAGGAGAGCTTATAGTAACAGACGGAGGCGGGCAACTTGGCGTTCCAAATTGATATGTAATCGTTGTAGTAGTAGAATTAGTAATGTAATTATATGCCCCTTGAAAATATGCAAGATAGATATTAGAAAAGCCGGGAAAACAAACTCTCTGAGACGTATAAAACATAGTTTTTGTAAGATCGCTACCTGTTGTAGCCCCATATTTAACATTATATGCAGTCGTTGAAATTGTTTTATCAGTAAGCCATCCGCCTTGCAATAACACTTTTTCTGCACTTTTTATCTGCTGAGAAGTCGCCATAGAACTTACACTTGTCATTCCGTATTTTACCATAGACTTCCCGCTAATATTACCAGGTATATAACCATACACATCTCCTAAAATAGAACCCCTTAATATGCCAAGCATATCATTGGCGCCACCTGTCGTCGGTCCTAATGTTTTATTATCTGTGAATCCAAGATTAGTATGATCGGCTATCGTTCTTAAAAGAGAGCCTAAATGAAACATACGTTTAACTTTTTCTTGTCCGCAGTCGGATATTGTATTATATATATTTTGAATGGTTGCATCCGTCTGAGTATAAGTTTTAGTTACTTGTTGTTGCGAACAACTACCGCTTGGTATAGCATTTTCAAATGAAGTGAGTGCACTCTCTATACCTGAACTATTATTTGACGAACCAGTTGACGGAGTCCCCGTCGGGCTTAATAGGTTATTCATATCAGACTGCCAGTCATTAGACGAACCCGTCTGTATTTCGGACTGCATAAAACCTGTAAGTGCTCCAGCGGCAACCTGAGCGGTTTTACAGGAATTAAAGTTAAGTCCGTTAAGTTTATTCGCTATGGCTTCTATCTGATTCATTATGGCTTCGCACTGCTTGCATAAAACGCCTAACGCCATATTAAAAGCAAAGGGGATAGCTATAGATATAATATTTTGCAGTATCTGTTCTAACTCCGCCCCGCTTATCATCGAGAAACCGCCCCACATACCGTCGATGCCGGAACAGCCCATAGAGAACTGCGGGGGCTGTATGGTAAATAAAGAAGTGTTGCCGGGAGTTAAATTAAAGCGGATTCTGGTATAGCCCAATGTATAGATATTTTCGCCCTGGGCGTGGTAGAATCCGCCCTGACCCGTGGTAACCGAACTTACGGAACCCGAAAGGGCGTTTGACACGTAAGACCCCATATCCGCCTGAGCTATAGGAATATAGGTTTGCTCAATAACTACTATGGATAAGACAAAAACGATTAATAGTTTTAAAAAATTACGCTTTAACATAAAATCCTCCTAATAGAATTTTGTCTCTCCAATATTAACTATATATTATATTATATTTTTTGAGATACCGAAATTTAATTATTAAAAAATCTGTTCTTATTGAATAAATCAAGGACTCTTTTGATATATTTAGATTGCGTCTTTTTCCTTATTTGTCTTAAACCGTATTCTAAATCAACATCCCCGTAAACGACGTAAGCTTTATCGCCTATCGTCGTAAACGTCTGCGGATTATAATTTGCGTCATATACCAACGCAGGCGCTTTATTAATGTTATACTTTTCGGGTATTAACGGGTCGATGTCAACGTGCATATCGTAATAACCCGTCCTGCCTTTATATTTTATAAGCCTCGTTATATACTTTATAGTCGGCATAAAATCCCTGCCGTTGTTTGAACCGGGCAAAAGCCCTCTTAAAACCATTTGAATAGGCAAATTATTATCCGCTATCTGAAAGACATAACGCCTTAAAGTTTTAAAAGAGATAGAACTCGATATTACTAAAAATAACCTGTGTCCGCCCGCCATATCGAAAGGCTTTTTGTTCTGTAAGATTTTAAGATAGTTTTTCCTTAAGTTTTCAGGTATATACTTATTAAAACCTAAGCCTTTTATCGGATGCGGTCCGGAGCCTAACATTTCTTTTAAATAAGTGTTAACTCCGCTTTGAATTTTTTGAGACTTAAAAACGCCGTAAGTAGAATTTGCGGCGGAGTTATGCTCGGAGTTATATATTATTTCGTTTATCTTTTTCTGGCTAAGTCCCGTTATTTTTTTGGCTTTTTTAGATTTTGTAGCGTCCTTAATTTTCTTGCCTAAAGATTTTACGCTAATACCGCCTTGCGGCAAATTAACCGTAGCTTTATCGCCTGAATTTTTAACGTTAGAAATCCAGCTTTGAGCGTAAACGTTAGCGGGCAATAAAATAATTAAAAGAAATATTAGACCCTTTAACATTTATAAGTCTCCCTGCTTGGTTAATAGCTGTTCTACTTTGCCGGTAATGTCTTTTGCCGAACCGCCTATTACGGCCTGCTGAACTATTATTACCCCGTTCCTGCCGGCTATTTTTAAAGCGTCGGAATTAATATCCTTTACGAATTTAGATATCTGAATATTAATTGTTTTCGGATTAATTGACGGATTCTTTAACTCCTCTGCCGATACGTTATGCTTTTCAAGAGCTACCACTTTTCTTAAATTCAAAGAATAAAGAATAGGTTTAGACGGCTTATGAATTTTATTAAACGCAAAAGCCCCCAATAATCCGAAAACTAAAGATAAACCCGCCATTACCGCAAACTGCAAAAAAACATTGTTTTTAAACATTTTCGTTCTCCTTTTATGATAAAATTAATAAGCGTTTCCGCTTTTATTATCGTCTTCTATAACTTTTTTAATAGCCTGCTCGATAGGAAGTCCCGTATCGGTATATTCCTTAATCCTTAACTTATCCGGCATATAGGTAGTAAAAAGATAATACATAAACCTGTCTATTACGAACCTGACCGGCACCGTTAAATCCGGCGTAAAAAGCATACATTCGGAATGAAACGGCTTTGAGTTTTTTATGCTCCTTAATACGTTTAATTCTGTCTCCGACATCTTTAATAATCCCGACTGCTCTAAGGCATTTACGCTTTCTTTATTCTGCTCTAAAAAGAATTTCCAAGCCGAAGTATTAAATATAGTAGTGCCTGCTTTTGAAAGTTTTTGCTCTTTAGGATTATAAATATCGGTAAATCCTTGAGTGGCTATAATAATAGCGGCGTTATGCTTTCTAAAACGCCTGTAAGCCTGCTCGATAAATATATCGATATTAGGAGACGTCCCTAAGAATCTATGCGCCTCGTCCATTATAACTATATAATTACTATCCGATACGCCGGACAGATATATAGTTTTAGAT
>JAJYJI010000064.1:0-1781 GCA_021789605.1 bacterium
TTCATAAGGAAGATTCAGGTAATCGCAGCCCCCGCAAATGCCGAAATGCCGGCAGGCCGGAACGATTCTATCCGGCGAAGGAGCTATGATTTCGGCTATCCTGCCGAACGCGTAATGTTTGCGTTCGGCAAAAATTTCTATTTTTAAAATATCTCCGGGGACGGAATAATTTATGAATACGACCTTGGAATTAATTCTTCCTACGCCGTAGCCTCCGTATGCCAGCGAATCTATGGTTATCGTTTCCGTTCCCCGCATATTTCCAGCCCCGTTTGCCCGCCCCGCCTTTTCCGTCCATACCTTTCCTGCCCCGTTTCTTTCCGGGCAGCCTTTTCCGTCCATACCTTTCCCGCCCCGTTTGTTTCCGGGCAGCCTTTTCGGAAAATAAATTTCCGAACGATTTTGCGGACGTTCCTTAAAATTGTAGGCAGGAAATTTCGGGACGTCCCTCCCTACTTGTTTTTTAAACTATTATATTATATTATAAGGCTTTATACGTTAAAAAACGATTAAAAAAACGATTAAAATTGGAATAATTAATAATTAAAATTAAAAACAGTCTCACAAAACACGTAAAGATATGAAAGGAATTATACTTGCGGGCGGCAGCGGAACGAGGCTTTATCCTATTACTTTGAGCGTCTGCAAACAGCTTTTGCCCGTTTACGACAAGCCCATGATTTATTATCCGCTGTCGAGCCTTATGCTTGCCGGCATAAGGGATGTTCTTATAATAACGGCGCCGTCCGATGCGGATAAATTTAAAGCTATATTCGGCGACGGAACGGGACTCGGATTAAACATCGCCTATAAAGAACAGTCTTCGCCCGCCGGGATTGCCGAAGCCTTTATAATAGGAGAAGATTTCATAGGTTCTGACGACGTCTGCCTTATTCTGGGAGATAATATTTTTTACGGGCACGGTATTCCCGAAAAGTTTAATTACGCGAAGGAAATTATAAAACAAAAGAGGGGCGGCGTGATTTTTATTTATTACGTCGAAGAACCCCAAAGATACGGGGTTATCGAAATTGGCGGGGACGGCGGAATTCTGTCCATAGAAGAAAAGCCGGCAAATCCGAAATCAAATTATGCCGTTACCGGAGTTTATTTTTTCGATAACGGCGTCGTAAATATGGCAAAAGGTTTAAAGCCTTCGCGGAGGGGAGAGCTCGAGATAACCGATATAAACAATATGTATTTAAATCTTGGCATGCTTAACGCCGTTACGCTGGGCAGAGGCTATGCATGGTTAGATACGGGAACGCCCGAAAGCCTGCTGGACGCGTCAAAGTTTATCGAAATGATGGAAAAAAGACAGGGGCTTAAGATAGGATGTATAGAGGAGATAGCATACAATATGGGCTATATTTCGGATAAAGATTTAAGAAGGTTTTCCGAAAAATACGCCAAAAGCGGATACGGAGGCTATATTTTAAAAATTATCGGCGGAGACAAATACGGCTCGTTCGGCCCGGTATAATGCCTGCCGCCCCGCCCTCACGGACTGGGACATTCATTCCCGCGAGGCTTAAGCAAGCATAAGGATATATTTGATTGCGGCTTGCCGGAAAGCAAAGTTTTTAAGGGGAAAACATGAGGCGCGACGACATACGGCATACGGTTTGCGGCATGGCGGCGCGCGGCCGGTTGCGGAAAATTAATTAGAAATAGAAAAAAATAATTCAGGGTTTATTTAACTTAAAAAGTTTAACTAACATTGCCGAGAAGTCCCGTACAAGGGGCGGGGTAGTTCACAAAGTTTAATATATAAATAAAGG
>JAJYJI010000064.1:1881-4226 GCA_021789605.1 bacterium
AGGGCTTCTGTTTTCGGGATGTTCCGGCATGAACGATACTTTAGAAAAAGGTCATATTATGAACGACGGCTGCTTAATAACCTGCCGCAACAAAAAAGGTCCTGCCGCATACGGCGGAAGTGCCGCGAAACGTTTCGGAAAGCGTTTAAACGTGGCAGGCGGAAAATCCGGCATCGGCGGCAGCGTCGTCGGCAACGGCAACGGCAATCTAATAAATCATAACGGCGATTCCGAAAAAATAGACGGGTGAGGCCGAGGCGATGCATATTAGCTTTGGCTTCTGGAATATGGCGGACTGGTCAGCTTTTGCATTAACGCTGGCGGGAGTCTGGCAGTTAAGTTCCCATAAAAAGTCCGGCTTTATCATAAACGCTTTTGCCTCCATAGTTTGGGTCGCTGTCGGAATACATTCCGGCTTATCGGGCCTTACGGCCTTAAATATAATTTTAATACTGATATATGTCAGGGGCTATATAAAAAAGTGATAATTATAGCAAGTTCACTATTTCAATTAAACCCGAAATGCATGCGGAGCACAAATAATGGCGGATTTTAGTCTGGAAAAAGATATACTCGAAGATAAAATCAAAGGGCTGTCTGATATGGAAATCGGCAATAAATATAATGTAAATTTAAAATTTATCGAGAAATCCATTACTAAAAATTTAGGCATAAATATTTCTAATCCCGTAAATACTTTATCTAATCCCGTAAAGATTATAAAAAAAACAGCTCCAAGAGATTTTAGTTTAGAGCAGAATACCGTTTGGAGTTTTAAATCAAGAGGGAGTTGGGCTACCCACAACGGTAATTATAGGGGTAATTGGTCGCCTTATATTCCGAGAAATATTTTATTAAGGTCCGGTTAGCCTGATTAGAACGTTTATGGAGGATGATTCTCTTGTTCTAACGATAAGAGGAAGAAAATATACTCCTGAATTTGAATTTTATGTCGGTAAATAGTTGATTAAGGTGAATAGCGTGCAAACAGAAGTTGATGCAGGCTATGAGGGAAAAAATCAAGTCGTGCTTGTCGAAGCAAAAAATATTAACGCCTCTAATGTTATTATACGGCAGCTTTTTTATCCTTTTAGGCAATGGCAATCGCATACTAAGAAAAAAGTAGCCGCATTGTTTTTTAATAAGAATCATGGCGAAGATGTTTATTCAATATGGCAGTTTGAATTTAAAAATACTGAAAATTATAACAGCATTGAATTGATAAAATCAGGAAAGTTTAAAATTATAAAAAAGTAATTTTAGCCTAAAAATCTTTTAAATTTCAATAAATTTATAGTATAATATTATAATTCAAAAAAGGCCCCATAGTCTAGCGGTTAGGACGTTGCCCTCTCACGGCAGTAACACGGGTTCGAATCCCGTTGGGGCTGCCATTTTTTTATTACATTATATGCCTAATATAAAAAATTCTCTTACGCGATTAAGAACCAATCTTAAAAGAAAAATAATAAGATTTCAGGATAATTCGATATTTTATTTTTCCAGATGGATTTTTTTCGGAGTTTTAATAGGCATAATCTCAGGCATAGGAGCTATGGTTTTTAACGCTCTTATAAGGTTTTTCAGATTTATATCTCAGGTCGGCTTGGCGCATTATTATTCTCCCAGGCCGGAACTTATGGGGCAGACCGGCGCGCCTCCGGATGCGCATCCCGTAAGGTGGGCTATCCCGTTAATAATAATGCTCGGCGGTCTTATATCGGGTATTTTGGTTTATACTTTTGCGCCCGAGGCGGAAGGGCATGGAACCGACGCCGCGATAGACGCTTTTCATAACAAAGAAGGATATATAAGGGGAAGGGTGCCGATAATAAAAACCCTTGCTTCCGCGGTTACGCTAGGTTCCGGAGGTTCGGGCGGCAGGGAAGGTCCGGTAGCACAGATAGGGGCGGGCTTCGGTTCCGTTCTTGCGACTTATCTCGGCTTGCCGGTGCCGGATAGGCGGACGATGCTGGTTGCCGGAATCGGTGCTGGCATAGGCGCCATTTTTAAATCTCCGCTTGCAGGCGCAATGTTCGGCGTCGAAGTTTTATATTCCGAAATGGACTTTGAGGGCGGCGCGCTAATGCTTGCCATTATCGCTTCTATCGTCGGATATTCCGTTTACGCATATTTTTACGCGGGCTTTAACCCGGTAGTCAGAACGCCTATGTTTACGTTTTCAAGGCCGGTAATTCTGGTTTTTTATGCGATACTTGGGGTTTTTTTGGCGTTTGCCGGAAATTTTTACGTCAGGTTTTTTTATTTCATCCACGATATTTTCAAGAAAATCAAAATCAAGCCGCATTTTAAACCTATGTTAGGCGGGGCGGCAGTCGGCGGGA
>JAJYJI010000065.1 GCA_021789605.1 bacterium
TACGCAAATGATTACGCGGAAAAGTTTTCGGACGGCATTCCTACGAAGAATCCTTGCGCGTAATTCACCTTTAGTTTTTTTAATTCGTTTAAAACTTCTTCGGATTCGATGAATTCCGCAATAGTTTTAATCTCCATTTCCTTTGCTATGGATATCGAGCTTACGACTACCGCCCTGTCCATTTTATCTTCGAAAATTCCTCTTATAAACTCCCCGTCGATTTTAAGAAAATCTATGGGGAATCTCTTGATATACAGAAAAGAACTGAAACCTGAACCGAAATCGTCGACCGCAAACCTAAAGCCTTCATACTTAAGGTTGGCTACAAACTTTTCCAACAGGGTAATATTTCTTACGGTTTCTCTTTCAGTAAGCTCAAAAACTATTTCAGAAGCGTCTATATTGTATTTTAAAGATAAATGTTTTATAGTCTTGACGTAATCGGAAATTATCAGCGATTTAGGGGACAAATTTATAAACAAAACGCTGTCGTAATTTTCTTCCTTAACTTTTTGAAAAGTCTTTTCGAGCAGCATCAAGTCCAATTTATGGGCAATTCCCAGATTTTCGGCTATTTCTATAAATTCTCCGGCCGAAATAATTTTGGAAGGCCGGCCTTCCGCGCTTACTTCTCCGTCTTTAACATCTTCTATCTTTATTCTCATTAAGAGCTCGTGCGCGAAGGTGTCGCCGGTATTCAAATCCTTGATAGGCTGGAAATAGGGGAGTATTATATCCTGCTCAAGGGCGTTTAAAACCATTTTGCTTTTTTCCGAAAATTCTTTATAGACAGAAATCGCGTCTTCTTCTTTCGCTACATAAACGTTATCTTTGCCTATTTTTTTTGCTTTATACATCATATTGTCGGCAAGCAAAAACAGGTCTTTTTCTTCGGAGGCCGAATAAGGATACACCGCGACGCCGATTGAAACTGTTGCCCCGACTAATTTCTGGGTGTTTGCATCTAAAAGCGAAAACTTTTTTATGCTTTCCCTGATTTTATCAGAAATCATATACCCCTGCTCTTCTTTAGCCCCCGGCAAAATCAACACGAATTCGTCTCCTCCGTAGCGGGCAAGAATATCTTCAGTTCTTTTTTCTTTTTCTAAAATATCGGCTATGGCTTTAAGAAATTTGTCCCCAAAGTTATGGCCGTACATATCGTTGATTAATTTAAAATTATCGAAATCTACGAAAACCAAACTGAATATACCGTCGTTTCTTTTTGCCCTTTCGACTTCGTAATGTAAAAACTCCATAAAAACTCTCTGGTTATACATGCCTGTAAGTCCGTCTCTCGTAGCGTAATATTCCAAATCTTTGGTGTATTTATATATGGCCTTTATGGAGCCTATGACGTTTAAAAGCGTGGTAAGAACGCTGTTTATTACAAGCTCCCTTACCGTATCTATGGTTCCCTCCGCCTGGATGCCTATGCCGACTATCCCGCCGATGCGGGGAGCGTCGAGGACTACCTTTTTTGTCTGGACTATTAAATCCTCTTCTAAAAGTTCCGGGAGTTTAGAGCCTTTATCCGCCACGTTATGAAATATCTCGTGGTTTCCGATATCTTTTACTAAAAAGCTGTGCGGTCCGTTGTGATATATGCTTTGATAAATTAATTTATCAAACGTTTTTTTTGTTGTTTCGGTAGGCTCCCCTTTCCAAAATACCTCTATTTCTATTAAATTTTCATCATGGACGAATATCGAAAACACGTTATAGACCTTAACGATGCTGTTCATTTCGATTAGCAGGTTGAATACGTGCTCTTTCCAGTCCCTGACGACTTCGGAAGTAATAATAAACCGCTCCAGCAGTTTTATTTCAAATTCGAGAACGTCTTTATCGACGGCTATATCCTTAAGCCTCCCCGAAAGGCTGCTGACGCCTCTATAAATCTGGTTAAACTCTTCGAAGCGGAGGTCTATGAGCTTTGAATCGAAAGACTTCAGGTCTTTTACGGTTTTTATATGGTCGACTTCCCGGTTTATGCTTTCGACTCCGCGTTTAATGGCGCGCCTTAAAATTATCGTAACAAAAACCCCTCCGGCGATAGGCAGGATAAAAATAAGGAATAAAATCAGGAAATAATATCCTTTAAACTTATTAGTCAGATACGACGGGTCGAAGGAAACTTCTATAACCCCGTTTACGCCGCCTGCTTTTGCCAACGTATGGCATTTAAGGCACATCGGTTTCGCGATTAAAGGATACGCGTATATTTCCTTTCCGTCCAATGCGCCGTTAACGGGCATGCCGGTTTTGAAAGCCTTCTTGACGATATCGTCTTCGGCTGGCTGAGAGGCCGAAACCAAACCGAATTGTTTTTTTACGGCGGCTCCCGTAAATATAAAAGTTTTGACCATTTTTTCGTTTTTGGAAGACTTTTTTAAAGCGCCTATAAAACCTGCAACCTGCTTTTCGTTCCATCCTCTTTTCATTATCTGATACATGGTATTATAGGTCTGCTCCGCTATGTAAGAACCGGTAACCGCTGTTCCCGTACTAATAATTTTATTTCCGAAGTTAGACAATAAACAGGCGGATATGACTGCAATGGCTATGCTGGCGGAAACGGCTATGCAGAGTATAAATTTATCCAGTCTTTTAAAAAAGGAAGGAAGTTTTATTTTCATTTGTTTATTTATTTCATTTTATTTTAAAAATATTTGTTTTAAAAATTAAAAATTTATTTACATATTGCGTTCATATTTATATTTTAGCATTATTTTTGAATTTTGTGATATTTATCACTGAAATAAAATAATCATATGATAAAATTAATCATATAAAAAATATAATACAATAATAAATATATTTAATAAATTAAATAAATTAAAATTTAATAAAACGTTATTTAATAAAACGTTAATAAAAAGGAGATTTTATTATGGATGCGGATTTAGACCCCGTTGCGTCTCTAAAAGACGAACACGAAACGGTCAGAAGAGTTCTAAAAGATTTATACGCGCTTTTGAAAGAATTAGGTTCCGCTTCGCCGGAAAGCCGGAAAAACGACCTGTTGGCGCGTCTCGACGATATAACAGTTTTTATGGATAAAGACCTCGAAATTCACTTTAAGGAGGAAGAAGACGCGCTGTTTCCGGTTTTGGGAAAATACATCGGTTTAGAAACCGGTCCGATACACGTGATGTTTATAGAGCACGAACACTGCAGGGGACTTTCGGCAGGCTTTAAAGCGGTTATAGACGATTTTCGAAACGCTGTCGATTACGATTGCCGGACTATAATATCCGCTGGAAATTCTTTCGGAGCGCTTTTATCGGAACATATCGATAAAGAGGACCATATTTTATTCAATATGGCGGATATGCAGTTATCCCCCGGCGAAAAACAAAATATATCGGCAAAAATGGAAACCATAAAACAATGACGGCAATATCCTATGAATAACGCAATTTTCCGATAAATTGCCTGTTAATCAAATATTTAATTAATTAACTTCGCAGCTTCGCCCGGAATTAGGTAAAATAAATAAAGGAGATGATGAAACGGCCATGGAGAATGTAAATAATCTAAAAAAAATTACGCTCGACGTAAGGGAAGACGTTAAAAGCGGGGCCGACCCGTTTCAAAAAATTATGGAAGCGGCAGGGAGGCTGAACGAAGATGAGGCCTTAGTCCTGATAAACGGCTTTGAACCTTTCCCTCTATATTCCGTCCTAAAAAATAAAGGCTTTGAACACGTTACAAAAAACGTCCCCGAAGGGTTTGAAATAATATTTTTCAGGGATAAAAAGGAAAGCGGGCATTTTAAGGTTAAGCCGCCTGAGGAGGCGGACGAAAACAATTTTACGGACGGCGACCTTAAAAACCTTGCCCATAAGCAAAATATAATCGAGTTAGACGTTAGGGGGTTAGAGCCACCGCAGCCTATGCTGAAAATCTTTGCTCTGCTCGAAAGCATTAAAAACGACGAAGCCCTGCATATAACCCATGAAAGAAAACCGGTTCATTTATATCCCCGGTTAAAAGATGCGGGATATAAGTTTTTAACTAAAGAAAAAGGCGGCGGCGCTTTTATTATAGAGGTTTGGAAATAACGTCAGCCGAACGCGACGCGGTTTCTTCCCGCGTTTTTTGCTTCGTATAAAGCCGTGTCGGCCCTGTGCGCGATGCTCTGGGGCTCGTCGTTCGGCCTGGCTTCCGTTACCCCGAAACTGCACGTTACCGCACGTCCTATCTTAAAGT
>JAJYJI010000027.1 GCA_021789605.1 bacterium
GTTAGTTGCGTTATCCGCTATTTTATTATTATTTTTAGTTAAGGAATAGACAAATTAAAAGTTATTTATATATAGACATTATAAAAGTTATTAACATTTCCGTAATATTCCTTTAAATTTTTTATAGTATATGCTATAATTTCATTGATTTAAGGAGGTTTTAAAAATGAGATTAATACATTCCGCAATCAGAACCGCAGACTTAAACGCGTCTTTGGATTTTTACGTTAATATTTTCGGATTTGCCGTCAGAGAAAGGCGGCGCATAGACGCCCATAAAACCACCCTTGTTTTCCTTAAAGACGCTGAGGCAAACTTTGAAATAGAACTTATAGCAGACGATGAGCCTAAACCTGTCGCCCAATGCGAAAACTCTTT
Organism: bacterium; assembly: GCA_021789605.1. Taxonomy (GTDB): domain Bacteria; phylum SZUA-79; class SZUA-79; order Acidulodesulfobacterales; family Acidulodesulfobacteraceae; genus Acidulodesulfobacterium_A. The sequence goes on from JAJYJI010000027.1 coordinate 379, forward strand.
TGCGCATTTTGCATTTCAATCGGACGATATAGACGAAGATGCAAAAAAAATGAAAGAAAAAGGCGTATTTTTTTTAAGAGAGCCGTTTTATTCCATAGATAAGAGTATGAAAATCGCTTTTCTTAAAGACCCCAACGATGTCACGATAGAATTAATTGAATATCTAAGAATAAAAAAATAAATAAATGAATATAGCCGCGATATTAAGGTCGCGAGAAATGTTCGGAATTTTAAAGCCGTTTCTTTCTGGGCATAAAGCCGCACATTATGCCGGAATGGAATATTTTTTAAACGATGTTAAAAAAATAAGCCGCGAAGCGGGAGTTGACGATAGGCAAATCGCGCCGCCCCCGAAATATTCTGACGATGACATGTTTTTGATAGTGAATGCAGGGTTCCCGGTAAATTCCGATATTCTATCGCTTCCCAATATTAAATTGATTCAGCAGTTCGGCATAGGCTATGAAAACGTAGATATTAATTATGCGTCTAAGAAAGGGATTCCCGTGTTTAACGTTCCTACAGCCGGCACGTATAATGCAGTTTCCGTAGCAGAGCTGACTTTATTTTTTATGTTGGGGCTTGCAAGGGATTATAACGGATGCGTAAATTCCATTAATCACGGGATTGCAAATCAGCCCATGGGGCACAGTATTTCAGAAAAAAAAATCGCCGTTGTCGGTCTAGGAGGGATAGGGTTAGAAATCATTAAAATGTTGAAGCCTTTCAGGCCTGAAATTTACGGTTTAAAGCGCAATAAGCCTCCAGCCGGTTATGCAGAAAGCATAGGAATTAAATTTGCGGGGACAGTGGATGAAGATTTAAAATATGTATTGCCGCTGTCAGACTATATTATCCTTGCCGTTCCTTTAGAAAAAAACACGGAAAATCTTATCGACGGTGAGGCCGTCGAACTGATGAAGCGGGGCGTTTTTATTATAAATGTGGGAAGAGCGGGCCTCCTCGATAAAAATGCACTCATAAGCGGATTAAAAACCGGTAAAATTAAAGGGGCCGGTATCGACGTATTCTGGGAGGAACCTGCCCGTATAAGCGACGAAATATTTCATTTCAACGTTATCGCTACGCCGCATATAGGAGGCGCAACCTATGAATCAATCGCCGATATATCGCGCATATGCGCCGAAAATATAAACGGCTGGTTAAGCAACGGAGATTTGACAAACTGCGTAAATAAAGATTTAATTACGCATTATAAATATACGCTTAATAAACAAACGAATAATTAAGGCAAACTAATTTAGATAAAAAAGCAACAAATAAAAACCAAACAACTTAACTAAACTTAAACTAAACGGGACATTACTATTATGGATTATAAGGACACTCTAAATCTTCCGAAAACCGATTTTCCTATGAAGGCAAATTTAAAGACGACGGAGGAAAAATTTCTTAAAGAATGGGAGGAAAAAGAGCTTTATAAGAATATTATCGGTAAAGCCAAAGAAAGAGCTAAAATTTTTATGCTGCACGATGGCCCTCCATACGCCAACGGACATATTCATCTCGGAACGTCGTTAAATAAAATATTAAAAGATATAATAGTCCGGTTTAAATTAATGTCGGGATTCTATGCCCCGTTTATTCCCGGATGGGACTGCCACGGGCTGCCCATAGAACACAATGTTGATAAAACTTTAAAATCCAAAGATTCTATATCCAAAAGCGATAAAAGAAAACTTTGCCGCGAATATGCCGGGAAGTTCGTGGATATTCAAAGGCGCGAATTTAAAAGGCTCGGCAGTATCGGAAGATATGACGAACCTTATCTGACGATGAACTATGCCTATGAAGCCAATACGGTCAGAAAATTAGCCGATTTTATAAAAAACGGCGGACTTTACAGGGCAAACAAGCCTATATACTGGTGTTCATCTTGCAAGACCGCTCTTGCCGAAGCAGAAGTAGAATATGCGGAAAAGTCCTCCCCGTCCGTTTTTGTAAAATTCAGGGTTAAATCTAATCTCGAAGATATTATAGAATATTCCAAAATAGGCGATAAGGATATTTTTGCCGTAATCTGGACCACGACGCCGTGGACTATTCCTTCTAATCTTGCTATTTCCCTGAACCCGGATTTTGAATATTCTTTCGCGGATAACGGCCGCGAAATTTTTATCCTCGAAGAAAGTCTTGCCGACGGATTAATGAAAAAATTCGGATATGGAGGATATAAGATTGTAGCTAAAACCAATGGGAAAAATTTAGAAAACAGAATAGCGCTCCATCCCTTTATAAAAAGAAATTCCCTTTTGGTATTAGGGTCACATGTCAAAAAAGATGCCGGAACCGGACTTGTCCATACCGCTCCGGGACATGGAGACGACGATTACGCCGTGGGCCTGAAATATAACCTTCCGGCATACGCTCCAATAAACAATGAAGGAAGGTTTTTAAGCGATGTGGATACATTTGCGGGAATGCACGTGTTCGAGTCGAATCCTTTCGTAATCGAAAAACTTAAAGAAGCCGGAGCCTTAGTTCTCGAAGAAAAGATAGAGCATTCTTATCCCCATTGCTGGAGATGTAAACATCCCGTGATATTAAGGTCGACGAAGCAGTGGTTTATCTCCATGAGCATAAACAATTTAAGAGATAAATCCCTTAAGGAACTTGAAAATGTTAAATGGATTCCCAAATGGGGAATAGACAGAATTTCGGGTATGCTGGAAACAAGGCCGGATTGGTGCGTTTCGAGGCAGAGGGCGTGGGGAGTGCCTATAACCGCTTTTTATTGTAAAAATTGCGGAGAAGCCTTTATAGATTACGGCTTGACTTTAAAAATAGCAGGGGAATTCGAAAAATACGGTGCGGATATATGGTTCGATAAGCCTGCCGGCTATTTTTTAAACTTAAGCGAAAAAGAGATAAAATGCGAAAAATGCGGTTTTAAAGAATTCGAAAAGGAAGAGGACATTCTAGACGTTTGGTTTGACAGCGGCGCGAGTTATTACTGCGTATTGAAAAACGACGCGGAAGTTAAAAAAATCGGTTTTCCTGCAGATTTATATCTTGAAGGCTCCGACCAGCATAGAGGATGGTTCCATTCCAGCCTTCTTATCGGCGTAGGAACGGACGACGGCGCGCCTTATAAAACGGTTTTAACTCACGGCTTCGTGGTGGACAGTTCCGGCAAAAAGATGTCCAAGTCTCTCGGCAACGTTATAAGCCCCGATGAAATAATCAACAAATACGGTGCGGATATTTTAAGGCTTTGGGCGGCGTCCGAAGACTATAGGAACGACATGAGAATATCTCAGGAAATAATATCGAGGCTTTCCGAAGGATATCGCAAGATAAGAAACACAATGCGCTTTATGCTGGGAAATTTATACGATTTCGATGAAAACGCAAATTCCGTTAAATATGAAAATATTTCAGAATTGGATAAATATGCTCTGCACAGGATGACGCTTTTATCGCAGAATATATTAAAACATTATGAAAATTACGATTTTCATTTAGTTTACCAGGGTATATATAAATTTCTTATTGAATTTTCTTCGTTCTATTTAGATATCGTAAAAGACATCCTTTACGCGGAAGGAAAAAATTCCGTAAAAAGGCGGTCGGTTCAAACTGTTTTTAATTTTGCCCTGAGCCTGTTCATAAAATTTCTTTCTCCTATTATACCTTTTAGCGCTTCTGAAACATGGGGATATTTTAAAAAGGGCGGGAAGCCGGAAAATATTTTTTTTGAAATGTTTGACGAGCCGGATGAAAATTTAGTCAATTTTGAAACGGAAGAAAAATTGGATAAATTAATAGATATCAGAAATATCGTGCTGTCATCCCTAGAAAAAGCGAGAGATAAAAAATTTATAGGGAGTTCGCTTGAGGCAAAAGTTATAATAAAGGCAAATGAAGAAGATTACGATTTATTGAGTAAAGCCGATGCCTTAGAATTGAAGGATTTATTTATAGTATCCGGCGTGGCCGTCGAAAAGAGCGAATCGCCTGAAACGGGCATAACAGAAGCAGCGGTGGAAAAAGCCGACGGAAAAAAATGCGCAAGATGCTGGAAATACGATGTAACCGTAGGAGACGATGCCGCTTATCCAGATATATGCGGCAGATGCAGCAGCGTCGTTTCGCAGATGCAGATAAAACCTGAATAAATGCGCATTAAATTTTAAAATGAAATAGGCCGACCCATTATGAAAAAAAAAATAATCGCCGCTAATTTTAAAATGAACAAAACGGACGAAGAAATAAGGAAATATTTTGCCGTTTTTTTGGATAATATAAACGGATTGAAGAATAGGAGCTCTTTTCAGAATTTAGACGCCGAATTGATATTTGCACCCACTTTTACGGCACTATGCGCGGCTTATAAAATTATCCTGCCGTATTTTGATTTTATAAAACTTTCTTCGCAAAACATTTATTATGAAAAAAGCGGGGCATATACCGGCGAAATTTCGATAGATATGATAAAAAACTGCGGATGCAGCTACGCTATAATCGGACATTCCGAAAGAAGAAATATATTCGGGGAAAGCGACGAATTGATAGGCAGGAAAATAGAAGCTGTTTACGGCGAATGCGGATTGACTCCGATATTGTGCGTGGGAGAAAATCTTGAAATCAGGAATAAAAACGGTCAGGAAAAATTTGTGGAAAATCAGCTTAATATCGGATTAAATTCAATTAAAGGCAGAAAAATTTCTTCTTTAATAATAGCTTACGAACCCGTATGGGCGATAGGCACCGGCATGCCAATAAAGGCTGACGATGGGGAAAAGATACATGGGTTTATCCGCGGCTATGTCGACGCTAATTTTTCGGTAGAAGGACTTAGGGTTATATACGGCGGAAGCGTAACCGAGTCCAACATAAAAGAACTGATGGCCAAGCCCCATATAGACGGAGTTTTAGTCGGAGGGGCAAGCTTGGACCCGAAGATTTTTTGCAATATATTCAAGCTCGCCGCCGGCTTATATGGCGGCGCAGATATGCTAACCGCAAATAAATAATTATAAATAATTTAAAAAAGGGGAAATTTATGAAATATGTAATTCAGTCTGCAAACGGCACTATATCTCCCGGCCTTTTGATGAACGTAATTAAGAATATAAGCGCAATAGGCGAAACCGAAGAGATAAACGTCGTAATATTCGGTCCCGCCGTTGCATCCCTGCTGCACCATTCCCAGTTTAAGGAACAGCTCAGGGCGGTTATTACCGATAAAGTCAATATTTTCGTATGCAGGAATGCTATGAATATGTTCGAACTTAAGGACGGAGACATTCCGGATTACGCAAAGATAGTGCCCGCGGGCGTAGAAAAAATCGCAAAACTTTCGAAAGAAGGATGCGCCTATATAGCGCTGTAAATTTACTTTAAAGAGCATTAATAAATATAATTATAAATATGAACAACATTATACAGCCGCCGAAAGGCACCAGGGACTTTCTTCCCGAAGAGATGGTTTTAAGAAGAAAAGTCATGGAAATTATACGGGAATGTTTTATTCTTTATGGATTCGTCGAAATTGATTCCCCTGTTTTTGAATATTTCGAACTGCTTTCCAGAAAATGCGGAAGCGAAATTGAAAAAGAGATATACGTCTTCGAGGATAAGGCAAAACGGAAACTTGGCTTGAGATTTGAATTTACGTCTCCATTGGGACGCTATTACGGCACCAACGCAGAAAAACTTACGAAACCGTTTAAGAGATATATAATAGGCAAAGTTTACAGATATGAAAATACGCAGGCGGGAAGATACAGGGAATTTTATCAGGCGGACGCCGATATAATCGGTTCTTACTCCATGAAAGCGGAAAATGAACTGCTCGACCTTGCAGTTTTTACTCTTGAAAAATTAGGCTTGGGAAATTATGAAATAGTTATAAACGATAGAAAAATACTCGACGGGATAATTAATGCCGCGGGAATCGATGAAAGCCGGAAAGACGCCGCGCTCCGCGCTCTGGATAAAATGGCGAAAATAGAAGAAAAAGGAGTGATAGAAGAATTTAAAGAAAACGGGATTGTCGAAGAAAAATACAGGTCTTTTACTGAATTTATCAAATTCGAAGAAGATTTAACCGATATTAGAAAATTAGATAATTTATCGGAACGGCTTAAAGGGCGCATTAATGATAAATCGGCTTTAGATAAAGCGATGGAAGGAATTTCGGAGCTTAAGCATATTATTAATGCCGCTACGGCAGGTCTAAATTTTATAAAATACGACCCCCTTTTAGTCAGGGGGTTAGGCTATTATACCGGCCCTATTTTCGAGATAAAATCTAAAAACGCTGTCATAGGAAGTTTTGCCGCGGGAGGAAGGTACGATAACCTGGTCGAACTTTATGGCGCGCGTCCTGAAGGCGCCTGCGGAATATCTTTCGGCGTTGAAAGAATAATAGACATTATTGTCGGAAGAGATAAAGAAATATTAAAATCTCTTTCTTCGCCAGTAAAACTTTATATAGTTTATTTAAGCGAAAACGAAAGGGTATTTGCCTTAAAAACCGCAAAAGTTTTCCGATTAAAAGGAATTAATACCGAATTATCCGTTTCAGGCGAGCCAAATATCGGAAAAGAAATAAAATACGCCGACAAAAAAGGTATAGAATATTTTGCCTTAATAGGCGAGAAAGAAGCCTCCGAACAAAAAATAGCCTTAAAAAATCTTAAAACGAGAAAAGAAATATTCCTTTCCGCCGAAAATGCCGCTGAAATAATCAAATAAAAGGATTGAATTTAGCGGCCGACATCGTTATAAACCCGCGGAAACTTATAGGTTGCGGTTTTGGCGCCGGAACGCCTATATTAGTTTGACTTTTTTAAAATAATGGTTTAAAATTTAACATTAAAAGTTATTTGTAAAAAGTTTAATTACCGTCGTTTTTAGTTCAAACTCGTAACGCAAACTGCTTCCGCCAATATATTTTATCTTTAAAGTTAAATAAAAAAACATCTCTATAAGCCTATAAATTTTATGAAACGATTTAAAAAAGTATTGATAGCAAATAGAGGGGAGATTGCTTCAAGGGTTATAAGGGCATGCAAGGAACTGGGCATTAAAACCGTCGCTATTTATTCCGAAGCGGACAGTCAGGCTTTACACGTAAAAAAAGCCGACGAGTCATATCTTGTTGGACCGGGTCCGATATCAGGCTATCTCAATATTAACAGAATTGTAGATTTGGCTATTAATACGGGTGCGGATGCCATACATCCAGGATATGGATTCTTGTCGGAAAATCCTAAATTCCCGGAGGTTTGCGAAAAAAGAGGGATAATATTCATAGGGCCTTCATCTAAAACTATCGCTATGATGGGCGACAAGATAGAATCGAAAAAACTTATGAGGTCCGTAGGCGTTCCCGTCGTAGAAGGTTCGGAAGGCGGCGTAGGGTCTGAGGAAGAGGCGGTTTTAACCGCAAATAAAATAGGCTATCCTGTTATGATAAAAGCTTCTGCAGGCGGCGGCGGCAAGGGTATAAGGATTTGTTTCAACGATGCCGAATTAATAAAAAATTTTTCGCTATCCCGTTCGGAAGCGGAAAAAGCATTCGGAAATCCGGAAGTTTTTATCGAAAAATATATAGAAAAACCCCATCATATAGAGTTTCAGGTTCTTGCAGACAATTACGGAAATATTATACATCTGGGAGAAAGAGACTGCTCTATTCAAAGAAGGCATCAAAAGCTTATAGAAATAGCACCTTCGCTTATCTTAAACGACGAACTCCGGAAAAGAATGGGAGAATCTTCGATAAAAGCCGCTAAAGCCTGCAATTATCGCAATGCCGGAACCATTGAATATATAGTCGATAAAAACCTTAACTATTATTTTATGGAAATGAATACCAGGATTCAGGTCGAGCATCCGGTAACCGAGATTGTCACGGGCGTAGATATAGTTGGAGAGCAGATTCAGATAGCAATGGGCAAAGAGCTTGATATCAAGCAGGAAGAAGTTTCCATGAGGGGATATGCGATAGAATGCCGGATTAACGCCGAAAATCCTAGAAAAAATTTTATTCCTAGCACCGGGAAAATTACGGCTTATTATTCGCCGGGAGGAATAGGCGTTAGAATAGACGGTGCGGTTTACAAGGATTACGTTATCCAGCCTTTTTACGATTCTATGATAGCAAAGCTGACGGTTAGCGGAAGAACATGGGAAGAAACGGTAAGAAGGGCGCAGAGGGCATTAGACGAATATGTGGTAAAAGGCATAAAATCTACCATACCTTTTCAACTTAAGATAGTTCAGGACGAAGATTTTTTAAAGGGAAATTTCGATACCCATTTTATAGACGAAAGGCTTTATTTAAGAGATTATAAATTGCAAAAAGACCCTTTCGATAAAATACTTGCTATATCTGCGGCTATATCGGCTTATTACGGGATTTAGCAAAAACTTAAAATTATGCGTTATTTGAAATTGTTTAATCGCGCCGGTAAAGCTCAAAGACGATAGGCGGACTAGGCCGTCTATGTTAACGTTAACCGGACGAGGCGAAGCAATTTAAAAGCCTGAACGGGAAGGGCAAAAGTTGGCCGTCTTAATTTTTTTTAAAATAATTTAATCATTATAGGTGTATATATGGAAGAAAAAAGCCGCATAAGAAAAATAGGCATTACGGAAACCGTCTTAAGAGACGCCCATCAATCGCTTCTCGCTACCAGAATGATTACTCCCGATATGCTTGGGATTTCTCATGTTCTTGACGATATAGGGTTTTGGTCGCTTGAGGTTTGGGGAGGGGCGACATTCGATTCATGCCTTAGGTTTTTAAAGGAAGACCCGTGGGAAAGGCTTAAAAGAATCAGGAAGGCTTATAAAAATTCGCGTCTGCAAATGCTTCTGAGGGGGCAAAATTTAGTGGGATACAGACATTATGCCGACGATGTGGTAGAAAAGTTCGTTTCGTTAAGTGCGGATAACGGCATCGATATATTCAGAATATTTGATTCCTTAAACGATTTCAGAAACATTAAAAAAGCCGTAGAAACTGTCAAAAAGAAAAAAAAGACCGTAGAAGCCACAATTTGTTATACTACCAGCCCCGTACACACGAACGGGCTTTTTACGAAAATGGCCGTTGAGCTCGAAGAAATGGGCGCGGATACTATCTGCATAAAAGATATGGCGGGACTTCTTTCCCCTGCCAACGCTTATGACCTTGTATCCATGATTAGAAAAAGGGTAAGCCTTCCTATTCATGTTCATTCGCATTCGACCAGCGGCTTCGCATCTATGTCCTTATTAAAAGCGGTCGAAGCCGGAGCAGATATTATCGATACCGCAATTTCTTCGATGTCTTGCGGAACGTCTCACCCCCCCACGGAGTCAATGGTGTTTACTTTGTCGGAGATGGGTTACGATATAGACCTTGACCTCGAAAAACTTAAAGAAGTTGCCGATTACTTTAGGAGCGTAAGGAAAAGATACGGTTCCTTGGAAAGCGAATATACGAACATTAATGCAGATATTATAGTGACTCAGGTTCCCGGAGGCATGATGTCCAATCTTGCCAACCAGCTTAAAGAGCAAAATGCGTTGGACAAAATGGAAGAAGTATTATACGAAGTTCCGCAGGTGCGCGAAGATTTCGGTTTTCCTCCTTTAGTAACTCCTACGTCTCAAATCGTGGGAACTCAGGCCGCACTTAACGTGATAACGGGCGAAAAATATAAAGTCGTTACTAGCGAAACCAAAAATTACCTTAAAGGCTATTACGGCAAGCCGCCGTCGACCATTAACGCCGAAGTGCAAAAAAAAGTGCTTGGAAACGAAGAAGTCATTCAGGTGAGGCCTGCGGATTTAATAGACCAGGAACTTTCCAAAGAATATAAAGACGTTAAAGAATTCGATATAAATGATGAGGATATTCTTACATACGTTTTATTTCCCAATATAGCTTTAGAATTTTTTAGAGACAGGAAAGAAGGCAAACTTCCGGATTATTTAAAGCCTACGGATAAAAAATCGATTTCAAGTTTGGAAAGGCAAACAAATATCGCGCAGGAAACTGTTTCCCCGGTTTTGGAAAAAGACGGCGGACTTGCTCCAAGCGAGTTTATCGTTACCGTTCACGGCGAGACTTATAAAATTAAAATTGCCGGCGTGGGACATAAATCCGACCAAAAAAGACCTTTTTTCTTAAATATCGACGGGGTGCTGGAAGAAGTCGTTATAGAATCGCTCACGGAAATCGTCCCGAGCGCCGGAGGAGAAATCGTGGGAGAAAATATTGCGAGGTCAAAAAGGCCTTCTCCGAAAAGGGACGGAGATGTTTACGCCCCGATGCCGGGAAGAATTACAAAGATTATGGTTAAGGAAGGCAATCCCGTGAAAGCAGGCGATACGGTTTTAATAGTCGAAGCAATGAAGATGGAGAACGAAATACATACTCCTATCGACGGCACCGTCAAAGAAATATACATAAAAGAAGGGGATAGCGTTAATCCCGACGAAACACTAATTTATGTCGAAACGTGCAATATATAATATAACAAAAAACCATATATGCATATTTATGATATAATTAAATTTAAATAGTATATTTATATTATAAATTTAAGCGTCGTAAAGAAAGAAGGTGAATAATTTGCTCAGAGAGCCGTCTGCAATAGGTTATTTTTATCCCGAAGGATTAAAAAATATAAAAAAACTTATAGATTCTTTCAATATTATTCCTTCTAAAGAAAAAATCGACGCCTTCGGCATTATATCTCCCCACGCGGGTTATATTTATTCCGGAAAAACCGCTTATGCCGGATATTCGAATGTTAAAATCAAGAATAATATAATTATTATCGGTCCTAATCATACGGGCATGGGTGCCGATTATTCGGTCATGAATAGCGGAGGATACGGATTTAAAGATTTTAATGTCGATATCAACGAGGACCTTGCCAACGCAATAATAAAGGATAAAGACAGCCCTTTTGTTGCAGATGAATTTGCGCATTTAAAAGAACATTCCATAGAAGTGCAGATTCCGCTTATATATAATTTAAAACAGGATTTTAAAATCGTGCCGATAGTGGTTTCTTATATAAAATACGCCGATGCGTTGAACGCTTCCAAATCTATTTTTAACGCGGTAAGAAAACTAAATCTGACCGACGATGTTTTGCTCGTGGCAAGTTCGGATATGACGCATTACGAATCGGCTGAGTCGGCCAAAATTAAGGATGATATCGCAATTAAAGAGATTATGGATTTAAATCCCGGCGGATTATACAATAAAGTTTTAGAGTACAAAATTTCCATGTGCGGCTTTATTCCGGCCGTGATAATGCTTAACGTCGCTAAAATGGCAGGCTGCACTAAAACAAAACTTATCGGTTATACGACTTCCGGAGAGGCCACCGGCGATTATTCTAGCGTCGTAGGGTATTCGTCAATGGCGATATATTAAATATATATAATGCCGCCGCTACGGCAAACGCCTGCGCGGTTTGCGATTACGATTAGCTCCGGCGCATATAAAAAATATATAATATACATTAAAAGACATGGACGACATTAAAACGAGATTTGCTCCCAGTCCTACGGGGTATTTACATATAGGCGGGGCGAGGACGGCCCTTTTCAGTTATGTTTACGCAAAACATTCCGGAGGAAAATTTGTTTTAAGAATTGAAGATACGGATTTTGAGCGTTCGGAAAGAGTTTTCGAAGAAGATATAATAGACAGCCTTAAATGGCTTTCAATCATATCGGACGAAGATATAGCCTATCAGTCCAAGCGTCTGGATATTTACAAAACGTATGCGGAAAAGCTTTTGCGGGAAGGAAGGGCGTATTACTGTTTTTGTTCTAAAGAACTTTTGGAAGAAGACAGAAACAGCCTTATAGCAGAAAATAAAAAACCTATGTATACGGGAAGATGCCGCGAATTAAAGCCAGACGAAATTCTTTTGAAAAAGCCTTATGTAATTAGATTCAGAGTAAAAAGAGGCCCGGCGGAAACAACCGGATTTAAAGATTTAATAAGAAACCAATTTATAAGCGTTAATAACGACGAGATAGACGACTTCGTTCTTGTGCGCGAAGACGGCATCCCCACATATAATTTTGCCGTAACGATAGACGACGCTCTTACGGGAATCACGCATATAATACGAGGGGACGACCATTTAAGCAATACTCCTAAGCAGATAATGCTTTATAACGCTCTTGGATTTAATGTTCCTGCGTTTGCCCATGTTTCTATGATTCTAGGCCCGGACGGCAAAAGATTATCTAAAAGGCACGGCGCTACGTCCGTCAACCAATATAAACAAGAAGGATTTTTGCCGGAAGCCTTAGTCAATTATTTAATAAGGCTCGGCTGGTCGCATGGAAACGACGAGATTTTTTCCATGGACGAGATAATAAAATATTTCGATTTAAAAAATATAAGCAAATCTGCGGCAATATTCAACACCGAAAAACTTCTATGGTTAAATTCCCATTATATAAAATCTAAAGACCCATTTGAATTAATAGGCCTGATAAACGGGATAGGCGGCGATTCGCAAAAACCGCTGGCCGCCGCTTTAGATACGGCAGCTCTTGTGGATTCTCTTAAAACCCGCGCGAAAACTCTCGTAGAACTCAGGCAAAAACTAGGCTTTTTTACAAACGAATCTATAGAATATAAAGGGGAGATTATTAACGGTCTAAATTTTGACGAAAGCGACCTTGGATTTTTAAAATCGTTTAAAGAGTTTATAAACGGATTAGACCCCAAAATTTTTAATTATAACGCTGATTTAGAAAATAAAGAAAAAACGGCAGAAGAATTAAAAAAATCTATTGATGCTATAAAAACGGGATTTAATGATTTTTTATCTAAAAACGGGCAGACCATGAAAGAAAAGGCTATGCTTATAAGATTAGCCCTTACAGGGGAGAAGATAAGCCCGCCGATATTCGAAATTATATTTTCGCTCGGAAAAGAAAGATGCGCTGAAAGAATAGATAAATTTTACGATTTTATAAATATTTGATATTAAAATTAAATTGCTGCCGGTAAAATGCCACTTAAAATATGCGGTATAGACGAAGCGGGAAGAGGTTGCCTTGCGGGTCCGGTAGTTTCGGCGGCCATAATAATAGATAAAAGTAAGATTCCTTCCGGAATTAAAGATTCCAAGCAGTTGAACGAAGCAAAAAGAAAAGAATATTATAACGAACTTAAAACCGTTTCCGCCGCTTATTCTATAGGCATAGCATCCAATGACGAAATAGACGAAATTAATATACTAAATGCGTCGATGCTGTCCATGGAAAGGGCGTTCGTGAGATTAGGCATTAAACCTGACATAGTAATAATAGACGGCCCTTTTATTCCGCGGGGATTGTCGGACATGCCGGGATTAAAAGCTATTCCCGTCGTCAAAGGGGACGAAAGAGTTAAAATAGTTTCATGCGCTTCCATAATCGCAAAAGTGTTCAGAGACGAAATAATGATTGCGTTAGATAATAAATACGGCGTTTACGGATTTAAAAAACATAAAGGATATGCGACTCCGGAGCACAAAAAAAATTTGAGAAAATACGGACGGAGCGAAATTCACAGGAAAACTTTTAAATTCTAATATAACTATAACGTCGAAGATGCATAAAGATAATAAAAATAACGCTAAATCCTTAAATAAAGCAAAAGGGGACGAAGGGGAGAGGGTAGCCGCAGAATTTTTAGAAAAAATCGGGTATAAAATTATAAAAACAAAATTCAGAAAAATGCGCAATGAAATAGATATTATCGCCGAAACCGAAACGGGAATTTTAAACTTTATAGAAGTTAAAACAAGATTTAAGAATGGATTCGGAAAACCTTTAGAATCGGTAAATAAACGAAAATTAAAAAAAATAATAGAAGTATCCGATTTGTTTTTAATAGATTCAAATATAAGCAGAGAAAAAAAAATTATATACTACGGAATTATTTCAATTGAATATATAGAGCGCAGCTCTATTAAATTAATTTTTTTTGAAAATATTTTTGATTAAACCGTCATAAAATATAAATAAATAATTAAATATCTATTATACAACTATACAACTAAAATACCGTTAAATGAAAAGAAACAGTTCAATAGAAATATGCCTTGCGCAGACAAATCCAAAGGTCGGGGATTTAAAAAAAAATATAAAGAATCACGTCGATATCGTTAAGAAAGCAAAAGGCGGAGGAGCCCGCATAGTCGTTTTCCCGGAGCTTTCTTTGACCGGTTATTTTTTGAAAGACAGCGTTTACGATATAGGCATAAACATTAACGAAGCCGAAGCATCCGTATTCGAGCCGCTCTTTAAGGCAAGCGCAGATTTAGATATTGCGATTATCGCAGGCTTTGTAGAAAAAGACGGGGATTATAATTTTTATAATTCTTCTTTTTGCATTTCCAAAGGCAATATTATCCACGTTCATAGAAAAGTGTATTTGCCGACTTACGGAATGTTTGAAGAGCTTAGATACTTTAAGCCCGGAAATGAATTCGGGGTTTTTGAAGTTGAAGGCGTTAAAGTTTCCGTGCTTACCTGCGAAGACGCATGGCACCTCTCCTCATCGTATATAGCGGTAAACAAAGGGGCGCACATTATAATAGTGAATTCCGCATCGCCGGCAAGGGGAATAGAGAGCGGGCTCGATAAATTCAGTTCCATAAATATGTGGGAAGAACTGCTTTCCGTAATCGCTTTTTATTATAGAAGTTACGTGGTTTACGTCAACAGGGTTGGGTTCGAGGACGGCATAGGATTTTCTGGAGGCTCGTGCATGTTTAATCCTTCGGGAAAAATTGAAAATAAGCCGTGTTATCTCGAAGAAATTTTGGCAAAAGCCGAAATAAATTTAGACCTTTTAAATAACGAAAGATTTAAAACGCCTCTTATAAGGGATGAAAATTTAAACTTAACCCTTAAAGAAATCGAAGGTATTTTAAAAAAAAGCTATAAGTAGGTTAAAATTTTCAAAAGAGAATTTAATAAATATTCGAGTTGTAAAAATTTTATGAAAAAAGAGCTTCCAGAAATAGACGAATATAATTTCGGCATTATTTATAAGCACCTTTCATATTTTATTAAGTGCGAGGTTGAGAAAGCGGGCTCAAAAAGCGTCGTCCTCGGTTTATCCGGGGGGATAGATTCTGCGGCGGCATGTTGTATAGCCGCCAATGCCTTGGGCGAAAATAATGTCGCCGCGCTTATTATGCCTTACGAGAGCAGTTCGAAGGAAAGTCTGGAAGATGCGTTAAAAGTCGTGAAGCAACTGGGCGTTGCGCATTATATTATAGATATAACAAAGCAAATAGACGGATATTTCGCAAAAGAAAAAGCCGCCGCGGATAAAGACGATATAAGGGTTAGAAAAGGCAATAAAATGGCTAGGGAAAGGATGTCGGTATTATACGATTATTCGTATAAGCTTAATTCGCTGGTTTTAGGAACGAGCAATAAATCGGAACTGCTTTTAGGTTACGGAACGCTTTACGGAGATATGGCATCGGCCCTTAATCCTATCGGAGATATCTATAAAACCCAGATATACCAGCTCGCAAAATTTTTGCGTATTCCGGAAAGCATAATAATTAAAGCTCCTTCTGCCGATTTATGGGCGGGACAGTCGGACGAATCCGAACTTGGTTTTACGTATAAGGAAGCGGACGGGATAATGTATCTTCTGATAGATAGGATGTATAAACCGGAAGTGGTTATATCGCTTGGTTACGACGAAAATCTAGTCCTCAAAATATACGGCAGAATAAAAAAGTCCCAGTATAAGAGGCGAATGCCGCTTATAGCCAAAGTTTCGGAAAGAACGATAAATATAGATTTCAGATATTTAAGGGACTGGTCGTAACCTTATGGGCGTATTATATGTAGTTGCCACTCCTATAGGAAATCTAGAAGACATTACCATAAGGGCGCTGAAAGTAATGAGGCAGGCAGATTTTATAGCATGCGAGGATACTAGAAAAACGAGGATTTTAACCTCCCGCTATCATATTAAAACCCGTTTAATCCCATACCATGAATATAATAAAAAAAAAGCGGCGGATGCCATAGCATCCAACATAATAAAAGGGAAAGACGCCGCATTGGTAAGCGAGGCTGGAACGCCTTTAATTTCCGACCCCGGTTCTTACTTAGTCAGGTTATGTCTGGATAAAGGCATAAGGGTTATACCGATACCAGGCCCTTCAAGCGTTCTGACTGCAATTTCCGCAAGCGGACTCGATGTTTCAGAATTTACTTTCGTAGGTTTTTTGCCTAAGAAAGCCGGTAAAAGAAAGAAACTTTTAAATAAATTAAAAGACGAGAACAGGGTTTTCGTCGTATTCGAGCCGGCAAGAAGCGTTAAGGCGTTATTCGAAGAGCTTGGAAATATTTTCGGAAACGTTAAGATATGTTACGCAAAAGAACTGACCAAAATCTATGAGTTCATAGGGACTCAATATTTAAAAGAATTAGAAGAAAAAATTAACGTCAACCCCGACCTACTAAGGGGGGAAATTACTATTATCGTAGGCATCTGACCATATTTCCAAACTCTGCGCGCCAACGCCTTAGACTATTCCCTTACTTATCTTTATGAGGGGCGTGAGCCTCATGATGGGCGGCTGCATGGCGGCCGGATTCCGCGCCGATTTTTTCTTCCAGCTTTTTTATTTTTTCTTCCAGCGTTTTAACATCAGAACCGCGGGCGATATCGGCTCTACTTAAAGCTTTTTTTACGGAGTCGTCTATTAAAGATAAAAGTTTTATTTTATTGGAATCGTATATATCTTTCATTTTTTTTGAAAAATCTTCGGCCTCTTTTTTTCCAAAATTTTGATGGACGATAAATTCGTCTAAAATCTTCTGGAATTTATCTTCGGTTACGTTAAGAACTGTTCCGATAAATTCGGCAAATTTACCGAGCGGCGTTTTTTGGTCTTCCATATCAATCTCCTTTTAAATGTCGGTTAATTATATTAATCAGTTAAATTGCATTTAATATATATTCTTATGATAAGTATATCATCAATATTTAAAAAAAGTATTAATATTTAAGTAAGGCCGCAAAATATCGATTGCCTAATTTTAAGGCTGCTGGCGCGTCATTTCAAGCCTTTCTATTTTGGCTTCTTTCCCTTTTTTCTTTCTTAAATAATATAGTTTTGCCCTTCTAACCTTTCCCTGATAAAGCAGCTCTATTTTATCTATAAGGGGCGAATTTATTAAAAAAGTTTTTTCCACTCCGACGCCGTAGGAATTTTTTCTGACCGTAAAAGCGGAGCGCAAGCCGCTGCCCTTTCTTGCTATAACGACCCCTTCGAAAACCTGAATTCTTTCTTTGTCGCCCTCTTTTATCTTTTGATGCACCTTCAGAGTGTCGCCCGATTTAAATTTGGGCGTATCCATTTTTAACGACGAATTTTCGATTTTTTCAATGGTATTCATTTAAATCTCCTTTTATGTTATATTTATTAAAAGTTTTATCCTGCGTTTCCGCGAAACAAATCAGACCTGTTTTCCGAGGTTTTTTCCAACGCCTTCTTCATTCTCCAATCGCTTATTAATTTGTGGTTTCCGCTTAGCAGCACATCAGGAACCTGGAGGTTTTTTATAATTTTAGGCTTTGTATATTGAGGATATTCGAGCGTTTTATTTAAACCGCCGGAAAAGCTTTCTTCTTTAAGGGATTCGGAGTTTCCGAGAAATCCTTTAAAAAATCTGCTTACCGTTTCTATGAAAACTATAGAAGCTATTTCTCCGCCGGACAGAATATAGTCGCCTATCGATATTTCGATGCCTCCGGTTATCTCCATAACTCGCGCGTCTATCCCTTCATATCTTCCGCAAATTATTATAATATGCCCGTAATTCGATATATCAGCCGCCATGCTTGAATTAAGCAGTTTTCCGGATGCAGACATTATCGCCGTAACGGTTTTATTATCTTTGGATTTGTAATTTTTTTTAGCAAATTCAAATGCCTTAATAATGGGTTCCGGCATTAACAGCTGTCCGGCGCCGCCTCCGTAAATTTTATCGTCGACTTTTTTACGCTTATCTGCCGAAAAATCTCTGGGGTTAATTATATTAATATTTATAAGTCCGCTTTTAACGGCTTTTCCGATAAGTCCCGCCTTAAGAAACGAATCGAAATATTCCGGCATTATAGAAATTATGTCTATGTCTTTCATATTCTGTAATTTTCTTCGTTTTTTACGATAATTTTCAAATTCTTTATATCTACGGCAATAATATTATAATCTGTCATAGGAATTAAGAAAATTCCTTCCGCCGATTTTATTTCGATTATGTCCGTTTCACCCGTGTAAATTTCCGAAACCCTTCCTATGCTTTTACCGGTTTCGCCGCAGCAATTTAATCCTATTAAATCGGATAATAGATATTCGTTTTTATCTAAAACTATATCCGTTTTTTTTACAAAAACCTTTATCTTTCTAAAATTTATAGCTTCGCCTATTGAACGGACCCCGTCGATAGTTAGCAGGTATCCTTTATTAACCGGCCGTATTTTTTCTATTTTTAGCCTGATATAGCGCTCGGTTTTGTAAATAAATAAAGGAACATTGGATTCTAAGGCGCCGGAGCCGGGATTGTAAGGCGCAAATAAAAGTTCGCCGTAAATTCCGTGAGGCTTTATAAATTCGCCGACCCCAACGTATTCGTTCATTTCCCCTGTTTCTTAACCAAAGACATAACCGTATCGCTAGGCTTCGCTCCCAAGCTTATCCACTTGTCGAACTTTTCCTTATCGATGGTAAATTGGTCCGTTTTTGAGCATGGATTATATGCTCCTAGTATTTCAATGAATTTTTTCTGGACGGCTTTTTCTCCCGAAGCCGCAACTATTCTGTAAAAAGGTTTTTTGTGAGAACCGATTCTCGTAAGCCTGATTTTTACCGCCACTTTAAATCTCCTTTGTTAAACATGTTTTTAATATTATTTATATTTTTTAAGGAACCCAATTTGTTTTTTTTAAAAGATTTCATGATTTTTTTAACTTCTTCAAATTTATTGACGAATATATTTACGTCGTTTACCGTGGTGCCGCTTCCCATTGCTATTCTTTTCCTTCTGCCTCCGTTAAGGATATCTGGATTTACGCGCTCTTTTTCAGTCATAGAGTTAATTATGGCTTTAATTTTTACGATTTCTTTCTCTGCCGCTTCCGGATTAAATTTATCTTTAATTTTTGAAAAGCCTGGAATCATGCCGGCTATTTGGGCGATGCCCCCTATTTTGGACATCATTTTAAGCTGTTCCGCAAAATCCTTTACGGTAAAATCTTTTTTATTGAGAGAATCTTCTATGGATTTTGCCGATTTTTCATCTATAGATTCCTGAGCTTTTTCGATGAGGCTAAGAATATCGCCCATGCCGAGAATCCTGTCGGCTACCCTGTCGCCGTAAAAAACTTCGAAATCGCTTAATTTTTCGCCTACCCCGATAAATTTTATAGGTTTATTAATAGTTTTTTTAATTGAAAGCGCCGCTCCGCCTCTTGCGTCGCCGTCAACCTTGGTCAAAACTACGCCTGAAATATCGAGTGCATCGTTAAAGGCCTTTGCCACAGTAACCGCACTTTGCCCAAGCATGGAATCGGCGACGAATAATATTTCGTTAGGTTCAAATTTATTCTTAAGCAGTTTGAGTTCGTTCATTAAAGGCTCGTCTATTTCGAGCCTGCCGGCGGTATCTACGATTATCGTATCGTATGCCTGCTTTTTTGCCGTATCTACCGCGTTTTTCAAAATTTCTTCCGGTTTTTGTATAACTTTTCCGTTTTCTTCCGGGGTTTCGTAAACCGGAACGTTGATGCTGGAGCCGATTTTTTTTAACTGCAGTATTGCAGCAGGCCTGTAAACATCGGCCGGAACTAAATAAACCCGGCGTTTCATCCTATTCAGATATAGTGCAAGTTTGCCGGCGGTAGTGGTTTTGCCGGAGCCTTGAAGCCCGATTAGCATTATAATTACGGGCGGTTTAGCCTTTATATTGAGAGGTTCGTTATTGCCCAATAAATTTATGAGCTCGTCCCTTATTATTTTTATAATCTGCTGGGCGGGGGTGAGGCTTTCCGAAACCCTTTCCCCTATCGCTTTATTTTTGACGTTTTCGATAAATTCTTTTACGATAAGGTAATTTACGTCGGCTTCCAGCAAGGACAGCCTTACTTCTTTAAGGCTGTCTTCTATATTTTTTTCCGACAGCTTTCCGTAGCCCCTAAGGTTTTTAAAAACTTTTTCGAGTTTTGAACTCAGCCCGTTAAACATTTTAATATATCATTATTTTTTTAAGCGTTAAGTTTATATTTAAATTTAATTTTAAATATATGAAAACTAACATTTTATTTGTTTTTTAAAAATATGTCAATATGCGGAAAAGTTTTTGTTGTCAACTTTTAATTTGTCTATTGAATTTAACTTTTAATTTGTCATAATATCCAGTTTATTATTATTTACTTTAAAAATATCTAATCTGCTCTAATTGCAATCAACTTTCACCACCCCCTTTGC
>JAJYJI010000066.1 GCA_021789605.1 bacterium
TAGGCGTAAACGGTATAATACAGCCTGGAGGCTCTATCAGGGACGACGAGGTTATAGAAGCGGCTAATAAATTTAATATCCCTATGATTTTTACGAATATCAGGCATTTTAAGCATTAATGAAATAATATCTAAACTAAACGATAGAAATAATCTAAATGAAGATATTGGTTATCGGCTCCGGCGGCAGGGAAAATGCCATAGTTTCGGCTATTAAAAAATCGAAAAAAAACACGGAAATATTCTGCGCCCCCGGAAACGGCGGAACGGCGGAAATTGCCGCAAACGTTCCGCTTAAACAGGACGATATTAAAGGGCTTCTTTCTTTTGCCTTAGAAAATAAAATAGACTTAACGGTAGTCGGTCCCGAAATTCCGCTCTCTCTCGGCATAGCCGATGAATTTACGGCGGCGGGATTAAAAATATTCGGCCCCGACGGGAAAGCATCCCTGCTGGAGTCGTCAAAAAAATTCGCTAAGGATTTTCTCAAAAAATATAATATTAAAACTGCCGGATACGAATCGTTCACGGATTTTCAAACCGCCGAAAATTACGCCGGACAAAAAATCCATCCGTTAGTTATTAAGGCAAGCGGGCTTGCCGCCGGAAAAGGAGTTTTTATTTCCGAAAACCCGGAAGAATCGAAAAAAATACTCGACTCTATTTTTAACGAAAAAATATTCGGAAAAAGCGGCGAAACCGTCGTAATAGAAGATTACGTCGAAGGTTTCGAACTGTCCTATATGATAGTTGCAGACGGGACTACGTATAAGCCTTTAATTACAAGCATGGATTACAAAAAAATCGGGGACGGCGATATCGGGGAAAATACGGGCGGCATGGGTGCCGTTACGCCAAACCCCTACGTTTCCGAAGACCTTGTGAATAAAATAAATAAAACCGTCATAGAGCCGGCTCTCGAAGGGCTTAAAAACGAAGGAATAAAATATAAGGGGATACTTTATGCCGGACTTATGATTAAAGGCGATGAAATTTTCGTTCTCGAATTTAACGTCAGGTTCGGAGACCCGGAAACGCAGGCTATACTTATAAGGCTCGAATCCGACATAATAGATTTATTTTTAAGCGTAATAAACGAAAATTTAAAAGACCATGAATTAGTTTTCGACGATAATAAATCGATATGCCTCGTCCTCGCTTCGGGCGGATATCCTAAAGATTATAAAACAGGATACGAAATTTTCTTCGATAAAGAACTCCATAGCTCCGGCCTGATTAGCGAAAACGGCGCCGAATACCATATTTTTCATGCCGGAACAAAAAAAATAGGCGGAAAATACTTCACGGACGGGGGCAGGGTTCTGAATATATGCGCAAAAGGAGAAGGCGCGGAAACGGCAGATATAGTATATGCTATCGCAGAGAAAATTAATTTTGAAAATAAATACTACAGAAAAGATATAGGAAAAATTTATGTCCGCCCATAAATTAAAACCGCAGGTATTAATAAATCTCTCGGCGAGTATTTTTATGGGCGTTTTTGCCCAGCTGCTGATGAAATACGGCATGCTCGAATTAAAAAGAACCGCCGTTCGAAACATGAGCCTGCATCCTTCGCCGCAGTCCGCGATATCCTATAAATATATCGCTTTCGTTAAAATTATAAAATTTTTATTTATTATTTTTACCGATAAATTCGTTGCCACCGGAATAATTCTATATTTAATATCGATGTTTTTTTGGATAAAGGTATTATCCAAAATAGACCTGTCGGTCGCTTATCCGTTCGTGAGCATCGGCATAATTATAACCGTGATACTTGCCGCTTTAACGCTAGGAGAGCCGGTTCCATTTATGAGGTGGCTCGGAATATTTATCACGCTTTGCGGAGTTTACGTTATAGTTTCTTCCCATGAGGAAACGCCGGAAAATAAAAAAATAGATAAGAAAAAATAAAATATGGTTAAGATTTACGGCGAAGCCGAGCTTGACGAAAAAGATTACCGCGATATAGGAAAGCATTTAAGAACATCCGGCATAATAATATACCCTACCGAAACTTCTTATGCTATAGGCGCGAATGCTTTAGATAATTCAGCGGTCCGGCAAATTTACGAATTAAAAGGAAGGTCCGCCCGCAAACCTCTTCCGGTTTTAGTTAAAGATTTGAATATGCTGGTAAATATCGCCGGACTTAGCAGGAGGGAGGAAGACGTAATATCTAAATTTTGGCCGGGGCCGCTTACGATTATTTTTAATTTAAAATCGAAAAAGCCTGCCGAAAATTATTTGTTTACAGCCGGTTCTAATTCCGTCGGAGCCAGGATTTCACCCCATCCTTTTGCCGCTAATCTTTTTAAAGAAATAGATTTCCCTCTAATATCGACCAGCGCAAATGCCTCAGGTAAAGAAAATTTTTCCGATTTCGACGAATTAAACGAAAAATTTTTAAGCCGCCTGTCGGACTTAAATATTTTAGCCGTAAACGGAGGCGTACTTGCCGGAGGCTCATCCACTATAATAAAGTTTAATAAAAAAGATATAGAAATAATACGCGAAGGAGATAACAATATCAAAAAAAAACTTATATGTTCGATAAAAAATAAAGAATAAATTAAATCCTTAATTTTACGTATTACGGATTTTACATAAAAATTAAGAAAGAGGAGGATATATGGAAAAAAACGCGGATATTCTGGGCATAATTGGCGGCAGCGGATTATACCGGATGGACGGATTGAAAAACGTCAGGGAGGAATCGGTAAGCACCCCTTTTGGAAACCCGTCCGATAAACTCGTATTCGGGGAAATAGACGGAAGAAAATTAGCGTTTCTGCCGAGGCACGGCAAAGGGCATAAAATACTGCCCTCAGAAATAAATTATGCCGCTAATATTTATGCTCTGAAAGTTTCCGGCGTAAAAAAGGTAATCTCGGTAAGCGCGGTAGGGAGCCTTAAAAAAGAGATTAAACCCGGAGATATGGTTATGGTTGACCAGTTTTTCGATTTTACGAAAAACAGAAAAAGCACTTTTTTCGGAGACGGCATTGTAGCGCATGTTTCTATGGCGGAGCCGGTCTGTCCTTATCTGCGCGGAATCGTCGCGGACTCGTGCAAATCCCTCGATATTCCGCACCATAACGGCGGCTCTTACTTTTGTATAGAAGGTCCTCAGTTTTCTACAAAAGCGGAGTCGCTTTTTTATAAAAATAACGGCTTCGACGTAATCGGCATGACTAACGCCACCGAAGCCAAACTCGCGAGGGAAGCGGAGCTGTGCTACGCTACGATAGCTATGGCGACGGATTACGACTGCTGGCACGAGGAAGAAGACAACGTCAACGCCGATATGATTATTAAGATACTTCTGGAAAATGCCGAAAAAGCAAAAAATATCATTAAAAAATCTATAGGCAAAATCGATTTCGCGCATAACGAATGCGGCACGGACGGAGGCGGCAAAAACATATGCGGATGCGGCCTGTCTCTGCAAAAATCCGTGGTTACGGCAAAAAAAGACGTTCCGGAAGAAACGCTGAAAAAATTGTCTATATTCAATTTATACGATTAAATAATTAACGACAAGAGGATTAATTTTATGGATGTTTTAATATTAACCGGCTCTAAAAACGATTTGGGCGATATAGACGGCGCGGTTCAAACGCTTAAAAAATTCGGGATTTCTCATGAACTGCATATTTCATCGGCACACAGAACTTTAAAAAGAACCGTAGAGCTCGTAGAGTCCGCCGAAAAAAAGGGCGCTAAGGTCATAATCGCCGCCGCCGGCATGAGCGCTCATCTACCCGGCGTCGTCGCGGCGATGACTATTCTTCCCGTAATAGGCGTCCCCCTTAACGCCTCATCCCTCAACGGATTAGACAGCCTTATGTCTATAGTCCAGATGCCCGGCGGAATACCGGTCGCTACGACGGCAATAGGCAAAAGCGGATGCGTTAACGCCGCCCTTTTAGCCGTATCTATTCTCGCCTTATCCGATAAGGCTCTGGCCGAGAAATTAAAACGATACAGAAAGGATATGGCAGACTCGGTAATTAAAGCCGATGAAGAAATCAATAAAGTAAACTGAAGGAGAATTCCGAAAAAATGAAAAATACAATCGAAAAAAGATTTGCGGAAGCAAGAGCGCTCTTGGAGCTTACTTCAAATAACGAAGAGATTTTAAATACGGCGGAGGACATATCTAGAACCATTATTTCCGCATACGGTAACGGCGGAAAGGTT
>JAJYJI010000028.1:0-3416 GCA_021789605.1 bacterium
AATCTCGTTAAGTTTGAGTCGATTCACAACATAAAGATAAAGAAACCGGAAAAATTAGATTTTTTAAACGAACTTTTAAGCAAAGCCGATTATATTTGTTCCGCATATATAATAAAAAGCTTTCAAATATTCCCCTTTTTCCAAAAGCGTAAATCCTTCAAGAGTAAAAGTTGAAAATATCGCATATCCGCCTAAAATTCTCTTTATTAGAAAAAATTTAACTCCTAGACCTGCGTCCACGGTCTCGGTAAGGTATATATGCTTAAAAACCTATAATAAGGATTCCGTTTAAATTTATTATTAACGTTCCAAGAGGAAAATCGGCGCTGTAACATTAGATAAACACAGACAGGGTAAATCTAGAAACCTCTTCTTCTATGCCTCCTCCTACAAGCACTATCAGATGGAGCATTTATAAACTATTTCCTCCCGTTTCTGCTTGCCGCTATATGCTGCGTTATTTATTGGGGAATTTAAGCATTTTTGCCTGATTTAGGAATATAATTTTTTGTTAAATTTTTGCCCTTAGATATTGCTTTGGCCATTCAATGTCAACCCCAAGCTTTCTCGCCGCGTTTAACGGCCAGTAAGGGTTTCTGAGGAGTTCCCTGCCCATTTCCACCATATCGGCCGTTCCCGAACTTAATATAAAATCTGCAAATTCAGGTTTAGTAATAAGGCCCACTCCCGATACCGCAATCCCAGCCCTTTCCTTTATTTTTTTGGCAAATCCTAGCTGATAGCCGAAATACACGTTCATTTTGGCGTTAGGCGCTATTCCTCCCGAAGAGCAGTCTATCAGGGAAACACCGGATTCTTTTAAGGCTGTCGACAATTCTACCGCTTCATCCAGGCTAAATCCGTCTTCCACCCAATCTACCGCGGAAATTCTTACAAAAATAGGTTTGTTTTTGGGCCAGTTTCCTTTTTTTATCGCGCCTATTATCTCCAAAAGAAGCCTAGCCCTGTTTTCTAAGCGTCCGCCGTATTTATCGGTGCGTTTGTTAGAAATGGGCGATAGAAATTCGTTTATCAAATATCCGTGTGCCGCGTGTATTTCGATAACATCGAAACCTGCCTTATCGGCATTTTTTGCCGAGCCCGCGAAATCTTCTATGACCTTTTCAATATCTCCTTTATCCATTTCTTTTGGAACCGGATGTGATTCGTCGAACCGCAATGGGCTTGGAGCAACAACCTGCCATCCTCCTTCCTCGATACTTAATGGCCCCCCGCCGAACCAGGGAGCATTTGTAGAGGCTTTCCTGCCAGCGTGTGCCAGCTGTATACCCATTGCCGTTCCGCAGGATTTGCAGAATTTCACCACAGGCTTAAATGCCTCTGCCTGTTTTTCGCTCCAAATGCCGCAGTCGTAGGGACTGATTCTCCCTTCGGGGCTAACTCCAGTAGCCTCGACGATTATGAGGCCTACTCCGCCCAATGCCCTTGCTCCCAAATGCGCAGTATGGAAATCGGAAATTACGCCGTCATTTGCGGAATACATGCACATTGGCGCCATCATTATTCGGTTTTTAATTTTAATTCCGCCTATTTCTATAGGTTCAAAAAGTATTCTCATAATTTATCTGCCTCCTTATAATTAGAATATTATATATAATTTATTATATCGCATTTATTCCTTTATTTTTCAGAAAACCCTTAAGCGCTGCTTGATTTTATAATATAATAAATTAAAAAAAATATAATTACATTATAAAAAAATCAATGCATAACGTATAATACGATAAACCCAAAATCACTGCCGAATTCAATAATAAAATTTTTATTAATATCGTTTTCCGTAAATTAAGGCTTATCCGATATGTTTTCCTCGAATGAACGAACGACCTTGGCCGGCACGCCTGCCGAAAAGCTGTTTGGAGGAACGTCTTTGGTAACAACTGCGCCTGCTGCTATTACCGAGTTCTTGCCGATGGTAACGCCTCCGATTATGGTGGCACCCGTTGCGATCCAAACGTTTTTTTCAATTACTATCGGCCTTGCTTCAATATAAACTCTTCGTTGGGAAGGTTCAAGCGGATGGCTTGTGGTGATGATATTAACGTTCGGTCCGACCATTACGTTATCGTCTATGTCAACGCCTCCCATATCGTAAATAGTACAGCACTGGTTTATAAATACTTTGCGTCCAACCCTTATATCCAGACCGTAAGAAGAATAAAAAGGCGGTATAAGGGTGAATGTTTCATCTACCTGTCTGCCAGTCAATTCGCTGAAAATTTCCCTTACTTTTGCTACATCGTCGAAAGACAGCTTGTTTATCTCTGCCGTTAGTTGCATTGACCTTTTGACGGCGGCGGCAACAATATCCCATTCAGAGCTGTGAATTTGCACCCGTTTTTCGTCGAATAAATTATTAGAATTCAAGTATTTTTCCTTCGTTATTTTGGATTATTTTATTTTTGTTAATTACAGTTATCGCCCTTTCTTAAGCAAGAAAAACATTCCATGCGGGAGTGTTTAATTATCTAATTACGGTAACAAATTCGTAAAAAATTTTACATTTTATTTATATCGGCGTCAAGAGTAAAATCTGCAGAACTGCTTATTTGTTAAGTTTTTAAATGGTAAGTCAGCAGGATGAGCGCAAACGCCATGCGTTTTCATGCTGGACTCCGTCCAAACCTGCGGCCCACGGTTTAGAAGGCTGTTACCTTGATTGATAAGTTAATGAAATTACTAACTTATCAGCTATATTTTTTATGTGCGCTAAAATGTGATTATTTTTAATTAAGCGACAAGTGCTTTAAAAACTTTGCCGACCACTTCGATTTTTAAATCGTGGCTCGATGCTTTAGATTTTAATTCTTCAATTTTTTTAATGGTTTTCCTGTCGTAATACCTTTCTCCGCAGTTTAAGCAAACCAGAACATCGACCGGAATTAAAATAATCTCGTTTCCAATTTCGATTTCTTCTTCAACGGTCTTCATTTGAATATCGGGGCTTTTACATACAACGCATTTCATGGCTTTCTCCTTTTAAAGTCTATCCATTTATCTGGGTTTGGCCGGTAAACTGTTATTATTATCGTTAAATCATCTTCTTCGGCATAAGCGCAGACAATATGCAAAGGTTCGTTTAAACTGTTAATCCATAAATTAGACAGCTTGAGCAAGGTTCGTCAAAAAGAAGCAAAAACCAGTTGGGTATTGAAAGGCAAAAATCAAATTTAAACCCTATTTTTCCGGACTTGTTTTTCCGATGATAGAATAGCGTTTATAAGTCGATAATGTGGGGGATTATTTTACGCAAAGATTATTTTTAATTTTTTCCCGAGTGCTGCGGCCGCCCGCTCAAGAGTGGAAATCTTAATATCTTCGGCATGGTTTTCAATTCTCGAAATAGCCGTTTTTTTTGTCTTAAGCTTAACGGCAAGTTCTTCCTGGGTTAATCC
>JAJYJI010000028.1:3516-20285 GCA_021789605.1 bacterium
TTTTCCCGAGTGCTGCGGCCGCCCGCTCAAGAGTGGAAATCTTAATATCTTCGGCATGGTTTTCAATTCTCGAAATAGCCGTTTTTTTTGTCTTAAGCTTAACGGCAAGTTCTTCCTGGGTTAATCCTGCAGATTCGCGCATCTGACGAAGCGTAGCACCTATTTTAAACTGTTCGTAGCCTTCATCGAAACCCTTTTCAAAAGACGGGTCTATTTTTTTTCTATTCTCTATGTATTTCTTTAAATCGCTCATTAGCGGCCCCTTATTTTATATGGAAGTGTTTGATATTACAGGGTTTTTAATGGTGCGTCCAGCAGGATTAGCACAAACGGCATGCGTTTGTATGCTGGACTCCGTCCGAACCTGCGACCCACAGCTTAGAAGGCTGTTACCTTGATTGATAAGTTAATGAAATTACTAACTTATCGGCTATATATATTTTTTATGTGCGCTAAAATGTGATTATTTTTAATTAAGCGACAAGTGCTTTAAAAACTTTGCCGACCACTTCGATTTTTAAATCGTGGCTCGATGCTTTAGATTTTAATTCTTCAATTTTTTTAATGGTTTTCCTGTCGTAATACCTTTCTCCGCAGTTTAAGCAAACCAGAACATCGACCGGAATTAAAATAATCTCGTTTCCAATTTCGATTTCTTCTTCAACGGTCTTCATTTGAATATCGGGGCTTTTACATACAACGCATTTCATGGCTTTCTCCTTTTAAAGTCTATCCATTTATCTGGGTTTGGCCGGTAAACTGTTATTATTATCGTTAAATCATCTTCTTCGGCATAAGCGCAGACAATATGCAAAGGTTCGTTTAAACTGTTAATCCATAAATTAGACAGCTTGAGCAAGGTTCGTCAAAAAGAAGCAAAAACCAGTTGGGTATTGAAAGGCAAAAATCAAATTTAAACCCTATTTTTCCGGACTTGTTTTTCCGATGATAGAATAGCGTTTATAAGTCGATAATGTGGGGGATTATTTTACGCAAAGATTATTTTTAATTTTTTCCCGAGTGCTGCGGCCGCCCGCTCAAGAGTGGAAATCTTAATATCTTCGGCATGGTTTTCAATTCTCGAAATAGCCGTTTTTTTTGTCTTAAGCTTAACGGCAAGTTCTTCCTGGGTTAATCCGGCAGATTCGCGCATCTGACGAAGCGTAGCACCGATTTTAAACTGTTCGTAGCCTTCATCGAAACCCTTTTCAAAAGACGGGTCTATTCTTTTTCTATTCTCTATGTATTTCTTTAAATCGCTCATTAGCGGCTCCTTTTTATAAAATCCGATTTATATTTCTCCGCCCTTTCTATTTCTGATGCGGGCGTTTTCTGCGTCTTTTTAATGAAACCGTGCGTCAAGACTACGCCGGAATTATCTAGTATAAAACAAAATATTCTATAAATGTTTGAACCGTATTTTATACGGCATTCCCATATGCCGTCCGAACCGATAAGTTTCTTAAAATACAAGGAAGGAATGTTATCCATATCTTCTAAAAGGTTTAAAACCCAGATAATCTTCTGGGCGGCCTTTCCATCTAAGGAATCCAGCAATTCTTTTACCGGACATCTTCCTCCTTTCGTCTTGTAAAAGATAACGGTTCTGTGCATGTTTTATGTTAACTTATATGTTAACCATTGTCAAGGATTATTTTATCCCCTCACACGTCATTTGCCGTATATGACAGCGAAGAAACCATCCGCTCTATTATCCCTGACCAGACTGCTTAACCGGCTCGGTTTGCGCGGAGTATCAGTTACCGCTCCAGGCGATAAAGCAGATTTCGTCAGCCGTTTTTTTGCGCCGAAATTCGGCATACCGGAAGACCCTGTAACCGGTTCCGCACATTGCGAACTTGCTCCATACCGGGCAGACAGACTGAACAAAAACATTTTAAAAGCCGTGCAGGTTTCTAAGCGGGGCGGAGAGATATTATGCAGGGTGGAAAAAGAAAAGGGCCGCGTAATTATATCGGGGCGTGCGGCAACATTTATGGAGGGGGGAGATTTATCTGCCGCTGTAAAAGGCGGTTATTGTTTTTCTATTTTAAACCCTATTTTTCCGGACTTGTTTTTCCGGCGGGGTCATTAATTCTTTTAAAGGATTCTCGATAGAAATCAATTTATGCCCGCAGTAATTTATAAACTTCAAAATGTCTTCCGTGCTAATAGTTATCGTCTCAGTATTAACAAGCGGGTGAAAGCTTAATTTTCTTTCCTTCAATATATCATGGTCGAAAAGCACAACAGTATGCTTATTTATATCGTTTATCAACGCAAAAGGAGTAACCCCGCCCGGTTTAATATTTAGTATATTTTCTAACATATCATCTGAAGCAAACGATAGTCGTTTAGCTCCAATCTGCTTTGATACGCCTTTAAGGTCAACTCTCTTTTTCTCTAATGTAACGGCCAAATACAGTTTCCCTTCCGCGTCTTTTAAAAACAGATTTTTGCAATGAGCGCCGTCAATATTTTTTGCATATTTTTCGGCATCCGCAACATTATATATTGGTTTGTGCTTATATCTTTTATAGCATATTCCCAACTTTTTAAGCAATTCAAGCAACTCGCCATTATTTATAATGACATGACCCCCTTCATGTTAGTTTTAATATTAAAGCTTTGGTTATTATTTATGTAAATATTAGTATAATTTTAATTCCTTTATAAAATTAAAATCTTTTTTGTTATAAGTAAATAAAGGTATTTTATAATAAAGGGATGTGGCGCCGTTTAAGGCATCGGGTATTTTAAGACTGTGGCTTTTGGAATAAATTTCCATTAAATTTAAAGATATATCCGTAATTTCTTCATTTAGTTTTAAAATCTCAAAGGCTGAAAGGAATTTTTTAATAAGAATAAGTTTTTTTTACTTTTAGCCCCGGAATAGAGTTCCATCAAAGCGATGGCGCTTAGGGCAATATTTTTAGGCAGGATATCGTTTTCCAATATGTTTTTGTAGAAACGTTTCCTTTGAAGAATTCTATCATTACATCGGTATCGCATAATACCGCTTTAATAACCCCACGCCTTTTCCCTAATTTCTTCTTTCGTAATAGCCCTTTTTTTCCATAATCCGAACATTTGGTTCATATCGAATGTTTTTTTCTTTTTCTCTATATTTTCGATATCTTTTATTTCCAATACTATCTTCATTATTTAAATCTCTGTTTATATTTGTAATCGGTATAACCTATTAATTATTATTATAATATAGAATTAATTATTTTGATATTTAAAAAATTAAGGACATTTTATTTATTTCATAAACTTTAAGCTTAAAAAGATGTATATTTTTATGCCGTTTAAAGTTTATTTACCCCACACGTCATCAGCCGCTTTTTTAAGCGTATCCGGCACTAAATGGCTATACCTTTTTGTCATCTGAGTCGTCCGGTGACCCAACAGTTCCCCCGTAATATAAAGCGACGTGCCGTTCATAAGCATTTTGCTTGCGAAGACGTGTCTTAAGTCGTGAATGCGTAAGTCTTTTAATCCGGCATTACGGCAGGCTGTATGAAAAGACTTTTTAAAATCGGTTATTTTTTTACCTGTTTTATCGCAAAAAACGTGTTCCGATTTTTTGTCGATATTGCTTAATAGTTCTTTTAACGGTTTAGACGCTGGAATATATCTGTCGTACTTTGTTTTTGTACCCTTAATTGCGATGATATCGTTCTGTAAATCCACATCGTCCCATTTAAGGTTAAGCGCCTCGCCTTTCCTGCAACCCGTATAAATTAAAAAGTTATTAAATCACTTGTTAATTTATTAGTGGCGCCGGCGATAAGCTTTTGAATATCCTCGTCAGATAAAGTCTTCAGTCGGGAAAGTTCGTTAAGTTTCTTAATGCCGGAAGCGGGATTCTTTTCTATAAAGCCTTTTGCGATGCAGTAATTAAAAAAGTTTTTTAAGATAGCAATTTCGAGATTAATCCATCTGAAATTAATTTCGCTTTCACGCTTGGCGGGATATTTTTCTAAATATTCAAGTCTTCTTTTTAATTGATAGTTTTTAATGTCGTCTAACGTAATATTTTCTATGTTTTTATTTCCGAAAATCGGTAAAAAGTGATTGGAGGCGTCAATTTTATACCCTATTGTTTCTTTATTATTGGCAATATTTTTAAGATATTCTTTATAAACTGTGCTCAAACTATGATTATTTTTAATGACGCCGGGTATATCGAACCTTTGCCGAATATAATCGGCTTTTACGGCCGTTGCAACTTTTTCTGCAAGTTTTTTATCGGCAGTCTTGGTCGAACCTCTATGTTGTTTTCCGTCAAGCCTGAATTGATACCCCCAGTGGTCTGAGTTTGCTCTTTTATATAGGTGCCATATACTAAAATTGCGTGTTCAATTTAAATTAAGATGCGTCCGCAAACCGTTAATTTACCGTCGTCATGTGTGCGCTAAACTGTGATTATTTTTGTTAAATTATGGCTATTTTTAGTATATTTTAGATTAATTTTTTTTGTCAAATTTATTTCGATTTATAGTCG
This sequence comes from bacterium, assembly GCA_021789605.1. GTDB lineage: Bacteria > SZUA-79 > SZUA-79 > Acidulodesulfobacterales > Acidulodesulfobacteraceae > Acidulodesulfobacterium_A. Next base: position 8,027 of record JAJYJI010000028.1, read on the forward strand.
GAAAACGCTTGATATATCAGGGTTTTTTAATGGTGCGTCCAGCAGGATTCGAACCTGCGACCCACAGCTTAGAAGGCTGTTGCTCTATCCAACTGAGCTATGAACGCATAAGGAAATGAAATATTTAATTAAATAATATCATTTATATGAAATACTGTCAAATCTATGGCATCTATTTATTTTTCATGTTTCATTAAATTATTTAATCGCCGAATTATTTAATTTTAATAATTTAATATAAAAAATACCTAAATCCTTTTAAAAGAAAAGTTTATAAGTTTTTGTAACGTTATTTTAACAAAAATTTAATATAAACGAAACAAAACCGTCATAATATAGAAATAATAAAAAAATATAATTGAATTATGTCAAATAATAAAAAAATAATCGGAATTAATTTTATTATAAAAATTGAGTTTATAAAAAATATAAAAAACTTATGAAATATAAATTATCGCTAATTATATTGCTTATTGCTTTCGCGGCTTCGGGATGCGCTTATAACAGCCGGTATATTCACAATAATCAAACATTATCGGATACGCAGGTAAATAAATTAAATAATATCATGTTTGCTTATCTCGATATACCCATTTTGAAAACATCGCCCGCAAAAAAAACGGCTCGGTCAGGAACAGAGTTCTATTATGACCCTTACGGTAAAACTGACTCCGTTATGCCAAAGGTAAAACGCAGGCCAGCCAAAACTTCCGAAGGTAAAAATGCCGGAAAAAATGAAGTTTTTGCGGTTCATAAGCCGAAACTGCCTATAATGCCTTACGTATTAACTATTAAAGGCAATTCCGCGTATTTAAAAATTAATACGAAAAATAAAATTTTATTGTTTAAAACCTTTTATATCCGGAAGGTTAAGCTCACAATCGCAGGTTTTGCATGCAAGAAAGGATATGAAATAGCTCAAATAAGCCTCCTGAATAACGGTGCGGCGCATGTAATAAGCGAAAATTTTAGATATTCCAATGCAGGAGTTTCGTTTAAATTAGATAAATATGAAAATATAAAAAATCTTACGGTAGCAAATAAATATGAAAAGGGGATAACGTTGCGCTTAACCGTAAATTAAGCGTAAAAGTCTAAGAATTATAAGAATTATAAAACTCGCCGCATAATAATACAAAATAATAATGGAAGAAAAAAAATCAACTTAGGCCTTATTAAGACGCTATAAGCATCAATTATAAAATTAATTAAGGGGAAAAACATGGTTAAAATTACGGCCGCTATTATTTCCGTTTTAGTAGTTTTTAATTTCGTCTGCAGTGCTTTAGCTTTTAATCTGCCCGGTCTTCGCATTGGCTATATACGCAAAAAACAAAGCATTCCTAAAAGCGTATCCAACCAGAGAATAACGCTCAGGGGTATCGTCGATATTGCGGAACTTGACTTCCTGCTTTCGGAACAAATCAAACAAGTGATAGAACTTAGCGGCGCAGATGAGGCGAAAAATTTCGTAGATTTTAACGGCGTAAAACTTTTAACGGTCCTTAAATATATTAAAGACGTTTATGGTTACAATTATGAATATTCGCCCGGAGTATTAAAATTAAGCGACATAGAAACGGCGGTATTTCACTTGCCTATCACGCCTCTTTCCAACACGGTAACCGCATCTTTAGGCTCGTCCGGAGGCGTAACGGGAATTACGGGAGCGGCTGCGGGCTATGGGTCGGTTTCCTCTTCCGCTCCGCCAACCGGAGCCATGAACGGCGCCGCGAGTTTAAATTCGGGCTCTTCAGGCTCTATAGGAGGCACGGCTACGGAAAATATTTCAAATATTTCTACGCCGTTTTACCGGAATATGCTTAAAACGGTAAAAAACGCTATGACTAAACATGGACAAATAATGTATTCGCCGCGGTACGGACTTTTAGTCTTAAAAGATAAGGTAAGGAACGTTGAATTAATAAAAAAATATATAAATTTTATTAAGAAAAAAATAGGCCGGGTTATATTCGTAAAGCTGAAAGTTATAAACGTGGAACTTTCAAGCGGCTACGACTATGGCATAAACTGGGATAATTTATACAGCGATATGGGCCGTTATCTCGGCGCCGGAAGTTCTTTATCTATAAATTTTTCAAATACGCCGGCAAGCAGCCTGAGCGGTTCCGACGGCATCACTTTTAACAGCGGAACGGGAACGCAGGCTGTTATAAATGCTTTAAATAATTTTGGAACCGTCGGCATAGTCAATCAGGCAAAATTAGAATTGCTTTCAGGGCAGACGAGGAGTTTGAATAATATTACGACCGTTCCTTACTTAGAAGGCAATCAGATAACGTCCATAGGCGCTTTAGGTTCTTCCGCCCAAAGCACCCCGCAGCTGGGGGAGGCGACTTCGGGAATAAACGTTGTATATACCCCCACGATTTATCGCGGGAAGATTTACGTAAGCGTTCAGCTGATACTTAATACTATTAACGGCTATACGGAATATGTCAGCGGAGGTTCAAGCTTCAGCCTGCCGGACGTTTCCACGCAGTCGGTCAGTTTTACTATAAAGGTTCCCGACGGGAAGTCGGCTTTAGTGGGAGCCTTGCAATATAAATCCACTGTAAAAAATAAAGAAGGGTTGCCGTTTTTGGATAAAATACCGGTTTTGGGATATTTATTTTCCGGCGGCTCTAAATCAATAGAAAATAACGAATTATTTTTACTTATAACCCCCGTAATAATAAAGGAGTAATAATATGAATATGGATGAAATTAAAGAGCCGGATAACGTTAGTGAAGAAAATCAGTCCGTGGCGACTAAAATATCGAGAAAAACGTCCGGGAAAAGGAAAATAGCTTTTAGCAAGATTATAATTTCGTATGCGGTCGTCGGAATAATTATAATAGCCGCTATATTGGCATTGAAAAATATTTTCTTCAGGCAGCCTAATAATATTGATTTTTCGGCAAAGTCCGTACATATGAAGCCGACGGCAAATAATAAATCCAAACCGTTTAACGCCCTTCCCGGAAAATCTGCTTTGCCTGAAATTGCCGGCGCCGTTCAGAGTGCAGACAATTCCGCGGCGGATAAATACGATAATTCTGCCGCAAATAGATTAGTACTCGAGCCAGAAGGCATTAAAAAAAGCAAAACAACGGGCGCAATAGAACCTTACGCCGTTACTGCCATGCCTGCTCCGTCGCAGGAAAACATTAAAGATATGCTTAAATATAACGCCGAGATTAACAGGCTCAGCGAAGAAGCAAAAATAGCGCAATTAAAACAGCAGATAAAAAATTTATACATACGGGGCGGGAACGGCTCCGGAGCCTACGGCGCATACCGCAATATTGCGGGAACGGACATATCACTTGTAGCCGCTACTAAAAATACTGCCGTCATCGCTTTCGGCAAAAAAAATATTTTGATGAGAGCCGGAATGAAATATGCCGGATACGAATGCCTTGCAATTAATCAAAACGGCGTTGCGCTTGAAAAAAACGACAGGGTGATTAATCTGTCTTTAGGCATGTAATTATCCAAATTAGTAAATATTTATATTAATTATCAAGGATTTATATGGAAACGGTAGAACTTAACGGTAAAACATACTATGCCGGACTTTCATGGCAGACCCTGTCCGCCGCCGAAAAAATCAAAGACAGGCTCAAAGAATTTTCCGTAGGATATTATACAGTTCGTAATATAGGCGGCATTATCAACCTCGGTTATTCGGACGAGGCCGTTCAAAACTATAAAAAATCTTATTCGCTGGCATCAATCGTAGCAGACGGTAAAAAAGAACCGTGGATGGGCATTTTTTATTTAGGAAACGGCATATACTGGCATATAGCGGTCAGGGACAATCAGGCGATAATACCAGGCGGAGACCAGACCGGAACCAAAGATGAAATCGACAGGCTATTTGCGGAGCATTTGGCTATCGGAGACTGGGACGACATTATTAATGACGGCGGTATAAAAGATTTGATAAAGTTGCTCGGCGATAAAGGTTCTTATATTTTGCCCGTAAAATCAAGAATAAATTATCTTATTATATTTGCGTCGGTTTTATTTTCTATTGCGTGCGTCCTATATTTTTATAATACGGAAAAGCCCGCGAAACCAAAGATATCCGTTAACGGAGCTTCTGCCGCTAATAAAAGAATCGTCGTTCCCGAATATAAATTAATACCGCCTCCCGCCTCTCTTTTTAATGCCTGCAGGAATAAATTATTAAACCTGTCCGCAAGTTATTACGGCTGGAAACCGGTGAAAATGGAATGCAGGGGAAGCAGGTTCGATATTACTTACAAAAGGCAATTTTTTGCCACCGCTTTAATAGCGCCGGAGGGGACTATGAAAAGCGGCGATATGATAACCCGGAACATAAAACTGGTTTTAAAGAAACATAGCGGCCGTTACAGAAAATTGCTTTCGTACAAGAAGTTAATTAAAGTTTTATACGGCTATATACAGGAATTTAATATAAGGGCGGTTATAGGCGGCGAAATAAACGGGATGATTTATGAGCCGCGCGGTCCGCGTCCGGTTCCTCCCCCCGCCTCTGCGCCTTCCGCCGTTCCGGGGTTCGACGGCCACGTATCCATAAGATTCAGCAATATTAATTTGTACGAACTGCCCTTATTTTTTACCATTCCGTCTTTCAGAATTATTTCTATGAATATTTCCGGCTTGCCCCTTAAACAAATAATAAATGTAAATGCGGAGGTCTGGCATGATTAAAATACCCAAAGAGCTTGAAACTGTCGTAAGAATTATGGGAAATTCCGTTTTTGTCCTGCCTTCTTATAAGGCGAATCCTTTATTTTTAAGCTTTATAAACGATTTATCTAAAAATAATAATCGAAAAATAAGCATAGAAGCGGTAAGTGCCGAAGAATTAATAAAAAAACAAAACGAAGACGACCTTGTTTCAACTAAGGAATTACGGACGGTGAAAATTATTAAGAAAATATTTGCGGACGCTTCGGGAAAATCCGCAAGCGATATTCATATAACATTGTTAGATAAAGCCTATACTAATATCGACCTGAGGGTTAACGGAAAAATAAACAGGTATATGCAGATAAGTTACGACGACGGCGTTTCTGTAATGAGGGCCGTCTATCAAAATATTTCGATGTCCGATACGAGTTATCTTGAAAATTCGTATCAGGCGGGGCAGATCCACCATTTTGACAATAAAGAGCTTTTGCCGGAGAACGTATCGTCCGTCAGAATTCAGCGCGGTCCTATTTTAAACGGGCAATATATGGTATTGAGAATTTTGTATAAAGAAAGGCCAGGCAATGCCCTTCACGTACAGAAACTAGGGCGGATACTTCTTAAAAATAATTTTATTACCGAAGAAACTTTAAACGGGTCTTTAGATGTGCAGCAGGAATTAAGGAGCAAAGGGGATGATATAAAAACAACTTTATTAGGCGATATTCTTATCGGAAATAATTTTATAGATAAAATCCAATTAGGGGAAGCTCTTTCTGAACAAAAAGGTTCGTTAGAGCTCGGATTAAAGTTGTTTCAAAATTACGGTTATACCCGGGAACAATCAATGCTTCTGGCAAAAGCGGCAAGGCAGCCGCAAGGGCTTGTGATTTTTTCTGGACCTACCGGTTCGGGTAAATCTACCGCTTTAAAAACGGCGCTGGAATTTCAGGCGCTTATGTATCCGGATAAATCGATTTACACTATAGAAGACCCGCCAGAATACCCCATTTCCGGCGCGAAGCAGCTTCCGGTTCTTAACGCAAACACCGATGACGCAAGGGATTCTAAATTTGCCGAAGGATTAAGGGTTGCCATGAGGAGCGACCCCGATATTTTAATGGTGGGGGAGATAAGGGACGAGGCTACCGCTTCCGTGGGATTCGATGCCGTTGTAACCGGGCACCAGATGTGGACCACCATTCACGCGGCGGATGTATTTTCTATATTTTTGAGGCTCATAAGATTTAATTTAAACAAAGACGACCTGTACGATGAAAAACTTTTAAACGTATTAGTCGGGCAAAGGCTTCTGCCTAAGCTATGCGGCTGCAAAATTGATTATGAAGGCGCTTTGTTGGACGATGATTTAAATGAATTGTTCGATTCATTTTCAGGAATTATAAAATTTAGAAATCCATTCGGCTGTGAGAAATGCGGATATACGGGGATTTCTGGCAGAACCGTTGCCGCAGAGGTCGTAAGCGTTAACAAGGATATTATAGACGAAATAAAAACGGGCGGCATAGCATATGCCAGAAGGCGGTTCGAGGAGTCCGGATTTACCATCATGAAACACGCCGTTCAAAGACTTATAAACGCAGAGGTGGACCCGAGGGACGTTATATCGACGGTAGGGAACATTAATCCGGAATTAATAGGAGAGATTATTTATGGAATATAAAAAATTACCAGCCCTGTTCTACGGCAAAAAATTAAAAAACGGCATCTACGACAAACTATCCGTTCAATTGGAATACGGAATTAATTTAAAAGATGCCGTAACCGAACTTCTTAAAAGAGCCAGAAGAAATAATAATGTTGCCGCTGTTACAATTTTAAACGACGTCAGAAATAATCTTATTAACGGACGGTCTTTCGCGGATTCCGTTAAGAAATGGATGCCGCGGGCAGATTATGCCATGCTGGCGAGTTCGGAAAAAGCGAATAAGCTTCCTGAAACGATGAGGCTTATTATATATTTAGACGATATGAAATCTGGTCTGCTAAAAGAGTTTTTAAGCGGCATGTTCGGTCCCTTAATGCTATTTCTCGCCGTTTACACCCTTTTGTATTATATAGGAAAATATGCCCTAAAATCTATTTTAGGATTAACGAACGGCCATATTTCAAGCTCCGGCAATATTTTGATTTATTTGTCGGATTACGTAAATTCTGCGTATATGTATTTAATCCCTTTAGTTTTAGCGACCGTAAGCATATTTGTATTTTATTCTTTCCCGAGGCTTACGGGAGACATCAGGAAGAAATTAGATAAGGTTTTTCCTTATTCGGTTTACAGGCAGTTCAGCGGTTCAGTATGGCTAATAGGCCTGTCTGGACTTATAGGTTCCGGCATCAACGAAGTAACGGCGCTAAAAGAGCTTGCAAGTTACAACAGCGCTTATATGAAGGAAAGATTAAAAAGCTTTTATTTAAACATGCAAAACGGAATGAATCTGGGAGAGGCCATGCTGGTTTCGGGATTCGATTACCCCGATAAAGACGTGGTTGACGATATCGTTGTGTTTTCTAATTTTCCTAATTTCAATAAAAAATTAGACATGATAGCGCAGGCTAATATTCAAAAAACTAAAAATATGATTAAAGGCGTGTCTATCGCATTGCAGGCGGTAATAAATATTTTTTTATACACTATAATTTTACTTATCGTCGCGGGAACTTTAAGTTTAGTTCAAAGCGTTTCCAATTCGGTCAATCATTATTAATTTTAATTAACTTTTAATTTTAAAGGAGGATTTTATTATGGGCGGTACAATGAGAATGTTGGGCATACTTGTAGGCGTGGTTATAACAATCATAGGCATGGTTTATTTGGCCGGTTATATTTCAAAGGCTTTTAGCGGGACGAAGACTTCGCAGACCATGGGGCAGTTTACGACGATAGTCGCCAACGTCCAGGGTTTATACGCTTCACAGCCTAACTTTACCGGACTTGACGAATCTACGGCGATAGCCGGCGCGGTATTCCCGGGAAATATGGCCGCAAGCGGCTCGTCTCAGGCATATGATATTTACGGCGGAGACGCAAACGTGTCGGCGGCGGCTAACGATACGGAATTTACGGTTGAATTTACGTCCGTGCCTAATTCTGCATGCATTAAGCTCGGCTCGGACTTTAATTCAAGCAATTTAGTTTCTTTAACCGTAAACGGCGCCTCGCCTACTGCGGAAACCCCAGGAGCGCTTGCCGGGGTTTGCAACGCCGCCTCAAACGATATGTTATGGACTTTAAATTAGCCTTTAAACTTTAAACTGCCGCGGAGAAATTTTATCGGGAGGCAAAATAATATGTTCGGAACAAGCAATATAATCGGCGCTTTAATTGCCATACTTATTACTACCGCAGTCGGTCTCGGAGTTTTAAATTATTACAACAATAATTTCAATAACGAACAGCTCGCGGTATTAGCGCAGGAAACGGCCGAATACGATAATATTTTTGCATCCGCGCTAAATGCTTACGTCAAAGCCAATTTCAATAACAACATAATGGGAAGCGTAACCTGCGCCGATTTAAGGGCGGGCAATTTTTTGTCTGCTTCATATAGATGCACCGACCCCGCAGGAGAACAATTGGCCGGTTATGTTTCCGAACCTTGGGGATTTCCGCAAACTTGGCTCGCGGCGCCTTTAAGCCTTCCAAATGCAGGAATATTGGCTAAGTTCGGAATTAATAACGCTCTGCGATGGAAAGAGTTTACATTTCTCGTTGCTCAGGATTCGATGAACGGCCAGCCTTCTTTAGAGGCTTTCGGCATAGCCGCCGGAAATAATTTTACTTCTCCTCAGTCCGGCTATACCGATAATTTGGCGAATTACTTTCCCGAAAGCGGAGCCGAATTTTCGCAAACAATGCCTGCCGTTTCGTATTACGACGGGTATTCTTTCGCAATATCGCCGAATATCCAGTCGAATCCTTCCTACTGGTTATTTTACGTCCTGCTCAATACCTCGGCGGATACCGCGGATATTAACTACCAGAACTTGGGTTATTCCGCGGTATGTCCTGCCGGAGGCATAATTCCGGGGCAGAATACGACCGGCTGGCAGTTTTTAATGAACGCTATTTATTATAACGGGGGTACGGGGATTAATTATATTGCCGATATCGATGTAGCTTCAACCCCTACCTTTTTTACGCCTTTTTATTTATGTATTCCGACGGCGAAGTCTATTATAAAAACAGGCGTTACGGTTTTCCCTTCCCTAAATTATTACGGAGCAAATAATTACGCCCTTAATCAGCTAAATACTTTCGGGGCTTATTACGATGGAAGCGGCGATGCTTACAGTAAAGTATCGGGACAGGATGCTCCTCAAGCCAATCAGGCCTTTTACATAACCGACGGGTTTGCTAAATATACGTTATTATTGAGCGAAGGTTATGTTAACGGCAATAACGATTCATGGCAGTTTTATTATGCCGGCGCTATTTTTTGGGAAGGTGAACCTGCCGACCCGGCGTCTCTGTGTATTGAAAGTGCTTTGTCAGGCCTTCTTCCGCCGGTTCCGCCGTGTTGGCCGGTATCCGGCGACGCCGGCATAAATTCGGTCGTTTTAAATTAGGGAGGCAGAAATGGGAAATATAATAGCGGCTTTAATAGTAATTGTTTTGTCTATTTTTATGGTATCTTCGAGCGCTGAATACGCCGCAGAGCAGCAGAATAATAATAATTTAACCGCCAATATTGTTTTGGAAGCTAACGAATTAAAGCAATTTGCCGATGCCGTCTATAATTATTCCGAGAGTCTGGGCACATCGCTTCCGTCGGGAACGTTTACTGTCGCAATTTTAAAAGACTCAGGACTTTTGCCCGGGTCTTTTCCTCAAACGACCCCTTTCGGACAGTCGTTTCAAGGCAGTTTTCTTACCGACGCCTGCAACAGTAATGTAATGGATTTATATGTTGCTGCGATAGGAAGCTATAACGATAATTTATTAGCTAAAAACGGTTTAAGCGGAACGCTCGGCGCTAATTATATCGGCAATGCGGTTGACGGCGTTCTTGCCGGTTTAAACATAAGTTATCCGAATGCCCAAAATCCGTGCGTAACCGGAGGCCCCGGAGATTATATCGGCTATGCGTCCGGAAGCGAATTTAACATATATGGGGGCGGCGCTTTTCCTATAAATACAGGCGCTCAAGGCAACGGCCCGGCAATTTTTATTTACGCTCCGAACCAGTGGGGATATGAAGTTATAGACTCTAATATAGGAGGCTGGAATGGCGGAATATGGGGAGCTGCCATACTTAATTCTTCGCAGGGTATATTTATGGATCAATTCGGTTATTGGGCAATTAGTTCTCCAGGCTGGTCGGAAGTATGTCCGGCAGGTTCTAATATGCTTGGCCCCGGCGGTAATTTCAATAATTTTTTGTATCAAAATCTTTATCAGGCGGGGTATAGCTATACAGAAACAGAACTTTTTTGCGTCCCGCTTTATAAATCCCAAAGCGTAAATCTTTTTTATAATCTTCAATATAATAATATACAAATTATTAACGGAGGCGGGATTTACGCAAATTATTTCGTTTCCGAAGACGACGGCGGTTCATACTATATAGCGTCGCCTCCGCCCGGAGGCTATTTGCTTTCTAACGCGATGTTCATAGACGGTTCGGAAGTTAGCGGGCTTAACGGCCAATTATACGCCGTTTCGGGATATTATTCCTACCCGCCTTGGGCGCTGCCGAATCCTGATACTTTTATCCCACCGGAGGCGATGCCCGATAATGTTGCCGCCGTCGGTTTCGATATCAACGCAAACGGCAATATTTATCAATTTTCTTTCTGGAATTACGAGCTGTTTACCGGACAAGGCTGTCCGCCTTCGTCCGTCGGCATGATATCGCCGAATCCGATAGGGGAGAGTTTTCCGGCAGGGGCGCAGATATGGGCTACGGGATACGGAAACGGCGCCGGCGCGTGCGGTCAAAATTCCGAAAATCTAAATACTTCGTCCGAAAACTACGGCGTCGGATATTCCGCCGAGACTAATCCCGCAAATTCGGGTTCTTTTCAGGGAACGGTCGAATACAGGGCGAATAACCTTTCTAATCCGCAAAATATATATTTTGCGATTCCCACGCCGCAAATAAACTAAATAAAAATTATTTTTTACTTGCGTCGGCGCGGAAAAAAATGTATAAAATATGAACGGAAATAATTTATTTTATTATATGAGTTTAAACGTATGTCATATTAATTTAATCTATATTAATTCTGGGGAAGATTTTATATATTGCAGATGAAGTTTAAGTCACGGTATTTTTATATATCGGCCGCCGCGTTTATTGTTATATCGGCCGCCGCAGGTTTTGCGGAATATCTATCGTATGCCCGCACGTACGCCCGCAAAACGCCGCGTATAGTCCGTAAACTAAAACCTGCCGGGCTTATGCCACGCCCCCGGTCTTTTAAACCGTTTAATTGCAAAGGCGCAACCGTATTTGCCTGCGCCGTAAAATATTTGCATTATCTGCACTATCTTCCTGTTTCCAGAACAGGCAAGCGCCTTTACGAGTTTTCGTTTCCGGCGCCCAGGATTTTAAAAAGCATTGCGGATTCATACGCTTGGAACCCACAAAACCCCTTTGTTTTAGGCGCGGCCGTGCAATATCTCGAAGTATCCGGCAAGCTTCGCGACGGAGACAATGCAAGACCTGAAATAAATGCGGCGCTTCTGTCGGAACTTAAGAAGAGCGCGGCAAATAAGGAATTCGACCCTTATCCGTGGAAATGGGTTTTGGTCAGGCAGGCTATGAAAGGCGAAAAGGTAGAGCTATACGAAAACGGACGAAGGGTTTTTTCGTCTCCTGCAAACACGGGAGAATTTGCAACCACTCCCGAAGGAACATGGTATGTTTACCTGCGCTTTCACAGTACGACGATGAGCGGCCTATCTCCTTCGCGAATTTCCTCAAAGGTCTATAAATCATTGAAGTCTAAGCATCCCAGCTCCGTAGGATGCTTAGACGGACACCCAGTAAAATGGGTTGCATACGATGATTCCGGCATTAAATACGTGGACTATTTTAACGGAGGAATGGCGCTGCATTATATCTTCCGCCTGCGCTACGGATTTCCGCAATCGGCCGGGTGCGTAGAATTGCCGCGGGTCGGCGCCAAATTTCTTCATAAAAATATAGGCTATGGAACAATAGTTACCGTTTATGGAGTTGCCGAAAGCGCTGCCGCAAAAAAATCTGACGATGCAGACGCTTCAGCCGCCGATGCGTGCATTAAGCCCCAAGCGCATACACCCAACCCTCGGCCTCGCCCCCGCCCACTGCCGCAACCCCAAGTAGGCAAGCAGGCCAAACAGCAATTGGTGAGTCAAAATAAAAATTAATCCAAAATTAATTTATTTGCCGCACCGTTTTATATTTCTGCAATATCTGCAATATTTCCGTAATATTCCTGTTGTCAACTTTTAATTTGTCTATTGAATTTAACTTTTAATTTGTCATAATATCCAGTTTATTATTATTTACTTTAAAAATATCTAATCTGCTCTAATTGCAATCAACTTTCACCACCCCCTTT
>JAJYJI010000067.1 GCA_021789605.1 bacterium
TTAGACCCAAATCCCGATTCGGAAAATATTTATATTTCTGATTTATCCGGAATGCGCCCAACGGGTGAAACGTTCAATCCTCTCAAAGCCGTTCCCGCGCAAGCGGATAAGATTTAAAGCCGTCTTTATTCAGACGGCTCATCCATTAAAATAAATTTCTAAATCGGGATTTGGGTTAGACAAAAAAATCCCGCCGTTATCTAAAGATATAAAATAACGTCGGGATAAAAATTTTAGCCGGAAATAAAATTAAAGATTTATTAAATTATCTAATTAGCTTAGCTTAGCGGCTTTTTATTTTACTCGAAAATATTCCTTATATTGTTATTGTTATGAACATTTTCTTTTGCGAAAAGTCGAACCGATAAATATTTCCTGCTCGCTTTCCCTTAAATTTAACGTAAGATTCTTAGCTAAGAGCATCATGAATTTAAGTCCGGACATGACATCTGGGTCCTTCGCCAAACCAATCAGCGACAAAATACTGTTTTTATGGTATTTTGCATCGGCCGTTTCGGTTAATGTCCTGTGCATCGAACAATCAATCACATTTAACAGCTCTTTTATGTTAATCTGCGTTAAAAGCGCCTCCACTAAATCGAGCCCCGTTCCGACCGCCCTGTCTATTAGCCCGTCGGTCATCATCCTTCTTGCGGCGGCTACGCCGTTTGAAAGTTCCACCAAGTCGGATAAAGTCCCGCTGTTAATGAATGCCTCGCCCGTATCAAGCAAAGGTTTCAGGTTATAATTCAAGGTAAGTTCCGTCAATCCGGCCAGTTTCTCGGCGGTTCCCGCCATGCGCTCTATTATTTCATCCGTCATGCCTTTGCTGAACCCTGCCACGACGTCGCCCATTTCTTTGAGCGACTGTAAAGTTCCGGATTTTTCCAGTTCGGCTATTTTCTCTAGGGAAGACTCTAAAGAATTTGACAAATGCTGCACCTTTTTAATTAAACCGACCATATTGTCGTCGCCGAGCGAATCCGTCAATCCGGCCAGTTTCTCGGCGGTTCCCGCCATGCGCTCTATTATTTCATCCGTCATGCCTTTGCTGAACCCTGCCACGACGTCGCCCATTTCTTTGAGCGACTGTAAAGTTCCGGATTTTTCCAGTTCGGCTATTTTCTCTAAGCTATGCTTCAGGCTTTCCGATTTCTCGGCCGCCGTTTTAATCATAGAGAGCTGTTCCTCTCCTGAAAAACTGTCCATTATAGAAAGACCCGTAGTTATATTATCGGCAAACCTCTGAACCATCGCATCCGTCGCGCTCTCTTTCAACGCCTGTGGTATAGCGCTAATTTGGTCGATTGTATCCAACCTGTCGATAATATTAAATAAGTGTTCTAAAGTATGCGGCTTTTCCGAGAGTTTTTTAATCAGGGCGGCACCTATATCTATTGTTTCGTTTTCAGCCATAATTTGCCTCCTTTTAAATCGTTAAATTAAAGAATTCCCATCGGGGTAAGCCAGTAAACTTTATTATATGTTAATTTGAACCAGTGGATAAGGGCCGACGGAGCAACCGGGTTCGGCGGAGTATTATAATCGAACATAATATAAGTAGCTTTAGTCATACCCGTTTCTATAAAGCAGAATACCTTTCCGTCATATCTGAACGGGGTAAGGCCGTCTCTTAATTCCGAAGCGATATTTTCTACTATAACGTCGGATTCGAAGTGTGCGGTCGAACCTGCCTTGCTTATAGGGAGGTTGGTAGTGTCGCCTACGACGTAAACATTGTTAGAACCTTCCATTTTAAGCGTAAACTTGTCTGTAGGAACGAAACCGTTCTGTCCGAGGCCGGAATCTTCGATTACCTGAGCTCCTTTATGCGGCGGAACGGTTATGAGAATGTCGTATTTTAGGGTTACGCCTTCCAAGCTTGTAACCGTCTTTTTGTTGGGGTCGACTTCTTTCATATTAAACAGCGTTTCGGTATTTATGCCGTGTTTTGGAAACGTTTTAGCTCCAAAATCAGCAAGCGGCTGAAGTCCGTGAAGCCTTCCTATCGGGTATGTATAAGTATAATCTACTTTGTCCCTTATGCCCCTCTGTTTAAGCCAATCGTCAAGCATGTACGAAACTTCGAACGGGGCGACCGGACATTTATGCGGCAAACCCATAGTCAAAACAATTTTTCCGCCTTTAAAATTCACCAGCTCATGACGAAGTTTTAAACAGGCATCGAGTTCGTAAAACCAGTTTCCGCCTTCTTTTAATCCGGGTATCATTTCCGGAGCGGGTCTGCACCCAGTCGCAAGCACTAATATATCGTATTTTATGACTACGCCGTTCTTAAGATGGACCTCATTTTTATCTTTATCTATTTTTATTGCCGGATGGAGATGTAATTCGACCATAGGGTCGAGCAGGTCTCTTTCGTTCCTGACAAGTTCATCGTGATGTTTAAGCCCGAAAAGAATATATAGAAGACCAGGCTGATAAAAATGTTCCGGCTTATCGGAAATGACGTCTATCATTACTTCGCCTTTCTTAACTTCCGGCTTCATTTTTTTTACAAGTAAATTTGCAATAATGGTTCCGCCTACTCCTCCTCCAACAATAACAACTCTTTTTGACATAATGACCTCCTTAAAAAAATTAATTAAACGTTAAAAATATTTATAGGCATTTATATCTTCGCTTACATATCTTTTATTTTTTTCGAAAATATCTTCCAGTAGTTGTCTCCCGGAATGACGCCTAAAAATTCCTGATGAACTTTATTTAACCATTCTGGAACATCCTTGGCGCTGCCCGCATCGCCTGAAATCAATTCTATTATCGAACCCGTCGGTTGCTGCCTCATCTCTTTTATAAGTTCCATAAGGGGCCCGGGGCAATATGTTCCCCTTGCATCTACCGTAACCGTAGGTTTAATTTCTTTTAATTCTGTTTCGGTCATAAAATATTCCTCCTTTTTATAATTTTAATTTATATTATTGTTAATTCTTTTGCTAAAATTCTCTTGCATTCGATTTCTTCCGCAATGTTCAAAATTTCTTGACGGACTCTTTTTATCCGGTCCAAGACTTCGTCAACCTCTTCTTTTTTTATCGGTCATGATTTTATAACCGTATATTTAGACTGCCGCCTCGTTTCTATAATGAATTATCCTGCCGGCGACATACATCAAGAAACCCTTTTAATACCTGCTGCTAACAATTTCTTGCCTGTCGAAAAATATTCATATTAACGGCATCTTCTCCCAATTTTAATAAGCGGTAAATAAATCTATATATGTTATAAATTGTTGCTCTCATAGAATATATGACGTTAAAACGTGATGGTTTCGGCGCCTTCCATAATACCAAGAAAAGCGGCAAGTCCCAGATGGTCGTCTACGATATCCAGCAAATCGTCTTTTTCCAATCCGCAAATATCCATCACCATAGAACAGACATAAATCTTTAGTCCTCCCAACATCTTGGCCTGGTCGAAAAGCTCATAGAACATTGTAGCTTTTTTTTCCTTTATCAAATCGTAAAGTTTGCCTCCGGTAAAATTTTTCTTTTCGACATTTTTTTTCAAAAAATTATAAACCGCATTCCCGGTAATAAAAATAGAAACGTCTATTCCCGAAACGGCGGCAACAGATGCAATCATTGAAGCCACATGCGATTTCTCATATTCCTCAGATACAATCATAATTGCTAATTTTTCTGCCATAAATTGTTCTCCTTATTTTATATTGATTTAATTTATAATATTAATTCTGCCGTCATATCGAATTAAAATTATTTTCTACACATACTTATTCACTGCAAAATATATGCCTAAGCATATTAATAATTTTAAAATGCTAATGCCGTATAAATTCAATAATAAATTTTTTAAAATATAAATAATAAATTTTTTTATATGTCAAATTGGCATATTTATATGTCAAATTGGCATATAAAAGAAATCAGAAAAATATTATAATAATAAAAAGAAAAAAGCATTTTGCGAAATAAACGGTTTTATGTTTTTACGCACGTAAAAGAATAAATGAAGAACTAAACTATTAAGTAACTAAGGCGGCAATATGCGCTCTTACTTATTTTTTAAATATTACCGTATTAAATATTATTCCATATTAAATATAT
>JAJYJI010000005.1 GCA_021789605.1 bacterium
TTTATAGGGCGAAAGATAACGGCAGGAATATGGTTTGCGATACGCAATGCTATTAATCGCAGAAAAAATCCCTAAATTTAAAATTTATTAAAATTTATCCTTAAAATTTATTTGATTTATTTTTTATAATCTGATAAACTTTAAAATCTATCCGAAGAATATTAAGAGTTTTTATTTGAATATTAAAATTTAAGAGGAAAATTATTTATGGCAAATCATAAGTCGGCGAAAAAAAGAGCGAGACAGACAAAAAAAAGAACCGAGCGCAATACCAGCAGCCTTTCTAAAATGAAGACCAATATTAAAAAACTTAAAGCGGCGGTTGCCGGAAAAGACAAAGATAAAGCGGCAATCCTTTTCAATTTAAACGCGTCTTACATTATGCAGTTAGCCGCAAAAAAAATTATACATAAAAATAACGCGGCAAGAAAAATTTCGGCCATCGCAAAGCTTAACAATACGCTGTTATAAATCGCTATAAACTTTATATGCGGCCGGCTTTAAAAATAAATTCTTCGAAAATCGCGTCGGCCGGCCATGACGTCGTTTTTAATTTTAAGTCCGCATCTTCCAAGAGTTTTACGATTTTTTTAAACTCTTGAACTTTGAAAGACGAAAGATTTTTTATAAATTTCTTTTTCAGGAAAGGAAGAACGGAGTTGACGGTTAAAACGGTTTCAAAATCCATGCCGGAAATTTCCTGAATCTTTGCCCTATGCAATTTCCTTATCTCGTTATATAAAATTGATATAATTTTTATGGGCTCTTCCCCGTCGCCGTAAATAATATCGAATATAGAAAATGCCGCTTTTAAATCTTTTTCCAGTATCTTGTCCGTTAAATCGAAAACGGTAAATTTCTTAGAAAGGGAAACGGAGGATTTAATTTTGCCGAGGGGTATTTCCTCGTCTTCTTTGGCTGATTTTATTCCCGAAGCTATTTTATCAAGTTCGGAATCTATATTTAAAATATTGTTTCCGGTATAACGCATTATGTAATAAGCGGCTTCGTCGGAAAGTCTGATACCCTTTTCTTTTGAGAGTTTTTTAATGAAGGAGGGAAGTTCGTTATCGTATAAGAACCTTATTTTATTAAGACTGAAATAACTTTTATTTTTCAATTCCTTAAAAAATTTAGTATTTTCGTTGATTTTAGGACTTTTATGGTAAAATATAGTTACGGTAGTGGACGGCGGCGATTTTAAATAATCCTGTAAATTATCGTCGTTTATAAACGATTCTCCGAAATCTTCAACCTGGACTATTCTTTTTTCAGCAAATACCGGATAACTGCCCGCAATATTTAAAAATTCCTGCAAAGACGGAGACGCGAGCTTA
This sequence comes from bacterium, assembly GCA_021789605.1. Lineage (GTDB taxonomy): Bacteria > SZUA-79 > SZUA-79 > Acidulodesulfobacterales > Acidulodesulfobacteraceae > Acidulodesulfobacterium_A. Next base: position 1,338 of record JAJYJI010000005.1, read on the forward strand.
TCGAAATTAAAATCGAACTGCTCCTTTTTCAGTATCGACGATTTAATGTTTTCTATTTCCTTTTCTATTCTGAAAACGTCTTCTCCGTAAAAAAAATAAATAAGCACCGCGCCTTTTTTAATTTCATTTGCGTTTTTCATAATTAAATTTTATAATAAAAAAAAGTTTTTTAAAAGTCTAAAAATTATTTGAGGTATTGAAAGTTTGCAGTTGACTTTTGAATTATATTTTATTAATATATCTATATTATGATGATGTTTCTAACGATTTTATTGATAATTTCCGCCGTGTTTTTAGTCATAGTAATTCTTATGCAGCAGGGCAAAGGACAGGAAATGGGAGCCGTTTTCGGCGGCAGTTCGCAGACGATATTCGGAGCGTCCGGAGCCGGCAATTTTTTGACGAAAACTACGGCAGTGCTCGCAATAGTTTTTATGGGTTCGGCGTTTTTTATATCCTATATTTCCGCAAAACAGCAAAACCCTATCGCGATTAAAAGCTATATTAAAAAGACCGCAACAGCCGCGCCGCTATCGAAACAAAATAGTTCCGTTCCGAAAAAGGCTGCGTCCGCAAAAGAGAACGCAAGCGCAGGCGGCGCAAAATAATATATCAAATTATATAATTAATAAGGTTTTAAATATAATGCCGAAGTGGTGGAACTGGTAGACACACCATCTTAAGGGGGTGGCGGATAATATCCGTGCCGGTTCGATTCCGGCCTTCGGCACCACGCCTTTTAGACAACGGCGGTTAAATTCTTACCGCCGTTTCAATATTTTTTCGACATAAGCAGGATAAATTCTTTTAAAAACGCTTTATTATACAATTCAGAACTTTGCTCCATCTGGCTTAAGGAGCCGGCGACGCTTAATTTAACTTTGTACGGCCTGTTTCTGGTAAGCGAGTCGAATCTGTTCACGATAGATAAAATCTTGCCGTAAGTCGAAATATTTTCTTCGCTTTTACCGAAAGGATAGCCGGAACCGATTGATGTTTCGTGATGTTCTAAGGTTGCATTTATTATGCTGATATTATCTACGTTGTTTTTTATTAAAATTTCTTTAGAATATATGGGATGTTTCCTGATTTCATAAATTTCATTTTCGGTCAGGCCTTTTTTAGATAAAAATTCTTTTGGAATCATTAATTTTCCTATATCGTGCGTAAGTCCGGCAAGGCCGATTTCGTAAAGAGAAATTTTATTTGAAAATCCCAGCCTGTTTGCTAAAGCCATAGCATAGATGCTTACGTTCATTCCGTGCCCGACCTCGTTGCGGTCATAACCGGAAAGGTTTAAAAGATTCATAAAAGCGAATTCGCTCATTAACAGATAATCCATAGTGGTCTCGATGGAACGCTTGATTTTTTCGTTGTTGTCTTTAAGGTTTCCCGTCGTGAGTATGATTTCTGCGTAAACTTTGGTATAAATATATATTTTAACGGCTTTTTCTTCAAAATTGAGATTTTTGGAACCAATAATATCGTCGAAGTGTTCCAGTATATCTACTTCATATTTTTCCTTATCGTCTTCTTTGATATAAAGATATTCTATGCCGTTATTTTTCAGCCTTAAAGCATCGCTTTTTGAAAATATAAGGGCTTTAGACCTGTATAAGATGTAATTATCCGCAGATTTTATATAGAGCGGGTAATCCGAATTTTTACCGAAAATCAAACTTTCGATAATTATCGGGATATAATTGACGGTTTTTTCCATAGTATTATGCTGATTATGCTTTAAATGATTTCCGCGTCCAGCCCGTTTTTCAGTAAGCCGCTTTTAAATTCCTCGGCCTGTTTTTTATCGCCTATTATTGTGCCGTAGTGCATCGGAATAGATATCTTTGCTTTAATTTTTGCGGCGGCTTCGATTGCCTCGGACGGAGTCATAACGTATGTGCCGCTGACCGGTATGAACAGCAGGTCAATATTTTTTGAAGCTAGATTGTCCATTTCGGGAATATGGTCGGTATCGCCGGTATGATACACTTTTATTCCGTTAAAAGTTACTATGAATTCCAGTTTTTTGTCTTCTTTGGGATGATAGACCTTCCCCGGTTCCCTGAATTTGTTTATATTGTAAGCCGGTACGCCTTCAATATGCAAATCTTTAAAATCTATAGAATCGCCCGGAGAAATAACTACCATTTTATTATCGTATAAAGATTCTATTTCATCGTTAGTCATTTCGTTCATAAATAAAACAGTCGAATCCTTTAAAATTTTATGAATGTCGTCCGGCGAAAAGTGGTCGAAATGCTCGTGAGATATAAAAATATAATCCGCCTTTGGTTCGCCGCCGCTCAGTTTGAACGGGTCAAAATATATATTTGTTTTACCGTCGCTTACGCGGAAACTGTCGTGGCAAAATCTTGTTATCTGAAGCCCTTTGTAGTCAAACATAAAACCTCCTTAAAATAAAATGGATTATTTTATTAAATTTTTTATTTATTATGATATTATGATTTTATCACAATTATTTTAAAATTGTTAAAAACATATTAAGTTTATACGATATAATATTATATAAATTATATATTGTAATTTTATATGGTTGTAATATATAATATTTGGGTCGTCGGGCTTATGCCCTGCGTTGCGTCGCCTAAATTTAAATAAATAAAATAAATAGATAAATTAATTAAAATAAATAAATTAATTTAAAGAACGAGGATAAAATTATGAAAAACGAAAAAAATAAAAAAAGATTGTTAATTTTTGCATCTTTTATCGGCATATTCGTTTTATTTTTAAGCGGATGCGCAACATATTACGGCAGGCCGGCATATTCGCAGGGTTACATAGGCATAGGCGTCGCCGCCCCCAATTTTGCATTTTCTATAGGCAACGGCGTAGACGCTTATTATGCGCCTATGTACGATACTTACATATATGGATATAACGGTTATTACTGGAGATGGCTTAACGGCGGATGGATATACGCAAGCGGTTATTCCGGGCCATGGTATCCGGTAACCGCCGGAATTTATCTTCCACCGGCATTAATTTACGGACCGCCGCCCCCGGTAATGGATTATCAGCCGTATTTCACATGGTGGACTAATTATGTCGGTCCATGGTACAGGGTAAACCATCCGGGCTGGTGGGGAAGACACCACATGTTCTTAAGGAATTTCGGCACATGGCGCTCGCACGTAAACCACGGCTACGTAAACCGCCCGTTCAGACATGGAGGACTACCCGGTTTCAGAGGGCCGCAGCAGGGCAGGCCGGGGTTTAGGGGTCCGGCTCAGCAGGGCAGACCGGGGTTTGGATGGCCGCAGCAGGGAGGTCCGGGTTTCAGGGGTCCGGCTCAGCAGGGCAGACCGGGGTTTGGAGGGCCGCAGCAGGGCAGACCGGGGTTTGGAGGGCCGCAGCAGGGCAGGCCGGGGTTTGGAGGACCGCAGCAGGGAGGTCCGGGTTTCAGGGGTCCGGCTCAGCAGGGAGGTCCCGGTTTCAGGGGTCCGGTTCAGCAGGGCAGGCCGGGGTTTGGAGGGCCGGTTCAGCAGGGCAGACCGGGGTTTGGAGGGCCGGCGCGTAAAGGTCCCGTGCGTGGCGGTGGCGGCGGCAATAAAAAGAAAGATAATAATCAAAGATAGATAGCATTAAAAAAAATCAGGTTGAAATTTTAAGATTTAATTAAACGGCAGGGAGAGATTTATGGCAAATTTAAGAATTGCGATAAACGGGTTCGGGAGAATCGGAAGGAATGTTTTTAGAATATTTCAAGGCATGATTGCAAAAGGCGAGCAGGTTGAAATAGTCGCGATTAACGATATTACCAATCCTCAAGTTCTCGCCCACCTACTTAAATACGATTCTGTCCATGGAAAAGCCGATTTTTACGTCGGATACGATATCGACCATATAATTGCGGACGGCAGGGAAACTTTAATTACGGCCATTAAAGACCCAGCCGAACTTCTATGGAAGCATCTCGGCGTCGACGTGGTTATCGAATCGACCGGCCTTTTCACTAAACGGGGAGATGCCGCAAAGCATCTGAATGCGGGAGCAAAAAAAGTTTTAATCTCCGCTCCCGCCGGCGACCCTGATGTTACCGTAGTGCTTGGAGTGAACGATAAGATTTACGATAAAAATAAACATTTTATAGTATCTATGGCATCATGCACTACAAACTGTCTTGCCCCCGTCGCAAAAGTAATACACGAGAATTTTACGATAGAAAAGGGCAATATGACCACCGCCCATTCCTATACGAACGACCAGAGGATATTAGACCTGCCTCATAAAGACTTAAGAAGGGCGAGAGCGGCTTCCATTTCCATTATTCCTACTACTACCGGCGCCGCGAAAGCCCTTTGCGAAGTGTTGCCCGAATTAAAAGATAAACTTGACGGAATGTCTTTAAGGGTTCCTACGCCCGATGTTTCAATTAACGATTTAGTATGCAAAGTTTCCAAAAAAACAACCGTTTTAGAAGTAAATTCAAAATTGGAGGAAGCCTCCGAAAGCTATCTCAGAGGAATACTTGCGTTCAGCAAAGAGCCTCTGGTTTCCATCGATTATATCGGAGACAAGCATTCTTCCATCGTAGATTCCCTTAGCACGAAGGTCATAGGAGACGACCTCGTAAAAGTTCTGGCATGGTACGACAACGAATGGGGATATTCGACAAGACTTGCCGAAATGGCGGTCAAGATGATGAAATAAACAATGGATAATATCGTTTATATCGACGAAATAGATATCGGGAAAAAGACCCTGCTTATAAGGGTTGATTTTAACGTTCCTTTAGACCAAAACGGGAACATTACCGACGACACCAGAATAAGAGCGGTTCTCCCCACTATAAATTACTGTTTGGACGAAAATACGAAAGTCGTATTAATGTCGCATATGGGAAGGCCTAAAGGAAGAAAAGTTCCAGAGCTTTCACTTTTAGTTGTAGCAAAAAGACTGAGCAGGCTTTTAGACAAAGACGTTAAGTTCGTGAACGAATGCGTAGGAGAGTTAGCGGAAAATGCCGTTAAATCGGCAAATTACGGCGATATCATACTTTTAGAGAATTTGCGGTTTTATCCTGAAGAAACCGACAACGACGACGAATTCGGCAAAAAATTGGCTTCGCTTTGCGATATTTACGTCAACGACGCTTTTGCCACCGCCCACAGGTCGCACGCTTCCAACGTTGCGGTTACAAAATTCGTGAATACGTGCGCCGCCGGATTTCTTATCAGAAAAGAGTTGAATTATTTTACGAGAGCCATAGAAAACCCTATGAAACCTTTTGTCGCCATAGTCGGCGGCGCAAAGGTTTCGGGAAAGATAGAAGTATTGTCCAATCTGGCCGATAAGGTGGATAAACTGATTATCGGCGGCGCCATGTCCAATACTTTCCTTAAGGCGTTGGGCCACGATATAGGAAGTTCTTTAGTAGAAGACGAAATGCTTGAATATGCAAAAAAAACCCTTGAAAAAATTAACGAGAAAAGAATAAAGCTGTATCTTCCGGTCGACGTAGTCGTTGCGGATAAATTTGCCCCTGATGCAGAAACCAAGGTTACCACTATTCAGGAAATGCCTAAAGGATGGATGGCTTTAGATATAGGTCCGGCGACCGTTACTCTTTTTACGGAAGCCATCCAAAACGCCAAGACAATCGTTTGGAACGGACCTATGGGGGTTTTTGAATTTGATGCGTTTAGCAGGGGGACGTTTGCGCTGGTTTCCAGCGTAGCGAATGCTTACGCTTTGACTATCGTGGGCGGAGGAGATACCGACGTCGCTTTGCACAGGGCAGGAGAATTTGCCAAAATGTCGTATGTTTCTACAGGCGGCGGAGCGTTTCTGGAACTTTTAGAGGGTAAAAAACTTCCCGGCATAGAAGCATTAATAGACTGTTCAAAAAAAAATAACTTAAAAAAATTGGCCTGATTCCTTTCGTCTTAATAAATTTCCATCATTGCAATCGTATAAATAAATTTAAATGAAAAGAAAAATAATAATTTTTATTTCAGTCTTTATTCCCGTCGCGGTATTAGACCAGTTATCAAAATATTTTATAAATAACGGAATAGGCTTATTCCAAAAAATACCCGTAGCCAAACATTATTTCGACATAGTCCACGTCGATAATACGGGAGTGGCATTCGGATTTATGCATAACCATTCGAATGTTATAATAATAATATTTACGGCGTTAGTAATAGCGGCGATTGCTTATGCTTTTTTTAAATCTAATCTTAATTCTTTTTTATTTTCGGTATCGGCGTCGTTAGTAATTTCAGGCGCGTTTTCAAACCTTATAAGCAGAATTTTTCAGGGATACGTGGTCGATTTTCTCGATTTTCATATTTTTAAATACCACTGGCCGAGCTTTAATATCGCGGATAGCTCGGTGGTCGTCGGAACCGTCCTGTTTTTTATTTCTATAATAAAATATATTTGATTATATAAATATCTTACATTATATGGAAGCGGAATTAAATAAAAATTACGATTTCGAAAAAATTGAAAGCAGGCGGCTGTCGTTATGGGAAAAAGAAAGACCCTTCGGCATTAAATCATGCGAAGAACGGAATAAGCCCAAATTTTATTGCCTGGAAATGTTTCCTTATCCTTCCGGAAGGATTCATATGGGGCATGTCAGAAACTACGCGATAGGAGACGCCGTCGCACGTTTTAAAAGGTTGAAGGGATATTCCGTCCTTCATCCTATCGGTTTCGACAGCTTTGGGCTTCCCGCCGAGAATGCAGCGATAAAAAACAAGACTAATCCTTCCTTGTGGACTAAAAATAATATAAATTCGATGACGGTTCAGCTAAAAAGGCTCGGTTTTTCTTACGACTGGGACAGGCTCGTCATAACGTCCGACCCTTTATACTATAAATGGGAGCAATTATTTTTTCTAAAAATGCTGGAAAAAGGGCTGGCCTATAAAAAAAATTCCAACGTAAACTGGTGCGAATCATGCCGCACCACTCTTGCGAACGAACAGGTCGAAGACGGAAATTGCTGGAGATGCGGCGAAACCGTTACGATAAAAAATATGGAGCAGTGGTTTTTTAAAATAACCGCTTATGCCGAAGAATTGCTTAAAGATTTGGACGGGCTTGAAGGATGGCCGGATAAAGTAAAAACCATGCAAAGGAACTGGATAGGAAAAAGTTCGGGATTGAGCGTTTTTTTTAAAATAGACGAGGTTTGTTCCGAAAAAAACGCCGAAGATAATTACATAGAAATTTTTACTACAAGGGCGGATACTATTTTCGGCGCAACTTTTATAGCCGTGTCCCCGTTTCATCCTCTTGCCGAAAAGTTAACCGCAGATTCCGGAAAGAAAATCGAACTGGAAAAAATTATTCATAATTCATTAGTGTCAAAAGATATTACGGAAAAAGAGGGATTTTTTACCGGGCGATATGCCGTTAATCCGTTCACTAAAAAAAAGATTCCCATATATATAGCAAATTTTGTTTTAATGGATTATGGAACAGGCGCAATAATGTCGGTTCCGGCGCACGATGTACGCGATTACGAATTTGCCGAAAAATACGGGATTGAAATAATCAGGGTAATTAACCCGCCGGCACCGAAAGAAAAAGATAAAAGCGGAAACGCCGAAGAATCTGAAGGACTGCCTTTTACCGCTCCGGGAACGCTTATTAATTCCGGAGAATTTGACGGACTTTCTTCCGAAGAAGCGAAAGAAAGAATTGCCGCTTTTGCCGAAAAAACCGGGAGCGGCAAAAAGGTTATTAATTACAGGCTTAAGGATTGGGGAATATCGCGGCAGAGATACTGGGGGTGTCCTATACCTGTTGTTTACTGCAAAAAATGCGGAACAGTACCTTTAAATGAAAGCGATTTGCCGTTGATACTTCCGGTCGATTTTAATTTGACCGTCGAGGGCGCATTGACCGCCGCCGATGAATTTAAAGCATCAGCCGCATATTCCGGCGCAGACGCCATAGCTTTTACAGGCAAGGGCGCCTCGCCGCTGGAAAGATTAAAGAGCTTTACGGATACAAAATGCCCGAAATGCGGAGGCTATGCAAAACGGGAAACCGACACCATGGATACTTTCGTAGAGTCGTCGTGGTATTTTTTAAGATATACCCTTTCCGACGGAGCGGAAGACGTTCCATTTAAAATCGAAGACGTGGCAAAATGGCTTCCGGTGGACCAGTATATAGGAGGGGTCGAGCATGCCGTTATGCATCTTTTATATTCTAGGTTTTTCGTTAAAGCGTTAAGGGATTTGGGCTATTTTAGATTAAACGAACCGTTCAAGAACCTTTTGACGCAGGGAATGGTCGTAAAAAACGGGGCTAAAATGTCTAAATCCAAAGGCAACGTAGTGGACCCCGACGAACTAATCAGAAAATACGGAGCCGACACCGTAAGGTTATTCGTTCTTTTTGCCGCGCCTCCCGAAAAAGACTTGGAATGGAACGATTCCGGAGTCGAGGGGACATTCCGGTTTATTAGCAGGTTTTATAAAACCGTTATAGCGAGTTCGGAAATTCTAAAAGACGCCGGCCGCGATTTTATTATGGAAGGCGAAAGCGAATCCCTTAATAGCGAAATAAGCCGAGATATTAAGAAAATACTATATAATTTAGGGCAGATATTAGAAAAAACCGAAACGGAAATGAACGGAAGATACCATTTTAATACCATAATAAGTTCATCGATGGAATTGCTCAACGATTTTAATCGTTTATATGAAAATGTTGCCGGAAAAGGAAAGGTTTTACGCAAAGCGGATAAATATGCGCTCAAATATTTCTTAAGCTCCGTTATTTTAATATTATATCCCTTTATCCCATATATCTGCGCGGAAACGTTTGAAATTCTAAACGGTTCTTCCATAGAAAAAGAATCATGGCCGAAAATTATCGACACGGGTTATACAGAAGAAAACTGCAATATTGCGGTTCAGGTAAACGGCAAAATGCGCGGAGTTATTGTCGCAGGCATAAATGCCGACGAGCCTTCGGTGCTCGAGGCGGCCCTTAACAGCGATAAAATAAAAAAATACGTTTCCGAAAAAAGTTTTATTAAAAAAACGATATATGTTAAAAATAAACTTTTAAGCATAATAGTATAGAATAAAATAAGAAAATAAAAATAATATATTACTTACTAATTAATTATCATGAAAATTAAATTTACGCTTGCCGTTTTTATCTTACTCTCGGCAGTCGTTGCAACGTCATGCGGATTCAGGGTATTAAAAGGAAGCGGCGCGCCGGCTTTAAATTCGTCCGGGTATAAAAAATACAATAATATATCGGAGATATATATAAAGCCTTTTAAAAATTTAACTTATAAAAGCGGCGCCGGGGTTTATTTTTCCAATAATATCGTTAATTATCTTAACGTATATACCGATATGTTTACGGCAAATAAAAGCAATGCCTTGTATTATCTCACCGGAAAGATTACTTCTATTCAAAATAACGTTACATCCTATACGGGGGTCGCCGCCGCGGTCGATTATATGATAACCGTAACTGTCGCGGTCAATCTATACAAGGCAAACGGGAGCATAGTCTTCAGGCATGTCAGCTTTTCTTCGAGCGCGTCATATTATAATTATATAAATCCTCTTATCGCCCACAAACAGGAAAAAACGGCAATAGAAACCGCTTCTAAAAGAATCGCCAGAAAAATTTCGTTATACATAGAGTCCAAAAGATTAACCTCTTGATGCTTCAAAGTTGAAGCCGTTAATTTTTCTTATTCTTTTATATGCGGCAAGGGTAATCCGCGCAAAAAGATAGCCGAGGATGCCTCCGGCTATAACGTCCAAAGGATAATGCTCTCCGTCGTAAACTCTTGAAAAAGCGACTATAAACGCAAGCGCATAAAATATTTTTTTATATCCGGGGAACATATAGGAAAGAGCTACCGCAAGAGAAAAAGCCGTTACCGAGTGTCCGGACGGAAAAGAATGTTCGCTCAGACGCCTTCCGAGCAGGTTCACATGGACGGCCCCGGATTTTATAAGGCTATCGAGCGCGACGACCGGCCTTGGCCTGTTAACGGTTTTTTTTATAATGATGTCGAATATGCCCGGAATTATCTGGGTTAAGAAAAGCAGAAAAAAAGATTCTTTAAATTTTAAACGATTGTAAATATAGACGTAAAAAAGAACTAACCAGTAAGCTACCCAGCCGTTCCCTAAAAACGTGGCGGCGCGCATATTTTCGTCAAGAAACGAAAAGTGAAAATTGTTATTAATAAATAAAAAAATTTTCGTGTCTAGGCGAAGGACGTAAGAAAACATAAATGAAAAATCGATAAAAATTAACCTCAAGATAGATTTTATATTTTGATTTTATAATTAATTAAGATATAATTTTAATAGAATAAGCCTTTAAATGCAACCTTATATATATTAAAAAAGCGCAATCCGGCGATATCCGAATGGAGGAGTTAAGCTAAATATGCAGGCAGTTATAATGGCGGGCGGTTTCGGCACGAGACTTAAGCCTTTGACGAATAATGCCCCAAAGCCCATGATACACGTCGCAAATAAGCCTATGATGGAGCATGTAGTAGATTTGCTTAAAGCGCATGGGATAGACGATTTAATAGTCCTTTTGCATGTCCAGCCCGAACTTATAAAAAATTACTTTAAGGACGGAGCCGGTCTGGGAGTAAAAATAGAATACGTGCTTGCCGAAGAAGATTACGGAACGGCAGGCGCGGTTAAAAACGTGGAGAGCATAATAAAAGACGACGATTTTATCGTAATCAGCGCGGATATAATTACCGATATTAATTTAAGCAAGTCCATAAATTTTCATACCGGGCAAAACGCCGATGCCACAATAGTTCTTACAAGGGTGGAAAACCCGCTGTCCTTTGGAATAGTAATAACGGACAATGAAGGCAGAATAACAAAATTTCTCGAAAAACCCACATGGGCGGAGGTATTCAGCGATACTATAAATACCGGGATATATGTATTAAATAAAAGAGTTCTGAAAATAATTCCTGAAAAAAGCGAATTTGATTTTTCCAAAGACCTTTTCCCTATTCTTTTGAAGGAAAAGAAAAATTTTTTCGGGCATATATCTTCGGGATACTGGAAGGACGTAGGCACCCTTTCCGAATACAGGCAGAGCCATCTGGATATTATATCAGGGAAGATAGATTTAAATATCGAAGGGGGAACCCTCTTCGAAAAAAACGTTAGAATAAGCGGCAAAAGCATTATAGATATAAGCTGCAACGTCGAAGATTCTATTTTCGGAAAAGAAGTCCATATAATGCAAAACTGCAAAATTAAAAATTGCGTGATAGGGGACAATTGTTCGATAGGAGAAAATACCGTTATAAACGGTTCCGTTATCGGGAAATCTTCTAAAATAGGTTCAAACTGCGATATCCAGGAAGCAATATTAGGCTATAAATCCAATATCGGAAATAATGTATTCGTCGGCTCGGGCGCGGTCATATCCGACGTATGCCATATAGGCAACAGCGCGGTAATAAATCCCAACGTTAAAATATGGCCGTTTAAAAACGTCGAAGACGGGGCAATATTATCCGAAAGCCTCATCTGGTCGGATAAATGGGCGGCTAAAATATTCGGACAATACGGCATAACGGCCCTCGCAAACTTGGAAATTACGCCGGAATTCGCATCCAAGTTAGGCGCGGCGTTCGGCGCGACCATAGGCAAAAACAGGACTATTTCCGTTTCAAGAGACAGCCATAAAACGTCCCGTCTTTTTTCGCGCGCGATGATGTCCGGCGTCCTTTCGGTAGGCGTAAACGTGAACGATTTTAGCGATACGCCTATTTCTATCGTAAGGTATCAGGCCAAACAGTTTAAAAGCTACGGCGGCATACATGTAAGAAAGCATCCGTTCGATAAAAAGCTTTTAAACATAAAATTTTTCGATTCCAACGGTTTAGACCTGTCTTCGCTGGGCGAACAGAAAATCGAGAGGCTGTTTTTCAGGGAAGACTACTCCAGAGTAGGTTCGGAAGATACTGGAGAAATATTCTATCCGACCCACGGGACCGAATATTACACGGACGGATTTCTGAACACTATTGATACCGATAAAATCGTAAAAAGAAAATTTAAAATAGTAATCGATTATTCTTACGGAAGTTCGAGCAAGATTTTTCCGGCGATAATCGGCAAACTAGGAATAGATTCGGTTCATCTGAACGCAAATTTAGACCAGACGAAGATTACGAAGACTGAAAGGGAATTTAAAAAATCCCTGAGGGAATTGTCAAGCATCGTAAGGTCTATTAACGCGGATATGGGAATTTTTATAGACAACGGAGGAGAAAAGATTTACATATGCGACGAAAACGGAGACAATATAGACGGCAATACCGCGCTGACCTTAATGTCTTTATTGATTATGAAAAACGAAAAAAACGGCGGGCAAATATCCGTCCCCGTCAATTCTTCTTTTAATATAATGAAAAATGCCGCAGATTATAATTTTGAAGTAATTTTCGCTAAAAATTTTTCAAGTTCTTTAATGGAAAAATCTGTATGCTGCAATGTTTCTTTTGCCGGAGACAACGAAGGTGGTTACATTTATTCCAGATTTATGCCCGCATTCGACGGAATGTATTCCGCGATAAAGCTCTTAGAGATGCTTGCCAAACTTAATACTTCCATTAAAAACGAACTGAGGTATATCGAGCCTACTTATTTTGAATATAAAAGAGTGCCGTGTCCCAGCGAACTGAAAGGCTTTATAATGAGAAAATTTTTTGAAAAATACGAAAGCGATAACGTTTTATTAATAGACGGCATAAAGCTCATAAAAACAAACGGGTGGGTTCTGGCGTATCCGACGTTGGAGGGCGCCCATTTCGATATATTTTCGGAAAGCAAGGAAAAAGAAGAAGCTCTTCAGCTAATAAACCAATTTAGCAACGATATCGAAAAATGGAAAAATGAAAGAAATTTCAGCGCTTTATCGTAGGGTTGGCGGCGGACGCGCAAGAGCTTAACGAGCCTGTCCAATATTATAATAAATACGGGAGAAACGAAACGCAATGGCGGAAAAAGACGTGCAAAAAACTTTCGAGATTGAATTTGGAACGTCCGGTTACAGGGGGAAAATAGCCGACGACTTTACCTATGATTCCGTTAAGTTAGTTTCGCAGGCTATATGCGATTTTCTGGCCGGAAAATACGGGGGCGTTTTTCCTTCAAAGAAGATAATAGTAGGATACGACACACGGTTTTTATCGGAAGAATTTGCCAAAATAAGCGCCGGCGTTTTTTGCGCCAACGGTTTTAACGTTATTTTTGCGGACACTTTTACCGCGACCCCCGTAATCTCGTTAAAAATTTTAAAAGAAAAAGCTCTTGGAGCTATAAACATAACCGCCAGCCATAACCCGTACAATTACAACGGCATCAAGTTTTCGCCGGACTGGGGAGGACCGGCTCTTCCCGAAGACACTGAAATTATAACGAAAAAATCGAACGAGCTTCTAATATCGCGGCGATACAAATTTATAGATTTCGAAGAAGCAAAAAAACGGGGCTTGTTAACCGAAGAAGGTTTTACCGGCCATTATATAGACATTGTAAAATCAAAGCTGGATTTAAGGCTTATCGCCGAAAACAGCCGGAGCCTGTATCCTTTTATTACTTCTCTCCACGGAACTTCCAAAGGCATTATAGGGAGCTTGCTCGGAGGGCTAAATTTCGAATTTAAAGAAATCGACGAGGAAAGGGACGCTTTTTTCGCTCCCGGCATGGCCCCCGACCCTTCGGCAAAAAATCTTGGCACGCTCGGCGGTTTAATTAAAAATTATAACAAAAACAGAGCTATGGACGGTTCGGAAAAATTGGCGATAGGGCTTGCGGCGGACGGTGATGCCGACAGATACGGAATACTGGACGAGGGCGGCGATTTCGTCGAACCCAATATAATTTTTCCCCTTCTTTACAATTATTATATAGAAGGCAAAGGAATAAAGGGAGACGCCGCAAGAAGCGTGGCCACTACGGCTTTGGTGGACAGGGTTGCAAAGCATTATGGTTTTAAAGCAATAGAAACGCCGGTCGGGTTTAAATACCTCGGCAAACTTATATCGGAAAACAGGGTTATAATGGCCGGAGAAGAATCGTCGGGGCTGACCGTAGCCGGCCACACTCCCGATAAAGACGGAATATACACCTGTTTTTTAGTTCTGGAAATGCTGGCGTATTATAAAAAGCCCATGAAGATTCTCGTTAAAAAACTGCTGGAAAAATTCGGCCCCATATATACAAAAAGGATAAACGTTGCAGTCGATAAAGAAAAGTTTAAAGCTGAAATAGACGAAAAAATGGAAAAATTCCCCTCAAACTTTGAAGGGAAAAGCGTTACCGGCAAAAACACGACCGACGGATATAAAATCTTTTTCGACGACGATTCGTGGCTTCTGGCAAGGCTGTCGGGAACGGAAGATTTGATGCGCATATACGGAGAGGCGGATACGGAAGAAAACCTGGGTGTTTTAATCAACGCTTTCCAAAAATATTTAATTTAAAATAATATAATTGATATAATAAAAATTATATAAAAGCTGGCGGCTTATAATGCCGGCAATTAATAAACTATGAAATTTTATTCTATTCCGGCGGGACCATTTGAAGTAAACACATATATTGCGTTTAACGACTTAGGCGGCAGAAAAGAAGGTTTTTTGATAGACCCGGGGGGACGGGAAAAAAAAATAGAAAAAATAATAAAAGACGAAGGCATCGTTCTAAAGTTTATACTTAATACCCACTGCCACATAGACCATGTGGCCATGGACAATTATTTCAAGGAAAAATTCGGCATTAAAATCATGGCAAACAAAGAAGAAGAATACATACTGAAAAATTTAAAGGAGCAAGCCGAATACTTAGGTTTTATTTATACCGGCGATGTAGTTATAGACGAATATTTAAGGGAAAACGAGGCTATTGCCGTAGAAGGCGTTAATATCCTGCCGATTTTTACGCCCGGACATTCTCCGGGAAGCACGTCTTTTTTAGTTAACGATAAATACCTTTTCAGCGGAGACACCCTTTTTAAAAATACCATAGGAAGAACGGATATTTCCGGCGGCTCGCAGGAACTTATTATAAGCTCCATTAAAAACAAACTATTGAAACTGGCGGACGGCATAAAGGTTTTGCCGGGCCACGGAGAACCCACCACGATAGGAGAGGAAAGAAAATATAATCCGTATCTAATTTGATTTTTCCAATATTCGATATTATTATATGGCATTAACGGATAAAAACATTCTTTTGTGCGTTACCGGTTCGATTGCATGCTATAAAAGCGTCGATTTATATAGAAGCCTTAAAAAAGAAGGCGCAAACGTTAAAATCATAGTAAGCGCCTCGGCGGAAAAATTTATTTCCTCTTATATTTTTGAATCTTTCGGAGAGGATGTTTTTAGGGACGACGCTTTTAAAAGCCCGCTGTCGCATATCGCCTTGTCAAAATTTGCCGATATTATATTAATAGCTCCCGCAACGTTCAACACGATTAATAAATTTGCCGCGGGCATTGCCGATACCCTTATAACGCTGGCGGTTTCCGCTTCGCCGGACAAGCCCAAGGTTTTAGCACCTGCCATGAATCCAAATATGTACGCGAATAAAATATTAAAAGACAATTTGGATAAACTAAGGAAATATAATTTTTATACCGTTTCGCCGGAAACCGGAAATGCCGCCTGCGGCGATTCAGGAGAAGGCAGGTTTCCCGAAATAGAAGATATAGTATTCGACGTCGAATCCATTTTTAAAGAAAAAACGCTTAAAGGCAAGCATGTTTTGGTAACCGCGGGCGCCATGAGGGAATATCTAGACCCCGTAAGATTTATATCGAACGGTTCAAGCGGAAAAATGGGAATAAGCCTTGCCGAAGAAGCCGCCAAACGCGGCGCGGAAGTAACGCTAATCGCATTGAATATCATGGCGGCGCGCAAATATATAAACAGGCGGATAAAAATTATAAACCGCACCGGCTTTAAGGATTTTAAAGACGCCCTTTTAAGCGAATTTAAAAGGTGCGATATACTTTTTATGGCCGCGGCCGTTTCCGATTACGGTTTTAAAGAAAAAAGCCCCGTAAAGATTAAGAAAATCTGCGGCTCAGCCGCAGGAACGGTTCTCGGCGTCGAACTCGTTCAAAACGAAGATTTATTAAAAGCCGTTTCGGAAATCAAAAAAGAGGGGCAGACTGTTTTCGGTTTTGCCGCCGAAACGAACTCCTTAATAGAAAACGGAAGAAAAAAGCTTGCGGAAAAATCTTTGGACTACATTTTCATAAACGACGTATCTAAAGGTATTGTAGGCGGAAACGAAAACGAAGGCTTTCTGATAACGAAAGCCGGCGAAATAAAAAGATTCGAAAGGGAATCTAAGAGCGAACTTGCGGCAAAACTTATTTCCGGGTTAAGCTTATAAGGAATAAAAACGGCGGTGCATACGCTGTAAAAATATTTTATTTGCAATAATAAATATTAAATGATATTATGTAAAAATGAATAGATTATTTTCAAATAAAAAATATAGGATTTTTTTGTTTTTTTCTCCCGTTGCGGTTGCTATTTTCTATCTTATTATCATTACAGATTTCAGTTATATTTTTAATATTCCGATGACGATGGCGGCTGTTCACGCGGGAATGCACATGCGGCAGTCTATGGGGGCATCCGTAAATGGAACGGGAACAGCGAAGTCCGGCTCTTTCGATATTTCAAAAATCAAAAATACTCCTTTACGTAAAACAGGTTGCGGCGCTTTCGCCGTTTGTCTGGAATGCCGCAATATTCCAGCCGCTTCAGGAAGTAAAATTATAATATACCGCAGATTTTATAAATACGTTTATTTTATAAAATCGCTGTATCATAAACGTTTCATCCACAATATCGCCCATCCTCCAAAGCCGGTATCCATATAATTTCCTATTTTATTTAATTCCAAAGTTTTATTAATCGCTTAATTTTAGCGCAATTAAGTTAAAACGCATGCCGTTTAACGTTTAAACGGCTATTAAGGAGAAATTTTTATGAATAATAAATTTAAAAAGGTTTTACCATTATTTTCTTTTCTTTTTATATCGCTTTTTCTCATCGCAGGTTTAACTTTGTTGTCGGGTTGCGGCGGCGGGGGAGGAGGGGGAGGTTCTATGGGCGGCGGTTCAAACCCGGCGCCGTCGGGTCCGACGTCCGAAACTATTACCGGAAATGCCGCTGGCGGACCGGCAATAGCGGGCGCAACCGTTCAACTTTGCTTGGCGGGTACGTCGAGTCCCTCTAATACCTGCACGCCCGTCGGAAATTCTACCGTGACCGACGCCAATGGCAATTTTACGATTACTTACACCCCGCCTTCGGGAAATCCTAACCTGTATGTGCAGGTTACATTGGGCAATGTCATGCTGAATGCCATCGCCGGTCCTGCCGACGCTCCTTCTTCGAATGTAAATGTCAACGAATATACGACGGTCGTCGCGATGGATGCTATTCGACAAGGTCTTTCGTCGTCCATGGGCGGCTTTTTGACCCTTGTAAATCCGTCCGGCGGCCCCGCCTCGACGGGCGTGGATTCGAGCTTGGAACCTTTGCAGTCCAATATGATAATGTTAGCTAACGCCCTCGCGGCATGCGTCGCCCCCGCGGTTTCAAACTCGGGCAGCTTTTCCGGAATTTCCGCATGTTCTGGTATTTCTACGGCCGTTACGCCGTCGGGAGTGGCGGCGCCTTTAGGATTAGTTGAACCGGTTACAACCTTAGACATGATGGGAAATATTATCGCGATTGAAAATGCGGCCAATGTTTCGGGCGCCTCAACCGCTTTCACAGCGGCAGCCGAAGGAATGCAGTCCGCGATTTACGGCATTGCGCAGTCTGCTACGTCTGCTACGGGATATGCTGGATGGTCGGGCATGCCCGTTTCATCGCCATCGTCGATGCCGATGATGATAATACCGAGCCCCGCCGCTCCGCAGGGCTTAACGGCGTCGCCCGGTAACGCCCAGGTCGCGTTAAACTGGGATTCCGATATTTCCGCAACGAGTTATAATGTTTATGAATCTCAGAGCGCAGGGGGACCTTATGCCGAAATCGCCTCGTCTATCGGGGCAACGGCTTATACGGTTACCGGCCTAACCAACGGCGCGACGTACTATTTCGAAATATCGGGCGTAAACAGCAGGGGCGAAGGCGCGTTCTCGGCTTCGGTAAACGCCGCTCCCGCATCTTCCGCCCCAATTTCGACCGGAACCGGAACCGCCTCGTCGTCGGTATCCGTATCGGGAACGGTTAACGGCGGTTTAACCCCCATGAGCGGAGCCACAGTTAAGATTTACGGATGCACCGAAATGGCAAGCGCTTCCTGCGCCGCCATAGACGCGTCTCCGGTTACTACGAACGGCGACGGAGCGTTTACCCTTTCCTATAATCCGGTGTCCGCCGATACAAGCTATTATCTGGAGGCTACGCTAGGACCCATAGAGCTTGAAGCCGTTATACCGGCGCAGATTCCCGCAGGCGGTATAACCATGAACGAATATACGACGTTTATCGCGCAGGAGATTTATAGCTATAATCAGCAGGCCAACGCAACCGGCTTAGGATTAACCGCCGCCGGCATAATGAGCATGGAAGACGCAAGTTTTGACGGCCAGCCTTCGCAAAGCCCCAACTTCTATATGTCGCCGATAGAACCGTATCTCGTAATAATGGCGGACGGACTTGCTTCCTGTATCGACGCGGCTTATGCCGCAAATCCGGCCAACCCGGTTTTAACGTCTAATGCCTGCGCTTCCTTAGAGAATTTAGTTACGAATAGTTCTATTCCCAATGCCGGGCAGACTCCGTCCACCGTTGCAGGAATACTCGGAAATATGGCCGCCGTTTTTAACGCATATTACGGCAATACCTCTAATACGGCATACATCGGAGGGGTTACTGCAATGCAAATAGGTTTGTACGGCATGATGACATCCGGCGGGTCATATTTTACGTTCGCGTTCCCGGCTGGTTTTTCTACGACGGAACAAACGGTTCCCATGTATCTTATAGGGCATATGGGCATTCCGGGCAGTACCGGCAGTACTGTTATTATGGGCGGCATGATGTAAACTTAAAGATGTAAACTTAAACCTTGAACCTGCAATAGAATTTTTTATTTTCCGGATAAACCGTTTGAATATGGACGGCTTTTAACCGTACCCGCATCTTTTGCCTGCATCAAAGGCATGCCTTGATAAACGCAGGCAAAAGATATGCGGGCATGACAATACGGGAATTTAACTTTTCACAAGGCGGGTGTCCATCGGCGTCCGCATCAAAGATATGGAGTTTAGCGCTTATAAAGCCAAAGACTTTATGCTAAACGAAATGCTTCGATAGACGCGGACGCCGATACCCGCGAAAGCGGATATAAGCATATATTTTTTCGTATGTATTGAAAAAGCATGCCGTTTTCATCGGAAAAATATGCCGTTTATGCGGTATTTGCGTATAAAAGAAACATCTAAGTTAAATAAAGCTAAAAAGATGCTTTATATATAGACGGTTTTAAAATTTAAATGACAATCAATTTTTTTCGTCTTAGTTAAATTTTAAAACCGAACTCTTTTTTTGTGCTATATTTGTTATATTTACAAATAAAATCACAAGGAGGGTTAAAAACGTTAAAAGAACAGATTCACAAGAGTGACCCAGAATGAACGAACCGGTTTTTCTATCGTTAGATTCCGGTATAACGATAAACTTGTAAATAAAAAAATATTAAAGCCGCGTTCATTTTTCAAGGTTAATAGAATGTTCGTAATAAGGTAAAAGGTAAGACAATAAAACGTTATAATTGTTGGAATTATAAAATTCTATCATAGTTTTATTGAATTCAAGCCCGTCTTTTGCTTTAATATTTAAAGCCCGATATCCGTTTTCTATTAAAATACCGTTTGCCATAAGCCTGCTCGTTCTTTTATTCCCGTCCCAGAAAAATTGGTATCTGCTTCCGAATCAGAAAAATATGAAAGAACGTATAACCGGATTTTCAATCTTTGAAATTTTTTTAACGCCTTGAATAAACAACTCGTCTAACTTGTCTGCTTTCGGCGGGATATAATCGGTTCCGCCGATTGTCACCTGCGCCGTCCTAAATTCCCCCGGCTTGAGGGATTCGCCTTCTGATACTATTTTATTAAGTTTGCAGAATGTTTCTTTGTCTAATTTAAATTCTTTATTTTGAAGTATAGAGAATAAAAGCGATATGCTTTTATTCTGGTTTAAAACCTGCTGTTCGTCTTCTATTTTGTGGCCGCCAACGGTAATTCCGTCCAAGAGGGTCTGTACTTCCGGGAAAGTCATTGGATTGCCTTCCAATGAGCATATGTTGTAAATATAATCGATTTTATCTTTTTTAAAAAGAAAAAGCGCAAACTCTTTGTCCGGCTTTACGGCTATATGGTAAGACGAATTAACGGCGTCTATTTCGTTTAAAGAAGTATTTAATTCTATATCTATATTTTCTCTATTCATTTGCAACCTCATTTAACTTTTTATATTATATCATATCCAACCTTTAATTCTTTGACCTTTTCAAGTTCTTCCCGGCCTACTTCTTTTCCAGCCTTTATTACGGTCTTTATCCCGATAGAAAGATAATGACAATATTAATATAGATATTTATGTAACTCGTCCAAATCCGGTCGTCCCGGTCAGGGCTTTCCATGCCGTAGTGCATAGTTTTAGATAAGCAAGGTTTAAAAACGAGATGGCGGAAGTAATCGTTGCGAAGCACTAATGCGCTAAAATGCTCGAATGTAACAGATATTCGTTTAATCTTATTTTTGAGAATAAAAGGGAAAATGAGTAAAAAATAGCGGTTATTATCGATGTCTTTTATTTGCCGGCAATAATTTCTTCCTCGACCGGCGAAGAATTCCTATCCGGCATCAGGTAACTTTTAATATCGGAGACGGAGCCGGGGCTATTGCCTTTTACCGAAAGTATCACATAGGAATAATAAGGCCACGAAGCGTTTATGTCGAAGTTTGACGGAATTGCCGGATGGTTCGGATGAGTGTGGTAAAACCCCAAAATATCCAGATTCTCCTTTCTTGAAATTTTATCCATTTCGAGCATATCTTTGGGTTCTATTTCAAAGCTGTCCCATGCTATTTTTCCGAATCGGTTTTCGGCGGGATAAACTTTTACGATAATTTTATTTTCGCCTTCGAGCCTTCCTAAAAGTCCTCCGCATGCTTCGTATGGGAAAATTTCCTCCGCATGCTTTTTTATAATTTCGAGTTCATTTTTCTGTATTATTATTGGCATAAAATAAAGATAACGCAAATAAATAATTAGTTTAATCGTAAATTATCAATCCAGATTCGGCTTTTGCCTATATTCCGGGAATTTCCGCCCGCGCTTGCCGGAAAGCGTTTTATGTTTTGATAAATATAAATAAAGCTAAAAATCGGAAAACACGCGCGTCGAAAGATATCTCGAACCCGTGTCGGGCAGAACGGTGGCAAAGTTTCCTTTATATTTGACGGCAAGCTTATAGATTCCGTACACGTTGGCTCCGGAAGAAAATCCGCATAAAAGACCTTCTTCCTTGACGAGCCTTTTAAGCATGGCATAACTGCCTTCCGTATCGACCTTAACAAAATCGTCTATTATTTTATTGTGGTCGAAACCCTCGAAATTAAGGCAATAGTTATATTTCCATCCTTCTATTCCGTGTATTTGGCTGTCGGGGACTATTGCCACGACCTTAATTTTATCGTTATATTCCTTAAGCCTTTTCCCCACGCCCAATATCGTTCCTCCCGTGCCGATGCCTGCGGCGAAATAGTCTATATTGCCGCCGGTTTGTTCGAGCAGTTCCATCGCCGTAGTTTCGTAATGCGCGATAGGATTAAACGGGTTATTGTACTGGTCCGGCATATAATATAAGTCCCTGCCTCCCCTTTCGTATTCCTCTATCGACCTTTTTATCGCCCCGTCGGTGCTTTCTTCCGCAGGCGTAAGGATTAACTCGGCTCCGAAAAGCCGCATTATTTTTTTTCTCTCGTCGCTCATGTTTGAAGGGGCGTAAATTTTAACCTTGATTCCCATGAAAGCCCCGAGCATCGCGTAAGAAATACCCGTATTGCCGGAGGAGGAGTCAATTATAGTGGTTCCGGTTTTTAAAAGGCCCTTTTCCACGGCATTTTTCAGCATATATAAAGCGGGCCTGTCTTTGACGGAGCCGCCCGGATTAAGGCATTCCAATTTTGCGTATAATTTCGACCCCGTTCCCGGATTAATTATTTTATTTAAAAGAACCGCTCCGGTAGCCCCTATGTTCGATAAAGCGCTAAAAATATAAGGATTATTTTTTTCCATCTTTTTCCACGATAATTTCGTAATCGGTGTCGTTAATTTTATTGACGGAGAGAACTTTATGCCCCTGTTCCTCCATAGAGCGGGGAACGTTTCTGATGGCGGGTTCGTAATCGACTACGACCCTTAAAATTTCGCCTTTTTTCATCTTCTCCAAGGCGAGTTTGGATTTTACGAACGTGAAAGGGCATATTTCTCCCTTAATATTCAATTCGCCGTTTTCTTTATATCCGGACATTTAATTTATACCTCTGTATGCGTTTATATTTAGGTTATATTTAGGCATCATATTATAATTATCGTTATGCGTCTTGGCGCTCGCCGCGCAGGCGCATTTTCAGCTCCTGAATTCGCAGAGGTCGCCGCATTCTATCAATTCAAAAATGCTCGGGTTTTCTCCGCACAGCGGGCACGTTTTATCTTTTCTTAATTTCATCTCTGTAAATTTCATATCTAAGGCATCGTAAATCAAAAGCCTGCCGTTTAAAGTAGTTCCAATTTCCAAAATAATTTTTATAACCTCGTTTGCCTGAATCGCGCCTATCACTCCCGGAAGAACTCCCAGAACCCCGGCTTCCTGACAGCTTGGAACAAGGCCGGCGGGCGGGGGAGACGGAAAAAGGCATCTGTAGCACGGTCCGGTTTCGGGCAGAAATACCGTCGCCTGCCCGTCAAACCGAAAAATGGAGCCGTAAACGAGAGGCTTTTTCATAAAATGGCAGGCGTCGTTTATAAGATATCTCGTAGGAAAATTATCGGTCGCGTCTACGACCACGTCGTAATCTTTTATTAAATCTTTTATGTTGGCGGCATTTATGCTTTCCTTGTAAGTTACGACCTTTACGTCGGTATTAATCCGCGCTATGGAATCTTTCGCCGAATCGACCTTATATCTTCCTACGTCGGCAGTGCCGTGCCATATCTGTCTTTGAAGATTTGACAAATCTACCGTGTCGAAATCCACTATGCCCAGCGTTCCAATTCCCGCCGCGCCGAGATAGTATCCGCAAGGCGCGCCGAGACCGCCGGCTCCTATCAATAAAACCTTGGACGATAATAGCTTCATCTGCCCTTCGCCGCCTACTTCAGGCAATATTATATGCCGCGCATATCTTTTAATCCGTTCTTCGGTGAATTCCAAAATTTTTCCTCCGTTGCCGGTCCGCCTTTATTTCTTTGCCTGCCGCAGCCGGTTATACGATTAATTATTTTTTTATTCCACTACGTTAAGGACTATGGGTTCTACGGTTACTCCCTTAGATTCCAAAAATTTTACCGCTTTTTCTATTTCGTCGGGACTGCCTTCAAGTTCTATCGCGATTATGCCTATATCGTTCGAGATGCTGGCGCTTCTAATGTTGGTTATTACGTTAAAATTTTTTCCTATGAGATATATAAGGGGCTCTTTAATAACATCTTGCGGATAGTTAAGATAAAACTTTTTTTTTTCGGAAACCCCTCCGGCGATTGCGGGAATTATGGAAATCGTATCCCCGTCTTTAACTTTGGAATTTATACTGTCTATAAACCTTATATCTTCGTCGTTAAGATAGACGTTGACGAATCTCCTGACCTGGTCGTTCTGTTCGCATATCCTTTCTTTAATGCCTGAAAAATTTTTTTCTAAATCGTTTATAATTTCGAGTATGGTAAAGCCGTTCGACTCTACTTCGGCTTTTCCGCCTGTTAAGGACCTTAACGGCGTGGGTATTCTGACTTTTATAGACATTTAAGCCTCCTTTTGCTTATTTCTTATTTATAATTAAATGATGATTTTATTTTGTTATTTTTATCTATTAAAGTTAAGTTAATCTATCTTCCTTTATCTATTTTATTGATTTTTCCCTTTAATTTTTTCAAGAACTTTTTCGAATTCGCCTAAGTTGGCCTCTATCGTTGCCGGCTCTTTCAGTTTTCCGTTTACCGCTTCAAGCGTTTTTAAGCCGTTTCCGGTTATCGCAAGAACCGTGGTTTCATTTTTATTTATGCGGCCTTTTTCTATGAGTTTTTTGGCAACGGCAACGGTAACCCCGCCCGCCGTTTCGGTAAAGATTCCTTCGGTTCCAGCCAAAAGTTTCATTCCTTCCACGATTTCGTCGTCCGTCGCGTCTTCGCCGTACCCGCCGGATTTATTCATAAGGTCGGACGCATAGTATCCGTCGGCGGGATTGCCTATCGCAAGAGATTTTGCAATAGTATCCGGCGTCCTGACCGGCTTGATGAATTCCCTTTTTTCTTTAACGGAAGCGGTTATGGGGTTGCATCCAGTAGCCTGCGCCCCGAAAATTTTCGTATGCGGTTTTTCTTTTAATAAGCCGCAGTATTCAAATTCATCTATGGCTTTTCCGACTTTCGTAATCAGCGAACCGCCAGCCATAGGAACTACGACGTTGTCGGGCGCTTTAAATCCTAACTGTTCAAGCATTTCAAAAGTAAGAGACTTTGAGCCTTCGGCATAGTAAGGCCTTAAATTTATGTTTACGAATGCCCAGCTGTATTTGCCGGCAATTTCGGTGCACAGCCTGTTTACTTTATCGTAGCTTCCGTTAATTTTTACAAGATTTGTGCCGTATATTAACGTTCCCAGAACTTTTCCGATTTCAAGGTTGGACGGTATGAATACAAAACTTTCGTAACCGGAAGAAGCCGCCAGAGCGGCGACAGAATTAGCGAGATTTCCGGTAGAGGCGCATGCCACGACATTGAAGCCGAATTCTTTGGCTTTTGCTATGGCTACGGAAACGACCCTGTCTTTAAAAGAAAGGGTCGGGAAATTTACCGCGTCGTTTTTTATGTATAATTCTTTAACGCCCAATGCCTTAGCAAGGTTATCGGCCTTAACAAGCGGGGTATATCCTACGTTTTTTCCTATTTTTATTTCTCCCTTTATAGGGAGAAGCTCCTGATAGCGCCACATATTGGGCTCTCTGGATTTAATTTTTTCGACGGTTATTTGTTTTTTAATATTGTCGTAATCGTAATCTACTTCCAATGGACCGAAACAGTAATCGCAAACATATAGCGGACTATCCGGATATTCTTTTCCGCATTCCCTGCACTTTAAACCTTTAACGAACATTTTTTCTCCTTATGTTATCTTAAAATTTATTTATTTTATATTTATTCCGACGGCAATAAATTAACATTAAAATAATAAAAAAACCCCTTCTTCCTAATGAAATATAGAAGAAGAGGTTTTTAAAAACTCTTTTCTTCTTATCTTCCAGGAATAAACCTGCGGGAATTAGCACCGATTTTGTCAGACATCGGTTGCTGCGGTTTCAAAGGGCCCGTCCCTCTACCGCTCTCGATAAGAACCTTACGATTTTATTTAAAAGAACAATTTTGTTTAGAATTAAATTATACGATATTTCTATTATATAGAATATATCGCAAGATTGTCAAATAAAAAAATAATAAAAAACAACAATAAAAAAAATAATAAAACGTCGGCGGTTGATAATTAATAGATATCAAAATGCCCGCCTGTTAATAACTTTTAATTTGTCTATTCCTTAACTAAAAATAAAAGTAAAAACAATCGGCGCATATTTGCATTATTAATATTTTTATATTTAATATTTGTATTTGTAATAATTTGAAATTAAAATATAATAAAAATAACAAGCAAGATAAAAAAATTACAACTAAATTCAGACAAAAATACGGGTATTTTTATGGCCGAAACGTCCCTTGCGGAAGAACAGTTGCTGCTGAAGAATATTATAAAATATATCAAGGAAAAAAAGCATAAAGTTCAGGCGTTATGGTTCGGAGAAGAAAATTTGTCGTGCGGGGCGATTATATCCGGCATTAATGACGAATATTCCGTCGTAAGCCTGCATTTCGACAGCAAAATATTGCGTATGCCGCAGATTGGAAGCTTCGTAATATTAAGGGTTTTTTTCTTTTTTCTCCTATTACCGGAAAAATTAAAAAAATAAACGGGGACAAGTCCGTCGTTATAGAATCTATAAGCTTCGTAAAGCCTAAAATAAATAAGAGGCGGTATCCGAGATTTATTTTATACGAATTGGTAGAGGCGCAGGTAATGATAGGCAACAGTATTTTTTCGATAGAAATAAACGATATTTCCAAGGACGGAATAGGATTTATACTGCCGTCCGAAAGAAACATGATGGGACTTATAGGGAAATCCGGGTTTATCCAGCTAAATTATAAAAACAACCTTACGAGAATAAACGGAAACATCGTATGGGTCAACAGGTTTTCCGAAAATAAATACGTAGGCGGAATGGTTCTTTACACTACAAATAAAGATAAAGATATAATTACCGACATAATATTCGAAAATATATATATAGCCGAAAAGGAAATTTTTAAACTCATATCTTATTCCGGAACAAATAATGAAGAACAAGCCGTTTCCGCGCAAACCGGCATATGAAATATCTTTTTTAATACTATCCGTTTTTATTTTAATCCCGGCGCTTTCCGGATGCGTTCCTTATATTGTAGGCGGCCGCTCTTCCGAATATTATCCGCCTCAAAAAACTTCCAAAAATGTCGAGATAGGAATTGCATCGTGGTACGGCCCAGGCTTTCAAGGCAGGGCGACGGCGAGCGGACAAATTTATAATATGTACGATATGACCGCCGCTTCAAAAACCCTTCCGTTGAAGGGCTATGCTTACGTTACGGATATTCAAAACCATAGAAGCGTGGAAGTTTACGTTAACGACAGGGGGCCGTACGTAGGCGGCAGGATTATAGACCTTTCTTACGCGGCCGCGAAAGCCCTCAATATGATAGGGCCGGGTACCGCATTGGTAAGGATACAGTATCTGGGGCGGAGCCCGGTATCAATAAATTATGCAAACGGATATAACGAAAAATATATCCCCCCTTTATTCGGCTATACGCTTCAATTTGCGGCATATACGGAAAAATCCAAAGCGTTGAATAAAATTAACGAGATGAAAAAAATAGTTCCGGGAGTCCATTTAACGACTAAAAAAGTTGACGGGACACTCTATTATAAAGTGGTATTGGGCAAATTTAGAAATTTAAAAGGCGCTTATAATTTTGCCAAGATTATCGCGAGTTACGGGTACGACGTCTATATAACCAAAATAGAGTAGAACAAAATTATTTAAATTTTAATTTATTTATAATAAAATATTCAAATGAAAAAAATAGTCGCGGTTATACCGGCCAGATATAAATCCACAAGGTTCGAAGGCAAGCCTCTCGCTTTAATCATGGGCAAGCCTATGATAAAGCATGTTTATGACGGCGTTATAAAATCTGGCATGTTATCGGACGTTATAATCGCTACGGAAGACAGGAGAATATATGACGTTTGCAGGGATTTCGGAGCAAATGCCGTTATGACGAAAGAGTCGCATCAAACGGGAACGGACAGGATAATAGAAGCCATAAGCGGCATCGATGCGGATATCGTTTTAAACATTCAGGGGGACGAGCCGTTAGTTAATGCCGAAATAATAGAAGCGCTAATAAAACCTTTCGGCGAAGAGGACAATATTTCATATACCAGCGTAAAAACGCATATTTATTCTTACGAAGAATTCATTGACCCAAATAACGTAAAGGTCATCGTGGATAAAAATAACTTCGGCATTTATTTCTCGAGAAGCCCTATTCCGTATGACAGGGAAAAGGCGCCAAACCTTAAAGATTTTAAAGGCGTTTTCGGTTACAAGCACCTTGGCTTTTACGGATATACCATGGAATTCCTTATGAAATTCGGAAAAATGAACGCATCTTATTTAGAAAAAAAAGAGATGTTGGAACAGCTAAGAGCGGTAGAAAACGGGTACAGGATAAAAGTCGAAACCGTTAATATCTCTACTATTCCCGTAGATGTTCCAGGCGATATAAAAAAGGTTGAAAATTTTATTTTAAAATCTTATAATGATAAGCTTGAATAATTTAAAATAATAATTTTTAAAAAGCAAAGGAGCATTAAGAAAATGAAAGAAGGAATACACCCTAAAATTTATCAGGCAAAGGTAAAATGCGCATGCGGCGAAGAGTTTATTACCGGAAGTACCGCCCCGGAAATTCACGTCGATATATGCTCGAAATGCCACCCTTTCTATACCGGCAAACAAAAATTCGTGGATAGCGCAGGAAGAATCGATAAATTTAATAAAAAATACGCCAAGATAAGCAACAATAAGAAATAAAATCAGAAATAAAGAAAGTTCGCTTTACGGCCTTTCCTTTTTAATTAATGGTTAAACTAATCAACTATACTTCTAAACCCGAAATTACCATAGCGATAGCCGCCCGGCTTTGCTACAGCTCCTATGATATCGCAAAAATTGAAAAAGATTTTAACGACGGGGAAAAGGGATTAGAAAAAGCAAGAAAATTAATTAAAAGAATCAGAACCTCCGGCCACGATTCCGTCTTGGAACATTCAAGCTTTTCCTTCGGCGTAGAAAGACTTTCGAGAAGCGCCTCGCATCAATTAGTCAGGCACCGCATCGCGTCTTATTCCCAAAGAAGCCAGCGTTACGTTAAGGAGTTAAAGCCGTGCTATGTTATTCCCGATTCCATATCCGGAAATAAAGAATTTTTGGCAAAATACAATAAAACGGTCGAGGCTATTTTCTCCTTATACGGTTATTTTATAGAGAACGGAATTCCGGCCGAAGATGCAAGATACCTGCTTCCCAACGCAACCGAAACGCAGCTCGTATTTACTATGAACGCAAGAGAGCTTCTGCATTTTTTCAGACTGAGGGGATGCCGGAGAGCGCAGTGGGAGATAAGGCGGGTCGCGGGGGAAATGTTCAAGCTTGTTTATCCTATCGCCCCGTCAGTTTTTCAGGGCGCTGGTCCCGCATGCGTGAGAGGAAACTGTTCGGAGGGAGAATTTTCTTGCGGAAATCCTTCGGAAGTTAGGTCTTCATGGCTAAAAGGCGGTTTAGACTTTTAATTTTCAGCCGTAAAAGTTTTCGATAGATTTTTATTTTGTCAAAAGGTGCAATTTTAAATGCTGGACGATATTTTAATAAAAAAAGCTCAGGAATTAGCCGATAAATCTAAAGAGATATACGGCAGAATACGCGAAGAAAGTTCCAAAGGATTCAGCTCCAACATAAAAGAACTTTCCAAGCAATATAACCTTATCAAAAAAACCGCGGAGCAGTTTGCCGAACACAATAAAATAGAATCCGACATTAAAGACCTAGAGGACCTGGTTAGGCACGAATCCGACGAGGCGCTGATAGGATTGGAAACCGAAGAGATAAATTCTTTAAAAAACAAAGCTTCAAAATTAGCCGAAGAAATAAAAGTTTTTTTTTACCCGAAAGAAAATCTTAAGGATAAAGATATTTTGCTTGAAATAAGGGCTGCCACGGGGGGAGAAGAGGCCGCCCTTTTCGCGCTCGACCTTTTTAAAATGTATAATAAATACGCTCTTAGCAAAAACTTTCAGTTCGAGGCGATTTCTTTAAGCCCATCGTCTTCCGGCGGACTGAAGGAAGCGGTGGTATCCGTAAAAGGCAAAGACGCCTACCGTCTTTTAAAATATGAGAGCGGAGTTCACAGGGTCCAAAGGATACCGGCTACCGAAACGCAGGGAAGGGTGCATACTTCTGCGGCAACCGTTGCCGTTATGCCGGAACCGGAAGAAGTCGAGCTTAAAATAAACGGCGAAGATTTAAGGATAGACGTTTACAGGTCTTCGGGACACGGAGGGCAGAGCGTAAATACGACAGATTCGGCGGTAAGGGTTACCCATATTCCCACCGGTCTCGTGGTTACGTGCCAGGACGAAAAATCCCAGCATAAAAACAAAGCAAAAGCCTTAAGAATCTTAAGGTCGAGGCTTCTGAGCAGAATGGAAGCGGATAAAAAAAGCGTAGAGGCGCAAAGCAGGAAGAGCATGGTCGGAAGCGGCGATAGAAGCGAGAAAATAAGAACGTATAATTTTCCTCAAGGCAGGGTTACCGACCACCGGGCGGGAATAACCATACATAAACTGTCGTCTTTTATCGACGGCAATATGGATGAACTTTTAGCGCCCCTGGCAGATTATTTTGAATCCCAAATACAGTCGTAATTAATATGAACGAAGATTTATCGGTTTATAAATTAATTAAATGGGGCGAGGCTTGCTTTAAAAGCAAAAATATTAAAAATGCTTTTAACGAATCCGCTTCCATAATGAAATACGCATTAAAAAAATCGTTAGAAGAAATTATTATTTCTTATAACGACAAACCTGCCCCGAATAAAATAAAATTTTTCAGAAGATTAGTCGGAAGAAGAAGCGGCTTTGAGCCATACGCTTACATCGTCAATAAAAAAGAGTTTTACTCCATAGATTTTTTTGTGAACAGGTCAGTCCTGATACCGAGGCCCGATACCGAATGTCTTGTGGACGAGGCGCTGAAAGAGGCAAAAAAATTAGAAAGCGGCCTTAAAAGAAAAATCCGCATTCTTGATTTAGGGACGGGTTCGGGGGCAATTGCGATTTCTATTGCAAAGAATTCCGATAATGTTATAATTTATGCAGCGGATAACAGCGTCAGAAGCTTGAACGCCGCGAGAAAAAACATAATTGCAAACGGAGTGGGAGAAAAAGTTATCCCCGTTTATTTTAATATGCTTAAACCTGATGCATCGGCTCAAAAACCCGAATATTATTCAAAAAATTTAGATATAGGCGACTTCGATAATTTCGATATAATAGTTTCGAACCCTCCGTATATAGAAACCGCCGAACTAAAGACTCTTGACGCAGGCGTTAGATTTTATGAACCTTTTAGGGCATTGGACGGCGGCATGGACGGCCTCAGGTTTTATAAAAAAATATTCGCTCAGGCGGCTATCCGCGCTAAAAAGAGAAAAAGCCTTATTCTTGAAATAGATTATAGGAAAAAAAACGATATATATTCGATGTATAAAGAAAAATTTAAAAAAAAAGATATAAAATTCAAGCGCATGACCTTTTTAAACGATATAAATAATAAAGAAAGGGCGGTAAAAATAATATATGGATAAAATGGTCATAGAGGGGGGATTTCCTTTAATCGGGGAGGTTTCCATAAGCGGCTCTAAAAACGCTTCTTTGCCTATAATAGTTTCTTCGATAATGTTCGACGGCTGCGACAGCGAAATCCACAACGTTCCTGACCTCGAAGACATTAAAACTATTAAAAAACTTTTGACAAGCCTTGGAGCGGAGATTAAAGAATCCGATAAACCCGATAAGCTTATCATTAATACTTCCGGCATTAACAACTATGAAGCCCCATACGACCTTGTAAAGACCATGAGGGCTTCCGTCCTAGTTCTAGGTCCTCTTCTTGCCAAATATAAACGGGCAAGGGTGTCTTTGCCCGGAGGGTGCGCCATAGGGGCAAGACCCATAGATTTTCATCTGAATGCGTTTAAGCTTTTAGGCGTTACCGTAGAAGTGGAACACGGCTACGTCGAAGTATATGCCGATAAGCTTAAAGGCGCCGAGATAAGTTTCCCCATCCCTTCCGTTACCGGAACGGAAAACGTAATTATGGCGGCGACGCTTGCCGAAGGCACTACCGTAATAAAAAATGCCGCAAGAGAACCGGAAATAGACGATATGATTCTTGCGCTCAATAACGGAGGCGCGGATATAAAAAGAACCGAACCTTCCGTAATAATCGTAAACGGGGTTAAAAAACTTAATAAATTAAACCATAAAGTTCTTCCCGACAGAATAGAAGCGGGAACTTTTATGGTGGCTTCGGCGGTAACCAAAGGGGATATCGTCCTTAAAGATATAAACGTAAGCCATCTTAGAACCGTTATAGACAAGCTTTCGGAGTCGGGGGCAAAGATTATTATTAATTCCTCTTCGTCTTTAAGGATTAAAGGCGCTAAAACTATTAAGAGCGTGGATATTTCTACCGCTCCGTATCCGGATTTTCCTACCGACATGCAGGCGCAAATGATGGCCCTGATGACGATTTCGAGCGGATTATGCGTTATTACGGAAAATGTTTTCGAGAATAGATTTATGCACGTCGCGGAGCTTATACGTCTTGGAGCCAGTATAAAGGTAAGAAATAATTTTGCGATAGTAAAAGGCGTAAGGAAACTTTCAGGAGCCGAGGTAATGGCTACGGATTTGAGGGCAAGCGCATCGCTTGTTCTGGCGGGGCTTGCATCTTCGGACGGCCTCACGACCGTTTCTAGAATATACCACTTAGACCGCGGTTATGAAAAGATGGAAAAAAAATTGTCGAATTTAGGGGCTATTATTTCCAGAGTAAAGGCAAGCGAACCTTCCGCGATTCCGGACGAACAGGTATTTAAAGATTTAAATTACGGCAAGGGGGCATAGCCGTTAAGCCGGCATGGCCGCAAAAAAGACGCGGCCGGCACCCGCTACCCGCAACGATAAAATAAAATGAAAATTAAACGTAATAAAAATAAAAAACTTAAAATAGCGGTGCCTAAAGGCAGAATCCTTACGGAAGGACTCGACCTTTTAAGAAAATCCGGATATATCAAACATCCAGACTCCGATTACGATTCAAGGAGGCTGATTTTCGAATACGAAGACGACGACGTCAACCTTCTTATAGTCAAGCCGTGGGACGTTCCCACTTTTGTGGAATACGGGGCGGCGGATGCGGGTATTTCCGGCAAGGACGTCTTGCTCGAAAAACCTAAAAATGTTTACGAGCCTTTAGATTTGGGAATAGGCAGATGTAAAATCGTAGCGGCGGCCAAGAAAGGCTTATCCGGCGATGCCATGCATTATTCAAAGGCAAATCTCCGCATTGCTACGAAATACGTCCGCATAGCGCGGGAATTTTTCAATAAGAAGGGCGTTTCCAACGTCCAGATTATAAAGCTGTACGGCAACGTAGAGCTTGCCCCCGTATCGGGGCTATGCGACCTTATCGTAGACCTAGTTTCGACCGGAGAAACATTAAAGCAGAATAATCTTATTCCTATCGAAGACGTGGCTCTTGTAACGTCGAGGCTTATCGTTAACAGGGCAAGCCTTAAAATTAATCCCGAAGAGATTTCCTTCCTTATAAATAATTTAAAAAAAGCGATTCAAAACGAACCGCTGCCGGAAAAAAAAATTCGTAAAAAACTTTAGGGAGCAGATACGAAATGCAGGTCTTCGATTCCAAAAAAGGCGGTTTTAGCGAATTTTTAAAAAAAAGAAGGCTCGGACAGTTCGATTTCTCCGATAAAATTCAGCATGAGCTTAAAATCATACGCTCCGCCGTTATAGCGAAGGGCGACGAAGCGTTATCGTTTTATACCGAAAAATTCGATAAAATTAAAATTGACCCGCAGGATTTTTTAATTAAAGAAGAAGATAAGCAAAAAGCCTTAAAATTGCTGACTAAAAATGAACGAAAAAGCATAGAAGACACGATAGAAAGAGTTTACGGCTATCATTCCAAGCAGAAGCTCCAAACATGGTTTTCGCGCAGCGAAGACGGGCTTATAACCGGACAGCTCGTAGCGCCGCTGAAAAGAGCCGGCATATACGTTCCGGGCGGAAAAGCAAGCTATCCGTCTTCCGTTATTATGAATGCCGTTCCCGCATCGGCGGCTGGGGTAAATGAGATAATCATGGTTACCCCCCCGTCGGATAAACTGAGCTATTACGTGCTTGCGGCGGCAGTTTTATGCGGCATAAAAAAAATATTTAAAATAGGGGGCCCTCACGCCATATTTGCTCTTGCTTACGGCACGGAAACCATACCGCGGGCGGATAAGATAGCCGGTCCGGGCAATATATACGTTGCGACGGCAAAGAAAATGGTTTACGGCGACGTAGATATAGATATGATTGCGGGGCCCAGCGAGATTGCGATAATATGCGATGAATTTGCCGACCCGGAACTTGCCGCGATAGATATGCTAAGCCAGGCGGAACATGATGAAATGGCGGTTTCGACGCTTATAAGCAATTCGGCGAAACTAATAAAAGAGGTCGGGCGAGTTTTACCCGCGCTGATTAAAAAAGAAAACAGGAAAGACATAATAAAAAAGTCCATAGATTCTAACGCTTCATTAGTTTTAACGTGCTCGGTAAACGAATCCATAGAGCTTGCCAACGAGCTTGCGCCGGAACATTTGGAACTTTATGTAAAGGACCCTTTCGAGAAGCTTTTTCTGATAAAAAACGCCGGAGCCGTGTTTCTTGGCGGCAATACTCCGGAAGCGATAGGAGATTATGTTGCCGGCCCTAGCCATGTCCTGCCGACGGGCGGCACCGCCAGATTTTTTTCGCCGTTAGATACGCTGTCTTTCCTTAAAAGAACGAGCGTTATTTCTTCGAGTCCGGAATTTTTATCGAAAAGCGCTTCCGACGTCAAATTTTTTTCGGAAGCGGAAGGGCTTGGAGCCCACGGCAAATCGGTTAGTTTTCGCGTTAGAAATCTAAAAAAAAAGCTATGATTTAATAGCGCAGGATTTATATATTTACATAAATAAAAGGAAGATTATTTATGCCTTCGATAAAAATAGAAAATTTCATTAAAAACAGCGTTATCGGTCTCCAAGCCTACAAAGTAAGCGAACTTGACGCACAGGGAACATTAAAGCTAGACGCCAACGAGTCCAATTATACCCTGGGCAAAAATGTTAAGCGAAGATACGCAAATTTTATAAAAGACACTCTTATAAATCTCTATCCGGATTCAGGTTCAAAAAATCTTATTAAATCGTTAGAAGCTTTTTATAAAACGCCGGCTAAAAATTTTATGTTCGGCAACGGTTCCGACGAACTTATTTCTATTATCCTGCTCAGCCTTAAAAAAGATGTTTCCGTGAATATTCCGTCGCCGTCTTTTTCGATGTACGATATCATCGCAAGATACAACGACTTAAAGACCAACCGCATACCGCTTGACGGAAAATCTTTCGACCTGCCTAAAAATACCGGCGCAGACAAGAATGCCGGCAGCAGTATATATTTTTTCAGCTATCCGAATAATCCCACCGGAAATCATTTCGACCGCGATATTATGAAAAGCCTTCTTAAAAACAAAAACAATATAGTCGTAGTCGATGAGGCTTATATATATTTTTCTGATGCGGAGTCTTTCATAAAATATATACCGGAATACGACAACCTTATAGTCCTAAGGACATTTTCCAAGATTGGACTTGCCGGACTGCGGTTCGGGATGCTTTTTGCCGGCGATAAGCTTATAGGAGAGTTTAAAAAAATAAAACTGCCTTTTAATATTAATTCCCTGACGTTAAGTTCTATCGAATTTTTTTTAAATAATTTTGGCGAATTCGAGAAAAACATAAAAAAGACGGTCGGCCAGAGGGATAAACTGTATTCGGCATTAAATAAATTGGATTTTATCTTTGCCTATCCTTCCGATGCCAATTTTATTTTAATAAAACTTAAA
The DNA here is from genome assembly GCA_021789605.1 of bacterium. Taxonomy (GTDB): domain Bacteria; phylum SZUA-79; class SZUA-79; order Acidulodesulfobacterales; family Acidulodesulfobacteraceae; genus Acidulodesulfobacterium_A. Next base: position 37,086 of record JAJYJI010000005.1, read on the forward strand.
GATAATAAATTAAAAAACAAATTTAATCGGTTTCTTGAAAGAAATAAAATCATTATTAGAAGTTTTACCGGAGAAATGGAGTTATTTTATAGAATAACCGTCGGTACGCCCTCTGAAAATAAAAAATTAATAGATTATTTTAAGAATTTTACGGCGAGCCTATAATTTATCCCTTAATCCGCATTTCGTTTTCCATTCAAATCTATTCAAATTTTTTTATTAATGTTGTATAATTTTTATATTGCATTCTGCAAATAAACGGAAAAATCTAAAGTGAAAAATAAGAATACCGTGGCGGAGCAATCCCGCCGCAGGGAACGAAAAGGCAATTTTACCAGAAAAACAACCGAAACCGATATAAAACTCTCGTTAAATCTCGACGGGAAAGGAATATACGATATAAACACGGGCATACCGTTTTTTAATCATATGCTCGAACAGTTTTCAAAGCATTCCCGTTTCGATACGGCTCTTAACGCAAAGGGGGACATAGAGGTCGATTTTCACCACTTGGTCGAAGACGCGGGTATCGTCATAGGCGGCGCCCTAAAAGAATTATCCGGCGATAAAAATGGAATCAGAAGGTTCGGTTTTGCGTCTGTTCCCATGGATGAAGCTCTTGTGCAGACGGAAGCGCGGGCGGAGGCATCGGTCGATTTTTGCGGCAGGTCTTTTTTCGTTTATAATAAAAACGGGGAAGAAAGCTCCGGAAAGCGGGCCAAAGGTTTAATCGCTTCGGCGCCTAAACCTCTGGAGCAAGGCGAAGACCCGGTAAGTTCCCTGCTGAACGCGTTGAAACGGGACAAAAATATAATAGATTCCGTGCTTAAAAAAAACAAGGGCAACGAGTCTATAACCAGAGAACAGCTGTATAAAGAAATTCAGGCCAGAATATATAATAATTACGGAACTGCGGGCGAAATAATGGCAGAAAAGTTTTTTTACGATTACGTGAGTATATTTTTTGATGCGTTAAGTAAAAATGCCTTGATGACTCTGCATATAAACGTAATGTACGGCTCAAACATGCACCATATCGTCGAGGCGATATTCAAATCGGCCGGCAGAGCCATAGCCGATGCCCTTAAGATTGACGGCAATTACGGGGTGCCGTCCACAAAAGGCAGTATTTAAAAAATATAAAATCTATTCTATTATTTTTGTTTATGAGGATTGCGGCAGCATGAAGAAAATATTTTTTATTTTGCTCTTATTTGCGCTATTTTATGGTAACGCCGTATCCGAAAGCGTTTACGCGTACGGCAGCGATGCGGCGAAAATTACCGGCGTTTATATAGACGGCGCCGGCGGAACCGTAAGCGTCGATACAATAGGCCGGCCTTTTTATAAAGGATTTTTATTTAAAAGCGGGAATAAAAATTTTTTTATTTTGTCTTTCAGGCATTCGATTTTATACGGCCGCGGAAAAAAAATAGAGAAGCCTTTTGAGGGAATATTTTCGGTTTCGTATTCTCAATTTAGCACCGCCCCTAAATATTCAGTCCATATAGTTATAAGGCAAACTTTACCGGCGAGACCGCCGGTAAAAACCGTAGCCCTCGGCAACAACCGCTATAAAGTCGTTATTTACGTTTCGAAGAAGCCTGAGCTTAAGCGGGGAAAAGCCGCGTTAGGCAAAATTAAGCCGTTTGCCGTTAAAGGGGTAAAAAGCGCGAATTTTAACGTTTTTATAGATGCCGGCCACGGCGGCGGCGACCCCGGGGGAATAGGCCCTATGGGACTGCCGGAGAGTTTCGTCAACCTTAGCGTAGCGCTAAAACTGAAAAAATTTTTGGAAGCCAAGGGCATAAAAGCGGAAATAGACAGGGCTTCCAATATAAGCGTAAGCTTGCAGCAGAGGGCGGAGCAGGCAAACGGGAGCGGAGCAAATTTATTTATAGGCTTATACTGCAATTCGGTCGTCGTTCCTTATCTTTACGGAACTACGGTTTATTACTTCCACGGAAATTCATATAAGTTCGCGAGTTATCTGGAACGCCGCGTTTCTTCCCGTTTAAATCTGAAATACGACGGCGTCGTAAGAGACGACCTTTACGTATTGAGGTTTACGAAGATGCCCGCAGTGGTAATAGAATACGGTTTTATTTCAAATCCTCACGAGGAGCATCTTCTTGGTTCTTCGACGTTCAGGCGGCTGATTGCAAACGAGATAGCAAATGCGGTTTACAAATATTTTATTATAGAAAAGCGGTAAATATATTTATGAATCTTAATAATTTCGATAAACCGGAAAAAAAAATAGCGATAATCGATTACGGCATGGGAAACCTGAAAAACGTGCGCAACGCTTTTACTTATTTGGGATTCGACGCAAAAATCACCGGCGATTATAAAGATATCGAACGCTCCTCCCATCTCATACTTCCGGGAGTGGGCGGATTTAAAGACGCCATGCTTACCCTTAAGCAAAAAGGCTTAGCCGAACCAGTTAAAGAAGCTGTCGAAGCAGGAAAGAATTTTTTGGGCATATGCCTTGGAATGCAGCTTTTGTTTGAATCTTCCGAGGAGTTCGGATACAGCGAAGGCCTCGGTATACTGAAAGGAAAAGTAATAAAATTCGACGAAAAAAAAGTCCCCCTGATACCTCATATAGGATGGAACGATATATGTATAGAGGGTCAGGCAAAAGAGTTTGACGGAATAAAAAATAATTCTTTTTTTTATTTCCTCCACTCATATTATTGCGTGCCGGAGGAGGATATCACCGCCGCCTTCTGCGATTATTACGTCAGATTCAGCGCCTGCGTAAAAAAGGGCAACATTTTTGCGTGCCAGTTTCATCCGGAGAAAAGCCATACGGAAGGGCTGGCGCTGTTGGAAAATTTTATCGGGAGTTAAATAAATTTAATCGATTTACGATAAATAAATAATATTTAAGGGATTATGATTATAATACCGGCGGTCGATATACTCGGTTCAAAATGCGTAAGGCTTTCCATGGGAGATTATGACGCGAAGAAGGAGTATGAGCTTTCGCCGATAGAAGCCGCGCTTAAATGGCAAGAGCAGGGAGCGAAAAGGCTTCATCTCGTCGATTTGGACGGGGCGAAATCCGGATGCCCCCATAATTTCGAGATTATTAGCAAAATTATAAATGCCCTTAAAATTCCGGCCGAGGCCGGGGGCGGCATCAGGGACGACGAAACGATAGAAAACTATTTCGGCGCAGGTGCATCATACGTCGTTTTAGGCTCGGTATTATTTAAAGATAGAAATTCCGTAAAGTCGTCATTATTAAAATACAGGGGTAAAATAATAGCCGGAATCGATTTATATGAAGGAAAGATTGCCGTTTCCGGCTGGAGGGAATTCGTAGAAACGCCGTTTGCCGATGCGGTCGAAAAATTAAGGGACGATTACGGGATAGAAACTTTTATATTTACCGATATAAAAAAAGACGGAATGCTTTCAGGGGTCAATCTGGAAATGATATCCAACCTTGAAAAATTTAACGTAAGCCTTATTGCGTCTGGCGGAGTTTCTGCCTTTGAAGACATTATTAAACTTAGAGAATTAAATCTTTCATGCCTCAAAGGCGTAATTATAGGCAAAGCCCTTTACGACGGAAGAATAGACCTGAAAACGGCTAACGCTCTGGCGGATTAAATTTAAATTAAAAGTAACGATGCACAATATAATCCAATAAATTTTTTATGCTCGCTAAAAGAATAATACCCTGTTTGGATATTAAAAACAACGAAGTCGTAAAAGGAATAAATTTCGAAAGCCTGCGCAGCGCCGGCGACCCCGTCGAACTTGCAAAAAGATACGACGGCGAGCTTGCCGACGAGCTTATGTTTTTGGATATTACTGCATCTCACGAGGAAAGGAAAACCATTCTCGAACTCGTAAGAAAGATTTCGGAAAATATCTTTATCCCTTTCAGCGTGGGCGGCGGGGTCTCAGATATAGAAGACATAAGAAATCTGCTGAACAACGGGGCGGATAAAGTTTCAATCAACACCTCCGCCGTTCTCAACCCCAGGCTTATAGACCTTGCAGCGAAAAAATTCGGTTCTTCCACGATAGTAATAGCGATAGACGCAAAAAAAGCGGGAGGCGGATACTCCGTTTTTACCCATGGCGGAAGGAAAGATTCGGGAATAGACGCGGTGGATTGGGCAAAAGAAGCGTATAACCGCGGCGCCGGAGAGATACTGCTGACGAGCATGGACAGGGACGGAACCAAAAACGGATACGAGATAGACCTTACCTCGTCCGTAGTGAACAGCGTAAAAATTCCGGTGATAGCTTCGGGAGGCGCAAGGGACGCGGCGGACATGGAAGAAGTATTTGTAAAGGCGGACGCAAGCGCCGCTCTTGCCGCATCGATATTTCATTACGAGGAAACGGGCATCATAAATATAAAAAAGTATTTAAAATCGAAAGGTATAAACGTAAGATTGTAAAAAGGTCGAAATTTTTTTGAAATTTTGCGAAATTATGGATAAAAAAGAAGAAAATTTAAGCGATATCACAGTTAACGTTTTTGACGAAGAAACCCTTGCGTCGTTTTTAAAAAAAATCGATTTTTCAAAACTTAACGGATTGATTCCGGCGGTAGCTCAGGATTATTATTCCAAAGAAATTTTAATGCTTGCTTTTATGAACGAAGAAGCGCTTAGGAAAACTGTGGAAACCGGTTACGCGCATTATTTTTCCCGCTCGAGGAATAAACTGTGGAAAAAAGGGGAATCGTCCGGCAATATACAGGAAGTGGAGGAAGTTTTTTTTGATTGCGATAGCGACAGCATCCTGCTTAAGGTTATACAGAAAGGTCCGGCATGCCATACCGGACGCAAGACCTGTTTTTATTCAAAGCTGAACAGCCGTTTATCCGGCGGCCGTAAAAATATTTATAAACGGGAAGCCGCATCTCAAGATACGGGCAGGGATAAAGACGTTTTTTATTCGCTTAAATTATTATACGACCTCATCGCAGGCAGAAAGGATGCCGGCCACGAAAAATCCTATACGGCAAAACTTCTGGAATCCGGACCCGAAAAAATCGGGAAAAAGCTTCAGGAAGAATCTCTAGAGGTTATTTTATCCGTTATAAGCGGCGATAAGGAAAAGATAATTTACGAATCCGCTGATTTAATGTTTTTTTATATAGTCATGCTGGTTTATTCCGGAATAGATTTTTTTTCTATAATAAATGAATTGAAAAAGCGGGAAGGTATTTCGGGATTGGACGAAAAAAAATCGAGGTAAAATTTATGGGTTGACAAAGCAATACAAAATATATGATACTATAATATAATATGCAACATAAAATATTAAATTGCAAAGGAGGCGAAAAGAAGTTTGTCGATCGTAAAAATCAAAGAAAACGAATCTTTTGAAAATGCGCTTAGAAGATTTAAAAAATCTTGCGAAAGAGCGGGAATTCTCTCTGAAATCAGAAAAAGAGAGCATTACGAAAAACCCAGCGTCAAGAAAAAGAAAAAGGCAGCGGCTTCAAGAAAACGAAACTCAAAAAAGAACTATTTTAATTATTAATAAAATTTTATGAGCTATATCGATATAGCCTTTTTAATTATATTTATCATAATCATGATAAGGGGCTTTTTTAGAGGCTTTATAAAAGAGGCTATATCTTTGGCGGGGGTTTTTTTTGCTTATTTCGGAGCTTTATATATAAGCTCTAAAGTAAAAAGCACATATTATATTAACGTAATCCATGATAAAGAAATAGGCAGAATCGTAATTTTTGCCGGCGCATTCATATTCATTATAATTATCTTTGCAGTAATTTCGCTTATGATAACCAAGATTGTAAATTTGCTTAAATTGGGGCTTTGCAACAGAATAAGCGGTTTTTTTTTGCCGGTATCAAAGCTTTTTTATTAATAGGTTTAGTCTTATATTTTCTTTTTACGTTTCCGGCGGTAAATAAGCGTTTCGGATATTATAAATCAAAAAGTTTTTTTCCTTATTTCCTTAAAGCAGGCAAATTTTTATCCCCATATATCGATAAGTTAGTTTAAAAGATTTAGCTCCTTTAATAACCGCGTTTAATAACCGCGCGTCCGCAACCGCGCCATTTGCTTCATCCGCTATTGAGAGATGACTTTGCTTTGCGGCGGTTAAAGGAAAGCTGCGGTTTTCATGCCGCCGGAATGCAAGCCGCCGCAGCCGGCGAACTTAAATCTTTCGCATAATAATACTATTGAAGTTTGTAGATATTGAACCGCGGGAACATCGGGCGTTATAATTTATGGACAGAAATATAGAAACAGTTTTATCATACGTAAACATAGTCGATGAAATATCGGGTTTTGTAAAACTTAAAAAAGCCGGCCGGAATTATTCCGGATTGTGCCCTTTTCATTCCGAAAAGACCCCGTCTTTTCACGTTAACGAAGCAAAAGGCCTATATTATTGTTTCGGATGCGGAAAAGGCGGAAACGTTATCGGATTCTTAAAAGACATAAAAGGCGAGCCGTTCAGCGAAATAATAAATTACCTTAAGAAAAAATATAACATTCCGCTCGAAGACTCAAAATTTTATAAATTTAATAAAAATGCGGAGAACGAAGCTCCCGTCAAAAAAATTCTAAATCTCGCCTTAAATTTTTATTATGAAAATCTTTTCGTTTATATATCGGGCAGCCGCCATATAATTAAATATCTTAACGAAAGGGGGATAGGCGAAAATACCGCCAAGGACTTTAAACTTGGGTATGCCGGATTCGGAAACGGATTAACCGCGCTATTGTTAAACAACAAAACCGACCTCGATATTGCCGCAAGCATAGGATTGTTAATTAAAAAACAGGACGGCAACGGCAGATATTCAGACAGATTCGTAAATAAGCTTATTATTCCCATAATGGACAGAAACGGGGAGCCCGTCGCATTTGCTTCCCGCCTTATGCCCTACGGAAGCGAGGCGTCTTCTTTTAACGCTCCTAAATACGTCAATACCAATAATTCCGAAGTTTTTATAAAAAATAACACCCTGTACGGTTTAGACAAATCCCTGCCTTTTATTAAAAAAGAAAATGCGGCGTTTGTCGTAGAAGGCTATTTCGACATGATAACGCTTTATTCCAAGGGCGTTAAAAACGTAGCGGCCACCATGGGAACGGCCCTTTCCAAAAACCACATAATAAATTTGTCGCGGTTGTGCGATGAAATTATTTTGCTCTACGACGGCGATAAAGCCGGCATAAATGCAATCAACAGAGGAATGGAATTATTTGCGGGCTTTATGGACAGTCCCGATAAAAATATCTATGCCGTTTGCCTTAACGACGGCAGCGACCCCGACAGCTTCGTAAGAAAATACGGGGCGGACAGCCTTATGGAACTGATATCGAAAAATAAAAAAACGCCGGTGGATTTCGCATTTGATTATTATCTCAATAAACTTTCGGGAAATCCTGTTGAAATAACGGAAAACGGAGGTATAATAAATAATATGAATGAAGTATCCGCGCTTAAAAAGAAAATATCGGCCGTTAGGGAGGTAGTTCCCTTTTTAAAGAAAATAGACAACAGCATTATACTTTCGCATTACGTGAATTTATTGGCTAACAGATTGGGATTAAAAGAAAATACCATAAGGGAATATATTTATGCGAAAGAGTTTTCCGGTCCGGGTATTTATTCTAACGGCGGCGGCGCCGAAGAAGACGTCCAAGTTTCCATTCTGAAGGAAGATTTAAATATAGAAGAATTAACAGTAGGCAAAATTTTTTGCGATTTGCTATTGACAGAATATATTAACGATGATATAATTAACGAATTTTCCGATAAAGACGCCGTTTTAATAATTAGAGAAATAAAAAATATGTTAAAAAACGGCATAAAAAATGAAAACGTTAACGGAATAATAGAAGAAATAATTTCTAAAACCGAAAATAATTTGAAATGGAGCAGGATATTTTATTCGGGCATGCTGTCGCCCGAAAACAAAACCGGCAGAGAAGATTTTAAGAAGCTTCTTATCAAGCTAAAAGTAAATAATATAAATAAAGCGTGCGGAGGGCTTTTAAGCGAAATTAAAAGCGGCTTATTGGACGATAGAGGAAGGCTTTTAAAGCTTAAAGAGCTTAACAGGCTGAAATATATTTCCGGCGAATTCCAAAGAAAAATTTGCGGTTTTTAAAAAAGCCGGGAAAATTTAAAATATATGAATAAAAAAAATATAAATACCGGCAATATAAATACCGGCAAAAATAAAGACGACAAAAAACCGGTTTCCAAGACGGTTTCCGAAACGTTAAAAAACAAAGAAAGCGTATCCGGCGCCGCGGCGGATACGGTGCGCAAATCTTTAGAAAATCAGATAATTGGCAAAAGCATTGAAAAAGCTAAAGAGCGGGTCGGCAGGCTAAGCTACGACGATTTCAACGATATACTGCCGCAGGATATCGTATCTCCCGACCAGATAGACGACCTGATAAGCATGCTCGGAGAAAAAGATATAGACCTAGGCAGAGACGCTTCCTCTATTTTTACCAAAGCGGGGCATCATGCAAAGTTTATAGGCGAAGAAGCATTCGGCGAGGAAACGGAAGGAGAGGAGGATTTATCACTTAAAACGAACGACCCCGTAAGAATGTATTTGAAAGAAATGGGTTCCGTATCTTTACTGACGCGCGAAAGAGAAATCGAAATCGCGAAAAGCATCGAAGAAGGCGAGGAAGAGATTTTTTCGTCCGTCCTTAATTCCGATATTTTAATCAAATGGGTTATATCCATAGGCGACAGGCTTAGGAGCCAGGAGCTTAATATTACCAACATAATATCAGATTTTGACGACGTCGATTTTCCAAGCGATAAGGATATAGAAAAATCTACGGGCAGGGTTCTGTCCGTTATAGAAAAAATTAAGAAAGAAGTCGGCTACGTCAATAATAATACAAAAAACGATAATGCGAATAAAAAACGCAAAAAGGATAAAAAGACGGACGAACCGGCCGTCAAAAACGGTTTAACCGTTAGCGCCGAAAATTATCGTAACTCCGGCGAATCAAACGCGCAGGATATTGACCACGAGGATATCATCAGGGATATTTCGTGGACAAGCCCGAAAAATTTATCCTCCGATATTAAAAAAAAGATATTGGGCCATATTAAGGAATTAAGGCTTAAAAAGAAAATATCCGATAAAGTAATAATGAGGCTTAAAAATCAGAATATAAAAATATTGGAATATGAAGAAAGCATAAAAGAGCTTGAATCTACTTATAAAAAGAAAAATGAAAGAAGCCAGCAGTCTAAATCGCAGGAGCATAAGCGTTTAGAGAGCATTAATAAAATTATCAATGAATATAGGTCCAAAATATCGGCGTCCGAAGAAGAAGTGGGCGTTTCCAAGCATGAACTTAAAAAAATAGTCGAGTCGATAAAAATCGGCGAAGAAAAGTCTAAAGCCGCAAAAACAGAACTCGTAGAGGCAAATTTAAGGCTTGTCGTATCTATCGCCAAAAAATATTCCAATAGGGGACTCCAGTTTTTGGACCTCATTCAGGAAGGCAATATCGGACTTATGAAAGCGGTCGAAAAATTTCAGTATCAAAGAGGATATAAATTTTCTACATATGCGACGTGGTGGATAAGGCAGGCTATTACAAGGGCGATTGCCGACCAGGCAAGGACGATAAGAATCCCCGTTCATATGATAGAAACGATAAATAAATTAATAAGGACTTCAAGGGCGTTGGTTCAGGAAATAGGAAGAGAGCCCGTTCCCGAAGAAATAGCGGAAAGAATGGACCTTCCTATCGACAAAGTCAGAAAGGTTTTAAAAATAGCAAAAGAGCCTATCTCTTTAGAAACCCCCATAGGTGAAGAAGAAGACACCCATCTTGGAGATTTCATAGAAGACAAAGCGACGGTTCTTCCTTTAGAAGCGGCGATAAATTCCGACCTCGAAGAGCAGACCGGAAGAGTTCTTTCTACTCTTACGGAAAGAGAAGAGAAGGTTCTTAGGATGAGGTTCGGAATAGGAATAAAATCGGACCATACGCTGGAAGAAGTCGGTCAGGAGTTTGGAGTTACAAGGGAAAGGATAAGGCAGATAGAGGCCAAAGCCCTTAGGAAGCTTAGACATCCAAGCCGTTCCAAAAGGCTTAAAACATTTGTAAAGTAGTGGATTTAGGGCCTATAGCTCAGCTGGTAGAGCGGCCGGCTCATAACCGGTTGGTCCCTGGTTCGAACCCGGGTGGGCCCACCATTTTAAAAATGCCATTATTAATAAAAGATGCCGTAGATAAATTGGAGAATCTGGTTCCGCTTGAGCTTCAAGAAGACTGGGACAATTCGGGCTATCAAATAAAACTTGCAGGCGCTCCTTTAACCGGTATCGTAACATCGCTGGATATTTCCGAAGAATGCGCCGGTTTAGCGGCAAACAAGGGTTTTAATCTTATTTTATTGCATCATCCGTTTTTTTTCCATCCCCGCCGTTCGATAGATTTAGATTCCAAAGACGGAGAAATTTTCAATCTGTTGGTAAAAAACCGCATCTGCGTTTACTCCATGCATACTAATTTCGATTCTTCGGCATATTCGATGAGCAGGTTCATGGCCGGCAAGCTGGACGCAAAAGAAATTTTCCCTCTCGTTCCGCATAAAAGAAAACTTTATAAGCTGTCGGTTTTTATTCCCAAAGGCTACGTTAAAACCGTGAGAGACGCTCTTTTTGCTTACGGCAATCCCAAAATAGGAAATTACGAAAATTGTTCTTTTGAAACTAAAGGAAAAGGCTCGTTTAAGGCGCTAGAAGGCTCAGAACCATTTATAGGCGGCTTTTCAGGAACGACTTTTACCGACGAATCTAAACTGGAACTTTTAATAGAAGAAAGAAATATAAAAAAAGCGGTCGCCGAAATGAAAAAAGTCCATCCCTACGAAGAAGCGGCATACGATTTATATCCGTTGCGCGATTTTGGCGGAAGCGCCTTAGAAGGCATGGGGGCAGTCGGAAACTTTGAAACCGGCGTTACTTTAGCTCAATTATCGGATAAAATACAGGCATTATTCTCTCCGGTATTTATAAATTATTGCGGTAATTTAAATAAAAAAATAAAAAAAATCGCCGTTGTTTCGGGAAGCGGATTTTCTTTTTTAGACAGCGCCGTAAAATCCCGATGCGATGTTTTAATATCTTCGGAACTTACGCATAGCAGGGCGATAGAAGCAGGCAAAAAAGGCATATGCCTTATAGAGCTTTCGCATTTCGACACAGAAAAGCATTTTACCGGCATAGTCAATGAATTGTTATCCAAAGAATTCGATATACCCGCTATTAAAAATAATTTTGAATTTAACCCGTTTTTTAAATATAAAGGAGGAGAACTTTGAACGAGCAGATTTCTTTTATAATCGATATTCAAAATATCGATATGGAGTTATCGAAATTAGACGAACTGCTTAAAAAAATAATAATAGAAATTGAGGAATCGGGACTGGCCCTCAGAACGAAAGAAGCCGAGCTTGAAAGGTTGAAAGAAGAGTTATTGGAGGTAAATAAAAAAATTGGCGGCTCGGAGCTTGACGCAAAATCCTTCGAAGAAAAAATAATTAAAATGAAAGACGCGCAAAAACTGATAAAAACAAACAAAGAATATAACGCCGTTCAAAAGTCCATAAAAGACAGCGAAGCGCTTAAAAAGAAGTCGGAGGACGAAACGATATCCCATATGGAGAAAAAAGAATCCATAAACGACGAGATATCCCGCATTCAAAAAGATATAGAAGAAATCGAGAACGGCTTATCCGATAAAAATTCCGAATACAAAAAAAACGAGCAGGAATTCGATGCAATTAAAAAAGATTTTATAAATAAAAGAGAAGATGCGAAAAAAAAGATTAAAAAGGATTATTTGGACATATACGAAACGCTTAAAAGAAACAAAGGATTTCCGGCGATAGCCCCGGTAATGAAATCCGGAGCCTGTACCGGATGTTACAGGATGCTTCCCCCGCAGCAGTTTAACGAACTTATATCGGGAAATATATTTATGCAATGCCCCATATGCTCGAGAATACTTTATATAGACGCCGCCGCCGCGCGCGTCGAGCCCGACCCAGACGAAGGCAAGAAAAATAATAAGAAAAAAGCGGCGCGCGTATCGTGCATAAAATGACTATAACCGTTTATACGGACGGAGCGTCAAGGGGCAATCCCGGAAAGTCGGGAGCAGGCGTGTTGATTTTTAACGAACATAACCGCCCCGTCGCTTCTTTGCACGAATACATAGGCACCTGCACAAATAACGAGGCCGAGTATAAGGCGCTGATTATCGCCCTCGAATATCTGCCTAAAATATGGGCTGATAAGAACCCCCCCGACGAAATAATTTTTTTATCGGATTCACAACTCCTCGTCTTGCAGATGAACGGAAAATATTCCGTTAAAAGCCCGAATATAATTCCGCTTTACAATAAAGCGAAAGAACTTCTTAAAGATATAGCCGCCTTAAAAAAATTCGAACATATTCCGAGAAAATTAAATAAAGAGGCCGATAAATTAGCAAATATGGCGATAGACGGATATGCCGATATACCCGGGAGTTCCACAAATACATTGACGAAAAGATAGGAAGCTGTTAAAATGTCTTTGTAGCCTCAAGCAAAAGCAGTCGGTCGCGAAAGGCTTAAGCGCCTTTCGAGGAAAGTCCGGGCTCCGCAGAGCATAACGCCGTTTTATACCGGTGAAGGCGACTTTAAGGAAAGCGCAACAGAAAATATACCGCCGCGTAAAATTAACATTTAATGCGGTAAGGGTGAAATAGCGAGGTAAGAGCTCACTTGGACATTATGCAAATAATGTTTATGGCAAGCCCCGTTAGGAGCAAGAACAAATAGGAAGGCTTAAGGCTGCTCGTCTTTTAATGCCTTCGGGTTGTTTGCTAAGAGAAATGACCGTCCTACGACAGAACCCGGCTTATGATTTTGCTTGCGGCTACCAATTATTATAAATCCCAATGGAAATAAAAAACATCAGAAACTTTTCTATTATAGCCCATATAGACCATGGGAAATCTACGCTTGCGGACAGGTTTCTGGATTTTACCGGGGCAATCACCGAGAGGGAAAAGGTTTCCCAATTTTTAGACAATATGGACCTCGAGCGCGAAAGAGGAATCACCATAAAAGCTCAAACCGTAAGATTAAATTATAATTATAACGGCGCGCTTTACACCCTCAATCTTATCGATACTCCGGGACATGTGGATTTTTCCTACGAGGTTTCCAAATCCTTGGCCGCATGCGAAGGCGCGCTTCTCGTGGTCGATGCCACGCAGGGCGTAGAAGCCCAGACCCTTGCCAATGTTTATATCGCTTCCGATATGAATTTAACAGTCGTTCCGGTTATAAATAAAATAGACCTGCCGAGCGCGGACCCGGAAAAGACTAAAAAAGAAATCGAGGAAGTCGTCGGCATAGAAGCAGAAAGCGCCATTTTGGCAAGCGCAAAAGAAGGCATCGGAATAAAAGAAATACTGGAGGCGGTTATAGATAAAATCCCTCCGCCCAACGGCGATGCGTCTTTCCCCTTAAAAGCCTTGATTTTCGATTCATGGTTCGATTCATACCAAGGGGTCGTAGCGCTAATAAGGCTCTTTGACGGCAAAGTAGCCCCGGGCGATATTATACTGTTAATGAATTCAAAAGTTTCCTACGAAGTCCAGAAAGTCGGCGTTTATAATCCCTATATGAAGGAGTTGGACGTCCTCAGCGCCGGAGAGGTCGGGTTTATCATTGCCAACATAAAAGATTCCGGCAGTTTTAAAATAGGAGATACGATTACTTTAAAGGCTAATCCAGCAAAAGAACCCCTGCCGGATTTTAAAGAACCTAAGCCTATGGTATTCGCAGGCATTTATCCCATAGATTCCGACGATTATCCCGAACTTAAAGACTCAATAGAAAAACTTAAACTGAACGACCCTTCGTTTTCTTACGAGCCCGAAAACTCCCTTGCGCTGGGATTTGGTTTTAGATGCGGTTTTTTAGGGCTTCTGCATATGGAAATAATAGTCGAAAGATTAGAAAGGGAATACGGATTAAGCCTTATATCTACGTCTCCTACCGTTCTTTATAATATAATTACCGGAACCGGACAGATAAAGCCCGCCCTAAATCCTATGAAATTTCCTCCTTCAAAAGAAATACCCATGCAGGAAGTTGACCGCATAGAAGAGCCTTTTATCAGGGCAAACATATACGTTCCTTCGGAATTTCTTGGGAAAATAATTAATCTGTGCGTGGAGAAAAGGGGACAGCAGGTCGAACTTAAATATATAACCAAAAACAGGGTGCAGCTCGTTTATGAATTGCCTTTATCTGAAATAGTCCTGGATTTTTACGACCAGCTCAAATCTTTATCCAAGGGTTATGCCTCCTTTGACTATGAATTCAGCGGATACAGGCCTGCCGATATGATAAAGCTTGAAATTTTAGTAAATAAAGAGCCCGTCGATGCCTTGTCCGTAATCGTCCACAGGGATAAAGCATACAACCGCGGAAGAAATATCGTGGAAAAATTGAGGACGCTGATACCGAGGCAGATGTTCGAAGTCGTTCTTCAGGCGCAGATAGGGTCTAAGATTATCGCAAGAGAGGAAATAAAGGCTTTAAGGAAAAACGTCCTTGCCAAATGTTACGGCGGAGACATAACGAGAAAAAGGAAGCTTTTGGAAAAGCAGAAAGAAGGAAAGAAAAAGATGAAAAATATCGGTTCCGTCGAAATCCCCCAGGAAGCTTTTCTTTCGATATTAAAAGTCTGACGCCGCGACCCATATATAAAAGTTTATTTATTAGACTTAAAAAAGAAAAATTGATATAATTATAAAGTTTAAAACAAACCGGCCGCTAAAATTTATAATATGGAAAAGCATACTTCTTTATGGGATTATTTTAAGGCAATAATTATAGCTATAATTATTGCCTTAATTTTCAGAACGTTTGTGGTCGAGGCGTTTAAGATACCTTCCGGCTCTATGGAACCGGCCCTGATACCCGGCGACCATATATTAGTCAATAAATTTACGTACGGTATCCGCTTCCCTTTTATAAATTACTATATTCCCGTATCCCGTCCAAAAACCGGACAGGTTATAGTATTTAAATTTCCTTATGCAAGTAAATATAATCTGCACAGGGGAATGGATTTTATCAAAAGAGTGGTCGGAATTCCGGGCGATAAGATTCAAATAGTCGATAACGTGGTTTATATAAACAACCGCGTATATAAATGCAAATATGCGGTATGGAAATCAAAAAAAATTTTGCCGGCATACGATTCTCCCAGAGATAACTATGGCCCCGTTACCGTTCCCAAAAATAAACTTTTTGTCATGGGAGACAACAGGGATAACAGTTTCGATTCGAGATACTGGGGCTTTGTGCCTTATAAAGACGTCGTGGGACGCGCGTTTATGATTTATTTTTCGTGGAATCCGGCAAACCATTTCGATATTTATTTCAGGCGTTTTTTTAAAAAGATTCGTTCTTGCCGTTTTAAAAATGAGGTAGGGTGATTTGTAATATTGAATTCCGAAATAATATTAAACGATAAAGAAACCTCTTTTGTCCTGAACGGCTTTATAAACGATATTTTAACGTCGAAGATTAATTTCCGCAATACGGCTATAATAGGAATAAAGAACGGGGGCGTTCCTTTGGCCGGATTAATAAAAAAGGCTGTTTCCGAAAATCTTAAGATAGAATGCGAAATAGGGTATGTTGATATGACGCTTTACAGGGACGACCCTTTTGCCGTCAAAAAATCTTCTAATGCTACGGAATTGCCTTTCGATATAAATAATAAAGAAATTATACTCGTCGACGACGTTATAAGCAGCGGCAGAACAGTAAGGGCATCCATAGACCAGATTTTTGATTTTGGAAGACCCGGTAAAATAAAGCTTGCCGTTTTTATCGATAAAGGCGGAAGAGAATTGCCGATTTGCCCTGATTTTACAGGTAAAAAAATAAAAACGGGCAAAAAGGAAATAATACGCGTAGATGTTTTGAACAAAGAAAAGTTCGTAGAAAAAATAATTAAAAAATAATATAAAATATATTATAATAATGGCCTTTAATAAAAAAGACCTCATTTCCATTAACGAACTTACCGCATCCGATATTCGCTATTTTATAGAAACCGCCAAAGAATTTAAAAAAATATCGTTAAAGGACATTAAAAAAGTTCCGACTCTCAGAGGAAAAACAGTCGTAAATATTTTTTACGAACCTTCTACGCGCACGCGGTCGTCCTTCGAAATTGCGCAGAAGCGGCTTAGCGCCGATTCTTTAAGCATAGCCGTTTCGCAAAGTTCCGTAGTCAAAGGGGAAAGCCTGAAAGATACCATACTGAATCTGGAATCTATGAAGCCGGATGCCTTTGTTATAAGGCATAACGAATCTGGTGCGGCATATTTTATATCTAAATGCACAAGGGCTTCCGTTTTAAACGCCGGAGACGGGATAAACGAACATCCGACGCAGTGCCTTTTGGATATTATGACGGTTAAGGAAGAAAAAAATAATATCGGGTCGCTTAAGGTGTCTATTATAGGCGACATATATCATTCTAGAGTAGCAAGGTCGGATATTTACGGTTTTTCTAAATTAGGAGCCGACGTTTATTTATATGGGCCGCATTCTTTACTGCCAAGGCCGGAGGTTTTGCTTAAGAACGTAAGGATAGCGGAAAGCATGGAGGAAGCGGTTAAGAATGCCGACGTAATAATAATGTTAAGAATACAAAAAGAAAGGGCGAGCTATTATTTTATACCGTCTATCGAAGAATACAGGAATTTCTTCCAGTTAACGCCCTCTCTTTTGTCTTTGGCGGCAAAAGGCGTTACGGTTCTTCATCCGGGACCGGTAAACAGAGACGTAGAAATAGCCGGCAGTATAATAGACGGCAACAGGACGCGTATTTTCAAGCAGGTCGAGAACGGCGTAGCGGTAAGAATGGCCTGCCTTTATATTTTACTCGGCTATCAGAAAAATAATTAAATTAAATTTATAAATATAAAATAATTATTCCATAATGCAAAAGCTTCTTATAAAAAACGGCATAGCCGTCGACCCCCTTACGAAAACTAAAGTAAGAAGGGATATTTACGCTGAAGGCGGAATAATAAAAGATATGCCTTCCGGACAAAAAATTAACGGCGCGAAAATTTTAGACGCCCAAGGTTCCGCGGTTTTTCCGGGTTTAATAGATATGCACGTTCATTTAAGGGAACCCGGATTCGAATATAAAGAAACCCTAAAATCCGGAATGAACGCGGCTGTCGCCGGCGGTTTTACTTCCGTCTGCTGTATGCCGAATACCAATCCCGTAAACGATTCCAAGACCGTAACAAGATTTTTGCTCGATAAAGCAAAAAGCCTCGAACTGATAAATCTATTCCCGATAGGCGCTATATCCAAAGGACTTCAGGGCTCGTCCCTTTCAAACATCGGGGAATTAAAAGAATCCGGCGCAGTCGCCTTGAGCGACGACGGTAATCCGGTGGAAGACTCCGCGCTTATGGGAAGGGCGCTTTTATATGCCCGCACTTTTAATTTGCCGGTAATTTCGCACAGCGAAGATATTAAACTGCGGGGCAAAGGGTCGGTTAACGAGGGGATTATGTCGGAGCATCTCGGAGTAGTCGGAATACCTAGCGTTGCCGAAGAAATCGGCGTTTCGAGAGACGTTATGCTTGCAGGATATTACGGCGTAAAAGTCCATATCGCCCATGTTTCTACAAGCGGTTCGGTCGATATAATAAGAACGGCAAAAGCGGCCGGTATAAATATTACATGCGAAACATGTCCGCACTATTTTTCGCTTACCGAAGACGCCCTGCTTAATTATAATACCTATGCAAAAATGAACCCCCCCTTAAGGACGGGTAAAGACGTCGCGGCCATAATCGAAGGGTTAGCCGACGGGACAATCGACGCAATAGCTTCCGACCACGCCCCTCACAGCGAAGACGAAAAGAATACGACCTTAGACGCGGCGCCGTTCGGAATTATAGGACTTCAGACCTCGCTCCCTTTAACTTTAAGGCTTTATTACCTGAAAAAAATATCGCTTTTGGACATAGCCGGACTTATGTCTCTTAATCCCGCAAAAATTTTAAATCTGGGGAAAAGAGGCTCTTTGCAAAATGGATTTACAGCCGATATTACAGTAATAGACCTTAAAAAAGAGTGGATATTTACGGAAAATAAAATTAAATCATTAAGCAAAAATTCGCCGTTTATAGGGGAAAAATTCAAAGGAATCGCCACGCATGTCGCCTTAGGCGGAAATTTAATAGAAGCAAATCCATAATTTAATCAAACAATATAAATATTATAAGGACATGGCGGGTTCAAAAAAAGAAAAAGCCGTATTAATGCTGGATGACGGCAGCTATTACGAAGGATTTTACGAAGGGCGGACAATAGAATCCGGCGGCGAAGCAGTATTTAATACGGCAATGAACGGATATCAGGAATTGATTACCGACCCGTCTTACGACGGACAGGTAGTCGTAATGACGTATCCTATGATAGGCAACTACGGAATAAACGATTTGGATTTCGAATCCCAAAACGTATGGGTCTCGGGTCTTATCGTAAAAAACTACGCCGAAAAATTTTCGCATCACAGCGCTTCAAAAAGCCTCGCGGAGTTTGTCAACGCTTTCGGACGCCCTTTGATATCCGGCATAGACACGAGGCACGTAACTATTTTACTAAGAGACGGGGGGCAGTTAAACGCATATATCGCCCCGAAAGAAGCCGGAATTGCCCACATAAGGAAAAAATTAGATTTATTGCCCAAAATGGAGGGACTAAATTTGGTTCCAAACGTTTCGACCGCTCTCCCTTACGAAAAGAAAGTCGAATCCCCTGAGTTCAGGGTAACGGTGATAGATTACGGCGTAAAATTAAACACCCTTAGATGTTTGAACGGGCTTAAAGCCGACGTTGCCGTGGCGCCCCATAATTTTTCTAAACGGGAAATAATGAATACCGAACCCGACGGAATTCTTTTATCCAACGGTCCCGGCGACCCGAAAACCATGGCGGAAGAAATAGAAACATTAAAAAGCCTGCTTGGCGAAAGGCCGGTTTTCGGCATTTGCCTGGGACATCAACTGCTTTCTTTGGCTCTCGGTTTCGATACTTATAAGCTGAAATTCGGACATCACGGAATAAATCAGCCCGTAAAAAATATTTGCACGGGAGAAATAGAGATTACGTCTCAAAATCACGGTTTTTGCGTCGATATGCTTAAGGCGGGCGCGGATAACGCAAAAAATACAAGGCTTACGCATATCAATCTTAACGATAATACCGTCGAAGGCATTAAAAACGATGAGCTTAAAGCTTTTTCGGTTCAATATCATCCCGAAAGTTCTCCGGGACCCAGGGATTCGAGATATCTTTTTGCGGAATTTAAAGATTTGTGTTTAAATAATAAAAAATGAAATCGAAGCCTGTTCCGTCCTATCTGACTATTTCAAATAGCGAATTTATAGCAAAAATAGACGGGCTTTACGAATTGTCGGAAAATTGCGGACTTTGCCCCCGCAAATGCGGGGCTAAAAGGTTAAAAGGCGAAAAAGGCCTGTGCGGTGCGGCGGACAAATTAAAGATAGCAAGCATAAACCTGCATTTCGGGGAAGAACCCCCGATATCCGGCAAAACCGGTTCCGGAACCGTATTTTTTAGCGGCTGTTCTTTAAAATGCAAATTTTGCCAGAACTATCCTATAAGCAGGTTTTGCGTCGGAAATATTTACGATGCTTCCGAGCTTGCCGGCGGAATGATTAAACTGCAGGAAAAAGGCGCCTGCAATATTAATCTGGTATCGTCCGCGCATTATATGCCTTTTGTGGCGGAAGCGATTTATTTGGCAAAAGAGCAGGGATTAAAAATTCCAATAGTATATAATAGTTCCGGCTATGAAGAAGAAAAACTGCTCGCTTTTTTGGACAAAATTATAGACATATATCTTCCGGATATAAAATATTCCGACGATAGATATGCCTTAAAATATTCAGGGGCGCCCGATTACGTCGGCGTCAACAGAAAAGCGTTAAAAGTTATGTACGGGCAGGTGGGAGAACTTATCGTGGATAAAAACGGGAAAGCCGTCCGCGGCCTTTTGATAAGGCATCTTGTATTGCCGGAAGGCATAAGCGGCTCTGCGGATTCTTTCGAGTATATAGGACGCGCTCTCGGCGATAACGTGCCCATAAGCCTTATGAACCAGTATTTTCCGGCGTATAAAGCCGCGTATGATTCTAAAATCAACAGAAAAATTACCGATGACGAATATTTAGACGCCGTAAAGGAAATAATCCGTATGAATTTAACGGGGTTTTTTCAGCGCAGCGATAATTTAGACATAGACAATATGTACGGTTTAATTTAATAAACATTAATATATAAAAAAATAAATATATGCCTAAAAGGACCGATATTAAAAAAATCTTAATAATAGGTTCCGGCCCTATAATTATCGGACAGGCCGCGGAATTCGATTATTCCGGCACTCAGGGGGCAAAAGCGTTAGCCGAGGAAGGCTATGAAGTCGTCCTCGTAAATTCCAATCCGGCTACGATAATGACCGACCCGGATTATGCCTATAAAACATACGTAGAGCCGCTTACCAAGGATTTTCTCGCCAAAATTATAGAAAAAGAAAAACCTGACAGCATAATTCCCACTTTAGGCGGGCAGACCGCGCTTAACATAACGCTGGAACTTTACGACGCAGGAGTTATACAAAAATACGGCATAAACGTTCTGGGCGCAAACATAGATGCGATAAAAAAAGCCGAAGACAGGGAATATTTTAAAAAAAGCATGGAAAAGATAGGAGTTCCGGTCCTGCAGGGCGGTTTTGCGACCAATATGAACGAAGCGTACGAGGTTCAAAAGAGCATAGGTTTCCCGGTAATAGTAAGGCCTTCCTTTACTCTCGGCGGAACCGGCGGAGGCATAGCCTACAATATCTTTGAATTTGGGGAAATCGCCTTAAGCGGTATAAACGCAAGCCCCATTTCGGAAATATTAATAGAAAAGTCGGCTATCGGCTTTAAAGAAGTGGAACTTGAGGTCATGACGGATAAAAACAAAAATACAATTATAATATGCTCCATAGAAAATTTCGACCCTATGGGGATACACACCGGAGATTCCATTACTATTGCCCCGGTGCAGACCCTTACGGATAAAGACTTGCAGAAACTTCGCGATTATTCGATAAAAATAATGGGCGAGATAGGGGTAGAAACGGGCGGGTCAAATATTCAATTCGCTCTAGACCCATGCTCCGACGCGGCATATGTTATAGAGATGAATCCAAGAGTTTCGAGAAGCTCCAGTTTAGCGTCGAAGGCGACCGGTTTCGCCATAGCAAAAATTGCGGCTAAGCTTGCGGTCGGTTATACTTTGGATGAAATTACCAACGATATTACCAAAAAAACGCTTGCATGTTTCGAGCCTTCCATAGATTACGTAGTTACTAAAATACCGAGGTTTACGTTTGAAAAATTTCCTCAGACTGACAATACCCTTACGACACATATGAAGTCGGTCGGCGAAGTAATGGCGATAGGCAGAACGTTTTGCGAGTCGGTTCAAAAAGCGGCGAGGTCTTTAGAAGACGGTTATTACGGAATAGAATCGCTTTACGGATTAGATTTATCCTACGGCGTTTGCGGCATCCCGGAAAAGAAGCACGATTTCGAGATAATAAAAGAAGAAATAAAGTCTTTAATAAAAAATAACGATTACAGGAGGCTTTTATTAATAACCGACGCTTTAAGGATAAATTTTACGCCATGCGAAATCAATGAGTTTTCCAAGATAGATATATGGTTCCTTGAACAAATCAAACTTATAACAGACCATGAAAAAAAATTATTTTTCGCCGAAAATCCGGCTGAAGACGCAGAGCTTATAAAGCTGTCGAAGGAAATGGGCTTTTCGAACAGAATTATAGCAAAAATAATAACCAGAAAAAAAAACGGGGAACATATTTCGCCGGAAGAATATTTTAGAAAAGACCCGGATACGCTGTCTTTAATAGAAAAAACGGAAAAAGCCATAGAAGAAACATGCAAAAAAAATATTATTTCGAGAGTCTATAAAAAAGTCGATACCTGCGCCGCGGAATTTGAAGCGGCTACGCCCTACATGTATTCGTCTTACGATAAATTTAACGAAATAGAACCGGTTGAAGACAAAAAAGTGATTATACTTGGAAGCGGACCAAACAGGATAGGGCAGGGAATAGAATTCGACTACTGCTGCGTCCACTGTTCCTTCGCTTTAAAAGAAAATAATTATTCGTCCATTATGATTAACTGCAATCCCGAAACCGTTTCCACGGACTACGATACGTCCTCGAGGCTTTATTTCGAGCCTTTGACTTTCGAAGACGCGTCGGCGGTATGCGAGGCGGAAGGAAATCCTCCCGTAATACTGCAATTCGGGGGACAAACGCCGCTTAAACTTGCTAAAAAATTCGATTCTAAAGGTATCAGAATACTGGGCACCCCATTTAAATATATCGACATAGCGGAAGACAGGGAAAAGTTTAAAAATATTATAGAAAAGCTCAATCTTTTACAGCCGGAAAGTTCTATGGCGTTTAACGACGAAGAAATTTACGAAAAAGCAGGCGCCATAGGGTTCCCGGTATTATTGAGGCCTTCTTACGTTCTCGGCGGAAGGGCTATGGAGATAATTTACAACGAAAGCGGTTTGCTTTCA
Source organism: bacterium (assembly GCA_021789605.1). Classification (GTDB taxonomy): domain Bacteria; phylum SZUA-79; class SZUA-79; order Acidulodesulfobacterales; family Acidulodesulfobacteraceae; genus Acidulodesulfobacterium_A. Next base: position 59,853 of record JAJYJI010000005.1, read on the forward strand.
TACATTAAAAAGATACTTAAACAGGATATTTCCTTCCCTATACTTATAGACAAATTCCTCGAAGACGCGATAGAGGTCGATGCCGATGCATTAAGCGACGGCGAATCCGTATACATTGCCGGAATAATGGAGCATATAGAAGAAGCGGGAGTCCATTCCGGCGACAGCGCCTGTTCTTTGCCGGCGTTTTCTTTGGCGGAAGGCGCGGTGGAAAAAATAAAAGATATCACGGAGATAATATGCCGCGAATTTCATGTCAAAGGGCTTATCAATATTCAGTACGCCGTAAAAAACAATGAAATCTACATAATAGAAGTTAATCCCAGGGCGTCTAGAACCGTTCCCTTTGTAAGCAAAGCCACTGGAGTTCCCGTCGCAAAACTCGCGACCAAGGTTCTACTCGGAGAAAAAATCGGAGCTTTCGGGCTCGGAAGGTCTTTTAGCATTAATTATTTTTGCGTTAAAGAAGCGGTATTTCCATTTTCTAAATTTTCCAACGTCGACCCTATGCTTGGACCGGAAATGAGGTCGACCGGGGAAGTAATGGGAATAGACGTAAATTTCGGCATGGCTTACGCAAAATCACAGATTGCCGCCGGACAAAATCTTCCGCTATCCGGGAACGTGCTTATAAGCGTAAAAGACGAGGATAAAAAACATCTGAACGGCTTATGCAAGTCATTGACGGATATGGGCTTAAACATAGTTGCGACTAAAGGAACCTCGGAATATTTAAACGGAATCGGCATTAAAAATAAAAAAATAAATAAATATAAAGAAGGAAGGCCGCATATAATAGACGCGCTAAAGAACAAAGAAATTTCCATGATTTTCAATACGCCGAGGGGAATGAAATCCCTTGAAGATTCTTATGCGATAAGAAGAAGCGCCATAGAATTTTCCCTGCCCTATTTTACCACCATAAGGGGCGCGACCGCCGCATGCATGGCGATAAGGGCGCTTAAGGAAAATAATTTGTCGGTAAACGCGTTGCAGGATTATTATAAAAACATATATAAAACATAATTGTTAATTATAATATTACGGGATTAACAAAGATTTACGGAGGTAATTATATTGGCGGATAACGAAAAAGCTTTTTATATAACGAAAGAAGGCTACGAAAATTTAGTCAAAGAGTTAAAGCGGTTAAAGTCGGTCGATAGGCCGGCAAACATTAAGGCGATAGAAGAAGCAATCGCGCACGGGGATTTATCAGAAAATGCCGAATATCATTCAGCGAAAGAAAAACAAAGTTTTTTGCAGGGCAAAATAATAGAACTGGAAGATAAAATAGCCCGCGCACAGGTAATAGACGTTTCTAAAATCTGCGAAGAAAAGGTCGTATTCGGCGCAAAAGTAAAACTTTTAGATTTAATTGCCGACAGGGAAGTTTCCTATCAGATAGTCGGAGATACCGAGTCCGATATAAAAGCAGGAAAAATATCGATAGGCTCTCCCATAGCCAAAGCTCTTATAGGCAAGAGCGCCGGAGACGAAGTGTCCATAAAGGTTCCTAACGGCGTCAAAGAGTTTGAGATTCTTGACATAAGGTATGCTTAGATAGTATAATAAACTTAGATATGCGCATGTTTAGAAGAGCGCGCCAAATTCATTAAATCGGAGGATTGTCATGGCTTTAGATAAAGCTCAGGTGTCAAAGGTTATAGATGAAATAAGGCCTTCGCTGCAATATGACGGAGGAGACGTAGAATTGGTCGATATTCTTGAGGACGGAACCGTTAACGTAAGGCTTAAAGGAGCCTGCGCCCACTGCATGGGTTCCATAATGACTCTTAAAGGCGGTATAGAACGCCTGCTTAAAGAGCGCATACCCGGAGTCAAAGAGGTTAAGGCGGTTTAAAGGAGTCGGGAAATGGACAGCGAAGAAGTTAATCTGCCTGAACCCAACAAGGTTCAGGCAGGAAGGCTGGGAGATTATTTAATAAGAAAGGGCATCGCGACAGCGCAGGATGTTTCCAACGCTTTGCTTACCCAGGAACGGATAAGGACGGGAATAGCCAAAGGGGAGAAACTGCGTGATTTAAAGCTCGGCGAAATTCTTTTAAGAAATAACATTATAACCGTAGAAGAGCTTGAAGAGGCCTTTGCGGAACAAGGGCATTCCGGCGGCAGCATAAGCACCAATTTAACAAAATTAGGCTATGTGAGCGGCAACGAAATCGACTCGCTATTATCGTACGAATCCGAAATACCCGTCGTTAATCTGCTCAAAGAGGATATTCCGGAAAACATCATAAAACTTATCCCTTCCGAATTAGCCATAAAATACAAAATAATTCCGTTAAAACAATTCAAAGGAACCCTCTATTTAGCAATATCTGAACATTCAAAAATAGACGCGCTTGACGATATAAAATTCCTAACCGGATTAAACGTAGAGATAATCGTTGTTTCCGATAACGAAATCGCATCCGCGCTATCCAAATATTATTATTATAACGCGCTTAATATTCTTGCCGAAAATAAGGAATACATAAATTCCATATCTTCCGAGGATTTTAAGGAAGAAATAAACGTTTCCGAACTTGAAAGTTCGTCCTCCGAAGAGCCCATTATAAAATTCGTCAATAAGGTTCTTTTAGACGGCGTTAAAATGAGCGCAAGCGATATCCACATAGAGCCCTACGAATCCATAGTCAGGATAAGATACCGCATGGACGGAAAATTAATAGAACAGATGAAAATACCGGCACAGCTTAAGAGCCGTGTAATTTCCAGATTAAAAATAATGTCGCAGCTTGACATCGCCGATAAAAGGTCTGCCCAGGACGGCCGCATAAAAGCAAAAATGGAAGGCAAAGATATAGATATGAGGGTATCGAGCCTTCCGACCCTTTTCGGAGAAAAAATAGTCATAAGAATATTGGATAAATCCAATCTTCAGCTCGATATGCGAAAACTGGGATTCTCCGAAGAACAGATGCAGGATTTTAATACAGCCATTCACAGTCCGTACGGCATGATTCTGGTTACCGGCCCTACCGGCTCCGGAAAAACCACGACCCTTTACAGCGCGTTATCGGAGCTCAACAAGCCGGACGTAAATATTTCCACGGCCGAAGACCCGGTAGAATACAATATTCAAGGCATAAACCAGGTGCACGTCGGCGAAGGAAACAATCTTACTTTTGCTTCCGCGCTAAGGTCTTTTTTAAGGCAGGACCCGGACATAATAATGGTCGGCGAAATAAGAGACCTCGAAACGGCGGAAATTGCCATAAAGGCGGCTCTTACGGGGCATCTGGTCCTTTCGACCATCCATACCAACAATGCCGCATCGACTATATCGAGGCTTATAAATATGGATGTAGAGCCGTTTCTCGTCGCTTCCAGTTTAAACCTTATAATCGCCCAGAGGCTCGTCAGGAAATTATGCAACGAATGCAAGGAGCCTTATTACGAGGATGAAAATGTCTTAACGGGGCTTGGTTTTACGAAAAAAGAAATTTCCGGAATACGCTTTTATAAAGAAAAAGGATGTTCCGCCTGCAACAAAACCGGCTATAAAGGCAGAATCGCGATATACGAAGTGCTGAACATAAGCGACGACGTTAAAAGCAAAATTTACGAAAACGCCAGCGAGTTTGAGATACAGGCCGCGGCCGTCAAAAACGGAATGAAGACGCTAAAGGAATCGGCAAAGGAAATATTTTTAAACGGCATTACTTCCCTAAAGGAAATTATGCAGTACGTAAATACCATTAAAGGCAGATATTAATTTGCGTCGGCTATAAATAAATTCTTTTGTTCGATTTTCCGAAATTAAGGCATATTTCGTAGGGAATTGTTCCGGCGGCGGAAGCGATTTCTTCCAGCGTAATTTCTTTCTTACCGCTATTTCCGGCTATTATAACCTCGTCTCCGGCTTTTACGCCCTCTATTCCGGTAACGTCCGCCATGGTCAGGTTCATGGTGACTATGCCCGTTATACCCGCAAATTTGCCGTTTATTAAAAATCTGCCTTTGTTTGACAGAAGCCTCGGAATACCGTTGTCGTATCCGGCAGAAACAATTGCGATAGCCATATCTCGCGGGGCTTTATAAGTATTGTTGTAAGAAACGAAACCGCCTTTTAAGACTTTTTTAACCTGAATAACATAGGATTTTAATGTCATCAGCGGTTTAAGGCCGATAGCTGAACTATCGTAAGGAATATTGCATAAATTTGAGTTGGGATTTATGCCGTAAATAGAAATCCCCGGCCTTACGGCATTTGAATAATCGTGCGTTATGCCGCAGTTTAGAAGCGACGAACTGGCGCTTATATGTTTATACGTTGGTTTAATGCCGCGCCGCTCTAACAGGGATGCCATTTTTTTATAATTGTTTATTTGAAAATCGGTATATTCGGAATCGCTTCCGGCAGAGGAAAGATGGCTGAAAAACCCTTCCGCATCGAGGAATTTTTTATTTTCGTTTATAATTTCCGCGGCGGAACGCATTTCATTTTCGTTCAATCCCAGCCGGTTCATTCCCGAATCGTATTTAATATGAATTTTCGCGCGTTTGCGAGTCGTTCTTGCCTTGCCTAAAAGCATCTTAAGATAATCTAAGCTTATGACCGCAATGCTTAAGTCAAGGTCCATCGCTTCCTTTATATCTTCTTCGGGGACGCCTTTAAGCATCAAAAGTTTTGCGCCGGGGATATTGCTAAGAATAGCCGCCGCTTCTCCGACGTTAATAATCCCAAAAAAATTTATTCCGTTGCGAAAAAGCGTTTCGGCGACGGGGATTAATCCGTGGCCGTATGCGTCGGACTTTATTACGGCGATGACTGTTTTATTCTTTGAAAATTTAAGAGACTTTATAAGGCTTATATTGTTTTCTAGATTTTTAATATTTACATAAAGAGAGGTATCGAGCATATTATATATTTTAAGAAAATATTGCTTAAATGTCAATTTTACGATATTTTTACGATATTCGTTCTTGTCCGCAGGCCCGGTTTCTGATATTATATAAACATATATAAAATATATAGGGGATAAAATGAAAATAACGGATTTGAATTTTAACGCAATTTTTAAGAGCGCTTTTTTGAACGAGGAAGATTTTGCAGACATATTTATCGAAACCAAGGTTTCGACTTTGCTTTCCAACGAAGGCAAAAGGCTTGAGAAAGCTATTAACGGCGCAATTCAGGGCGCGGGCCTCAGGCTCATTTCGAATAAAAAAACATATTACGCTTATACGAACGATATAGAAGAAAATAATCTGATAAAAATCGCAAAAGGATTAAAAGAAGCGGCAAGCATGGGCGTTAATGAAAAAAGCAAAAAAAGCGCCGCGTTTAAACCGTTGAATTTTAAAGAAAAAAAGCCAAAAATAGATTTCAGCGTCATAAAAGATATCGCGGACGTTTCCATAGACGAAAAGTTGGAGGCCATACTGCCCGCCGTTAAATACTCATGGTCTTTCGACAAAAGGGTAGTCCAGGTTAACATAACGTATTCGGATTATAAGCAGGATGTCGTAATTGCAAATTCTTACGGCGATTTAGTAAAAGACTGCAGGGAAAATTTAGCGTTTTTAGCCCACGCGGTCGTATCCGACGGAGAAAGAATCGAGGTGGGTTACGAAGCGGCGGGAGGATTTACCGGATTTGAATTTTTCGACAAAAACGTTCCGGAGGATATTGCCAAAAAAGCCTTAGAAAGGGCGTTAACACAACTTTCAGCCCCTTTTGCCCCGTCCGGAACCATGCCGGTAGTTTTGTCGAGCGAGGCGGGCGGCACGATGATACATGAAGCGATAGGCCACGGACTAGAGGCGGATATCGCGGGCAACGGTTTAAGCGTATATTCGGATAAAATAGGAGAGCAGGTCGCGTCTAAATTGATAACCGTCATAGACGATTCTTCTTTAACCGGAAAAAGAGGTTTTTACAGATTCGACGATGAAGGAACGCATTCCGGCAAAAACGTGCTTGTAGAAGGCGGAATTCTTAAGAAATATATGTCTGACAGGCTGTCTTATATTAAATACGGTTATGAACTTACCGGCAACGGCAGGAGGCAGTCTTACGAGCACCCTCCCATAGTCAGAATGTCTAATACGATGATATCTAAAGGCGAAACTAATCCGGAAGATATCATAAAGAGCGTGGCTCGCGGCATCTTTGTAAAAAAAATGGGCGGAGGACAGGTTAATACCGTTACGGGGGATTTCGTGTTCGACGTTATGGAAGGCTACGCCATAAAAGAAGGGGCTGTGGGAGAAGCGGTCAGCGGCGCAACTCTCATGGGAAACGGCCCCGAAATTTTAAAAAATATAGATATGGTCGGAAGCGATTTAGGATTCGGCATCGGCACATGCGGAAAAGACGGACAAGGCGTTCCGGTATCCGATGCCCAGCCGACTCTTAGGATTCCGTCTATAATAGTAGGCGGGAAAAATCAGAAATAATATTAAAAAGGATGGAAAGAATAAAAGGCTGGAAATCATACCAAAAAACGCTCAACAAAAGAAAGGGCAAAGACAATAGACCCGCTTCTTTCATAAAATATATCTCTATCTTAATATTCGCCGCTTTATTTCTTTACGGTTTTTATAAACTTTATTTTTACGGCAATGCGTTCTTATTTGCCGGAAATAAAAAAATCGGGGGAACGGGAATAAGGCCTATCGCATTTATTAAAGACAAGATAGGCGGCCTGCGGCTTTCGGGATTCGAGGCCTCAGGCGTCAAATCGCTTAAATCCTTAAAAAAGTATTTTAAGCATAATCCTCCCATATTCAAAACTATTATGAACGGCAGCTACGTTCAAAAAATAGGCAAATATACGGTTGTTTACACGATAGACCCCGTCGTGCAGAAAGAGGCGGAAAATATTTTTAAAAAATACGACGTTCCTTTCGGAGTTTTGGCGGCGGTTGAACCCGATACCGGTGAAGTGCTGGGTTTCGCGTCGTATTCTCATAACGAAAGAAAAAGCGAAGAAATTTCCCCCCTTTTTTCTTATCCCCCCGGTTCTTTAGCTAAAATAATAACGGCATCGGCGGCAATAGAATCCAGCGGCTTTTATCCCGGATTCGATATATGTTTTAACGGCGGATTATACGGAACGGATAAAACTTTCTGGAAGCAGAACATCGGAACGGGGAAAAATAAAATATCCTTTAAGCAGGCTTTTGCCAAATCATGCGACGTAGCGTTCGGCAAGGTTGCAGGATATTACGTCGGAGGAAAATTATTAACACATTATTTCGATAAGTTTTATTTTAATAGAAAAATACCTTTTATTTTAAATCTCGAACGAAGCAAAGCTTATATACCCAAAAGATTTTTCCAATTAGAGTTGACGGGGGCAGGATTTAAAAATATAAAGGCGACGCCCCTTCATGCGGCGTTAATTGCGGCAACGGCGATAAACGGCGGGAAGATGTTAGAACCATTCATTATAAAAGAAATTATATCTTCTTCCGGAAAAATAATATATATTCATAAGAATGTCAAGCTATTGGACAGGCCGATAACGGAAAAAACGGCGCAGAGCTTAAAACAGATGATGATTGCGACCGTCACTAAAGGGGCGGCGCATAAAAATTTTTATAATATGAACGATAAATATATGCTTCCCGGGGTTGTTTCGGGCGGCAAGACCGGAACGATTTCCGGCGATAACCCCAGCGGCCTTTATCAATGGTTTGCGGGTTTCGGAGAGATGAAAGGGAAAAAAATTGCGCTTTCGTCTCTCGTAATAGAAAAGCCGGTATGGAAAATAGGAGGCGCCGGAGCCGCGGAAAAAGTCATTTTTGCATATTTTTTCCGATAAATATTGTTTAATATAATTATCCATGCAAAACATAATATTATAAATTACATTATAATTAAAACATGGGCATAAATTTAAAATCACAAAAAACTAACGTATTTTTTTTTTAGCGGAGGCTTAAAGATGGCAAAAATTATTCCGTTTGAATATTTCGAGACGGTCCTGCAGCATTCGGTTTCCAATATGAAAAGGATAAAAAAGGAGCTTGGCCTTGCCGAAGAAATAGAATCTATCGATTTTATCGGACTAGTTATTTTAAATATTAAAAAATTTACGGATGATTTCGTAAAAACTCTTGAAGGGGTATTAAGGGATTCGGATGTAATCTCCGTCAATAACGGCCTTGTATATTTATTTTTGCCCGGAACAAGCTTCGAAGGCTCCGTCAACATAATAAGCGATTTTAAGGAATTTTACGAAGATGTTTTCGAATATCTTGTTTCCGTAACTCTTTTAAAAGATTTGAAAGACTCTGGAGATATTCTGGCGGAATTGAATAAGCTTGCTTCCGATAAGGGATGGAAGCCATAACTTAATCTATATTTAACAAAAATTTAACCGTATTGTAACATTTCTTTCATAATACGGAAACAATACCTTTGTATAATAATGAATATAATTTATATTATTATACAAAGGTATTGTCATGATGATAACCGCCCTTAAAAGCGCTACGTTTATAGGCATCGATGCGGTTCCGGTCGACGTAGAAGTATTTATATCAAACGGCATACCCGGAATTATGATTGTGGGACTGCCTGATGCCTCCACTAAAGAAGCTAAGGACAGAGTTAAAGCCGCTATAAAAAATTCCGGCTTCGAATATCCGGTCAAAAAAATAACTATAAATCTGGCCCCGGCGGATTTAAGGAAAGAAGGCCCCATTTTCGACCTGCCGCTGGCGATAGGGATTCTTATTTCCGCCGGCAGGCTCGCGTGCGCGGTCAACCTCGACGATTACATTATAGCGGGCGAACTTTCCTTAAACGGTAAAATAAACCGAATTAACGGCATAATAGCTCTATGCAGGCTTGCAGGAAAATTAAATAAAAAACTTATAATCCCGTACGATAATATTAATTCCGCCTGCTATATAGGAATAGATTTTCTCGCTTTCCGCAGGCTGAAAGACGTTTGCGGTTTTATTTCCAGCGGATACGCAAAAGATTCCGAAAGAAACGGAGCAATTTATGTTCATGACGTTAAAAATATTTTTAAGGATAAAGAAGGAAACGAAGAATTTTTTTTTAGGAAATATATCGCCGAGGCAGATAACGCGCTTAAAAAAACAAAAATCGATTATCCTGATTTCTCAGATATAAAAGGACAGGAATTAACTAAACGGGCAATTTTAATTGCAGTTTGCGGACGTCATAATATTTTAATGGTCGGGCCTCCGGGAAGCGGCAAAACAATGCTGGCTCAAAGCATAGCCGGCATTCAACCGGATATTTTGCTTGAAGAATCTATCGAAACGTCTAACATCTACAGTTTTTCGAATAAGAAAATAGGAGGCGAAAGCGGCCTTATCGGAAAAAGGCCGTTTATTCCGGTTCACCATACGGTATCGACGGCGGGATTGATAGGAGGCGGAGCGTTGAATCCAGCGCCGGGAGACATAAGCCTGGCTCACAACGGAGTTTTATTTATCGACGAGTTTTCGGAGCTAAGCAGAAAAACCTTGGATAGTTTAAGGCAGCCTATGGAAGATAAGACCGTAAATCTATCGAGGAGCAGGTTTTCTATAATTCTACCATGCGACTTTATGCTCGTCGCCGCAATGAATCCTTGTCCATGCGGATATTACGGAGATAAAAATCATGAATGCAGATGTTCGGGCGCCGAAATTTATAAATTTTACGCAAAATTATCGGGCCCTATTCTAGACAGATTCGATATATTTATAGAAGTTTATTCTTCGAATTTGGACGAGCTGACCGAAGGCAGGGTCATAGAAAACTCTTCCGAAGTTCAGAAAACGGTTGAGAGGGTAAGGCAAATTCAGTTGGAAAGATATAAAGGCAAAGACTGCGGAGGCATAAAATTTAACGCGTCCCTTAGAAGTTCAGACGCAGATAAGTATTTGCTTATTTCCCCGCCGGCTTTAGAATTGGTAAAAAATGCCGTTAAAAAATTAAATATATCTTCGAGAGGATATTTTAGAATATTAAGAGTTTCCCGAACTATCGCCGATATGGACGGAAAAAAGGAAGTCGATGCCGGCTCCGTCTTAGAGGCTTTAAATTACAGAAACACAAAACTCCTGAACGTATAATAAAATAATCAATCCTATTGCAACCCGCGAATCTAATATGTATGCGGCAGCGACGAACAAACGGATATAGCGGTAACCCTATGCCGTTTTATTAAAAATATCCGAGCTGCCTTAATTTATCCATAGCCGCTTCCTTGTCCTGCGACCTCCCGGAACGTTCGGCTTCGCCCCCCGTAATTTTTGTGCAAGGCTTGCAGTCTATCGACCTGTAGCCTTGTTCATACAGGGGGCAGTAAGGAATATTATTCAATTTTATATAATCCCAGATATCCGACTCGGTAAAGTGGAGAATGGGATGGACGCGGTAATGGTGGGGCGCTTCTCTTTTGGAAAAATATTTTTCGTTTGCGCGCGATTCGTTTTCGTCTTTTCTTATTCCGGTCATTAAAGCCTTTAAATGCAGTTCTTTGACGGCATTTTTTATAGGAACGGTTTTTAACAGGCTGCAGCAGTTTTGTTTATCTTCGGCGATAGAAATAGTTTTCAGGGCTTCGGTATTTGTATATACCAGCAAATCGAAATTCCATTCTTTTTTTAATTTCTCTATAAAATCGCGTATCTCCTGAAATTCAACCGAAGTTTCGATAGTGAATATTTTGAACGGAATTTGTCCGTCGAAGGCGTTTCTTACCAAATGAAGCAGAACGGAAGAATCTTTACCCCCCGTAAAAGCTATTCCTATTTTTTCTCCGAAACGGTCGTACGCTTCTTTTATAATTTCGACGCTTAGCGATATTTTTTGATTGAGCAGAACAAGGGATTCGTTTTTACCGTCTTTTTTAGGTTCGTTAATAATTATGCCCGTTTTTTTAACGCTGTCGAATAAATTTTCGGTAGAAACCGATTTCTTTTCGATATTATTTAATATTTCGACGTATTTGGCGGATTCTGTCAAATCCGGGTTAAAGTTTATTGGGTTTTCTTCATAAAGGTCGTTGGAAAGGTCGTAGTAAAAATTTAAATTTCTATTGTATATATCCGAGTTAGTTATATTTTTATATAAATTTAATCTTGCGTTTTTATCGGTTTTAAGGGATTTAAGAGAGTTTAATAATTGTAAGAATTCGACCTTGCCTATGCGCTTTCTGAGGATGTCGTTAAATATGCTGATAATATAATCTTCATCCGACAGCATTACGTTTTCGATAATATTTTTTGTCTGGAGTTCGGAAATCTTATCGGGCATAAATATATATTTTTTATCGGCCGTCCTGATGGCGCGCTGAGACAAAAAGTATTTATCTTTGGACGAAGCGCCGTTTTTATTCCTGTCGTATTCGTTAGCTGTAAATTGCATTATTTCGTTGTACATATTTTGAGTGTAAAATTCGGAATAGCAGAATTCCCTTTTTTCGAATAGCGATTGGCCGTCTATTCCGCGACCCGAACCGTTTGAATTTTCCGTTATTTTTTTGCCGTTCGAATCCCCGTTCAAATTATAAGGCTCCAAGCCGGATAAAGAAATTAAAGTAGGAAAGATATCGGTTATAGAAGTTAATTTTTCGTAAATTTTATTCTCGATTTCGGGGGCGTGAAAAATAAGGGGCAAATGAATTACTTCGTCATATAGTTCTCCCATATGCCCGAATACCGACTGGTCGAACATGGTTATCCTTCCTTCTCCGTGGTCGGAAAAAACGGCGAAAATATTTTCGGGATTAAAATACCCCATTTCTTTTAAAGATTTATAAATCCCGCGGAAGCGTCCTTTATCGAATTTATTGATGCCGTAGATATAAGGGGGGAGCATAACGTTTAAATCGTAATGGACTTTGCCGGCAAAATAGTTCCATAGGGCGAAAGGATTATCGGTGTTAGTCGGAGTTTTATAAAGGACCGACATTTTCTTCATAAAATCGAAATATTCGCGGTTGTAATTATCCTCGTTGTAATTCTGCGAATAAATATAGGGTTCGTGGACGTCGAAAAGATGAACGAAGCAAAAAATATTTTCATCTTTAACCGCTGAGAGCTGTTTAATAAGGTCGTTAATATTTCCGGCAGTTTTGTAATCGAATCCTTTTGCCAGCCCCAACGGCTCGAATAATTCAAACACGTCCGTATAAAATATAGTTTTATAGCCGTTTTTTTTATAAACTTCCGCAAGCGTAACGGCGTCGCCGTTTAATTTTTTATAGAAAAACGGCCTTACTCCGTGGGCGGGAGGATATAAACCGGTGAACAGCGATGCATGGGCGGACGTTGTATAACTTGACGTGGAAAAAAAATTAGTAAAAATAGACGCGTTAGACGAAATTTCGTCCAACGTGGGGGTATCTACGAGGGTATCGACGTAATACTGCTTTAGATGTGCCCTGTTTTTATTATAGCCGACGCAGTCGTATCTTAGGTTGTCGATAGATATGAGCAAAACTTTTTTTGGTTCCATACGTTTTCCTTAATTTTAGATTTTATTTGAGTTTATTTTATTAATTTAATTAATAAAAATTTATTTTAACGCTTGAGAAAACTTTCAAAAACTAAACGCCTTAAATGTAATAATTATAATTCATTATAACTTAACTTTGTTAATATATTATAAACTTTTTATTTTTGTCTTTAAATAAAAAAATAAACATAAAAAAATAAAAAATTATACGCGCGATAAATATATCTATATCGCCTTATTATAGCCGTGCCTCACGCTCTTACGCGACTCGCGCGCGGTTCAGCTCGGTTCACGCATGCCGGTCATGCCGGTTGGTCATGCCGGTTTGACTTTTCATAATTTGGGTGATAGACTTTCAATATACTTTTTATATAAGAAAGTATTTATAAACATTCATACTTTATCTTAAAGGTTTAAGGGAAACAGGTTAAATTCCTGTGCTGTTCCCGCAGCCGTAAGAACTTATAACGGAAAGTTTCCAAGACTCTCCGTTATTAAAAATATTCCCATATGCCACTGGCGGCGTCTATTATAATAATAGCCGGGAAGGCGGAAATATTTGCATGTTCAAGCCGGAATACCTGCTTTTAAGATAATAAAATTTAATTTAATTTTAATTAGCGGGAGGTCTAATTATGTTTTTACCGTTTTTACGTCCGTCTTTATTAAGCTTTAGACAGAGGATTTTTCTGCTCTACGGATTTTTGCTATCCCTTTTACTAATCTCCATTATACTTTTAATCGACAGGTCGAGCGTATTCCCCGTATTATTAAGCCTTGGTTCGCTCGCATTCTTCTTCGGCGTGAAGCACGCGCTTGATGCCGACCATATCGCCGCGATAGACAACACTACCAGAAAATTGATGAACGACGGAAAAAAACCCGTAGGAGTGGGTTTTTTCTTTTCCGTGGGGCATGCTTTGTCGGTTTTTGCCTTAACCATAATAACCGTTATTATAGGAAAATTTGTCGTTAAAGCGTATCCGGAACTCGGCAATATAAGCGACATGGTCGGCACCGGCGTATCGGCTCTATTTTTATACCTGATAGCCTTTATGAACATCGTTATTCTTATCAGCATTGTTAAAATCGCAAAAGATTTTAAAAATCTTCAGAGCAAGAAAATAGAAGAAGAGCTTTTAAAGAGAGGTTTTATGTTCCGTTATTTTAACGGAATAATGAAACTTATTACGTCGAGCTGGCAGATGCTTTTTGTAGGCATTTTATTCGGCATAGGATTCGACACTGCAACGGAGGTCGCCATACTTTCTATGTCGGCGGTATTTGCATCCGCGGGCAGGCCGTTAATAGACGTTCTTATACTGCCGTTGGTATTTGCTTCAGGAATGATACTTTTAGATTCTACCGACGGCGTCGTAATGCAGTTTGCTTACAGCTGGGCTTTTTTAAATCCCGTAAGAAAAATATTTTATAACATTTCTATTACAAGCATTTCAGTCTTTCTGGCATTCGGCATAGGAACGCTCGAATGGCTTCAGGTTATAGGAGCGGAATACAATCTGAAAGGCCAGCCGTGGGATTTTTTTAATAACGTTTCTTTTGCCATGCTCGGCGGAATAATAGCCGGCATTTTGACGTCGGCGTGGCTTTTGTCCTTATTGGTATATAAGTTCAGCAGGGTGGAAGAAAGATACTACGGCAATACAGAATGAAAAGCCCGCGAATATACGAAAACATGAAATTATTAAATTAACCTTTAAACAAAATAAGCGCAATATATAGATATGCTTATATATTTTTATTATGGATGCTTATAATTACAGAGCGGAAAATAACGAATTTTATATACAATGGCACTTCGTTAGCTCCTGCAATTTAAGATGTATTCACTGCTATCAAAACGATTATAAACGCGAAAACCCCGCACCGGATAAACTTAAATCAATTTTTTTAAAAATAGATGAAGCTATGTCTAAATGGAAAATGAAATGTTTTGTTTCGCTGACCGGAGGCGAGCCCTTTCTGGAGCAGGATTCCCTTTTCTATTTAACGGATTTAATCGAGAAATCTGATAATTTCCGCAATATCGCCATACTAACAAACGGCACATTAATCGACGATGAAGCAATCAGCCTGTTAAAAAAATATAAAAAAATTTCCGAAATTCAAATATCTTTAGACGGACACGACGAAAAAACGCATGACGCTATAAGGGGACGAGGAACCTTTTTAAAAGCTGCGGAATCTATACGCAGGCTGAAAGATGCCGGGATTAAAACATCGATAATGTTTACCCTGCATAAAAAAAATAAAGGGTCCGTTTTAAGCATGCCGGAATTAACATGCTCTTTAAAAGCCGACGCCCTTACCGTCGAGAGAATGACGACCATGAACCAAACCGAAGAGAAGGATTTTTTCATAGAGCCGCAGGAATTAAAGGCTATTTATTCAGATATTTACAGCAAAACAAAAGACGTCTTTTTTGGTAAAAACGCTAAATTTATTACGTCGAGGCCTCTATGGAATCTGGTTGACGAAAATATAGGCGGCTACTGCCCCGCAGGGCTTTCCTCCTTATGCATACTCGAAGACGGAACTTTACTGCCGTGCAGAAGGCTTTATCTGCCGTTGGGGAATATCTTAACGGACGGGTTGTTTAAAGTATGGTATAATTCCGACATTTTATGGGATATCAGGAAAAAGGCCGGCGGAAGCGAATGTTCGGACTGTTCCCATTCCGAGAGGTGCGGCGGGTGTAAAGCCGTAAGCTACTACCGCAACGGCGATTTAAATTCGAAAGACCCCCAATGCTGGGTATAAGAAGCCGGCCAAGAAAGCCGAAAAAAGGGAGATAATATAAGATATGGGGATATTTAAACTTTCTGAAAATATAAGCATAAAAAAGAAAGGCGAAAATTATTTACTTTTCGATAACCTTAACGGAAACATATATAAAATAAACGAAGTATCGTATAAAATTTTATCTTTGTGCAACGGCAAAAACACGGAAGAAGATATAATAAAAAATATTACAAGCTCTTTCAGCGTCGCGCATGAAGAAGCGGTAAAAGATTTTAACGTTTTAATGCAAAATCTCTTAGAGAGGCTGTATGTAGCAAACGTATAAAAATAATCGAACGTTAACGCAACCAAGGAGGTGAAATTTATGAAAAGGGTTTATGAAAAACCGGTGTTTCAGGAAATTCCCGCAGAAGAATTTTATGCTTTAATCATGGAAGATTACGGGATTAAGGGCTCTTGCTATTCCTGAAAGTCTTGCAAATAAGCGCAGTTAGCGCTTCCTAAACCTTCTCCCTTCCTGAAAGTTATACGGCCGTACATCTTCATTTTAGGCTAAAAAGAGGGAAGGGAGAAGGGCAAATATGCATCGTTTATATTTTATATTTATTTATAAATTTTATTAAAACGGATTAACGGCTCAATCGAATATAAAAACGGTATCGGGATTACTTTCGTGCCTTATTTCGTCAATTTCGCTTTTTTTCATTTTTCCGGCATAAAGCTTATTGGCGGCATTTATAACCAAGCCGTTTTTTCCGCCTACGTTTTTATATGCGTGGACGACACCCGGAGGCACCATAAGCGCCGCAGGCTTGTTTTCTCCTAAAAACAGCGTCATTTTATTGAGGTATGTAGCGGAATTTTTCCGGTTGTCCCATAATATAATTTTAAAATCGGAAGGGCCTAAAAAACAGAAATAATCCGTCTGGTAAATATGTTCGTGCGGCCCCCTTCTGATATCCGGCATAGTCAAAGAAATATACGCCATTTGAGGGAATAAAGGTTCGTCCATTTCGTCGCTTCTGTAGAGCTCGGCAAGCCAGCCTCTTTCATCTATATGTTTTTTAATATCTTTGACGAACACGCCGTTAATTTCAGCCATGTTGAAAGTGGGGTTCATTCCGCATCCTTTATTTATATTTTTAGATTAAAGTTTTTATGTTAGAGCTATCGTTATAGTTAAAACAACGCAATATGGCGTATAATAGAGTAGCATAGGCATAATAGCATAACGCATGTGTTTTGCAGTTTATTCCGGTTCTAAAGGAAAAAGCCGCGATTAAATTTAATTATTTTTTGATTATATTATAAATTTAAACTCCAAAGCAATGAAAAACTATTGCCTTGAACCCGCGTTAGAAAATATTCTGCTCTTTATATTATATGCAGATGCCGTATTCCGGGTTTCCCGGAAACTGCGCCGTTTAAGCTAAAGGTTAAAATTGGGCGCCGTCGTTTCCGCGGCGGCGCAAAGCCGGAAATAAAATTTTCAACGCAGGTTCAAGATGTTTAAAGATAACCGCCGGATATGCCCGCGCGAAAACGTTAAAAAAACAAGAACCTGCCGTGAGACCGCAAACCGCAGGTCACGTAAGGAGCCTGCGACGATAATCAGCGGTGGACCTTATTTTTTAGCATAACTGCGGGTATTATGCCTGCAAGGCAAAACACGCCTGCGACTATAAACACGTCGTCGTATGATTGAACCGTTGCAAACATCTTGACTAAGCTGTCTATAATTCCAAGGCCGGGATTTATTTTTGCCGTGCCGGCTATGACCCCGACGTTAGATTTAAACAATCCGTTAGAATTAAAATAAGACTTTGCTTTAAGAAAGGCAAAATTTCTATAGTTAATTTTATCCCCGTATCTTGTCGTATAATAAACCTGTTTTTCCGCAAGATAATTTGCAAAGTAAGCTATTCCGAATCCCGACGCAAGCCTCATAGTAATAGGCAAGAGTCCCGATGCCTCGGGAATTTGTTCCATCTTTACGGAATTTAACCCCGTGCTCATGATAGGGGAATATAGCATTCCGAGCCCTATGCCCCTTATGATAGAAGGGTATATTATATCGTAAAGGCTCGATTGCACAGATAAATTCCAGTATAAAAATAGAGATAAGGCTGTTAACGCCATTCCGAAAACGATAAAATATTTAGGGCCGAACCTATCGGCGCCTTTGCCGAAAACGGGAGCGGATAAAGCAACCGCAAAGGCGGACGGCATCATAATAAGACCGGTGGCATAAGGGGTATAATCCATAATGTTTTCAAGATAAACCGGTATTATAAACAAAGAGCCGAAAAGCGCGATAGCCCTTACGGCGTTGATTAGGGTAATCAGGGTAAAATTATAATTTTTAAAAATGTTAAAATCTATTAACGGATGGGATATAAAAGGCTCAAACAAAAAAAACATTATGAATCCGCCCGCGCTTATAAGCTCGCAGGTATAAATATAGGTAGAATCCCAGCCTTTGTTCTGCCCTTCGTTAAACGCCACAAGGATAAAGGCTATGGCAGCCGCAAAAAAAACAAATCCTATAAAGTCGAAATTTGCTTTAAAATGCTGGGCTTTATGGTCATCTTCCATAATTATCAATATGCCTATAAGGGTTATTATTGCTACGGGAACATTCACGAAAAATACCCATCTCCACGTTAAGTGGTCGGTAATCCATCCGCCGAGAGTCGGGCCTATGGCGGGTGCCGCCATGGCTCCTATGCCCCAAATTCCCATCGCCCTGCCTCTTTCCCGCGGTTCGAACACTTTACCCATAAGGGCAAGACCCAGAGGCGCTATCCCGCCGCCAGACAATCCCTGAATTATTCTAAAAATTATAAGCATATTAATAGATGTGGCAAATCCGCATGCTATAGAAGATACGGTAAAAAATATAATGCTTAATGCAATCGGAATTTTGAGCCCTATTTTTTTAATTATGAACGTTATAGGCATAATTATTATAGCGGTTGCCACGTTATAAGCAATCATAATCCAATCCACTTCTTCCAAATCGACCCCGAGGCTCGACATAATTTTTGGAATGGCTATCGTTACGATGCTCATATCGAGCATTACCATAAAGAAAAAAGCTACAAGAAGTATTAGAATGAGATTTTTATATTCCTTTGAATACATAAGCTTTATAATTATATAAAATTATGACACAGGCCGGCCGGATTTTTATTTATTTGCATTATCCTTACACAACAAGAGTTTACCATAAAATGACCTGAAAGTCATTCATTATATTTTCGTTGTTAATTTTTTGAGAAAATACCTCGAAAATACCTTAATGACGGGGATTTAATAAAATAACCGGTTTGGAATTCAATATCTAAATTTGCGTGAATTCAAGGCTGCTTATTGAAATCAATTCTAAAATGGATATGATATTGGAATAATATATAACCTGATTTTCCGATTTCTCGACGTTATCGATATTTCCGCCCTTAATATTTAAAAAAAATTCATTTATTATTTTATGTCCGTAAGACATAATTTTTTTTAATTCGACAGACGTTTTATCGCCCGTTTCAGGATTTTTACCGGAATTCGCAAAAAAAATATCTATGTTTTCTTTAAAAAACGAACTTAAAGCAAGAATGAAATCGGGAATATATGCCTGCTTTTTGAAAGCCGGATATTTATAAAGTTCGTTGAGGTTAATCTTAATCAATAAAATTGCATTATTGATATCCTTTAAATGGCTTGAGAATTTTATCAACCTTATAACTTCCGGTATAAAATTAATACCGGCGGCATCGTCCCACCGGAATACGGCCTCAATAAATAATTTTTTTTTACTTTTAGGAAGCGCAATCATAGATAGCGCAATTTCGTTAATTTCGCCGTATAATTTATTAGATTCGTTTTTAATTATATTATCGGAAGCATAATCGAACCGCCTGTAATTATTTGCGATAAGCTCGTTTAAGATTTCTTCGAGATTCTGTTCTACTATATTTGAGAATTCGATTATTTTCGCATTTAATATTTTTAGATTATAGTTTTTTTTCATAATCTCCAAATTTATAATATTGCCTACCCGCATAGGCTGATGCGGCAGATATGAAATTATAAGTTTCATTTATTGGCTCAAATCCCGATTTAGAATTACCTATATAAAATAATAATAACCCAAATTAGCCGATAGAAATTAGCTTAAAAACTAAAAAACTCCTTTATTTATCTGCTTTTCAGAGATATAATTATTGCTAATTATATTTCGCCCGCCAGGCGAGAAACAAATAAACAAGGAGATTAATAATATGTTAAAACAATTAGGATTAAATTTCAAGTTATGGCCGAGTTCCCTAAATTGCCGATAGAAATTTTTCGTTCCGTTCGGACGCCGGTTTAAGAGATTTTTGGAAAATATAAATTTTTAAGTCAGGATTTAGGATTTGCGTTTAGGATTGAATTTAATATGCGTTTATTATATTATTATATATGTCTGGATTGCGGTATTTTGATTGATTAAGGCTTATCCCGCGCTATTTTTGGGCACAGTCATTGCGTATCGCATGAATAGCCTAATTACAATTTAGCCGTTATTTATGTGTCCGTAGCTCATCTGGATAGAGTTCAGGACTCCGACTCCTGAGGTAGCGGGTTCGAATCCCGCCGGACACACCAGTTAAAAATCAACTATTTTTCAAGCTCTTGTAAGTTCCAAAAGTTATTGATACTCTACAAAATAAATTGACACCGAACAAAAGATAATGATACTGAAATAAAATATATTATAAAGCCGAAGTCGGAGCCGGATTCGATGCGATATGATAAAGGCGAGCGACCTAAGGCTTCATAAACTCGGCAGTCCTAAATACGCCGACGTACGGTTCCACCTCCATTGGATAGGCGGCATTTCCACCGCTCCCGGCAAAAATTTCTACTACGCAAGATTCCGCAGCATTAAAAATAAAAATAATTTTACCATAACTGAAGAAATTCCGCCAGAACTCCTCCGGCATTACGTAATCGGCAATATCTACCGGCAAGGCGGGCTTATCGGAAAAATAAACAGCCGGAGCCGGTTCAGCATTACGCTGCCGGAAGGGAAAAGCAGGATTGTCAAAATAAAGGACATCCCGCCGCCGGAACCGGATGGCGACGGCTCTCCAGCACTACTACGCCCGTCCTGGATAGAAAACCAGTATGCCCTTCTCAGCGAGGACGGCGGCTATTCCATAGTAATTCCCTGCCATGTCATAGGCGCGGCCTTCTATTTCACGTGCACCGCCATGCGGAAAAGGGTGTTTGACGCACGCATCGAGGAATTATATTCTGAAACCGGCTTCGACGAGGAAAAGGGGCTGCCGTACATAATGCCGAAGTCCGGAGTTTCGGACAGGGACGCCGCCTACGTTTACTTTTACGCCTCGGACGAATATGCAAACCGGGCCTGGCACTCCGTAAGGAACGGCATGTACGCCGAATATGCCGCCGCCGGGGGTTCAGGCGCCAATTTGACAGAAGGCGTTCCGCTAAAGGTGGAGCCGCCGTTCCGCAGTAGCGTCAGGATGTTCGTGGACGGGATAGTCGTGGAGCAAAGGAAGATGTTCGTCGTTTACGATATTCTTAAGCTCGAAACGCCGATATTCGACTACGACAGCCTCATAGTCCGGCGTTATCGCGGCGGTTCAGTAAAGGAAAGCGAGGTCGGCCTGAGAGAGGCGGTTTTCAGGATAAGGGCAAGGACGGGCAGGACGGTGTCGGGCGAGCGGCCTTCGTGGAAGAACCCGAAAAAAGGCGTTGTAAACGACGCCAAGGACGGGGACGTATTTTCGTCCGTCGAACTGGTCAGGGAAACGATAACCGGCAGCGGTCAGGGCACAGGTAAGGCTTCAGGCGGCACCGCGATTAAAAATGCTGTCCAATTGAAGGACGGGGGGACGAAAAGCCTCAGCTTCAATTCTTCTACCGATGCAAGGAACCGTGATGCGCGCCAGGCGCATGCGTCGCTGAAAGGCAAGGACCCGTTCACGTTCGAGGACTTCAAGGAATTGATCGGAATGTTTATCGATAAATATTCCGAAGACATAAAGGGCGGCAATGCCGTTTTTTCCGGCCCGTTTAAAATGCCCGTCGATAGGGAAAGGAGCTATCTTAGGGAGAAGGAGGGATACGACAGGAAAGACAGTATAAGGGAATATATGACGGCAAGGTTCGTGTTCCAGAGGGGAACAGAAGAAAAGTATATCCTGCTGGTAGAGTTAAGCCGGAAAAGCTCCCTAAAGGGATTTTCGACGTTTATATTCGTAGGCAAAACCGTTATAAGTGAGGCGATCGTAAGGGATTTTCTCAAGGAATACGTCTCGAACGAGACGCTCGACAGGATTACCGGCATATTCAGGAGGTTGGGCGTTAATCTTTTCAGGAAGAAGCACCCGGACAAGGGTGATAAGGACAAGAGTTTCAGGGCTTGGGGAAAGGATTTATATAGAAAGCTAAAAATAATTAAAATTTTAACTTTACATACAATATATAGGGATTTATAATTTAATAATATCAATATAATGTATTATTTAAATCAATAAGGATTTGCTTTGGAAAATAATATTGGTTGCGAAATAGATTTTCTTCCGGTAGGTAATGGCGACAAGAGCGGGGATGCTATCGCCGTAAGATATGGCTATCCTGGAAACTTTAAAGTTATGGTCTATGACGGTGGCACTAAGGAGTCCGGTGAAGCTTTAGTTGAACATATTCGTAAACATTACGGAACATCATATGTAGATTATGTTGTCAATTCCCACCCTGATTCCGACCATGCCTCCGGCTTATCTGTAGTTCTTGAAGAATTAAAGGTGGGGGAATTATGGATGCACAGGCCATGGGAACACTCGTCAAAAATATTAAATAGTTTCAGAGACGGTCGAATTACTAAAAATAGTCTTTCAGAGAGGTTAAAAGACAGTCTTTATGCTGCATATCACCTTGAAGAACTTGCGTTAGAAAAGGAAATTTCCATACACGAGCCATTTCAAGGTAATAAGATTGGTGAATTCATGGTGCTGTCACCAGAGAGAGGGTGGTATATTGATAATCTTATCCCTGAATTTGATAAATCTCCGGAACAAAAAGAGATAGAAGAAAGCTACTTTAGCCCTGGCTATATTTTACAATCACTGAATGAGGGTATCTCATATTTAACTTCTTTAATTAAAAGTTCTTGGAATATCGATATGTTACGTGATGATGTGGAGACTTCTGCCGAAAACGAAAGCAGCGTTATTTTATTTTTGCCATTTAAAAAACATCCCATTCTTCTTACCGGAGATGCTGGAGTTCAGGCTCTAAAAAAGGCAGCTTATTTTGCTGAATTGAAATTTGATATCCATTTGAATAAAATTTTAAAATTTATTCAGGTTCCTCATCATGGCAGTCGGCATAATGTTTCATCCCCCGTGTTGGATAGAATTGTTGGCATGCGTAAAGATAGGAATGATGGATTAACCAGTAAAACCGTTTTTGTATCTTCTTCGAAAGAGTCGACCAAGCACCCTCGAAAAGCGGTTATCAATTCTTTCATCAGGCGAGGGGTTAAAGTGTTTAATACTAAAGGAAGAGCAATAAGGCACTCTTTTAATATGGCTAAACGACCTGGATGGGTCCCCCTTGCTCCTGTGCAGTTTTCTGATAATGAAGAAGGATGGGATTAGTTGGTTTATAATAAAATAAGAATTTATAATATTATTATATGAGCATAATTAAATCATTTTCGGTCGGAAACGGCGACATGTTTTATATCTTCCACGACAGCGACAATTTTTCCATTATAGATTGTTGTCTAAATGATGACAATCGGGATAAGATATTGAAAGAGATTTCTTCATTAAGCAATAAAAAGGGAATTATAAGGTTTATTTCGACGCATCCTGATGAAGACCATATTGGAGGCTTGGAGTATCTTGATGAAAGGGTAGGAATTATTAATTTTTACGTGGTAGGCAACGGGGCAACCAAAGCCGACGAAACCGGAAGCTTCAAAAGATACTGTAAACTTAGAGACCACAACGAATATTCTTTTAAAATATACCATGGTTGTACCAGAAAATGGATGAATCTGTCCGATGAGAAAAGGGAAACATCAGGAATCGATATTTTATGGCCCAGGACTGAAAATATAGAATTTAAAAAAGCGTTAAAAGAAACAGAAAATGGAGGAAGTCCAAATAATATTTCTCCGATAATAAGATATTCTTCTCCTGGAGGTGTTAGGGTACTTTGGATGGGCGACATGGAAACAGAGTTTATGAACAATATTGAGGATGAACTGTTAGGCATTCTTACGGAAATTGACATTCTTTTCGCTCCTCATCACGGAAGAAATACAGGAAGGGTTCCGGCGGGAATTTTAAAAATACTAAACCCCAAGATTATAGTTATTGGCGAGGGTGATTCCGAAGATCTTAATTATTATAATGGTTATAAAACCATCACCCAGAATTCATATGGCGATATTGTTTTTGAGTGCAAAAATAATAGATTCTGCGTATACTCTTCAAAAAAAAGCAGTATAAATTCGCTATTTAATTCGTCGTTGCTTAATTGTAATTTTCTATATACCATATATATTAATAAATATCCGAGGTTCATTTGATTTTACTAGGCCATTACAGTTATCGCGCCCGGTTCCAGCCGGTTCTTTTGGTGCTCCTGCCTTTGGCGCTGGGGGTGTTTGTCTGGACATGGCCTAATACAAAGTGGGAATCTGGGCTATGGACTATTTTTATAACCTCGGGCGTTGCTTATTTTTCTGCGATATTTGCAAGAAACCTGGGCAAAAAGACCGAAAGGAAACTTTGGGAGTCGTGGGGTGGTGCCCCGACAACACAGCTTTTGCGCTATTCTGGTTCGTTAAATCCAATATTACGCCAAAGGTGGCATAATAAATTGTCGCAGATCCTTGAGAGGACATTTCCTACTAAGCAAAATGAAGATGATAATCCCAAGGAAGCCGATAAATTATACGAGGCGGCAGTAACGCTCCTGAGAATAAAGACCCGCGATATAAAAAAATTTAATCTCATTTATAGCGAAAATGCGTCTTACGGTTTTTGCCGCAATCTGGTTGCAATGAGGACGATAGGTATCTGCACGGCATTGCTTGGCGTTGCGCTTACTGCTTCGGCCGGAATCTGGTTTTATATGCATAATAAAGCGGTTAGTCCATATATGGCGGTATGTTTAGGCGTAAATATATCGTCTTTATTCCTATGGGTGCTTGTAATTAAGCCGTCATGGGTAAAAACCTCCGCATTCGCTTACGCCAGGCGGTTGCTTGAAGCGATAGAGGAAATTTAAAATTTGTGACAATTATTACATGAAGTTACCTATTTTTTAATTGAAAATGTCCATTTTTTCTATTATATTATTGATATGGATACAATAAAATCGGAACCAGTAGAAGAAGAATACACTAAATTAGCAAATTTATTATCTGATAATCTTAATGCGGATATTATTATCTATACTGGTGAAATCAATGATTCAACAGTTGATGTGCTTATAAATTATACTAAGGATCCTGGTAAGAAAGAGAATGTTGTTTTGTTATTGACTACCAACGGAGGATCTCCAGATGCTGCTTATAGGATGGCTCGTTGTTTGCAACGTCAGTATAAGAATTTTATTCTTTTCATTTATGGTATCTGCAAAAGTGCGGGAACCCTAGTTGCTGTTGGAGCAAATGAAATTATTTTGTCTGATTTTGGTGAATTTGGTCCGTTAGATATCCAACTAGGTATGCGAGACGAACTCTTTGAGATGTTTTCTGGCTTAAATATTACCCAGGCAATAAATTCTTTAGCTACTCGTTCTATTAATACTTGGCGTGAAATACTTATTGATTTTAAGGCTGGAAGTAGAGGACAAATAACAACCAAACTAGCATCTGAGATTGCTGCCAACCTTACTGTTGGTCTTTATGATAAAATTTATGCCCAAATTGATCCTGCTCAATTAGGACAAATTGAGCGTTCAATGAATATTGCTTCTGATTATGGAAAACGCCTTGCAAAAAAGACAAAAAATGTGAAAGATGAAGCGATTGATAAGTTAATTTCTGGTTATCCGTCTCATAGTTTTGTTATAGATAGAGAAGAAGCTCAAGAACTTTTTAATATTGTTCGCAACCCAAATGAACTTGAAGAAAAATTAGCAGAATGTATAAAATGGGCGATTAGAAATCCCTTAGGTACGCCTTTTACTATAAAAATTAATATTGTAAAAAAGGAGAAATTAAATGGAGAACAGATTTGCAGTGCGACAACAGACGAAGGCGGAAACAGAACGCACTCGGGAGGCAGTAAGAATAACTCGGCTGCTTCTAAAGAAACCGTTGAATAAGGAACAAAAATTACCTGGAGAGATTACTTGGGAAGTATTATCTAAAGCTGAAGAAGAATCTAAAACTTGTTCAAATCGTAGCAATTATTTTCCTCACAGTATTTGAGTTTTTAAATTCATTTTTTTGTTTTATGAAAAGAAACAATTTCTTACCCGGAAAAATTAGTATCTCTATAACAATAACATAAATTTTAAGATTGAAGAGCCTTGACCGTTTTGACCTTTAATGGGAAATCATTATCATGGATTTAATAAAAACTATTAATGCTATTTCAGATGTTATACAGAATAGACCTGCGCCCATAAGAGAATTTGATCAGATTTATATGAAGGCTGGGGATATGGTATTGCAGAGTGATATCATAGCAAAATGGTGTAATGATTGCATGCAGCGGACTTCGTCGGACACCCGTAGCGGTTTTCGTCGGACGCTAAAAACGGTTTTCACCGGACACCCGTAGCGGAAATAACCGGACACTCGTATCGGTCTCTGTCGGACACTTGAACTTA
>JAJYJI010000068.1 GCA_021789605.1 bacterium
TAAACGATAACGGTTTAATATATGTTACGAACTTCACAAACAAAGGCACCGTTACCGTATTAAACAAAAGCGGAAAGATAATAAAAGTATTTGATGCTCAAAGAAAACCGGAAGGCATTGCTATAGGTCCTGCAGGAAATATATATGTTACGAACGGGTTAAGCGACAGCGTTTTAAAATTTAATAAAAACGGTAAAATTTTAGAAAAAATTAACATAAAAGGAGCGCCTTACGGAATTGCGCTAAGCACTACCGGAAGCATGTTCGTCGCCTGTATATATGCCGATAAAGTCGTGAAGTTAAGCCGTTCGGGCAGGGTTTTAAATACATATAAGACAGGGAAAAATCCTAATTTTATATTAATAGACGATAATGGCGATGTCTGGACGGCAAACAGCGGGGATGGAACGGTAACCAAAATTAGCGGCGCAACTAAAGGAAAAGAGTTTTTCCCGTATAAAGGACCTATTTGGCAGGAAAGCTTTTAATTTAATTTCTAATTTAATATCTTAAAAGGAGGGATTTAAATGGCTGAAGAAAAAAGTTTAGAAAACGTAAAACCGGATGAGACGTTAGACGTGTTAGGCGAAACATGTCCTATTCCTGAAGCTATGGCTCATAAAAAGCTCAACAAAATGAAAGTGGGGCAGGTACTGGAGGTTTATACCGACCATGCGGCGGCGGTAGAGAATTCGTTCCCGTCCATGCTTAATAAGTTAAATTATCCTTACTGCGTAACAAAGACTGCTCCTGGTGAATTTACCATTAAAATTAAAAAAACATCATAAACTCAGTATTTAATTAGTTATAATTTAACTATAGGGGGTATTGTAAATTATGAATCCTTATTTTCTTGAATACGCTATAATAGGTATTGCAGGCTTAATTTTTGGGGCTGCGCTCGAAAGGGGAAGAATGTGTTTCGTGCTTGCAACTAATAATATGTTCATGGCAAAAGATACAAAAATCTTAGAAGGCATATTACTGGCTTTTGGAATTTCTATTCTTGCTTTCGGCGTCATAGAATCGTTAGGAATAGTTCCGATACAATCTGCAGTCCAAGGCGTATTTCCGGCAGGTTGGTATGATTTAGTCGGCTCGCTTTTGTTTGGTTTCGGCATAGGACTATGCGGAGCATGCATGAGCGGATTGATATTCAGGGCGGGTTCCGGATTTACTCAAAACTGGATGCAATTATTCGGAATACTTGTCGGAACGATATTCTTTGCTTTCATAATATTCCCGCTGACTAATTTTCTTTACTGGATTTTACACACTATACCGTGGCTTAACTTAAAACCGGGATTTGCCGACTATATTCCTCATGAATTGTTTGGAAACGCAGTATGGGGACCGTTTGTAGTGGCTCTAATTTTCGGCGGTATATTTCTCATTTTGGGATTATATTTGACCAAAAGGAGATTTGGCAAAATCAGTAAAGAACGCGGCGTAAACTATAAGGAGCCGATAATAACGTGGGATATGTTGAAATTTAAAGAGGCTTATTCTCCGAGGTTGGGCGGGATATTATTTGCCGTGGTTGCAGTTATAGTTTTTATAACGTCATATTTTACCGTCCATAAAGTTGCTTATATGGGCGTAACAACTCCTTACGGCAGTTTTGATACTTACATTTTAGCACCTTTCATAAATCTATATACTGCTGTAGGGCATTATAAAGCATCGTTTTTGCCCAAAATATCGTCAAACTGGTTTCAGATAGTGCCGGTTGCAATTCCTATGACCTTGCTTGTTATAACTACATTTGCCGGCTCCACGACTACGGCTATTTTAGGCGGGGAATTCAAATGGAGAGTGCCGAAAAGAAAAATAATGTTTCTTCAAAATTTTATCGGCGGCATCTTAACGGGCGTGGGCGCAAGAATAGCTTTAGGATGCAATATAGGTACTTTATGGTCAGGGTTTTTAATGTTTTCATGGGCAGGAATGTTATTTTTGCCGACCCTTGTTTTGGGAATGTATCTTGCTCTTAAATTTCAGCAGGCGATATGGTAAAAATGAAGTATTAAATTTTCTTTACTTTTAAGGAGGAATTTATATGGCTGCGGCTAATAATATGAATAATATGAAAAAAAGAAAAAATCATAACTGGTGCGGAATAACGTTATTGGCTTTATATGGATTATTTACTATATATGCCTCATTTTTCTTATCTTATTTAAATAAAGATAAGGTTATAGGGAAATTATCCAATGAAGCGCTGGCAGGAATAAAAGAGAGTTTTATCTTGTGGGGGATAATCATGATTATAGGCGCAATTCTTCTTTTAATAAGGGAATACGTGCTGAAATCCGGACAGGAAGAGGTTAAGGATACGGAAAGCGGGGTATCCCCTCACTATTAATCTGTTTTGGAATTTCTTGCAGAAACGATTTTTATGATGAAAATAATATAATAATGTTGAGGGATTTTATAAATGAAACTTGCTCTTTTAATAACGACGGATAAATATAAAGATTACTTAGAAAAAATCATAAACAGCGCTAAAAAATCAGGATATGAATTGAAATGTTTTATAATGGACGACGGAGTCAATTTATTAAACGATGCGGGTTTCGTCGGAAAATTAAAAGAAGCCGGTTCGGATGTCTCGCTTTGCGAATATTCATGCAGCATAAGAAGCATACATGAAAAGATAGAAGGTTTCCTGTATGCTTCCCAGTACGAAAACGCAAGTATAATAAACTCATTGACAAGCGAAGACAGGTTTCTGGTTTTTTAAAATGGGGGAAAAATGACAAAAAAGATTGCTGTATTTACGCGCGACAGACAAGCCGAAGCGCTTAGAATGTCGGGAGGGTTAACGCTCCTTGACGATAAAGTAGAAGTATACGTTCTTGATAGAAAACTTGAAGATAATAAGGTTATAAACAAGCATCTCGATATGGTTCTAAATATGCTTGAACTTCCAGTTTTAACGAATTGCAGGGATAATCAATTCGAATATATATCTAATGAAGAACTGGCGGATAAAATGCTCGAATACGATATAGTTATACCATATTAATTTAATATTAATTATTTATTGCGGAGAATAAAATATGAAAATACTTCATGTTTTAAAAAGAGAACCGTCAAAAACGGAAACTGAAATTATGGAATTGCATTCCAAATCTTACGATACGAAAATTATCAGGCTTTACGAACCGGGAATAAACTATGACGGTTTTATAGCGGACGTATTTAAATACGATAAAATATTTTGCTGGTAATATGAAGATAATGTTATAATATAGTTGTAAGAATAAATTTAATTTAAAGTTAAAAAGGAGATAAGATTATGAAAAAGTTTATTATCGTAAGCTTAAGCCTAATGTTAATGCTTTCATCTGCGGCAGTTTCATATGCCGGAAATTTTAACCAAATGTTGGCAAAAAAAGCTTATCAGGCGTTAAATCCCCGCCATGTAAGTTCGAAGCCTAATGCAGTAGGAGTTGTCGGCGTTCCTCAAATTATGGCGCCGGTGCTTTATAAAGAATATATTGTAGAACATAATCCGAAACACTATTTTCTGTTAGACGTCAGAGAACATGTTGCATTCGTGAAAATGGGGCACATAGCTGGCGCGCATAATATACCTCTGCAGGTTCTTTTCACGCCTAAGTATTTAAAAATGCTTCCAAAACATAGGACGATTATAAGCATTTGCTATGTGGGACAGTGGGAGTCAATGGCCGCGGCATTATTAAAGACGATGGGCTATAACGTGAAAATATTAAGATTCGGCATGTCGTCTTGGAATCCAAAAATAGACTTGCTTCATAGAAATAAAATAGCATTTGGAAACTTTCCGCTCGTACATTAATAAAATGAATTTTGCGTTTTAAAAAATGAAAATCAAAAAATAAAATTGAATAGAAATAAGGGGGTGATAATTCGTGAAAAAAATTAACAATATTATATTTACCGCCGTGTTAGCTGTGATATTTGCTTTTGGAATAGGCGCGGCTTCAGGCTCAAGCGCATATGCTTTTCAGGGCGGCCATTTTATGAAGCATTCTGCTATGACTAAAAAAACTTCAAAAAAG
>JAJYJI010000029.1 GCA_021789605.1 bacterium
GCCCATTTTAACTTTTAGCTTAAGCGGAAACCGTTTTCTGGGAAACCGAAAATCCCGTATTTGCATATAATAAAAAGAGCGAAATATTTCTATCGCGGGTTTAAGGGGTTTAATCTGTTAAGGGGTTTAATCTGTTAAGGAATTCAATCTTGATTGTCTGCCGAAATAATAGTATTATATATTAAGATGAATAACCTTGTCATGTTATAACTTGTCCGTCTAAAATTTCATTTTAATTAAAAATTAATTGTTTTTATGGGCATAATAAAAAAAACAAAGGACAAGTTCCCGATATCTAAATCCATATCTAAAACCGACAAACTTCAGATATTGGCAATGCACATTTTCTTTTTATTTCTCGTATGTATCGTACTTTCCGTTTTTATATACGAGACTTTAAGCCTGAAAAAAACAGTCGCAGGACACCTGCAAACCTATTCAAAACTAACGGCTTCCGATGTATCTTCCGCAATTAAAACCCAATTAGACGCCCATTTCCACGACCTTAAATTTTTAAGAACTGATTTTTTAAATATAAACGACGGACACCTTATTCCAAACACGGAAGCATTGCATGTTTTTAAGGATTTCAAAAAATATCACCCCGGCATTGCGGCAGTTAACATTCTTAATCCGTCGATGAGCAAAATAGTCTGGTCAAGCAACATAAAAAATTTAAATTTAAATATAAAAAAAATTATTTTCGTTCCGTTATCGGGCTATCCAAATCGTTACGTAGGAACGGTTTATTTTCAAAAAACCGATAAAAAATGGGTTATACCCATGAACGAAAGGATAGTCAATAAAAAGGGCAAGATATTGGGTTTCATCGGCTCTCCTTTTATACTTTCAAATTTTAATTCGATAAATACCCATAAATATATCGAAACGGCTCTTATAGAAACGGCATCCGGCAGAATAATATCCTCATGGAAAAACTGCAAGAGACAGAAGAACCTGGGCAGTATGCCCAAGGTTTCAGGCGGCGTAACGCAAAAAATAAAAGGCTACCCGTGGTTCGTTAAAGCCGGGTGGACAAACTCCTCCCTTGAAAAATTTTTCTGGAATAAGGAAAGCGTTTATTTGTTAACGGCGCTTCTGCTTATAGTGATATTCGTTGCAATAGACATAATATCAAGGATTGCCTTAGGACGCCTCATCCGCCTGAAAAGATATCAGGACGCGGCAATAAGCGTGCAGGAGGATGTTTTATCTCTAAAAGACGCCGGAAGCATATACAGGCATATCGTCGATATAATAGTTACCAAAACGGACGCCATAGGGTCGGTTTTAGCAGTTCCCGACAAGGAAAAAGGCTGCTTTATCCCTATTGCCGCATGCGCAGATAACGCCGAACACGAAAAAATACTTATGCAGATAAAACCTTCCCTTAATAGCGGAGATATTTTAGGGAATATGCCCGCTTCTATCGTTTACAGGGAAAAAAAGATACTGGGGCCTTTGCACGTTTTAGACCCCGCTGTCATAGAAAAATACCCCTCGTTTTCAAGGGTAAAGAGCTTAATGGCTTTCCCTATATTTCAAAATTTAGATTATGACCCGGTAGCGGTTTTAGGCATACAATCCGATTCCAAGCATTATTTTACCAAAGAAATAATAAACATAATTACGCAGGTTACAAATTCCTTGGGGATAGCTCTCAACCAGCTCGACATTAAACGCCATTTGGCGTTAGAAGCGGAACATCAAAGACGGCTTACTGAGTTTAACTTTTTTTTAGCCCAGATGAATCAGCTGATAAGCAGAACGGAAAATGAAAAAAGCTTCCTCGACTCTATTTGTATTATGGCGGTAAATTATACCGGCTTAAAATTAGCCTGGATAGCAAAACCGGACGAAAATGGAAACGTCCTTTTTATATCACATTTCGGAATATCAGGTTTCATAGAGAGCTTGAATATTTCCGTAAATCCCGACGTGCCGGAAGGATGTTCCAGCGTCGGCAGGTCATGGCGTTCAAGAAAACCCGTTTACGTTCCTTCATTCAGAAATGATGCTTCTATGCGCCCATGGCTCGATATATCGGAAGAGTTCGGCATATTATCAAGCGCTTCTATCCCAATATTTAGAGACGGCGTTATCTGGGCGGTATTAACCCTGCTTCACTCAAAAGAAAACTTTTTCGACGAAGACCTTAAAAACCTCATGGAAGAAATTGCTCTGGATATAGGATTCGGTTTAGACAGGATAGACCTTATAAACAGTAAAAAAAGGGAAACTGAAATAAGAAACGCTTTTCTTAGCAATACTTCGGCGGGCATTATGCTCGCCAGCTATCCCGACAGGATTTTCCTCGAAGCTAACGATACTTTCCTCCACATATTGGGCTATCCAGACATCGAATCCTTACATAACCATAATTCAAGAGAAGTTTATCCCGATGATGCCACTTATGCAAGGGTTGGGGAACTCGCCCGGACGATATTGGCGGAAGGGAAAGGTTTCGGCCGCGATATACCGGTAGTCAGAACCGACGGCACTATTATTTACGCCGATTTTTATGGACAAAAATTAAAAGAATCGGTTAACGGCAAAGAACAAATATTATGGACGCTCATAGACATTACCGAAAGACACCGGCTGGCGGAAGAACTCTCGTATCAAGCCTTCTACGACGAACTAACCGGACTCCCGAACCGCCGCTCTTTGTCGCTAGAACTGGAAAGGGCCATAGCAAGAACCAGCCGCCGCAAAACGTTTCTTGCCGTTTCTATTATAGACATCGACGATTTTAAGCCTATAAACGATACATTCGGACATATTGCCGGAGATAACGTGCTAAAAATAATTTCTGCCAGATTAAAGGACGCACTGCGTAAAACAGATTTTATAGCCAGACTCGGCGGAGACGAATTTGTAATTATAATCGAAGACTTTAACAGTAAGGAAGAGCTTGAAGGCATATTGGCAAAGATAGAAAAAACGTTCAAAGAAGCCATAGTCTTAGAAGGCCAAAGAGAAATAACGACTGACCTAAGCATGGGCGTTTATATATACGACGGCTCTATTAAAGACAAAGAAACGCCTACCTCCGACAACCTTATGCGCTACGCGGACCAAGCATTATACGAGAGCAAAAATAACAAGGCCAACCGTTTGCGTTATTACGCTTTCTACGGAGAATCCCTGCCGCATATGGAAAATAAAATGCAGAAACTTTTAAAAGACGGCAACCTCTTGGTTTATTATCAGCCTATTATGGATAATTTTACCGGAGAGATAGCCGGAGTAGAAGCCCTTGCGCGCCTGTACGATAACGGCGATATAATTTCTCCGTATAATTTTTTGCCTATGTTAAACGAAAAAAATTTGTTTAATTTAAGCAACGAAGTGCTGATTAAAGCCCTTAAGGAACTGTCGGAAATCGGGGAACCCGCCGAAAAATTATGGGTTTCTATTAATATCGACCCGAAATTCATTTCCGAAGAATATCTTTTATCCTTAAAAAAAATACTGGAATCCGGTTGCGACCCCTCTAAAATAGTTTTAGAAATTCTTGAAACGGGAGATTTTCTTGGCAAAGATAAAGCTATTCAACACATAACGGCCATGAAAGATTTAGGCGTTAAGGTTGCGTTAGACGACGTCGGAAGCGCTTATTCGTCTCTTATGCGGCTTAAGGAGCTTCCCGTGGACGAAATAAAATTAGACCAGTTCTTCGTAAGAACTTTGGAGGAAAATCCGCGCGACCTTCATTTTGTTCAGTCGATATTAGAACTTGCCGACGAAAAAAGGGTGGATTTAGTCGTGGAAGGCGTCGAAACCGTCGATATATTAGACGCTCTTTCGGTAATGGATGTCAATTATCTGCAAGGATATGCGATAGCAAAACCTATGCCGGCGGATAAGCTTGGGGATTTTTTGAAAGATAAGCCTTTGAGCCGCAGAAAACGTCCTGTAAGTTTTCTTGGGTTATACGCTATAAAGATAGTTTCTTATCGCAATATAAAAAAAATTATCAGGCATGACCCGTATTTAATAGACTATAAGAATCTCACCGGCGATAAAAATTGCCCTATAATGAATGCCATGATATCTTTAGGCGTCCCCTCAAATCATATTCTATACGATTTGCATTACAGATACGACAAAGCAATAGCAGAATTGGGCGAAGCCTTGAAATCGTCGGGAAATGCGGATTGGGCTTCATTAGAGCGGATTAGCGAAGAGTTTGAACGCGAGATACTTTTCAAATATTATAAACGAAAGAACGGAATCCAAAGGCTCGGCTAATCTAAAAGCTTAGTTAATCCTATCAACATCTTTGGAATCAATCTTTTGCCCGGCGCCTGATATTTAGTCCGCACCCTTTAAGGGAAGCGTTAAAAACGGCCGGCATCTAACAAATAAAGGCATCTGCTTCTAACAGCGGCGCCGGGTTTTCAAATATGCAAATATGCCCTAACGCCATGCCTTAAAATAACTTATCCCGTATTTATGAATATTTATGAATCCTGTGTTATCTTATAGGCAAATTCCATTCCGAATTTTTCGCAGTTTAACAAATCTTCGTCGAAAGGCGTCATCTGCACCTTCAAACCTTCCTGCACTATAACGAACCTGAGGCTTTTCAGTATATCCTGCACCATCTGAACCGCTTCCCCGCTCCAGCCGTAACAGCCGAATACGGCGGCTTTTTTATTCTTAACGTTAAGCATAACCAAAGACGATATCATATCGAATATCGGCTTGGGCGGTTTTGCGTTAATAGTTGGAGACCCTACGATGACCGCATCGGAATCTTCTATAATATCTACGACTTTTTCTATGCAGGCATCTGACAGGTTTATTAACTCCGCGCTGCAAAGGCCTTCTATGTTTGCGCCCTTCGCTATATGTCCGGCCATTTCTTCGGTATTACCGTAGGCGGAGGTATAAACGACGGCAATTTTTTTCACTGTTCGTTCCGTATTGGAGGTTTTGCTCGCCTCCGCATACCAGTCCCTATATTTCTTTAAATCTTTTCTTAAAATCGGACCGTGGGAAGGTGCGATTATATCTATATCGAAATTTTTAATTTTTTCAAGCGCGCTTAACGAATAATTCTTAAAAGGCCTCATTATATGGGTAAAATAAAATTTAAACGCTTCGAAAGCCGCATCGCCGTCCCCGATTAAATCGTTGAAGATTTTTTCGTCGCAATAATGCGCTCCGAAAAAGTCGCAGGGGAAAAGAATTTTATCCTCCTTCAGATACGTGAACATGGTATCCGGCCAGTGCAGAAAAGGAGCATTGACGAACTGCAGGGTTTTGCCTCCCAGCTCTATAGAATCGCCGTCTCCGACGGTAATGTTACTATAATCTTTTTTAATAATATGACGGACAAAGTGATGCGCGTTTTTTGAATAAACCAGAGTCGCGTCTTTTGCGATATCTTTAATCAGATGGAGCGCGCCTGAATGGTCGGGCTCGGTATGGTTTATAATTATATAATCTATTTTAGAAATATCCGTTATCCCGCTCAATTTGTTTATAAGCTGGTCTTTTGCGTTAAGCTTGACCGTGTCTATGAGGGCAGATTTTTGCGAACCCTGAATAAAATAGGAATTATAGGTCGTTCCGTGTTTGGTGGGAATTACTATATCGAATATTCTTAAATCCGGGTCGAACGCTCCGGTATAAAAAACGCCGTCTTTTATAGGAACGGCTTTTTGAGGGCGGTTATTATCATCCATTGAGATTAGGCCTCCTGTTAAAAAATTTTAGGGCTTTAAAACGAATCAGGCGCAAGTTTTTAATAAATTTAATTCGCGTCCGGTTTCATTATGCCGTATTGAATATGCTGGATATTCCGTATATGCTATATTAATTATACCATTATATTATAATAATTATATCGTCAAAATAGTCAAAATAGTAAAAATCACGATTAAGAAATTTAAATGCAACATAAACATAATACCCGGGACTACAGGTAGAAATGTATAAAACTGCTTCAATATATTATAGACGCAGTATTCCCGCTTACCCACTAACGGCGTCCGCCGGGCGGAAATTTAAATTTTGCGTTCGTCGTTCCCGCATAGGCGGATATTTTTTAAAGCCTTAGGTATCCGGGCGGTTCGTCCGGAAAAGAAATTTTTTAACTTCAATTTCGGGGGGGGAGAGCAATATTTGTTTAATTTTTTATAATCGGATATTATACTAACTATAACTTTGATTAAAAACGATTAAAGTTAAAAACAACGATAAAACCGGCTATAAAACCGGCGGTTATTTAACGCAGGCCCTTTATCGGAAAAAATATTCCCGATAAAATTATATTTATTATTTTATCTTAACGTAAAAAGTTTTATGCTTAAAATACCGCGTACGGTAAAAACTATAAAAAGGCGCTCTTGCAAGCTTTTCTATAAGCTCTTTATTTATTTTCCGATAGATTTGGCCGTTATATCCGGTAATTATATAAAATACGCAAGCGCAAATTTAAAAAATAAAATATCCGGCGGCGGCAAGGGCTATAAAGCCGCCGGAACGGTTTCCGCGTCCGCGCCGGTTTCCCCTTCAACTCAGGTTTCCGCGTCCGCGCCGGTTTCCCCTTCAACTCAGGTTTCCGCGTCCGCTGCCATGCCGCAGGAATTTGAAAAACGCATTCTCCTTATCCGCCACGACGGTATAGGCGATTATATTTTATGCAGAAACTTTATAGAGATTTTAAAAAATAGCGTGAAATTTAAAAATTATAAAATCTCTCTCCTCGGCAACGCCGCATGGAAGGAACTGGCCGAGTTTCTGGATAAAGATTTTGCGGATGGGTTTATTTGGGTTGACAGAAAAAAATTTACATCGGATTTCGTTTACAGGTACAAAAAAATAAAAGAAATTACGTCCGGCTCTTACGAAGTCCTTATCCACCCTTTTAGCGGAGATTTTTTTAACGCCGACAACGATTTAGCTTTTCTTGTAAAAGCCGGAGAAAAGTTCGGCAGCGTTAAAACTTTGCCCCGCCAAAGACATATAAAATCATATAAAAAAATAATCCTCGAAAAAATTTATACCGGCCTGATTTCCGACCCCGAAGGAATATTATTTGAATTTTATAAAAACAAAAATTTCTTCGAAAAAATACTAGGCGAAAAAATAGACATTAAAAAACCGTTTATAAAATTAAATCCCGCCGAAAATAAAGAACTGAATTCAAAACTCGGACTGCCGGCTCTATACGCGGCTTTCTTTATAGGCGCAAGCGTCAAACACAGAAAATGGCCGGTAAAAAATTTTGCCGAAACCGCAAGACATTTAAAGATAAAATACGGATGCGAAACCGTTTTATGCGGCGGCAGGCAGGAATCGGAAGACGCTTTGAAATTTGCGCAATACTGCGGCGAATGGAATGTTTCTTTTATAAACGCGGTCGGCAATATTTCTCTAGTCGATTTGCTTTACGTTATAAAAAATGCTTCTCTGGTCGTTTCCAACGAAACTATGGCTCCCCACATAGCTATGGCGCTATCCGTTTCTCCCGATAATTCGGAGCCCATGCCGGCTCATTCTTCCGGCGCTGCTATCGCCGCCTCCTTCTGCCCGCATCAGGAACGCGCCGCTTTTACTTTTAATGCGTCGGATGCCGGCGGCGCAGGCACGGGAGCTTATTCCCGTTCCCATGGCGTTGCGTCAGCGCAAAACGCCAATGCGTACCCGCACCACCATGCGCATCCCGCCGCTAAAGCCGCGCATCCCGCTGTGCTGACGATATCGGCCGGCGAAGACCGTTACGGCCATTTCAGTCCTTATCCGGAAGATATTTCTGATAATTATTTTATCGTCTTCCACCCCGAAATAGCAAACAGCGTCGAAAAATATATTTACCGGGCGCAAACCGCCGGCGGCGGCTATGACGACAGATTTGATATTTCCGGCATAACCGTCCAAACGGTCATAGACAAAATAGACGAAATATGGCGGCGGCTTTAGGAGGGATTTACGCAGTTTATTTTACGCTCTCGGATTTTTTAAGGGCGGCTTCCCCGCTGATAGCGATATCCATAAGTTTCAACATTCTTTTTGCCTGATATTCCCTCGTATAATTTTGCAGTATTTCTATTTTGGGAGCAACTTTACGGTTTATTTTACCGTCTATTATACTTATAAGAGTTTCCATAATTTTATCCGCATCCTTCCCTAGCGCGAGCCCCGCTTCTGCGTCTTCTATAATTTTGCCCGGAGAGCCTTCTTGTCCCGATATTCCAATTCCTAAAATTATTGTGCCGGAAAATAAATATTCGAATAATTTGCCCGTAAGTATGCCGCTTGCCCCGTCAAACTCTAAAAATATCAAACCGTTTGCGTCCCTCTGCATCCTAAGAGCATCTTCTCTTTTTACCAAGCCATAATATTTTACCCATTTTTGTACATTATATTTATTTACAAGCTGATATAGGTTGCCGGCGACTCCTGCAAATATTATCTCAAAATTATCTAATAAGTTAGCGAAACCGCTTTCGGCAATCCTCATTACGGCTTCAAAAAGCGGAGAAGGGTCCCTCTTGGCTTCATAAATAGTTCCGGTATAAACAAGCCTTATTTTTCCGTCGCTCCAGTAAGGCTCTTCAGGTATATTTTTTAAATCATCGGAATCAAAACCATTTTCGATAACCCGTACATTATTCAGCTTGTATTTTTCCCTTATCTGTATCGCCAACGGTTCGCTAACCGTGGTAACAATATCGGCGGCATTATTTATTTTCCTTTCCCAATATTCTTCCAGCATGGAAAAAGGAAATAATCCTTTAAACATGTGACTTTGCGTCCATAAATCCCTGTAGTCCGCTATCCAGAACTTTGTATTTCCCCCGGTTTTCAACCTATATGCTATCAAATGCGCAACATAAGGCGCAAAAGTCGATACGGCCAAATCCCATTTCCGGGACGAAACCGCTTTATATGCATCCTTATACCAACAATCATGTATATTTGGAAATCGCGCATCCCATGAAACTATGCCTCTGTTATTCATAAAATTCAAAATAAAATTTTTATTTTTTTTAAAATTCTGGCATTTATTTTTTCCGTTAATTCCTGAATTTAAATTTTTAGTATTTATTTTTGATAAAAATTGATAAGACTTATTGGGTATTTCTTCTATGGCTCCTAATCCGGAATAATCTAAATTTAGATTATTCCCGTTCTTATTTTTTTTTGTAGTTAATACGGTAACGTCATGCCCCATACCCGACCAGTACTTATACCAGCTATACGGCCGGAAAGATGCTATACAGCTCAAAGGTGGAAAATAATGCGTTATAATTAATATTTTCATTTTAAAACAATCTCCGCAATCTTTTCGCCCGCCTTTCCGTCGCCGTAAAACTTAGCCGTATCGTAATTATCGTTAAATTTAAAATTTCTAAAAGCATCCGTTATTTTTTCCTTTTCCGCTCCGGTTAATACGGCAAAAGCGTTTTCCGCAAGCTCCACCCATTCCGTTTCGTCCCTTAATATTATACACGGCACTTTATGAAAATAAGCTTCTTTTTGTATTCCGCCAGAATCTGTGGCTATCAGTTTTGCGTTTTTTTCCAAATTTATCATATCGATATATCCAACCGGCCCGATAGCTTTTATATTTTGTAGATTTAAATCTATTTTTTCGATAATTTTTTTTGTTCTGGGATGGATAGGGAAAATCACGCTTGTGTCTTTCGATATATCGGCTATTCCCTGTAAAATATTTTTTAGCCTTTCTAAGTTGTCTTCATTTGTGTTTTCTGCCCTGTGAACAGTAAGAAGCATGTATTCCTTAGGTTTTAAATCTAACCGGCTTAATATTTTACTTCTTTCTTCCACGTTTTTGCCGTAATAAATAGCGGCATCGAACATAACGTCCCCTACAAGTTTAACCCTATCCTTGTCTATTTTTTCATTCAAAAGGTTTCTAACGGCGGTTTCCGTCGGCGCAAATAATAAATCGGACGCATGGTCTGTAATAATTCTATTTATTTCTTCCGGCATTTTTCTGTTAAAAGACCTTAATCCAGCTTCTATGTGGGCGACGGGGATATATAATTTAACGGTTGCGAGAAAGCCGGCCAGAGTTGAATCCGTATCGCCATATATCAGAACCATATCGGGTTTTTCTTTCAGTAAAACTTTCTCTATGGATTCTATCATCCTTCCGGTATTTTCTCCGTGAGTGCCGCCGCATATGCCAAGATTATAATCCGGATGCGGTATGCCGAGTTCATCAAAAAATATCCTGCTCATATTTTCATCGTAGTGCTGACCCGTATGAATTATCACTTCTTTGACCTTCGCGTTTTTTCTGATTTCTCTTGAAACTACGGCGGCTTTAATAAATTGCGGACGGGCGCCGACGACAGCGGCTATTTTCATGTTATTTAGGCCTCGATTTCGTAAATTTTAGACCAGCTTATAAGATTTAACCATCTCCATACCCTAAAATTAAAATGTTTTTTGCCGTTAGCTATATCGCGCCATTCATTTTTTAGTTCTTTCATATTTAAAAAAGGTGATTCTTCTTTTAACATTCCTTCCACCCTTAAAGAAACAGCTTGCAGCCATTTCTTCTCCGGGGTGGCAAAACCTATCTTGTCTTTTCTGTCGAGTATTTTGTCCGGAACGATACCCCGCATAGCTTCTTTGAATATATATTTTGTTTCGCCGTTTTTGTTGATAATATATTTTTCGGGAAGGCTAAGCATAAACTCGACTAATTTTACGGTCAGAAAAGGCACTCTGCTTTCGACTGAATGAGCCATGGAATCCCTGTCTTCATATCGTAAAAGCGCGGGAATATATGTTTTCTGTAAACCTTTTAATAATTCATTCTTAAATATATTAAAATTATAACTTTCTTCGTTTATTTTGCAGACTAAGTTATTTTTAACAAACCATCCTTTATTTATCCATTTTGGAATTAAATCATTTCCTACGGCTTTATAAGCTAACGGCTTAAAAAATTCCGGTATAAAGTACTTGGCCGTATTCTTAAATAGTCCGTTTCTGCCCGGCAACTTTTGCGCATTTCTATATAAATCAAATGCCTCCGCATAATTTCCGCTTCTAACAAGGGAAGCAATCCTTGCGGCCGTATAAGGCGCGTATCCTCCTAAAATTTCGTCTGCCCCCTGACCGTCGAGCATGACCTTGATATTATTTTCCCTGGCAAGTTTAAAAACCCTGTATTGCGCATAAATACTTGTGCTTCCGAAGGGTTCTCCGTGGACCTTTATTAAATCTTCCAAATCGGAAATTAAATCTTCCGGTTTTATAAATACTTTATGTATTTTAACATTTGCGTAAGCCGATGCAATGTCGGCATATTTTTCCTCCGATATGGAAGGTTCGTCGGGTATGAAGCTGAATGCGAGGATTTCATGTAGGGGGTCAAGATATCTTGCGCCGCAAACTATTGACGAAGAATCTACGCCGCCGGACAATGCGGTTCCGACCGGCACGTCGCTTCTTAAATGAAGCGAAACGCTTTCCAGAAAAAGTTCTCTTACAGTTTTTTTTGCTTCTTCAAAAGAAATATCTAAAATCTTGCCGGTTTTTAATTCGTAATATCTTTTTATTTCTAATTCCTTATGGTTGTTAAGCTTTATTTTAAGATAATGCGAAGGCGCGAGTTGGTTGATATTTAAAAACATCGTATCGCCGCCGTAATCAGTCATTCCGGTTCTTAAATATTCATATAATCTTTGAGGATTTACCTTCCCGCGAGCTTTATTTAATTTCAGCAAAGGTTGAATTTCCGACGAAAACGCAAAAAAACTGTCGTCGAAAGCGTAATAAAGCGGTTTTATGCCGAAAAAATCTCTTACTAAGCATAGCTCATTTTTTATCTTGTCGAAAATAGCAAAAGCGAACATTCCGACAAATTTATTAATACTTTCTGCCCCCCATTCCATCCAGCTTTTTAACAAAACCTCAGTATCGGAGTTTGAAAAAAAGTTATATCCCTTAACTTTTAGCTCATTTCTTAATTCTATATAATTATAAATTTCGCCGTTAAATACGATGTGAAATCTGGCGTCCTCGCTTGACATAGGCTGTCTGCCGTTATCCGAAATGTCTATAACGGAAAGCCTTCTGTGTATTAATGCCATCTTAGCGGGTTTATCTATATTCCAGCCTTTAATTTTTTCCGCACATTTCCCGTCAAAAGCCAGAAACCCTTCGTCGTCCGGCCCCCTGTGTTCAAGCATTTTACTTGCTATAACGGGAAACTGCGTTTTTTTCTGCTCTTTAAAAACGATTCCGGCTATCCCGCACATTTTTTTATACCCAATTTTAACAGCATAAAATTAATATCTTTTTTCGTTACATAAAATTCCTTGAATGACATTTTCGTTTCTTTAAAAAACCGAAAAATTAGAAAAATAGACGTGGCGATATAAGATAAGCTTGCCGCAATAGAGGCCCCTATATAGCCGTATTTTGGAATTAATAAAAAACTAAAAGCTACGGTAACGATTAAACCTATGAGCGAGGCTATCGTATTTTCATAATATTTGCCTATTCCGGCAAAGTAATGGCTTATTATAATCGTTAAGCCGAACGACGCTATGCCCGGGGACAGATAAAACATTATCTCTTTTACCGGACCGAAATCCCTGCCGAAAATTGCCGTAAATAAAATTGAAGGGATAAGCAAAAGAAATATTAGGCAGGTGAAGGTAATAATAAAACTGAACTTTGATAACCTTACCGTAATATCCCTTGCATAGCCTAAATCTTTCGTGTTGGATATTTTCGCATACTGCACGTAGGCAATACTATTCCCGATTAACCATACCGCCTCGGATAGGGCTATTCCTACGGAATAAATACCGACGAAGGAAGCGCCTAAGAAGTAATTTAATATATAATAACTTAATCTATAGTTAAGATATTGGATGACATTGCCGAGTTGGGCGACTCCTCCGTATTTGATTACGTCCTTGACGACATTTAATAATCCGTATATATTCGTAAAATTAAGATATTTTAAAATCATAATAAAACTTATCGCAAATGCGGACGCGGATGCAAAATATAAAACAAATACGTAAGACAGCACGCTCACATATTTAAAGGCAAAAAAGAACAATAAAAGAAAGCCGAAATTTGATATTATCTGGGACAATGTTATTAAATTTACTACATAAATTTTTTCTTTGCCGAGTAAAACCATTATGTTTATAGAAGCAAAAGAAGATATTAACGTAATGAGCTCGACATGAAAAATATATTTATTGGGAACCAAATGAATAAAGGACAAAAAAAGATAGCTTAAAAAAAATACCGATACTGCCCATATGTATGAGGGTATTATGATATGCGATAGGGGTTTTCTCGGCACTAAATAAACAAGGGCGGGGCCGCCGACAAAATTATTAAACAATAAGATTATCCCTATAGTGGCGGTAATAAGACTTATTGAGCCCCGTCCTTCCGCTCCAAGGCATCTCGTAGTAATGATTAAAATTGAAAAACTTAATACTGCGGAGATGACGTTTGTTCCGAATGTACTTAAAATTTTATGAAATATTTTTCCTGTCCCCCTTTAGCTTATTTATTTAAATTTTCCTCGCAATTACTATTGTGCACCAGCCGTCCTTAAGCCCTTTAATAAGAGGATATATCAAAAAACCGGCGATATTTAGCATATTTTGTTTAAAATTTTTCGCAATCCAAAAGCGTGGCAAAAAACCGCCCGGAGAAACTTTTAATATTTCAAAACCCTCTTGCCCGAGCAAATATTCCAATTCTATATAAAATATCGGATTTATATGTCCGTAATTCGATAAATCATCTTTACCAAACTGATGGGGTATGCCTTTGTATAAAAAAAACAGGCGCGAAAGCCAAGACGATGGATTTGGGGTGGTAAGTATTAAAATTTTACCTTTCTTTAACACATTAGAAACGGTTCTTAAATATAATTTTATATTCTCGAGATGCTCGATAACTTCTATGCTCAATACAATA
The DNA here is from genome assembly GCA_021789605.1 of bacterium. Classification (GTDB taxonomy): domain Bacteria; phylum SZUA-79; class SZUA-79; order Acidulodesulfobacterales; family Acidulodesulfobacteraceae; genus Acidulodesulfobacterium_A. The sequence goes on from JAJYJI010000029.1 coordinate 13,954, forward strand.
TCAAATTTATATTTATATTTTTCCGCAAATTTATTCATCTCTAAGAAGCTTTCAAAATCGATATGCTCAAACGTAGTGTCCGCTTTAAAATCGGATTTATCCGCATCGGCTGAAACGACGTCAAATCCTATGTCGTTAAGCCTTTGGGAAAGGGCTCCCTCTCCGCATCCAAAATCAAGGATTGAAGCTGGAGAATATTGATATTCCAACAGATTTACCGCCACCTGCTCATGAAGATTATTATCGGCTTTTATTAAAAAAGTTTTGTAATATTGCAATTTTTTATTCCCGAATTTAAATACGGAAGAAATGATATTTTTTTTATAAAGAGCATAAGAGTATATCATATAAAACTGTTTTCCTACGGATTCATAGTTAAACCTATCTTTCGCATATTCTTGAAGTTTCTTTTTATCGTATTTACGGCAATTATCGAGCATATATAAAATTGCGTCAACAAGTTGTTTATGGTTATTCGGTTCTATTAACGCCCCTGTTTCTTCCGTAACGAAATCTTCCGGTCCTCCGCACTTTGTAGCGATAACGGGCGTCCCGCAGGCGATAGCTTCTGCGGCAACGACCGAAAATGTTTCGTAGTTGCTGTTCATTACAAGAAAATCGCTCTTTTCTAATTCTTCTGGAACTTCTTGCGGAGTTTTTAATCCTTGAAAAAATATGTATTTACCCAATAATTCGTAATTTTTTGCAAGTTCTTCCAATTTGCCCCTGTCCCGTCCGTCGCCAACTACATATAATTCAAAATCGCGTCTTTTAGTGTCGGTAATATATTTGACGGCTTTTATAATGCCGCTTAAATTTTTTTGCTCGTCGTTTAATAAAGATATGTGAATAATGCGTTTCTTATCGCTATTTATTTCGTCGACGGCCGAATAAAAATCTTTGCCGGAACGGACTGCGTTTGGGACGACAAAATAATTATTTATAAGGCCGTGCCCTAACATTGCGTTTTTTAAAGCATTCGATACCGCGGTAACCGCCTGCGCCTTCTTAATAGCCGCTCCGATTAATGCCTTTGCAATGAAAGGCGTACGCGAAAAACTTCCGTCTTCATTTGAATAACCGGTCCATTGTTCGCTGACAATAAACGGTATTTTTTTTATTTTTTTTAGAATATAAGACGCCGCCAGGTTATAAAAATTGGGTGCATTTACGTGAATAACATCCGGACGGCCTAATTTTTGTTTTAAAATCCTTAATCCGCCATAATATCCTTTGATGTTTCTATAGAGATTTATAAATTTTGAAATTAAAGGAGCGGACGATTTCCTGTAATATATTCTTAAAGTAGGAATATTATTTTCCGCCGAATAATCGGCGTCATATTTTTTTTCTTTAAGGTTTGGGTCCGCCGTAACAAAAAAAACAGCTACGTCGCATAGTATGGAAACGGCTTCAGCGTGATTTTTTATAAAAATGCCAGCGACCGGATTAACCCTGCTGGGATACCAGCCGGCCAAAAATAAAACCTTATATCTCATATTATTTATTCTTTTCTGCGCCTTTAAAGTCTAAATAATTTTATATAATCGGCAGCCGATTGCGCTTTTCCATTTTCCATTAAAGGCTCTACCGGCAGGCTAAGCACGCTGGAAGCCGAAATCTCCGAATTTTTTAAACTGCCGTATATTTCGCATCTTTTTTTAAAAACTTTCATTTTATACAGAGACAGGGGATAATACGCCGCCGTTTGAACTCCGTTTTCGCTCAAATATTTCTGAAGTTCGTCTCTTTTCCCTTTTCCTTCTTTTAATCTTACCGTATATTGATGATAAACGTGATAACCGTTTTTCTGCTCTACGGGAAGTTTAATCCAGTTAATATTTTTTAAATTTTCATTATAAATTTCTGCTATTTTTCTTCTCTTTTCGTTAAATCCGTCTGCATATTTGAACTTTGCAAGAAGAACCGCCGCCTGTATGGTATCGAGCCTTGAATTATATCCGATATGTTCCGCGTCGTATTTGTCTTTTCCGCCGTGCTTTATAAGCATGCGTATAAGCTCGGCCGTTTCGTCGCAGTCGGTAACCACGGCTCCCGCGTCTCCGAATGCGCCGAGATTCTTTGAAGGGAAAAAGCTGAAACATCCGGCATCGCCGAAAGAGCCTGTCCGTTTACCGCTCCATTTGGCTCCGAAACTCTGCGCGCAATCTTCCGCAACGAATATATTATTTTCTTTCGCTATGGCCGTAATTTTATCCATATCGCATGGATTGCCGTAAAGGTGAACGGGGATTACGCCCACGGCTTTTCCTTTATATTTACTTAAAGCTTCTTTTATTTTAACGGGGCTAATATTAAAAGTTTCGGGGTCTATATCTACGAATAGCGGCGTAGCGCCGGCTCTGAGTATGGCGTCTCCCGTTGCCGTAAAAGTAAAAGGCGTCGTGATTATAAAGTCGCTTCTGCTAAAATATTCTTCTCCTTTAGTTTTTAAAGCTAAAGCTCTCAACGATAAAAGCAGGGCGTCCGTTCCCGAAGCAACACCTATGCAATGTTTTATGCCCGCATAATCCGCGATTTTTTCTTCAAGCTCTTTTACCTCCGGGCCTAGTATCCATTTTTGATGCTCAAGGCATTTTTTAATGGAGGCGTCGATGGCTTCTTTCATGTATTCATATTCGAGTTTAAGGTCGAGCATGGGAATCTGCTTCATTCTAAATCTTTTCGCGAATAACGATTATGTTTTCTTTTCCTAAGCTATATTCGCTTCGGCAATAACCGCATGCGGCATAATTATCGTTAAACTTAAGGGTCGTACCGCATTTGCATACCCAGCCAATCTGCCTTGCGGGAACTCCCGCCATTAAAGCATAGTCCGGAACGTCTTTGCTAACTAAGGCTCCCGCTCCTATCATCGCATATTTTCCTATAATATTGCCGCATATCAGGGTCGAATTAGCTCCTATGGCCGCTCCTTTTTTTAACAGCGTGGGCATAAATTCATTTTTCCTTTCTATGAACGCTCTAGGCGTTAAAACATTCGTAAATACGCAGGAAGGACCGCAAAAAACCTCGTCTTCAAGTTCTACGCCTTTATAAATAGACACGTTGTTTTGAATTTTGCATCCGTTTCCTATTTTTACATCGGGCCCTATCGCGCAGTTTTGTCCTATTACGCAGTTTTCGCCTATCACGGTATTGCGCAAAATATGAGAAAAATGCCATATTTTTGTTCCATTCCCTATACTAAAGGGCTCGTCGGCATAAACTGATTCGTGCATAAAATATTTTTTACTTTCCATTTAATTTTTCCTTGGCTAAATGATGGGTTTTTTCGTTTAGTCCCGTCACGCACGCATTTTTGATATCATAAACAAGATTAATCGAGGGACGCGCATCGTTTATACCGTATCCGGCGCCGTTTAATATATCTTTATACACTATCGTATGAAGGTCGGCAAATCCCTCGGAAAATTCTAATTCCTCGCCGTTTATCGTTATAGACCTGTGCGTTCTTATACCCTTAGCCTTAACTTCTTCCGGCAAATCCTCGTTGTCAACCGATAAAAACCATCTAACGTTGGCCCTTTCCAATTCCACGTAGCCTGCCATTTTTTTCAAAGGTTCGGAGTAATGGACTTCATGGCATTTAACCTGCCCGAATATCCATATAAGCATATCGAAAAAGTGTATTCCTATATTTGAAGCCACACCGCCCGATTTTGACAAATCCCCTTTCCATGCCGTAAAATACCATTTTCCGCGCGAGGTTACATAAGTTAAATCTATATCGTATTTTTCTTTTTTATTCTTATATTCGCCGTCTATCTTCTTTTTTAGGCCGATAATTGCTTCATGCACCCTAAGCTGGAGAATATTATACACTTTTTTGCCGGTTTCTTTTTCTATTTCTCCTAAAACGTCTAAATTCCAAGGATTCAGGACAAGGGGCTTTTCGCAAATCACGTCGCAGCCGCTTCTCAACGCCCATATTATATGAGCGTCATGTAAATAGTTGGGGGAACAGACGGTTACGTAATCTATCCTGCTTCCATGCCTTCCAAGTTTATAAACATGCCTGTCGAATCTTTCGAACTCGACGAAAAAATCGGCGTTTGGAAAATAATTGTCAATTACGCCTACGCTATCGCACCTGTCGATTGCGGCAAGAAGGTCGCTTCCGGTTTCTTGTATGGCTTTCATATTTCTTGGGGCTACATATCCCGCCGCCCCTATAAGTGCAAATTTTTTCATATATTTCCTCTTTTTTTCACGCTTTTATAATTTTTACGTCGTTTACGGTTGATTTGATTGCATTTCTCGTGTCGATTATTAATTTTGAATTATCGTATATGAACCTGTAATCGTAAACCGAATGGTCCGTCGCTATGACGACGGCGTCATTAGACGATAGATTTTCGGAGGATATCTCCACGGAGGCCATTTTTAAATTATATTTTCTTAATATCGGTATCTCTCTAATATAAGGGTCGTTATAGCTGACTTTTGCTCCTTTGTTTCTGAAAAGTTCAATTAATTTTAAAGAAGGCGACTCCCTCATATCGTCCACGTCTTTTTTATAGGCGGCGCCTAATATTAACAATCTGGCGCCATTCATGCCTGTCCCCCTTTCGTTTAACGCCTCTATGGTTTTTTGGACTACGTAGTAGGGCATAAAGGTATTTATTTCCCCCGCGAGTTCTATAAATCTCGTAGAGAAATCATATTCTTTAGCTTTCCACGTCAGGTAAAACGGGTCGATAGGTATGCAGTGTCCGCCGAGGCCGGGTCCGGGATAAAAAGCCTGAAATCCGAAAGGTTTTGATTCGGCCGCTTCTATGACTTCCCAAATATTTATGCCCATTTTATCGAAAAGCATTTTTAATTCGTTAACGAGGGCGATATTAGTGGCTCTGTATATATTTTCAAGAAGTTTAGCGGCCTCCGCTACTTTTGCGGAAGAAACAGGTATGGTCTTTTCCACGACAGTATCGTATAGGGCTTTTGCCGCTTTTAAACATTCCTTCGTATGGCCTCCCACTACTTTGGGAATGGTCTTCGTAGTATAATTTTTATTATTCGGGTCTTCCCTCTCCGGAGAAAAAGCTAAAAAAAAGTCTGTGCCGGCTATTAAACCGGTCGCTTCTAAAATTCTTTTCAGGTCTTCGTCAGTCGTGCCCGGATACGTCGTTGACTCCAGCGTTATAAGCTGTCCTTTTCTTAAGCGGCCGGCTATTGTTTCGGCCGTTCCGAATACATAGCTCATATCTGGCTCCCTGTGTTTGCCTAAAGGGGTTGGAACGCAAATAATAATTGCATCCATATCGGACAATCCGGAAAAATCCGTTGTAGGCGTAAAACCGGGAAGAATTTTCAGGATTATTTCAGAAGGGATGTGTTTTATATAACTTTTACCCGCTTTCAAATTAGAAATTTTTTTAGCGTCGGTATCGAATCCCGTTAAAGAAAAGCCTGCTTTTGCAAATTCTACCGCAAGGGGAAGACCTACATATCCAAG
>JAJYJI010000069.1 GCA_021789605.1 bacterium
GAACAAATTTATTCAAATTCCATAGAACTGTCTAAACTTTCCGAAAAGCTTTCTTCGGAAATAAATATGTTTAAAATTTAAAATGCTTAATTTATTTTATTTATCGGAAAACAGGCTGTATTTTTTTATTTTAGTTATAAGCCTTTTTCTGGTAATTCCAAGCGATGCGGCTGTTTTGGTCTGATTATAATTATTTTTTTCGAGGGCATTTTTAATCAGTTCCATTTCAAGCCCGTCAAGATTTATATTTATTTTATCGCCACGATTTTCGGGAACGGAATCGACATACCGGAATTTTTCGGTCTCGGTTTCTGCTTCGCGTTCAGTTTCCGCAGTCAATGTTTTCGGCAGATGAACCGGCATTATAGAGTCCGACGTGCAAACTACGACGGCTCTTTCGATTATGTTTTCCAGTTCTCTTATGTTTCCTGGGAACGTATAATTTTTCAAAAGATTTATGGCAGAATCGCTTATGCTTGCGATATTTTTTTTATTTATAGCGCAATACTTTTTAACAAAAAAATTTGCAAGCGGAATAATGTCCTCTTTTCTTTCCCTTAAAGGCGGAATTTTAAAATGCAGGACGTTAATCCTGTAAAAAAGGTCCTCCCTGAACTTCTTTTCGATAACGGCATTCTCAAGCGGTATATTTGTAGCGGATATTATTTTTGCGTTAAGTTTTATTGCGTCGTTTGAACCTATTCTTGAGAATTCTTTATCCTGAATTACCCTCAGAAGTTTTACCTGCATCGACAGAGGCATATCCGCAATTTCATCCAAAAATAGAGTTCCGCCGTTAGCCGTTTCAAATTTTCCTTTTTTGCCGGAAACGGCACCCGTAAACGCTCCCCTTTCAAAGCCGAAGAGCTCGCTTTCCATAAGCCCTTCGGGAATCGCGCTTAAATTTATAGGAACGAATTCTCCGCTTCTGCCCGAAAGTATGTGGATAACCTTCGCCAGCACCTCTTTGCCCGTTCCGGTTTCGCCGGTTATAAGAACGTTAGACTGCGATTTAGACGTAAGTTTGACCTCGTTTAAAATTTCATTCATTGCTGAGCTTTTAAAAATAAAATCTTTAAAGATACTTCCGTTTAAATCGGAACCGTTTTGAACTTCAAAATTATCTATTTTTGCGTAATTCTTTCTCCGCAGGGCTAAATCTATGGTCTCTACCAGACTGTTTATATCCACCGGTTTCGATATAAAATCATCCGCTCCGAGTTTTATGGCTTCGACCGCCTGCTTAATCGTTCCGAATGCCGTTATAACTATAAATACGGTATTTTTATCTGCTTCTTCGTCATATTCTTTAACTTTGGACAATAATTCTATTCCGCTCATGCCGCCAAGACGCAGATCGCAAATTATAACGTCGTAACCGCCGTTACTTAAAAATATTAGCGCCTCTTCGGCGCTGACAGCCGTATCGACCGAAAATCCGCGTTTTGCAAGATTAAGGCTGACGACTCTGAGAAGATTTTTCTCGTCGTCCACTAAAAGCAATTTTTTATTTTTGTTAATCGTTTCAGCCATATATCTCTCATCTTTAATTTTCAATATTAATTCAGGCTTATAGCTTAATTGTTCAATTATTCATTATCTTTCCGGCGTCGCCGGCGGGTATAATAATAGTAAAAACTGTTTTACCCTCTTCGCTAAAAACTTTTATGCTTCCGCCGTGAAGTTTAATTATTCGTAAGGATATCGGAAGGCCGAGTCCCGAACCGGAATTTTTAGTAGTAAAAAACGGATTAAATATTTTCTTTATATTTTCTGCGCTTATAGAATCTCCGTTATCCGCAATTTCTATATTTACGCGGCCGTCCTTTGAAAACGCCTTTATTTCTATTAACTTATTATCGGTTCTGTATTTTTTATCTATTGCGTTAATAATTAAATTTAAAATAACCTGCTTAAGCATTTCGGCATCGGCTTGAACCGGTGGAAGACTATAATCGATATTTTTTTGAATCAGTTTTATTTTTGAATTTGCCGCTTCGAATTTAAGTATTCTTATTGAATCTTCAAGAAGCTTATTTATATCTACCGCGGCATAAACCGGATTTCTCTGCTTCGCAAAACTTAAAAACTCGACCGACATTTTATTTAACCGCTTAACCTCTTTGTTTATTATACCGGTAAACTCCAACACTATCTTATTTTTTGTTTCCTGCGATATATATTCGTTTGCCGAAGAAATGACATAAATAGCGTTTTTAACTTCATGGGCGATATTTGCCGATAATTCGCCCATTACCGCCATGCAGTTAAGCTCGTTCTTTTCTTTGTTTATGGACTCGACCTCCGAAATATATTTTTTTATAGAAAGAGCCATAGAGGAGAGCGCGTCCATAACGCCGCCTATTTCGTCGTTAAAACGCTTATCAAAACTTATATCGTAATCGCCTTCTTTTATTTTTTTTATATTTTCTTTTATATCGCTTAGCGGATTGGTTACTATTGACGATATATAATAAAAAATTATCAATCCGGCGGTTACAAAAAACAAAGCAATCGACATAAACCTTATTCCTACCCAAAAGACGCGGTTATCGGTAGATTTAATTTCTTTTTTTAAATTAAACTCTATAGATGCGAATCCTAATTGCCTGCCGCCGTATTCAATTTTTTTAATCAGCACCGGATATTGCATGGACGACTTCCTGTATCCTTTATAGCCGTAAAAGTTAGTTCCCATAAGGGTAAATTGAACTTCCATATTCTTGATAACATTAATTAATCCCGAATGATTGCCTCTATTTTTATTATTTTTCTCATTTGGCGCTATCGTTTTACCGTAATTGCCGTACAATGAGCCGCATTTTTCGGTTAATTTTCCTTTATCGTTATATAATCCTATTCCTTTTATGATTTTGTAATTTTTTATATCGTATAATAAGTTTTTTTTAATATATTCGGCGCCTGAAGATTTATTATAATGCAAAGAATAAGCTATCTCCGGAATTAAACTGTCCGCCAGCCTTTCGTCGTTTACGTAGTTGCGGTAAGACAGGGTTTTATAAATGGTATAAAGAAATACGCCGTCGCTGATAAAAATCGTAAAGAAAAAAACCGCAAAAGCCCCTATTAAAATTTTCCATTTAATGCTTAAATTTTTTACCGCATGAGCAAGAATCTTCATTTATAAATTTTATCATAACGGTTTTTTTAAATCTATATTATATAATGAAAATAAGGCGCAGAATCAGAATTAAATATTTAAGGCGTTTTTTTTTGGTGTTTTTTTGCTGTTTTTTTGCTTGATAATTTAATATATTTAAGATATATATAAAATTATAAATTATAATTTTTAATTAAACACAGGGAGGACTTTATGAAGAATGCTTATCTATTGGCGGGAATACTGATTATTATTCCTATAGCAGTTCTTGCCGCAGTTCCTTTGTATAACAGAGTAGAGCCGGCGTTTCTTGGAATGCCTTTTTTCTACTGGTTTCAAACCTTATGGCTCGTTTTAGCGGCAATATTATACTCTGCCGCATCGAAATTAATTTCCAAAGAAAAAGGGGGCGGCGACCTATGATAAGCTCAAACACCGTTATTACATTGTTAGTTTTTGCCGCTTTGTTTCTGGTTTTTGTTATTATAGGTTTTAAAGCCGCAAACTGGAGAAAGGGGGACATGAATATTCTGCATGAATGGGCGCTGTCCGGCAATAAGATAGGCACTTTCCTGATGTGGTTTTTAGTCGGGGCAGATATATACACTGCTTATACTTTTATAGCCGTGCCGTCGGGCGTATTTGCCAAAGGAAGCATTTTCTTCTTTGCGGTTCCGTATGTTATGGCTACATTTGGGATAGCCATGGTGGTAATGCCGAGCTTGTGGAAAGTTTCTAAAGACAAAGGCTACGTTA
>JAJYJI010000070.1 GCA_021789605.1 bacterium
GCCTCAAAGCGTGCGGGTGGTAGGGTTGCCGTCCCATATTTTAGCTATATCTGCGGCTAAAAGGTTATCCTTAATAAAGCAGGAAAAGGATAATCACGTGCTTCTCGAAAAATTAAATTTAATAGAGAACGGCAAATTAAAGCGGGCGGGGGTTTTACTGTTCGGCAAAAATCCAAAAAAATATTTTACCGGAGCATATATAAAAGTCGGGAAATTTTTATCGGATACTGACGTTATCAGCTCTGACGATATTTTAGGCAATCTTTTTGAGCAGGTAGAAAAGACCTTGGAATTATTAAAATTTAGGTATCTCGTTTCTGTGATAGGCTATAAAGGCCTATACAGAAACGAAACTCTTGAATATCCCGAAGAAGCATTAAGGGAAGCGGTGACCAATGCCGTCGTGCATAGGGATTATGTCGGGGCGCATACGCAGATAAAGGTATATCCGGATAGATTAGTTTTATGGAATGAAGGCGGACTGCCTTCGGGAATTAAAATCGACGATTTAAAAAAAATCTCATGCCTCAAAACCGCGGAATGAATTAATCGCCGACGTGTTTTTTAAAGCCGGTTTAATAGAAACGCGGGGAAGAGGAACGGTTAAAATAATCGAGGAATGTAAAAAAGCCGGACTGCCAGAACCGGAATTTAAAGAAGAATTCGGCGGCTTTTCGGTATATTTTTATGAGAAAACGGATTTTTATTCCGAAGATAATTTAAAAAAATTAGGATTAAATCAGAGACAGATAAAATTAGCCCTGTATATAAAAGAAAATAAAAGCGCAAATTTATCTTCCCTCGAAGGCATAATGCCGGATGTTTCAAGAAAAACCCTTTACAGAGATTTGCGGGAACTTGTGGACAAGAATGTCCTGAAAGCGACCGGCGCTAAGAAGCTTAGAATATATGAACCAGTAAAATAATTTGTTATCGGACATTTATCGGACATTTGCTAATATAAGAAAAAGTATTATAAGAAAAAGTATTATAAGAAAAAGTATCTGATTTATTTATTTTCATACTCACGTCTGTATTTTGCTGTGGTCTGGGTTTGGGTTTAAAAATATTATAAAATAAATAAATCTATCCCTTTATTGCTCTATAATTCACGGCAAATAAACTGTTTAGATGTTTGTATATGTGCCTAACGGGATAAAGTTAGAAGCGATATATAAAGGCAGGCATTTATAAAGCCAAAGGCTTTTATATCCATCGGAGTGAAGTTAGAGGCTATGATGAGGTTTTAAGATATATATTAGATTATATAAAAGTTCATCTGCCTCTTATTTTAAGACATCCTTGAATAATATCTTAACAGAATTGCAAAAATAATTATTATTTTGACTTTAATAATTTAAGATGTTATTTTAAAATTTAACGGCTTTAGTTAACATGACTCATGCAAAGCAATTAATTATTTTAGGAGAATAGAAGCATATGAACGAAAAAATCAGGGACGCTTTTGATTCCATAGCTTCGAAATACGATTCCAACAGAAAAAAGCTGATTCCCTGTTTTGATGAACTTTACTCTATTCCTATTTCATTAATCACCTTAATTCCCGAAAAAAAATCCACGCGGCTCAATGTTCTTGATATAGGAGCAGGTACCGGCCTCCTCACCTCTTTTCTTCTTGAGAAATATCCCGATTCCAACGTAACGCTTATTGATATGGCAGGCGGAATGATGGATATTGCCAAAATAAGGTTTAAGGGCAATAATAATATAAATTACATAATCGCCGATTATGTCGATTACGATTTCGGCGGAATATTTGACATTATAATTTCCGCGATGTCCATCCATCATCTTACCCCCGACGATAAACAGGAGCTGTTCGCAAAAATATATAATCATCTTCGCCCCGGCGGCCTATTCGTCAACGCCGAACAGATTTTAGGCAATACCGAAACTATAGAGGCTTACTATAAAAAAGAGTGGGAGAGGACGATAAGGCAAAGCGGGGTCCCCGAAGAAGAAATCGCCGCATGGAAAGAAAGATTAAAATTGGACAGGGAATCTACGGTAGAGCAACAGATAAATTGGCTTAAAGACGCCGGTTTTACCGATGCCGACTGCGCGTATAAATTTTACAAGTTTGCGGTTATATTCGGCGTGAAACAACAATAAATTATATTTCTATAAATGGACCGAAATTTCTATGAGCGGTTATTTTTATTCTTTTAAAGAACGAAAAGCCAAAGAGCCGTCAAAAGGCATTAAGGTAAGATCCGTCTATTTAGAAAATTTAATGATGACTCATATGGAGTATACTGCACCCATTGTCAAGACATTTTTTTTAGTTTTCTTATTCCTTTTTATTCATATTTATTTATATAGTCTTTCAGGGGGTCAGGGGGGATGTGCCCCCGCATTTAACCCCTTTTATTCATGCCGCCTTTTCAAAATATTCGCTATAGACCTTTAGCGGCGGTTTATAGCCCAAAGACGAATGCAGCCTGTGGTAGTTATATTTATGGATATATTTTTCTATCCCGGCTCTTGCATCTTTTAGCGTCTCATAACTCGAAGGATAGATGTTATCGTATTTAATAGTGCGCCAGAATCTTTCGATAAATATATTATCGATAGCACGGCCTTTAGAGTCCATAGATATTGATATGTTATGCTTTGTTAACGTATTTATGAAGCCTTGCGCCGTATATTGAGAACCCTGGTCGGAGTTAAATATTTCGGGTTTGCCGTAAACGGACAGTGCTTCGTTTAAAACCGATACCGTAAGGCTTTCGTCCATAGCGAAGGAGAGCTTCCATGACAGTATGCTGCGGGTATAGAGGTCTATTATAGCGCAAAGGTAGGCAAAGCCGTTGTTCAGTCGGATATACGTTATATCGGACGCCCAGACCTGATTGGGTATCGTTACCTTAAGTCCTTTCAAGAGATACGGATACTTTGCGTGATTGGCGTCGGCAATAGAAGTATTTCTCTTCTTTTTGGGATATAATGCCTGAATGCCCAATATGCGCATTAGTTTAAGCACCTGCTTGGGATTTACGGTCCTGCCTTCCCGGATTAAGACTTGATGGATGCGGCGGTATCCGTAATATGGGCTTTCCGTATATATTTCGTCCATCCGGTTCAGTATGGATTGATCTATCAGTTTCACTGCCTTTTTGTAATACAGGGAAGTCCTGTTTTTTATTTCCAATAACGCACACTGCCTCGTTACGGATATCGGGAGCTCAGGGTCTACGAGGCTTAATTTAATCAAGCCCGACATAAAAGCCAAGCCGTTGGCTTTTATATCGACTTTTTTTGACAGCCACATAAAAGCATTTTGCTTTTATACTTTCCATAACCGTTCTGCCCAAGGTTTTCTCTAATTCCTCTATTTTCTGTTCTTTTTCTTTAATCTCGTCTTTGTATTTCTTGGACGGAACGGATTCTTCGAAGACTATCGATGCGTTCTCGATAAACTGCTTCTTCCAAGTTATAAGGCTTTTGGGAAGCACGTCGTATTTGGAGGCTATCTCGTTTAGAGTCTTGCCGGATTCTAAGAGCTCTATGACGAGTTTCGTTTTGAATTCCGGCGAAAAATTCCTGCGGTTTTTGCTCATTTTAGTTTACCCCTTTAAATTTGATTTTTTTAAATTCCTTAATTTAAATTCTAACAGATTTTTAAGTTACGGAATAAGAAATTTAAAAGTTCTGTTCAGATTTATGGGTTCATTATACTTTTCTACAGCTTCTTATTTTCCTGTTTATTGCAAACCAAAATTCCCCACTTTTGCAAAACAAATTCCCCATCCCTTAGTGGGGATTTTTGTTAGTTAAATTTGTTAACGTTAAATAATATTTTAATGATACAATGCTTCAAAAATGG
>JAJYJI010000030.1:0-5987 GCA_021789605.1 bacterium
AAAGACGGCTTTAAATCTTATCCGCTTGCGCGGGAACGGCTTTGAGAGGATTGAACGTTTCACCCGTTGGGCGCATTCCGGATAAATCAGAAATATAAATATTTTCCGAATCGGGATTTGGGTCTAAAATTTTGCTTAAAATTATTTATAGAAAATGATATGATTAAAAAGTTTAAAAAAATAATCCCAAAGGGGGGAGCCAGAATATGAGGAAAAATTTTAAATCGAAGACGATGTGGTCTTTGGCTGGAGTTTTATTATGCGGTTTTTTATCGGCTTTGTTTTCATTCGTAACTCCGGTTTTTGCGTCAACGGGTTCTAAGCCGGAAATTCCGGCGTTCAGTCAGGGGAACATCGCATGGGTTTTAACGTCGGCAGCACTCGTATTAATGATGACCCCGGCGTTAGGCTTTTTTTACGGAGGAATGGTCAGGAAAAAGAATGTATTAAATACTTTATCCCTTAGTTTCGTTACCATTGCCACGGTAAGTTTTATATGGATTTTATGGGGATATTCCTTAGCTTTCGGTCCTGACGCTCTCGGCGGATTCATAGGAAATTTTAAATATCTGGGGCTGGAAGGAATGGGCGTAAATCAGCATTCCAGATATGCGCAGACAATACCGTCCTTTGTTTTCGTCGTGTTTCAGCTGATGTTTGCGATAATAACCGTGGCGCTTATTTCTGGGTCGCTGGTCGAAAGGATAAAATTTTCTTCATGGGTCATATTTACGATAATTTGGCTTACCGTCGTTTATGCCCCGATTGCCCAATGGATATGGGGGCTCGGCGGCGTCTTTCAGAAAATGGGGGTTCTTGATTTCGCCGGCGGTACCGTCGTTCATATCAGCGCGGGATTTGCAGGTCTTGCCGGAGCTCTGGCCATAGGAAAAAGAAAGGGATATATGAAGGAGAATATCGTTCAGCCTAACCAGTTAGGCTATACGATATTAGGCGCTGGGCTTTTGTGGTTCGGGTGGTTCGGTTTTAACGGCGGCAGTTCTTTAGCGGCTAATTCCATCGCCGCGTCGGCTTTTCTCGTTACCAATACGGCTGCGGCTTCAGCCGCGGCAAGCTGGATGATTGCCGAGTGGATTCGCAACGGAAAACCAACGAGTTTAGGCATAGTTTCGGGGGCCATCGCCGGTCTTGCAACCATTACTCCGGCTTCAGGCTACGTTACTCCCGGCGCGGCGATTATAATAGGTCTTATTGCTGGCATTTTATGTTTTTCCATGGTTGTTTTTATAAAGCCCAAACTTGGTTACGACGATGCCTTAGATGTTTTTAGCGTTCACGGAATAGGGAGTATATGGGGGGTTTTTGCCGCCGGCCTTTTTGCCGACCCGCTTATTAATAAAGCCGGCAGGGGCTTGTTTTACGGAAATCCCGGACAAGTTAGGGTCCAGGTCCTTGCCATTATAGCGGTGGCGGCCTATTCGTTTATAATGAGTTTTGTTATATTTAAAGTAATAGATTTAATAATCGGGCTCAGAGTCGATAAAGATTCAGAAACTATGGGTCTCGATATAACCCAGCATGAAGAAACCGGGTATAATTTCTAATTATGAAAAGAATCGCCGTTTTGCTTACGGGAAGCGAAAGGCATTCCGAGGGCTTGAGAATGGCGGCGGGTTTGAGCCTATTAGACGACAAAGTCGATATTTATCTATTAGATAACGATTTTGCCGGAAAGGATTTGCCCGTTATCGGAAAGCATTTAGATATGATAAGAGCGGCAGGCATAGGGTTGTATTCAAATTTCAAGAAAGACGATTTTATTTTTACGGCTGCGTCTGATTTAGGAAAAAAATTGTTAGAATACGATTATGTCATACCTTATTAAGGTATATCGGTTATATCGGTTATTGTTATTATCACCCTCAACTTCTATTTATTGCTTATATGAAAATTTTATATTTGATTAAAGAAAAAGGCAATTTTTCAAAAACGGTTAAAGATATTATGGATGCGCAGATTTTGGAAGGAAACGAGATAACGTTGGCGAACCTTTACGAAGGCGATACCGATTACGGCGTATTGATAGATAATATTTTCAAATACGACAGCGTCATATGTTTTTAATAAATTTTATAATAAAGTGAAACGGAAAAATTATGGAGGAACCGGCTTATGGATTTCGGAATGAAAAACAGGCTTGCAAGGATTATTAAGCCCGAAGACGGGAAAACCGTTATGCTTGCTATCGACCATGGCTATTTCATGGGTCCTACGGGAGGATTAGAAAATATTAACAGGTCTATTACGCCGCTTTTAGGTTACGCGGATTCGCTGATGCTCACGAGAGGGATATTAAGGTCGCAGATAGACGCCGGCATCGATATTCCCGTTATTTTACGCGCCAGCGGCGGTACCAGCATATTAAAAGACGACCTTTCGGACGAGGATATTACCGTTTCCATGGACGACGCGATAAGATTAAACGCAAGCGCCATAGCATTGTCGGTATTTGTGGGTTCAAAAAACGAAAAACAGGGAATAGTTAATTTGTCCAGATTAGTCGATAAAGGCTATAAATACGGCATCCCTATACTTGCGGTGACGGCGGTCGGCAGGGAGATGGCGAGGGATGCCCGATATTTGTCTTTAGCCGTCAGAATTGCCGCGGAGACCGGCGCAAACATAGTTAAAACTTATTATTGCGAAGATTTTGAAAAAGTCGTAGAAACATGCCCCGTTCCAGTGGTCGTCGCAGGAGGAAAGAAGACCGGCGAACGGGAGGTTTTAGAGCTTGCATATAATGCCGTAAAACACGGAGCGGCAGGAGTAGATATGGGAAGGAATATATTTCAATCAGAAAATCCGATAGGCATGATTAAAGCCGTGAGGGCAGTTGTTCACGGAAGGCTTGCTCCTGAAGATGCTTATAATGCGGTATATAAAAAGGAATCAGATTAATTTTCCCCGATACCGTACCGGTTATTCCAAATATAGATTTATTAACTATTTATTAAGGAATTTTCAGCAAGGAATTTCCATATTGAATTCCAATATTAAGCGGTCTTTATGTTTTATGTTTTATATTCTATGATAAGCCATATAAATGCGTGCGTTTCCGGGCATATTCCATGAAAATAAAATCATATATACTCTTGAACCTACTATAATAAAAATAAAGAAAAAGAAATTTGCGAAAATAAATACAATTCCGCATGAATAATTTAAAAAGCGAAAAAAGCTCGTATTTGAAATCGGCCGTTCATCAGCCTGTAAACTGGTATCCATGGTGCGCCGAGGCTTTCGAAAAAGCTAAGGAAAAAGACTCGCCCGTGCTTCTCGATATCGGAGCGGTATGGTGCCACTGGTGTCATGTAATGGATTCCGAATCTTATGATAATGAGGAAACGGCAGCCGTAATAAATGAAAACTATATAGCGGTCAAAGTAGATAAAGACGAAAGGCCGGATATAGATTTAAGATATCAAAAGGCCGTTTCCGTTTTTTCCGGAGGCGGCGGATGGCCGCTGACCGCTTTTTTGACGTACGAAGGGTATTTTTTTTACGGAGGAACGTATTTTCCGGCAGAATCAATACGCGGACTCCCTTCATATAAATCCGTTTTAACCGAGATTGCGAAATATTACAAGGAAAACAAAGAAGCTATTTTTGCGCAGAGCGCCGATTTTTTTAAAAAAATTTCGGACAGTTCCAATAAATTTTCTATATTCAACATAAATATCAAAAGAATCAACGATGCAATTAAAAGAGATAATTCTTTAAATATAGATTATGTAAAAAGATTTATAAACGAAGGCGCGCTTGAATTTAAGCTTCATTTCGACGCGGAAAACGGAGGGATGGACGAATCACCCAAATTTTTTTATTTTTCCGCCGTCGAACTTCTTTTGTGGGATTACATAGCAAACAGGGACAGGGACTCTCTATCGAAAGGCAATTTTACGTTAAAAAAAATTATTTGCGGGGGCGTGTTCGATCACGTTGGAGGAGGTTTTCACAGGTATTCCACGGATAAGAAATGGATAATTCCGCATTTCGAAAAACTTTCCGAGATTAATGCGTATGCGTTGAAATTGTACTCTTATTATTTTAGATTAACCGGCGATAAAGTTTTATTAAACGTCATCAATAAAACGCTCGATTTTATAACCGGAGAATTATATGACGGGATTAACGGAGGTTTTTACGCAAGCATCGACGCCGATATAGGGGATAACGACGACGGAAGATTTTATACATGGACTTATGAAGAATTAAAAGAGGTATTTCCCGGCAGGAATGAGCTTGTCGCTGCCTTAAGGTTATTCAACGCGGGCAAAGAAGGAAGGATGCATACTGAAGACGCAATACAGGGTTTTGCCGGTAGAAATTTTGCCGGTAAAGCCTCCTTTCCGGTAGCGGATATTTTTCCGAACGTCTTATACATAGGAGCTCCGGCAGAAACGTTAAACGGCAAACTTTACGATAATTTTGTTAAAAAACTTAAACTATACAGGGATAAAAGAAAAAAACCTTTTACGGATAAAATTAAATATTCTTCCGTTAACGGAAATATCGTTTATTCCATTACCGAATTAAGCAAGATTTTTAGCCCTTTCGATGCAAATAGGCAAAAATTGAGCAATATAACCGAAAAATCCATCAAGCCTTTTTTAGACATCTTCGAAAAAAACGGCGATATAGGAAGGTTTACAGGAGAGCCCGGAGGTTCTATTTTAGAAGATAACGCTTATATGGTTCTTGCTTTAATCGGGCTATTTGAAGTTACGGCTAAACCTATGTATCTTGTCTATGCAAAAAAAATAGCCGAATATATCATAAAAAACTATTACGACGGCGATAAAGGAGGATTTTTCGATATAAAACATACGACAAAGAGTTCAAAAATCGGATTTCTTAGTTACAAGGAAAAGAACATAACGGATTACGGCGGATACTCCCAAAATTCAATTGCGCTGCTTGCGATGTCCAAACTGCATATTCTTACCGGCGAGGTTCAGTTTAAAAACGTTATATTAAAATCTTTCGAATATTTTATAAATGAAGCCGATATGCTAAAACACAATGCTTCCGGTTATTTAATAAGCTTGGTTTATTATACTTTGAGGGCTAACGTAAATATAGTAGCCGGTCAATTCGGCGACGGCAAGATTTCCGATTATTTCGAGAAGATTAACGATATTAAAAGCGGCGATAAAGCAAGAGCAAATTTTAATTCTTTTAATATTTTTATCGACGTATATAATAAAGATATAATAGAAGGCTATAATAATCCACGCGGATACAATAAAACGGACATGACGATTTTCGAAGAAATCAGGAATGCCGCCGTTGAATACGGCAGGGTTAAAAAACCGTTAGTTTTTAAATGCGGGGATAAATCGTGCAATATAGGAATTTTATAAATTAAAATTAAAAATATTTTACAGATATTTACCGATATCCCTTGACATCGTTAAATATGTTATAGTAATATACTTTATTATAAATATCCGCTTTCGTTTATTTATATTTTAATAAGCAAGATAGCTCTGGGCATGCGCATAAATAAATAATTTATATTATATAAAACTATATAAGCTATATAATTTTATATAATTAATAAAAGAGGTTTATATGAAAAAAGTATTGTTATTATTTATTTTTTTTACAATACTTTTCATTATAAATTCTAATGCTTATTCATATCTTAATATCGTCACCGTCAGGCCGGGGGCTACGCTTGGCCAGATTGCTTCTTCCCACGATACTACCGTGGCATCCATAATGTCTTTAAACAGGCTTCATAACTATACCATATATCCGGGAGAAAGGCTTAAGGTGCCTTCCGGCGGTTACGGCCGCCGCGCGGAACGGCGTCCTGCGCCGAAATTAGCGCATTATACGGTTCAGTTCGGAGACACTCTTTCCGTAATAGCCCAGAAATACGGAACTTCTGTCGCCGAACTAAAAAAACTGAACCGGCTTTATTCTAACGTAATCAGGCAGGGCGCGGTTCTTATCGTGCC
>JAJYJI010000030.1:5997-18911 GCA_021789605.1 bacterium
ATACGGTTCAGTTCGGAGACACTCTTTCCGTAATAGCCCAGAAATACGGAACTTCTGTCGCCGAACTAAAAAAACTGAACCGGCTTTATTCTAACGTAATCAGGCAGGGCGCGGTTCTTATCGTGCCGTCCGGAGGCGTTCAGGAAAACGGAACTTATTCCCGCGGGCACGTTTATGTCACCGTCAGGCCGGGGGCTACGCTTGGCCAGATTGCTTCTTCCCACGATACTACCGTGGCATCCATAATGTCTTTAAACAGGCTTCATAACTATACCATATATCCGGGAGAAAGGCTTAAGGTGCCTTCCGGCGGTTACGGCCGCCGCGCGGAACGGCGTCCTGCGCCGAAATTAGCGCATTATACGGTTCAGTTCGGAGACACTCTTTCCGTAATAGCCCAGAAATACGGAACTTCTGTCGCCGAACTAAAAAAACTGAACCGGCTTTATTCTAACGTAATCAGGCAGGGCGCGGTTCTTATCGTGCCCGAAGACGGCGGCGGTACTTTTAAAACTGCATTAAATAGAGGTTACGGTCAAAATAACGCGGGCGGAAATAATAAAAAATATAATTATTACGGCAACAAGAATTATAGAGTTGCGGCGCATGAAGCTTTAAACGGCGATAACGGCGATAACTGCAAAATTAAAAAACGGAAACATTACAGTCTGGGCAAAAAAATAGTAAATGTTGCGTACAGGTACAGAGGCGTTCCATATTTATGGGGCGGCACTAACGGCGCTGGCATGGACTGTTCCGGATTCGTCCAGCGCGTTTTCCTGAAGCTGGATATCAAGCTTCCAAGAACCGCCGCCGAACAGGCAAGGTTGGGCAAATATGTTCCTAAAGACAGGCTGGAACCCGGCGACCTGCTTTTTTTTAGAACGTATGCCAGCTATATTTCGCATGTCGGCATATATATAGGCAGCGGAAAATTTATTCAAGAAAATTCCGAGGCGGGAAAAGTAACTATAAACAGCATATTTGACGGATATTTTGAAAGAACTTACGCTTTTGCTAAAGATATCAAATAATAAATTAATAATTAAATAAATATAATGAATTATAAGCTAAAAAGATAAAAAATAATTATTTTATCTAAAATTAGTTATAAAATTGACTTTATGTTTATTTTCTTAAATAATATATAAAAATATAAAAATCGAGAGCATGCTTAATTTTAATAACTGGTATCCCCCCAATCCCATAGTATTAATAGGCCCTCTTCCCGTTCACTGGTACGGCATATTAATAGGAATCGGCTTTATGCTCGGTATTGCCATAGCATATTTCAGGGCGAAATCGTGGAACGAAGACCCCGAAAACATAATTAATATTATGGTTTTTGCCATACCCGTTTCGATTATATTCGCCCGCCTTTATTACGTGATATTTGCATGGGGGTATTACGCAAATAATCCTATGAGTATGTTTTATATATGGCAGGGCGGACTTGCCATATACGGAGGTGAAATCGGGGGACTTCTGAC
The DNA here is from genome assembly GCA_021789605.1 of bacterium. Taxonomy (GTDB): domain Bacteria; phylum SZUA-79; class SZUA-79; order Acidulodesulfobacterales; family Acidulodesulfobacteraceae; genus Acidulodesulfobacterium_A. The sequence goes on from JAJYJI010000030.1 coordinate 7,488, forward strand.
GCTTTATCTTTATACGCGGATAAAAAAATTAAATATATGGCTTTATATAGACATATTTGCGCCAAGCCTCCTTTTAGGCCAGGCTATAGGCAGATGGGGAAACTTTATAGACCAGCAGGCTTTCGGTTATCCGGTTAAATGGGGGCTTCCAATAGCCGCGGGGCTTCGTCCGGTCAACGCCTATACCCCGAAACATTTAATATTTGGATTATGGGGTTATCCTTTCCAGCAGGCTTATCCAAAAAGCCTGACGATGTATTCCCACTTTGAACCTTCGTTCTTTTTTGAGTCCATGCCGGATTTTATAGGGTTTGTTTTTTTGATGTGGCTTTCCAGAAAAAAGCCGGAAGTTTCAGGAAAAATATTAATAGGCTATTTAATATGGTACGGTATTACGAGATTTTTTACCGAAGGAACAAGAATGGACAGTTTATGGCTCGGAAACAGCATAAGGGTTTCGCAGGTTTTAAGCATGTTCGTGGTTCTGATTTCAATAGCGGTGCTTATTTACAGGCATTATAAATTTAAATCTTTTACATCTCGACCCTTACCATAACGCCGTGGACTTTTTCGGCAGGAAGATTGTAAAACCTAACGAACGAAGGAGACAATTTTTTGATTAACGCGAATATTTTCCAGAATACGTTATTGCTTACGATTTCTTCAAAGCCGTAAAAAATTACGGTTTCGTCTATGCCGTATTTTTTTAATGCGGCTTCGACGTCGACGACTTCTGAATAGCCCGCTTTTATTATGAACTGGCTCAGTCCGGAAGCTATCCCGTCTTTTAACTCCGTATCTATTTCGTAAGGTTTTTCAGTCCTTTCTATGGAAACAAATATATTTTTTTCATAAATTATATTGTTATCGAGCATTGTTTTAACGATATACGGCGATACCCTGTCCGAAAGGCTTGCAAAAAAGAGGGATATTCCGGATAACTTGGAATAATCTTTATAGCGGGTTTCATAATCTTTTAAGAATATTTTTAAATCGGTCATTCTATATATGCCGTGCAGTTTTTTCTGTCCTTTGGTATATATCATTATTCCTATAAAAGGAATCGCGGCTATTATTAACGCAAAATATCCCCCCTGCAGTGTTTTATACAAAAGGTTAGAAGCCAGAAACATAATATCGGCGAACGTGGTTATAAGCGAAATAAACAGTAAAAAAAATCTTTTTTTGTGAAAAAAATGAATATTAATAAGAATGCCGGTAAAAGTCATGGTTCCGCTGACCGCAAGGCCGTAGGCCATTGCAAGATTATTGGACGTCCTGAATATTATTATCGCCGATAAGACGCTTATAAATAGAAACCAGTTTGCAAAACTTATATATATCTGCGATTGAATCTCGCTTGAATTATAATTAATTTTTAATAATGGGATGATTCTGTTGTTTATAAGCTGGTAAACTATGGAAAATATTCCGCTTATAACGGCCTGCGAAGCTATAACGGTCGCCATAATGCTTAAAATAAGCGCGGGAATATATAACAGGTGCGATTGATAGTAAAGCATTTGAAAAAAAGTGTTCGTATCGGTCTTGTGCGAAAGCAGGAAAGCTCCCTGCCCCATATAATTAAGGATAAGCATAATAAATACGAAAATCCATGCTTTCGTTATGGGTTCCCTGCCGATGTGACCCATATCGGCATACAGGGCTTCTCCTCCCGTAGCCGATAATATTACGTCGGATAAAATGAATAAGGAAACGATTCCGTGGGTGATTATGCGGCTCACAGGAATATTTTCGCTAAATACGAATCTTAAGGCATAAAAGGGATTTATAACTTTTGATAATATTTCCGGAGCGTAAATTAGCGACATAAAGCCAGAAACGCCTATCGCGATAAACCACAAAAGCATAACCGGACTGAATATTTTTGCCACTTTTTCCGTGCCTTTATGCTGATACCAGAATAAACAGGCGGTAATTATAATTGATATAAAAATAACGGAATCTGTGGTTATATTTTTGAAAAAAGGAATAAGGCTCGCGCCCTCGACCGCGCTAAGAATACTTATGGCGGGGGTAATGACCGAGTCGCCTATAAGGAGAGACAGGGCTATGTATGATATAACGGTTATAAATGCTATTTCTCTCGCAGACTTCACGTATTTTTGCACTATGTTTTTAAGTATTATAGTGCCCCCTTCGTTTCTTTCGCTTATACCCATGGCGAACCATACATACTGCGCGGTGACTAAAAGGGTAATAGTCCATATTATGAGGGAAACTACGCCTAAAACGTTTTCGCTTGTAACTTTAAGATAGGCAAAAATAACGGCTATGGTGTATATAGGGCTCGTTCCTATATCGCCGAATACGATTCCGAGGGCTTTGAGGGGTTTATTTTCGGCCAAAGTTTTTTTTGCTGCGATTAAACCGGATATATTCAAGGTTTTGAATTTATTATATAATTATGCAAATTATTTATTAAAAATTTATTAAAATGTTTTGCAAATTATTATATACTATTATTTAGGCTGAATGTTAAATTTTTTTGCACATTTTTTACATGACGAAAAAAAAATCGATATTTTTTATTTTAGCGGCTGCGGCAATAGCCGCCGGATTACTGCTTATAACGTATAAGTCTTATTATAAGGCGAATTTCGGCGGACGGGCAAAGAATGTAATAAATCTAAATAAATTATCCCCTTTGCCTCAAATGAACAAGTTCCCCCGGTTCGGTCCAACCGGCAAACAGTTAAAAAGGCGAAAATCATTTAAACTTGCCGTAGCTTCCATGATGTCTCCGGTCGCAAACATAAACGCCTATAAGCCTTTTGCTGAATATCTTCAACTGGCTCTTAATATGCGGGTGAAGATTGTCCAGAAACGCACGTATTCTGCAGTTAACAATCTGCTGATAAATAATAAAATCGATATGGCTTTTATCTGCACCGGAGCATATATATACGGGGGATTAAAAAACAAGGTAAAAATAATAGCCGTTCCGGTTATAGACGGGAAAAAAACCTACAGAGCTTATATTATTGTACATAAACCGTCAAAAATTTTTTCAGTTAGCGATTTAAAGGGAAAAGTTTTTGCGTTCACGGAACCTCTATCGAATACAGGTTATGAATACCCGATGAGTTTTTTTAAGGATTACGGAATAGTTCCCAAAAAATATTTTAAACGGGTGATGTTTACATATAATCATACAGATTCCATCAAAGCCGTCGCGGCAGGGATTGCGGACGGAGCATCCGTCGATTCCATCGTTTACTTTTATACATACAAAAGATATAAAAACGTCAGGCGGCATACTAAAATCATTTTAAAATCCCCTTTATTTCCTATCCCTCCGGTAGTTATGCCAAACGGGACGAATAAAAAACTGAGGAATAAAATAAAGGAAATTCTATTGAATATGTCTAAAAATCCAAAAGGAAGATTAATTTTGAAGGGTCTCAATATCGACGCTTTTGACGTTCCCGATGCTAAGAGATATGAATAGATTTTCTTTGGTTTCTTCGTTCGTTTTAATCCTGAAAAAATTTTACAACGTTTCTTTAAGGATTAAAGTCATAGGGCTCGTAATATTCGCTACGCTTTTGCTCGGCTTGCCGGTAATATATTTTATCAATAAAGATTTTTCGCAGCAAAATAACCTGCAGCTAAGATTAATGAGCAGGACTATCGGCAAGCAATTATCTTCACAGTCCATTAACTATATTCTCGAGAACAATATTTACGCCCTGAGCAAATTATTAAAAAGTTCGCTTATAAGCGACCCCGACGTAATTTACGCTTTTATTCAAAATAAAAAAGGAGAGGTGATAGCTTCGACTTTTAACGGCGCATTTCCGGCGGATTTACTGAAAGCAAACGATTCTAACCCAAAGCTTTTGTCCACCGTTAAAATTAATACTACAAAGGGCATCGTGTATGACACGTCCGCGCCGGTTTTAAAGGGAAGCTTAGGCATCGTAAGAGTCGGAATTTCGTCTAAAAGGTCGGACGTATTTCTTTATTCGCTTATAAAATCGATATTGTTGGTTATAATATTGGCGGACATTTTAGCCGTTATCTTTTCAAGTTCTATAGCATGGTGGGTTATGACCCCGATAGTTAAACTATCTGAAGCTTTTAATAAAGTAAAAAGCGGAAGTTACGACGTAAAATTAGATATTAAAAGAGACGATGAAATTGGAATGCTCGCAAGGGATTTCAACAAAATGGTCGATAGTTTAAAAAAAGCAAACGACGAAAGGGTTGAAAACGATAATCTGAGGAAAAGCTTCATTACAAATGTGATAAAGGCGCAGGAAGAGGAAAGAAAAAGGATAGCAAGAGACCTCCACGACCAATTTGCCCAGATGCTTGCCTATATTAAGATAAGAATAGGCCTGCTTAAAAATTTGGACGACTTTGAAGAATCTAAAGGAAGCATAATTCAAATTGGCGAAGAATTGACGAAAGCTCTGGATATAGTCCGCGATATAGCCAAAAGCCTGATGCCGGGAATATTGGATGAGATGGGTTTAGTTTGCGCCGTATCGGGCTATATCGACGACATTAACAAAAAAAATTCCGGTTATATAATAGATTTTTATCCGGGCAATCTGCGCGACAAAAGGTTCAGCCCCAATATCGAGGTTAATTTGTACAGAATAGTCCAGGAATCGCTGTCTAACGTCATACTTCATTCGCAAACCAATTATGCCAAAATATCGCTCGAAGAATCGGAAGGAAAAATTACGGGGGTTATAGAAGATTATGGAATCGGCTTCAAATATGATATTATTAAAAAAGAAAGTCTTGGAATTTTCGGAATGATAGAAAGGGCAAAACTTTTAGGCGGCAATTTGGAAATAGAATCTAACGCCGGCAGGGGAACTACGGTAAAGTTTTGGATTCCGTGCGAATTTATTTAAAAGCGTTTTGAACGGGTATAAGAGAATAGATGACGACGATAGTTCTGATAGACGACCATTTTCTTATGGTTTCCGGTTTGAAAATGATAATCGGAGGACAGAAGGATTTGCAGGTAGTAGGAACGGCAAAAGATGCGGAATCGGCTATAGAAACCGTTAGGGCAAATAAGCCTGACGTAACGGTTCTCGATATTTCTTTGCCTAAAACCAACGGATTGGATATTATAGCCAAGCTTAAAAGCGAGTCTGAAGGCTCGAAGATACTTATTCTAACAATGTATGAAGACAGGCAGTATGTCCAAAGGGCTATCGATAACGGCGCCTCCGGTTATTTGCCAAAGAAAGCGGTGGAAAACGACCTGATTTATTCCATAAGGACGGTAGCGAGGGGCGAGATATATATCCATCCCTCTTTAGTAAAAGATTTAGTCAATAAATATAAAAGAAATAGCGAATATCATAGCGGCCAGTTAAGCACTCCCGAAAGTCTGGCATGGAACGGATTAAGCTCGAGGGAGCGGGAAGTCCTTATATTCGTCGCAAAAGGTTTCTCGAACAAAGAGATAGGAGCAAAACTTTTCATCAGCGAAAAGACGGTAGCTACGCATCGCTTGAAAGGAATGGAGAAATTGAATCTTATAAGCAAGTCCGACCTCGTCGATTTAATTTTTTTTAAGCTTATGCTTTTAAAAAAATAGAAAATATTTCATATATTTCATAAATTATAAAATAAAAATAAAAATCGGGTTTTATCTGCTTTTCGCGATAGTATTTTATCTTAGAAATATTCAGATTTTTTCCTACAAAAATCATATTTTATATTATTTAATATAATTTCTTTTCGTGATAAAAATAAAAATGCAATAAAATTAAACGGTTTATAAACAAGATATAAATAGTTAATAAAATAACTGATAAAAATTTTATACAAAAAAAGAATAATATAGCAAAGGTTTATCATATCGTTATTATTTAAAAAGGAGAAAAATATTATCGGGCCGATATGCGAGGAAGAATCCGTAAATTTAGATAATTTTATTAATCTTTCAAAATACAGAAGCATGATTTATAATCTCTTTTCCAGAATTTTCGCAAGAAAAGCCGATAGGGAATTTCTGGAAAGCCTTGTATCCAAAGATATAACGGATATAATAGGCGGGGTTTGCGAAGATTCGGATACGGCCGAAAGCCTGAAAGAAAACGCAAGGGATATCGTTTCCGATAAAGATAAATTATCTGAAGCGCAAAGCGATTTTGAAAGACTGTTTATAATTCCGCTGAACGATAAATTTATACCGCCGTATATCGGTTACTATCTCGGCAATACATCGAAAACGTCCGGCGGAAGCAACGCAGATATAGACGTCAAAGGCGGGGATGTTACACGCGCCGAGAAATTGGAAATTATGTTTAAATCTTTGAATTTCACGCCTAAAGACGAAAGCTGGGTTACTTCGAAAAGGGCGGACCATATTGCGTATATTCTAGGTTTTATGGCTGCGCTGATAAGCTTCGAGGAAAAACATCCTGCGGAACAGGTTAAAGAACGGCCTCCGTTAAGCGAAATAGTGAGCGAAGAATTTTACTTTTTTAACGAATTTATCGGAAACTGGATAAACCTGTTTGCCGAAGAGGTGATTCAAAGAGGCGGTTCGCCGTTTTACGTTCAGGCAGCAATGCTCATGAAAAGTTTTATCCGTTGCGAGCAAAGGGATTTTAACTCGCTGCCGATTCATAGCCTCGGCAATAAACGATGCACCGTAAATTTGTAACATAAATTTAACTTAATTGTAATAATCTTGTAACATTCGTTTGCTAAAATAATAATAAAGATGCCGAAAAAAAACAGTTTATACGTATTTTATTTATATAGAATTCAGATTTAAAACAAATCAAACTAAAAAGGAGGAAGTTATGAACAAACTTTGCAAGACAAAAAAGACGGCAGGGCTAAACCCGCTTTCGACTTTTGTTTTTGTCTTAGCTGCGGCGCTGGCATTAATGTTTGCGTTCGGAGGGGCAAAGGCGTCTTATGCATCTGGAGCCGCTCTTTACGAAAACCCTAACACCGGAGAGATATTTTTAACGCCCGGACCAGGAAGAGTAAAGGTAGGACAGAGCGTGGTAAACCAGCTGTTAAATCCAAACGCAGGCAAGACGTCTCAACAGATTAAAAATCTAAAAGCCACGGAAAAGAAATTAGAGGCTTCGCTGGAAACCGTTAAAGGCGAAACTCTTCCGGCGTGGACGAAGCATATTACGTTAGGCACCTTAGTTTATATGGGTTACGGATATTATACTCAGACCGGTTTTTCTCCGGCGCTGCAGCTTCAGGAGAATCCTGCCGGTCCTGGAAACAACGGTTATAACGCTTTTAACGTAAACAGGGCATATTTGATTTTCCTGTATCATCAGGACAATTGGTTTTTAAAGGTTACCCCTAACATTAATAAATCTAATAATTCTGGAAGCTCCAGTTCTTCTTCGGGTTTTACTTCCGGCAATGAATATTTCAGGCTTAAATATGCATTTTTACAATTTAACCATGTTTATGACGCAAACGGATTAACCGTAAATCTTAAGGCGGGTCAGTTTCCGACTCCTATGGTCGCATGGGAAGACGGAATGCTTGGATATCACGTCGCGGAAAGAACGCCGTGGGGCGTTTTAGGCGTAACTTCCACGCAGGCAGGTTTGGGCGTTTCCGGTAAATTAAGATTTGACGGAGAAATTTATATGGCTTATAATGCCGGATTTTTCGACAACGCAACTTTTCATCAGAACGAAGACGTCGACCAGAAATCTCCTCAAGCAAGGGTATCTTTTTATCCAATGGGAGCCGATTCAAGTCTTAACGGCCTCGGCATAAGCGGATATTACGCATGGTCGCAGTCAAATAATTTCGAAGGTAATTTCGGCGTATTAGGCAATAACGACAATCCTACCGCCAGGGCTTCCGCAGTGCTTGATTACAAAAATCCTAACGGCTTGATAGCGCTTCAGTTCGACTACGGCCTAAACGCCTTGGCCGGCGGTTATGCAAGCGGCGCGGGTTCCATAAGCCAGGATGCCGGAAGCTGGTGCGGAATTATGGGCGGAAATTATACGTGTAATGCCGCCGGAGCTTCCTATCCCGCATTTGCCGCGGACTTGGGAGCCTTAGACGCTTACCAGCACAACACCGAGCACGGCTACGACGCATTCGGATATTATAATATTCCGAACAGCAAATTCGGCGTGTTTGGACTTATCCAGAGATTCTACTATTCCGACCCTTCAACCGCTTTTTGGGTTAATAAGATAGGAACTAATATTTCTTCGGGAAACCCTTACGATTCTCAAAGAGGCGTAATAGGCGTGGCGTATCACCTGAACAGCCATATTACTTTAACCGCAGACTGGCAGAATTATCAATTCCTTTATGCGAAGGATTACAGGGATTTATCGTCCTCTTCATCCGAATATTTAGATTACGGCCAATGGATGGGACAGACCAACGCTTATTTCCTTCAGGCCAGAATAGCATTTTAAATTAATTAAGACTTTTCTCTCTCTACACTCCGTAGACAATGCCCGCCTTAAAAGGCGGGCATTTTTTTTAATGCGGCGCAGGTTGCGGCGCATATCAAATACAATGAATTTCATTTCATTCCATTCTTTGCCGCAATAAAACACTTACATTTATAGCATTTCTATTTTTAAATATTTTTCTAAGGCCGGGGTTATGTTCGGGGCATATATGTATATCCTAATGCTGTTAATTTTTTAATATGGATTTGCGCATATAGTTAAAACTAAGGACAATAATTCATAATATTAATTAATTATTTAATTGATAACAAGGGGCGATAATATGATAAAATATATTAAATAAACCAAAGAATACTTTATAGACGGAGAATATATTGCCGATTAAAAAAATCTTAGTGGATTTAAGCAATTCGATTAAAGACGATAGCTATCCGATACTAATAGGCTCGGGCGTTATATGCCGCGGAGCCGGGGCAGGACCCGGCGGCGGAATTGCGGACTTTTTAAAGTCTTCCGGCATAAAAGACCGCGGCCGCGCATTCGTTATTACTTGCGGAACCGTCGAAAGACTTTACGGTTCCGTTCTTAGGGATTTTTTGGAAGGCGCAGGCGTTAATACAGTTTTTTTTACGCTGCCGGACGGCGAAACGACCAAAAGCCTAAAATATCTTTCCTACCTTTACGACGGATTAGTAGAAAAAAGGGTTGAAAGGTCAGATTTTATAATCGCTTTTGGGGGCGGCGTCGTGGGCGACATAGCCGGATATGCGGCCGCTACGTATTTAAGGGGCATAAATTTTATACAGATTCCGACTACACTGCTTGCCGACGTCGATTCGAGCGTGGGCGGAAAGACGGGCATAGACCATGCCGGCGGTAAAAACCTTATAGGGGCTTTCTATCAGCCAAAAGCCGTTCTAATAGACGCAGATTTTCTTAATAGTTTAGATAAAAGAGAGCTTGCAAACGGGTTTTCAGAAGTTATCAAATACGGCGCCGTGCTGGACAAGAATTTTTTTTCTTATCTCGAACATAATTACAAATCCATATTGTCTTACGATAAAAACAGCCTTGCGCATATAATAGAAAAGTCATGCCTGATAAAAGCCGGCGTAGTAAATAAAGACGAGAAAGAAGCCGGCCTCCGGTCGGTTTTAAATTTCGGCCACAGCCTTGGGCATGCTGTCGAAACTTTGTATAATTACGAAAATATAAAACACGGCGAGGCGGTTGCGATAGGAATGGTTTTTGCCGCGATGATTTCAAAAGAGTTAGGCGCGTCGAGCGATGAATCGGTAAACAGGGTCAAAACGATAATCGAAAACTCCGGACTGCCGGCCGAAATTCCCGCATTTACTCCGGAACAGTTTATAAACGCAATGAAATCAGATAAAAAAGTTGACGATAAATCCATTAAATTTGTTTTGATTAAAGAAATAGGCCGATTTGAATTTAAAATGCTGGATTTCGGATATATATATAATTTTTTAAATAAAATACTTAAATAACGGAATGAAAGAAAAAAACGGCATATCGAAAACGGCTCATTTGAAAAAAGACGAATGCGAGAGTTTAATAGAGGAATATATTTCATTTTTGAAAATAGAAAGAGGTTTAAGCATTAATACGGTTTCTTCTTATTACTTGGACTTAATGAAATTTTATAAATATGCGGCTGTCGAAAAAGCCGATTTTAAAACTTTGCCGCCCATGTTTTTTCAAGATTTTTTGGGTTATCTGGCTGAAGATGGACTAAACGGAAAGACAAGGGCAAGATTTTATTCGTCCGTTAAGGGATTTTATAAGTTTTTATTCAAACGCAGAATAATAAGCGAATTTCCATTCAGAGATATAGAATATCCTTTCGTGGCAAAAAAATTACCGGATTTTTTAACGAAGGAAGAGATTAAAAGAATCTTATCGGTCGATTTTAAAAAACATGGCAAAGGCGGGGCAGATTTCGAAAATATCAGAAATAAAGCGATATTGGAGCTTTTGTATTCAAGCGGTTTAAGAATTTCGGAGCTTGCGGATATAAAACTCGAAAATTTTAATTTCGATATGAATTTCATAAGAGTTAGGGGCAAAGGCTCAAAAGAAAGAATAGTGCCGTTCGGCATTCATTTTAAAGATATCTTAAAGCTGTATCTGCAGGCAAGGCAAAAGTTAGATAAAATTAAATCCGTCAAAGGATACTTATTTATTACGTTGAGAGGCCTACCTTTTACAAGGCAGGGCTTATGGAAGATAATTAAAAGAGCCGCGGTTCTTGCGAAATTAGATAAAAATATAACCCCTCATATGCTAAGGCATACATTTGCGACTCATCTTCTGGAGGGAGGGGCAGACTTAAGGTCGATTCAGCAGATGCTCGGCCATTCCAGCATATCAACCACGGAAATTTATACTCACACGGATATAACCCATTTAAAAGAACAGCATATCAAGTTTCATCCCAGAAACAACGCTAACGGATAAGCCGGCGCATAAAAAACTCGATAAATAAAGCAGTTGTATATAAAAAAGAGAATAAAGCGGCTGTAACGGTTTGAAGAATGAACCGTTCGTTCCTATAAGAAAGAGGATTGCGGTTTGACGCCAAAGGATTTAAAAGAAAGAATTAAATCGAAATATAAAGCCTTAAGGGACGACCTTCTAAATTTCGATTCCTTTCATACGACAAAAGAAATTTCCATATTTTACGATTCCGTAATTATAGAGGTGTTTTCGGAAATTGGCGGAGGAGACGATTTTTGCGTTATGGCGGGCGGCAGCTATTCCAAACTTGAACTTTGTCCGTATTCCGATATAGATATAATGATAATCACAAAAGAGGGTCTGCATCCCGAAGCCGCTGCAAAAAGCCTTAAAGATTTTTTTTACTTATTTTGGGACTCGGGAGTTGACCTTGCGCAGATAGTAATGACGGTTTCCGAGGCCGTTAAACTTTTGAAAGAAGATTTAAAGACTTTTACGTCGTTTTTCGGCGCAAGATATATAA
>JAJYJI010000071.1:0-2250 GCA_021789605.1 bacterium
GTGGGGCGGAGCAGTCCTACGCACTGGACGGACGGATCGTCAAAGCCTTCGGTTAAAATATCGACGTTTACTAAAACCTTAACTTCGCCTTTCTTAAATTTTTCGATAATATCCTTTCTTTCCTGAGTGGGTAATTTAGACGATATACATTCCGATTTAATATTATTTTTAACAAACTCGGATTTTAAAGCATTTGCGTGTTCGATGGAAACCGTAAAAAATATAGTCTTTCTGTCTTCGCCTAATTCTACCCATTTTTGCACGACCTGCTTATTAATTTCTTCTTTGTTTAAAACTTTTTCTATGCTCTTTGCCGAGTAATCGGATTCTCCCGTGGATTTATTGCTCGAAGTCTTCAGTTTAGAATAATCGGCGTCGATATAGACCATTTTGCCGATGACCGATACTAAATGCCCTTCCTTAATCAGGTCCGAAATATCGAGTTTAAAAACGAGTTCGTCGTATAAATCTTTAAGCTGTTGCTCGTCCGTCCTGAAAGGCGTGGCGGTTACGCCTATAACCTTACATCCGGATTCTTTGGCGGTTTCGATAACGGCTCTCCACGTTGACGCCATAGAATGATGAGCTTCGTCGATTATAACGGTATCGAAATATTTAAAATTTATTTTACCTACGCTTTTATAAACCGTCTGCATCATTCCCACGGTTAAACGGTTTATTTCTAAAATGCCCTGAGCGATATATCCTATATTTTCCTCTGCGCCGCCTATCATTTTATATTTATCCGCGGTTTGAGATAAAAGCTCTTTTCTATGGACTAAAACAAGCGTATTACCCGTTTTATTAAAGGCGTAAGCGTTAAATATAAGCGTTTTGCCGCCCCCGGTAGGAACCTGAATTAATACCGATTTGTGCTTTTCAAGCCCTTTTTCGATAGAGTTTAAGCATTTAAGCTGGTAATCCCTGAGCTTGATAGTATCGGATATAACTTGCCATTTGGTTTTATTTATAGTTTTCATAATTTATAGTTTTTATAATTTTTACAAATATAGTTTTAGAAATATTTACAAAACTGCACAGACGCCCGACCCGCCGTCGGTATAATAAATGCTTTTTTCTATATTGTTTTTATATTTCATATATCCGAATTGTTTTTGTTTTTTTAAAAAAAGAAAAATAAAAAGTGCGTTAGCATCTTTTTTTGTTTTTCTTTTTTTAAGAGTTCTTAAAGACTCTTTAAAGCTCTTAAGAACTCTTAAAAACTCTTAGCCCTAAAAACCGCCTCGTAAGTTATTGAAATAATTCAAGAACTTGAACACCCCGCTCGCCGTCGGTTACGCTTTTATCGCCGTCGGTTACGCTTTTATCGCCGTCGGTTACGCTTTTATCGCCGTCGGTTACGCTTTTATCGCCGTCGGTTACGCCTATTTGAAAGTTCTGTATTTGTAATACATTGCCGTTGCCTGACGACTGCAATTCGTTGACTTTATTAGCGTTATCAATAATGCCGTATTTAAAAATATAATAAATATCGTTAGCCCTGGTCTCTACGCTATACTCTTTAATGAATTGGCTTTGTTTTAAAGACTCTAAGCCTTGTTTAATTAGCGCTCTGTTTTGAAAATCCTCGTCTGTAAGCCCGATAGCGTCCTTAATAGTTGAATAAGAAAACGTAGTATTTCTATTGCCGATAAAAAATAAATAAAGAGCCTTGCCTATACTTGATTTAATAGACTTAAACATATCGTAATGGATATATAGTCCGTTCTTAGCCGATTCTCTTAATTGTTTCGATACCGTAAAGCTCGCTTCTCCGTTATGCAGGCTAAAATCTACAAGGTAATGAAACGTCGCAAATTCTTTTAAATTATTTCCTATTTTTTCCTCGCAGGTAGTCTTCGTAAATAATAAACGTTTAATGGTTTCTATCACGTTGTTTCTTCTCATTCTCGACGAGCCTACATACTTTCGGCAAAACTCGTTGAAATTCATTTTTATCGTCGTAAAAAGATAATAAGGAGCGATTTCTTGCCCTAAATTTTCCTTGCCGTCTTCCTTGCCCTTTTTTTCCATTAAATCTAATAAAGTTAAGGCTTTTTCGTTTTTTTTATCTACCTTTTTTAAAAAATCATTATCCTTTCTTAATTTTAATTCTCTGTTTTCGATGTCGTCGAATGCCCGCAGAATATCGAATAGAATAGTCTTGTCATACATGTTTAAACTCTCAGGCCCAACCTGCGTATAAACCTTATTGCCGTATTTAAAAACCTTAGTCCAGTTTTTAATTCT
>JAJYJI010000071.1:2350-3779 GCA_021789605.1 bacterium
GACTGCAAAAACCTTGCAAAGAGTTGGTAATAATCTATGACGATAAATATCTTTTTATCCGCGAACTTAATAATATCTTTTTCTATTTTTTTAAAGTCGGCGAGCGTTGAATAGAAAAAATTAGGATTATTGATATTTTTTCTCTGCGCCCGGATTAAAAGGTCTATTTCGGATCCTTCATATTGGTAATAAATCGAAACGTGGTTTTCTTGTTTAGCTATATTATCCGCAAGTTCTAACGCAAACTCGGTTTTACCGGTTCCCGTCGAACCGGCTAACGCAAAAATGGCGGGATATTGAATTTTTATGCCGAAAACTTCCTCGTCGGTAATTTTATCGTAAATATCGGACGGAATATTATAAAGGCACTGGCTATAAAGAGGATTAATATTATGATGTTTAAGGTAAATATCTTTAAGGCTTTTACTTAAAATAAGCTTATCGATATTTTTTTCTATTTCAATTTCTTTTTGAACCTGCTCTTTGAAAATAACGCCTTCAAATTCTTCTATTTCGCAGTATTTAATATTTTCAAGCTGTTCGTTAACGCCGTCTTCCGATTTATTTTTAAGTAAATCGTCAAAATCTTTTGAGCCGTATTCGCAGTAAATTACCTGCTTGTTATTTTTTATTTCGGGATATAACTTTTTAAGCCTGTCCTGCCCGGCTTTGTCTTGGTCTAACGCTATGACGGGCTTATATTTTAATTGCAGTATCGAATTAATGAGTTCCGTTTTAACGTTATCTTTGGGTCCAGCCGAACATATGTTGTAATTATGAGTCTGGGATATATAGGTAAGCGTATTAAACTCGCCTTCGGTTATATAAATATACGGGGTTAATGGATATTTATCGGCATCGGCCTTGCCTATTAACTGTAAATTAAAAGCGTGCGGACGGTTATTAAATCCTTTTATTTTAGCCGTTTTAATATCTTTATTGCCGTCGGGACTCCGGAACCTGAGTAAACAGATATTGCCCGTAGCGTCCGTATGAGCAAAAACTAAATATCCGCGGTAATATTCAAGTTTATTCGGCTTACCGCTTGATAACGGCTCTAAAAATTCGTCTATTTCGTCATAGTTTCCGCTTGTTTGAATTAAACCTATATCGCAGTATTTTATGGCGCTTAAATCTAAATATCTTGTTTCGGTTAGGTATTTTTGGGCAAAGACGGATTCTACCGTATTGCCGGTAAATAAATAATCCTTTAAAACTTTAAAGGATTCGGATAATACCCCTTGAACCCTTTTATTATTCTCATAGGTTTCTTTCTGCTCGGGCGTAAGTTCTCCTACCGTAAAATCATACAAAGAACCCTTAAACCCGCAGGAAAAACATTTATAATAAGCCTTGCCGTTATATTCAAATACGTTAAAACTCGGGTTATGGTCGTCGTGTTCCGGGCATAATCCGGTTAGCCTGCGGT
>JAJYJI010000031.1:0-3233 GCA_021789605.1 bacterium
GTTTTTTTAAAACCAGCCGTATAAGGATTGATTTTCTAAAATTAGACATCTGATTTTTATACGCTTTAGATTTATTAAGGCCTTCTTTCAAAGCTTCGTTGATTATAATCTGGCTGTCAACGAGGCTTTTAAGCAGCCTTTTTTCGCCCTCTGGAGTTTTAATAAAAGACTGAATGTGCGAAGGCATCTTAGACATTTGATTTTTAAATTGTTTTACCGTTATAGGTTTGCCGTCCACGGTCGCGACGGCTTTTGCGGACTGCCCCATTTTTGAACATCCGTAGAGTCCTACGGATAAAACGGCCGCGGACAGCCCGATTAATAATTTTCCTTTCATTTTCATTCTTGCTCCTTTCTTTTAATATTTATTTGCTGTTAGAGTTCTCTTATCGCCGTTGCGCAATTCGCCGCGCAATTTCGATTTTTTCAATTCTAACACAGCCGCATAACCGTTGCAAGATAATTTTATTTTTTGCCGATTGACGTTGCCGCGAATAAACAGCCGTGAATAAACTATTGATTATTTTTTAAAATTGGAATATAAATATATAAATAATTTGCATTACATAAAAATCGTTCAGGACGTTAGTTTATTAATTAAAAAGGAGGCTTTATGGATATAAAAAATAAAAATCTCGGCGTTAGGGTTAAAAATAGATTGTGGATGCCTGCAGTCCTTTTGCTTTCGGTTTTTATCGCCGCTTATTCCCTGAGCGGATGCGCCACGTCGAGAACGACGGCGGCGAGCGGAACGACCGGAGCGCTGTTCGGAGCGGGTACGGGTTTCGTCATAGGCGCGCTGACCGGAGGACCCATAGGCGCGATTATAGGAACGGCGGCCGGAATATCCATCGGCTACGGAGTGGGTTACGCAACCGGCAAGTACGTCGTCACTCGCGAAGGGGGAATAAGGGGCGTGTCTATGAACCCAGCGCCTTATAGCCTTGCCAGCAACGAATTTATTTACGACCCGCGCGGCGGAGTAAAAATTGATTTTAAAAAAGTCAAAGGAGTTTTAATATCCAACCTTAAAATATATACCGTTCCAAAATCCGTCAAAACCGGAAGCGGCATAAACTTAAATATGGAATACGACGTTTTGGGCTCGACCGTAAATATACAAAATTCTTCAGTTATGGAAACAAGAATACTCGAAGGGCTGGACGGGAAGATTTTTTA
The DNA here is from genome assembly GCA_021789605.1 of bacterium. Taxonomy (GTDB): domain Bacteria; phylum SZUA-79; class SZUA-79; order Acidulodesulfobacterales; family Acidulodesulfobacteraceae; genus Acidulodesulfobacterium_A. The sequence continues at coordinate 1,180 of JAJYJI010000031.1, forward strand.
TACCCACACATCTACAGCCGACATCCGAAAGGAAGGTTTTTATAAAACTGTTCTTTCCGTAAAGATTCCCGGAAACGCTCCCGGCATTTACATATATCAGGCCATCGTAAAAGTTAACAACGTTATTACCGCGTTAAGCTCCAGATTGGTAACGGTAAAACATCAATAAAAACGGAGGACTATTTTTTTATCCTGTTTTCCGAGCCGTTTAAAAGCTTTTTTATATTGGGCGAATGTTTATATATTATTAAGAGCGCGATTACGAAGGACGCGCCGAATATATAAATATTTTTCGTAGTATAAAATATTATGAATGGCATAAAAAAGGCGCTTGTTATAGAGGCAAGCGATACGTATCTGGACGAAAACAGTATAGCCGAAAATATTAGAAGAGCTATCAATACCGCTTCTGGAGAGATTGCCAGAAAGACGCCCAATCCGGCAGCTACGCCTTTCCCCCCCCTAAATTTTATAAATACGGAATAACAGTGTCCCGCCACGGGGGCTATAATTATAAATGACAGAAGCAGAAAGGAAGACGGGAACAGTTTTAAAGCCAAAAATACGGGCAAGAATCCCTTGGCGGCGTCTAACGTTAACGTGATTAAACCGAATTTTTTCCCTATGACGCGGGAAACGTTCGTCGCGCCGAGGTTGCCGCTCCCTTCCTTGGTGAGGTCGCCTATCCCCTTAAATTTTGCGATTATTGCGGACGTGGGAAAGCTGCCCGATATATACGACGCAAATATATATAATATTCCGGTTAAAATGTCATGCCCCTTAAATAAATAAAATAAATAAATTTAATTAAAATTAAAAATTAAGAGGTTCTTTCCCCGCAATATGGGCAATATCTGAGGCCGGGCATTAAAGGGATTTCCATTCCGCATTTTTTATTGCGGCATATTTTGTTTATTTCCAAACTGTTCAGTTTATCCGTAACGGAAGCGCTTAAATCGTCGATAAACTTTTCGAATTTTTTTTCATCCCCCTTTTTAAAACTTTTCGTGATTTCGTCTATTAAGGCGGTATCCCCGGCAAGCCTCTTTTCGAGATTTTTTCTGTTGACGTAAAAATATACTTTAAATTTGTTAACCTCTTTTCTGGAGATAATTTCTTCGTCTATAAATTTTTTAAAACTCTGGCTGATGATGGAAGGGGCAAGACCGGTTTCGTCCTTGACTTTTTTGGTGGTTATGGGCTTTTTTTCGTTTTTAATATAAAATTTTATTATCAGCGAATAAACCAGAAATTCGGAAGGCCCCATCAATTTTATCTGAAAGTCGGTAATCATGTACCTGCTGGTCCATAATGCAAGGGCGATATAATAAAATTTATAATAATTGTCGGCTTTGGATAAAAACTCTCCGAGGTTTTTTTCCTGCGCGTCGTTAATTATTTTGTTGCTTTTCAGCAAATTAACCGTTCCTTCCAGCAATTTGTCTATAATGCGGGTGTCGGATTCGGTAAAATTGCAAAATTTAAGAGCCGCGATATTAATTTCGTTAAATTTTTTAAGTTCGGCATACGGAAGAATATAATTTGTTTTGCGTTTATCTTCGGTAAGCGTGGATTTTTTGATGAGTTTTTCGTCCTGCAGCTTTTTCAGCACAGTAGCGAGATGGGGGGTGGATACGTATAATCTGTTTAATTCTTTGTAGGAAACGGTTATGCCGTTTTTTTCGAATTCCTTTTTTTCTTTTGCGGACGAATGCGTGTATTTATACGAAAAATATCCGAATACGGTGAATTCTATGTCTGTTAAATATGCTATGTCTTTATAGTTCCCCGATATATTTGCCAAGGCGTCTTTTAATAATTTTTCCCTGCTTAAGAAAAAAATGGAAAAAAGGATATACAGTTTAGCCTGCATTGTTTTCATTTGAAATCTCCAAGTAATACGCTAATTTTAATATTAATATAAAAGTTATAAAAGCAAAAAATAAATAAATTAATTTTGTATAATTTAGGATAACATAATTATTTATTGTTTTATTATAATATTTTCTTATATAAATGTAAAGAAAAAATTTAATTTGTGTTAATAACTTTTA
>JAJYJI010000031.1:3333-14218 GCA_021789605.1 bacterium
AATAACTTTTAATTTGCAATGCATTATGCAATTGAATTTTTTCCGCATATATAATAGAATAACACATATGGCTAAAATGAATAAAGAGCATATCGCCGAGCTGGAATTTTTCGTCCAAAAATACGGTTCTTCCGTTAATCCCGAGGCCATCGTCAAAGAAGATATTTTAAGGCAGGGAGTTTCTTTCGGAAAAGTCAACGAAGAGGAAAATTTTTCCGGCAAATCTTATTTTATCTTTTCGTTCGACGTAGATAACGGCGGCGGCGTCATTAACAAAAAATATCCCGAAGAAATCGCCGTTAAAAACGGTCCTTATAATCTGAAAAGAACAATCGTTTCCGTCAGGATAAATAAATCTTCTCCATATAAAATAAAAGCCGGACGGGGGTCGGACGGATACGGCCTTTATCTCGACGGTATCTATATGGGCGACGTTTCTTTCTCTCCCGAAAAATCATATATGCTCAAGAAAACCGATTCCGGAAAATCCGTCAGGGACGTCGCGCCGACCATAGAATGGGGATATCTTATATATCTTGCCGTATTCAGAATATGCCAGTATTTCGAAAACCATAACGAATGCGCCTTTTGCGACATGAATCACAACTATGTGAACCAGAAAAAATCAAATAAAGACTATTCAGCCGTAAAATCCGTCGAAGACATTATAAGCGCGCTGTCCATAATAGAATCTTCGGAGGATTCCAAAGCGGGAGCTTATACCCTTACGGGCGGCAGTATAATCGGCCCGGCAGGGTTAAACGGAGACGCCGAAATAGATTTTTACGTAAGATTTCTTGAAGCAATCGAGGAAAAATTCCGCGGCAGATGGCTTAGCAAAGTCGTGGTGCAGGCGCATACCGCCGAAAACCTCAAGAGGCTTAAAAGCGCGGGGGCTTATATTTACCACACAAATTTCGAAGTATGGGATAAAAACCTTTTCGAAAAAATTTGTCCCGGAAAGTCAAAATTTATCGGCAGGGACGAATGGGTCAAAAGAATAGCGGGCGCAGTGCCCGTTTTCGGGGAATATAAAGTAATTCCGAATTTTGTCGCCGGAGTCGAACTTTCTAAACCGTTCGGATTCGAAAGCATATCCGACGCCATAAATTCGACGGCCGAAGGGCTCGAATTTTTTATGTCGAAAAACATTATTCCCAGATATACCACGTGGTGTCCGGAGAAAACCAGCCAACTCGGAAAACTCGGAAATTCGTCCGCCCCGCTGGAATATTACGTCAGGCTGCTGCTTAAATGGCATGAACTTCGATATAAATACAGCCTGCCCGTGCCGGAAGGCTACGGCGCGGCGGGGGCCGGCAGAGCCGAATTTTCCGTCAGCGCGTTTATGGATGCTTTTAAGGTTGAAACGCCGGAAAATTTATGATATTATTAAAATATGTATATATTCATATACAAAACCACAAAATTTAAATTAAAACTGAGAGGATTTTATGAGTGAAAGAAATAATGCAAATAATTCAAGCGGTTATAAGGAAGAAAGCGGAAGTTCAAACGACGGAAGCCGTTTCGAAGAGGGAGACTCATGCGGATGCGGCGGCGGACAAGGAGGCCATAGCCACGGTTCTTCATGCGGATGCTCTTCCGGAGACGAAGGCGGGCAGGACGGCGGCGGCAAAAATCCGTTTGACGAGCAAACCCCTATTCACGGGGTAAAAAATATTATCGCCGTTGCAAGCGGCAAAGGCGGCGTCGGCAAATCCACTTTCAGCGTAAATTTAGCCGTTTCTTTGGCTAATCAGGGAAAAAAAGTAGCCCTTTTGGATGCCGACCTGTACGGCCCCAGCGTGCCCACAATGATGGGAATAAACAAAAGGCCTGACGTAGCGCCCAACAATAAAATAATCCCGATAGAAAAATTCGGCATTAAACTTATGTCCTTAGGATTTTTAATACCGGAAGACGCTCCGGCTATATGGAGGGGTCCGGTGGTAATGCAGGTTACAACCCAGTTTTTAAGAGACGTCGAATGGGGCGAAATAGATTTTCTCGTCGTTGACCTGCCTCCCGGCACGGGAGATATTCAGCTTACCATAGTTCAAACCGTTCCCGTTAATTTTGCCGTCGTAGTTTCGACTCCTCAGGATATTTCCCTCATAGACGCAAAGAAAGCCCTCGGAATGTTCGACAAAGTCAATGTTCCCGTTTTTGGAATAGTCGAAAACATGAGTTATTTTATCTGTCCACACTGCAATAAGCGCTCCGATATATTTAAACACGGCGGAGCTAAAGCCGCGGCGGAAAAATTGGGCGTTAATTTCCTCGGCGAGATACCCATAGTCGAAGAAATATGCGAGTTATCCGATAAAGGAGAGCCGATTATGACCAAAGATATTCATCCTGAGGTGAAATCCGTTTTTAACAAAATAGCGGATTCCTTGATATTAAGGGCTGAACAGAGGGCGGGGGTATAAAGTAAAGCGATATTAGAAACGCCCGGTTATTAAATAATTAAGGCATTTCCGTCCGCAAACTTATCAAAACATGTCTTCGTTCCGGACGAAAATGCCTTAAAATAAATTTTTAACGGCTATTTAAAAAAGCATTAAACTAAAAAACGCAAATATAACGTAAATTTCAAATATAGTTTTTAAATTTAACTTAAGGAGGATTTACTAAATGGCTTCAGAAAAAGTTTTGGCATTTACGGATTCAAATTTCGACAGCGAGGTTTTAAAATCGGACAAGCCCGTTCTTGTAGATTTCTGGGCGGCATGGTGCGCCCCTTGCAGGGCGGTAGGCCCGATAGTCGATGAAATTGCATCCGATTATGACGGCGTAATCAAGGTAGGCAAGGTCAACGTGGACGAAAATCAGGTCGTTCCGGGTAAATACGGCATAAGGGGGATACCTACCGTGATTTTGTTTAACAAGGGAAAGGTTGTCGAACAGATAGTAGGAGCCGCTCCCAAAACGTCTTTTAAGCAAATGATAGATAAAGCTATTTCTCATTGATTCGACGAACGTTAACGCTCCAAATTTAGACATATAAATTATTGCAGCCGTTTAAAGTAAAATAAACGCCGGATACGGTTTAAAGCCGCGGGCATTTATAACGCTTCTTATATCGGCATATTTGGGAAATTTGGGTATGCTAAATATAAATTAAAGGTTTAATATAACCTCTTTTATCGATTTGTTAGTCGATTTAGATACGGTAAAATTAATATTGTCTATCGTAAATTTTTCACCCGGAACCGGTATTCTTCCGAGCCTGTCCATTATAAGTCCGGATATGGTTTCATAATCCGCTTCCGGGTGTTTTATCACCTCTATATCGAATAGTTCCGACATTTCGTCTAAAGTCAGCCTTGCGTTAATCAAATAGGTATTTTTGCCTATTTTTTTGTACATAGCCTCTTCCTCGTCGGTTTCGTCTTTAATTTCGCCTACTATTTCTTCGAGGATATCTTCGAAAGCTATGATTCCCGACGCCCCTCCGTATTCGTCCACAACCGCTACCATCTGCTGGCGGCTTTTCTGCATTTTTATCATTATCTTGGATATTTTTAAAGTTTCCGGTATAAATAACAACGGCTTTGCAATTTCTCCCGCGGTTTTATCCGCGTTTTCCGGGTTATAAACATCGAAAGCAAACGCGATGCCCGATAGATTATCTATGCGGCCTTCGTAAACGGGTATCCTGGAATAATTGGTCTGAGTGAAAATCTGCCGCGCTTTGCCGATGCCGTCGTTTTCGTCCAGCGCTATTACGTTAATAAGCGGAATCATTATATCTTTTGCGGTTTTATTACTGAATTCGAATATTCTTTTTATTATTTTTTTATCGTATTCTTTAAATTCTTCGATATTGCCGCTTATAGTAAGAACCTTTATAAGCTCGTCCTTTGTAAGGAAAACGTTTTTTGACTTGCTTTTAAAAATTAAATTTAATAATTTGGACAGGGTTATAAAAATAACATTTATGGGAAAAAATATAACCGAAAAAGCGCTGATAAGCGGAATGCTTTTTAACATAAGACTGTTTGCATGCCGCCTGTAAACCATCTTGGGGATAATTTCTCCGAAAATTACCATAAACGGCGTAAGAATTATCGCAACGATAAAAGGGGTGTAAGGTTTTGCGTATTCGTATATGACGGCGGTCGCAAGAATAGTCGCCGAAGTGTACGCGATATTATTGCCTATCAGCGACGTAGAGAAAGTGCTTTCCGGTTTTTTTGTCATAAACAGCAGAAATTTTGCAAGTCTGCCGCCTTTAGATTCCTTATGCTTTATCTTAATTTTATCGTAGCTGATAATGCCTATCTCCGACCCCGCGAAAAATCCTTCAAAAAATATGGCTAAGATAATCAAAATAACGTAAAGGTATAAATTATTGGGCATCGTATTCGTCCTCTATTTCTCCAAAAATCTCTTCAAGCAAGTCTTCCATGGTTACTATGCCCGCCATTTTTCCGTATTCGCTGACCACTACCGCCATATGAATTTTTTTCCGTTGAAGTTCCCTGAAAAGTTCCAGCGCGTTTTTAGACGAAGGAATAAAATAAGGCTTAATCAGGAAAGAATTAAGCGTCCTTTTTTCATCGCTTTTATTATAAACCTTAGATAAAATATTTTTTGCGAGGAGTATTCCTATTATGTTGTCTTTTTCCCTGAAATATATCGGAATTCTCGAAAAATGATTAGATTCTATGAGTTCGACGGCGGTTGAAACGGGGGTGCTTACGTCTAATTCAAAGACGTTATCTTTTTTAGTCATAATGTTTCCAGCTTTAAGATAGGAAAGCTTTAAAAAATTTTTAATAAATTCATATTCTTTTTCTTTTATCTCCCCTTCGTTTTTACCGATTTCTATAATGGTTCTTAGCTCTTCGTTGGTTATGGATTCGTCTTTTTTTAATTGAAGCCGTTTTCCGTGGAGGCCTGCTTTTTCCAAAAATAATCCCGCAAAATAGACGGCCGGGAAAAATACGGCGGAAACAAGTAAAGACAATTCTATCGGTTTTTTGAGCGCGATTATTTTAGGGATTATTTCCGCCAGAATAATAAGGACCAAAGAGATGGATAAGATGGAATAAAAAACGGGGATATGCTTAAAATACAGGTTTAATAATATGGCCCCGATGCTTGCCGTTATGACGTTCGCGGTCATATTCCCAATTAAAATTACGACTAGAAATATCGACGAGTTTCTTATCAGAAAAATGACCTTGTTTTTTTTTCTAAGATTCAGTTCGTCTATATCGGCCTGCGTCAGCGAAAATATAGAAGATTCGGAAATGGAAAAAACGGACGATATTACAAGGAATAGAGCGAATAGCAGAAAAAAAAGTATAAGATGCATAATTTATAAATGTTTAAACGTAAAATTTTCGGGGCGGCGGGGTTCGCCGTTTTTCAAAAAAATTACGCGGGAAGGCCCGTTAGCGTTCGTTACGCGCCCTATTTCCTTAATTTTAATTCCTATGCTTTCGGATAATTTAATCAGGGCCTCTTCCTTGCCAGGTTCCGCAGACCACAAAAGTTCATAATCTTCTCCGAAAGAAACGGCTTTATCGGCATAATTTTTTATATTTAAAATGTCGGCGATATATTTCAAATTTTCGTTTACGGGAATGTCTTCAAGCCGGATTTCCCCGCTTGAACCGGCGCCAAGAATATTAAAGACGTCTTTGGACAGTCCGTCGCTTATATCCGTCAAAGAATTTGCAAGCTTCTTTCCGGATAATTTTCTCCCAAGTTCTATTCTCGGCTTTGGGAGTTTGAATCTGTTAATGAAACTTTCTATAAGTTTTTTATCGGAATATTTAATGCGCGGATTGTTTTTATACCCGGAGCCGTTATTATTGCGCAGATAATACGCCATCCATGCGTTACCGAGTTCGCCCGAAACATATATCCTGTCGCCCGCTTTAGAATTATATCTTTTTATTACGTTATTATTTTTATAATCGCCTATTATAGTTATTGAAATCGTAAATTCGAAAGATTTGGAAATGTTTCCGCCCACAAGCGAAACGCGGTATTTTTTGGCGGTTTCCATTATGCCCGCCATAACCTGCCCGATATCCCGTTCTTTAACGCGCGCCGGTATAAAAAGGGACAGGATAAACATGCGCGGAACTCCACCCATAGCGGCTATATCGCTTAAATTCACCAGCAGGGACTTTTTCCCAATTTCGTAAAAATCGTACAGGCCAAAGTCGAAGTGGACGTTTTCGGTTATTCCGTCCGAACTGACGAGAACGGGGTTTTTATCTTTAAAAACCGCGCAATCGTCTCCTATGGATTCGATTATTAACGATTTATTAAACTTTAAGGTTTCGACGCTTAAACGCTCAATTTTTTTTATTAAGCTTGTTTCGGTTAGTTTTTCTTTTTCCGCCACCCTTATTGTTTTTAATTGTTTTAAATTTATCCGTTTTAAACGATTTATCGGATTTACTATCGGGGCTTTTTTCGGAATCCGCTCCCGATACGCCTATTATCGCGTATTTTATTACTTCGTCCATATGTTTGACCGGTATAAATTTCAGGTTTTTTTTGACCAACGGGGATATTTCTTCAAGGTCTTTTCTGTTTCTTTCCGGTATAAGAACGGTTTTAATACCCGCCCTTAAAGCCGCCAGAGATTTTTCCTTTAATCCGCCTATCGGCAGAACGTTGCCTCTTAAGGTTATTTCGCCGGTCATGGCTATGTCCTTTCTAACCGGTTTTTTTAATATTGCCGAAATCAGCGAGGTCGCCATAGTAATTCCGGCGGACGGACCGTCTTTGGGTATCGCTCCTTCGGGTATATGTATATGAATATCGTTTTTCTCGAAAGTGTCCGGTTTTATGCCTAATTCGTCTGCCTTAGACCTTGCGTAGCTGACCGCGGCCTGTGCGGACTCTTTCATTACGTCGCCGAGCTGGCCGGTAAGGGACGTCCCGCCTTTTCCCTTAACGAGAATCGTTTCTATATATAATACTTCTCCGCCGAACGGCGTCCATGCAAGACCGGTTGCAACGCCTATTTCGTCTTTCTGTCTTTCTTCGTCGGGAAGGATTTTTATGGTGCCTAGATATTTGCGCAGATTTTTTTCAGTTACGGTATATTTTTTTATTTTGTTTTCGGCTATCAGCCTTGCTATTTTTCTGCATACGGAACCTATTTCCCGTTCGAGGTTCCTTAAGCCCGCTTCCCTCGTATAACCGGAAATAATAGTTTTAACCGCGCTGGATTTGAATTCGATATAATCTTTTTTCAGCCCGTTTTCTTTGATTTGCCGGGGGATAAGGTATTTTTCGGCTATCTTTTCCTTTTCTTCGAGAGTATATCCTGACAGATTTATTATTTCCATTCTATCCCTTAAGGGAGAAGGAATGGTATCCGCGACGTTAGCCGTCGCGACGAACATAACGTTCGACAAATCGAACGGAACGTTGAGATAATGGTCCGAAAACGAAAAATTTTGTTCGGGGTCGAGCACTTCCAAAAGCGCCGAAGAGGGGTCGCCCCTAAAATCAGTTCCTACTTTGTCTATTTCGTCTATCATAAAAACGGGATTATTTGTCCCCGCCTGTTTTATCCCCTGAATAATCCTTCCTGGAAGAGACCCGACGTACGTTCTTCTGTGTCCCCTTATTTCGGCTTCGTCGTGCACGCCTCCCAGAGACACCCTGATGAACTTTCTGTTCATAGCTTTAGCGATAGATTTTCCAAGAGAGGTTTTGCCTACGCCGGGGGGGCCTATAAAGCACAGTATGGGTCCTTTCATTTTTTTGTTTAATTTACGGACGCTGAGATATTCGAGTATCCTTTCCTTGATTTTTTCAAGGTCGTAGTGGTCCTCGTCCAATATTTTCCGGGCGGTTTCTATATTGAGGTTGTCTTTGGTTTTCTTCGACCACGGGACGTCGGTAAGCCATTCGAGGTATGTCCTAATGGTGGATGCCTCGGCGGCGTCCTGATGCATCGTTTCCAATCTGGAAAGCTGTTTTTCCGCTTCTTTGGAAACATCGGGGGGCATTTTTGCCGCTAAAATTTTTTCCCTTAACTCAGCGATTTCCTGAGTTTTTTCATCGGTTTCGCCAAGCTCCTGCTTAATCTGCCTTAGCTGTTCTTTAAGGAAATAATCCCTTTGGGTCTTGGTCATTTCTTCTTTTGCCTGAGACTGAATTTTAGCCTGCATCGAAAGGATTTCTATTTCCCTCGCCAGTATATCGTTAACTCTTTTAAGCCTTTCTATCTGGTCTTTTTCTTCGAGTATTTTCTGGGATTCGTCTATTTTTAAGCCTAGGTTGGATGCCACGATATCGGCAAGCCTTCCGGGATTATTAATATTTTCCAATATTATTAAAATATCCTGAGACGGAAGCCTGCCGAGAGAGACGTATTTTTCGAGCTGTTCCTTTACGTTCCTCATGAGCGCGTCAACCGCGGGAGTAATTTCGGTTATATTTTCGTCTTTAATTTTAGATACTTTTACGAGATAAAAAGGCTTTATCTGAACGTAGGTTTCTATTTTTGCCTTTAAAAGCCCCTGAACCAATATCTTGACTCTTCCGTCGGGAAGCTTAAGCATTTTCATAATCATTGCGACGACGCCTACGTCGTATATATCGTTCTGGGAAGGTTCTTCGACGATTATGTCTTTTTGGGCGGATAATAATATCAGCCTGTCTTTCGACAAGGCTTCGTCGACGGCTTTAATGGAAGCCTCTCTTCCAACGAAGAGCGGAATTATCATGAAAGGAAACAGAACTAAGTCTCTTATGGGCAATAGAGGAATAACCTCGGGTATTTTAATTTCTTCGGGTAAATCCTGCTGTTCTATGCCCCCCCCTCCCTTGCCGATGGATATATCGTTAATATTGGAGTTATTGCCGGAATCGGCGCTCTGAATTAAAAAGCCGCCGTTCATTTTAATTTTATTCATATTTGTGTTCCCCTGTAATGTATAGAATATAGTTGCATGTATGATGTCTATATAATATTATACTATAAATACATAATAATTTCTTAATAAAATTATACCCCGCCGCCCGGCGCTTTCGCCGCGGATATCAAACCTTCGGAGGTTATGAAGTCGATTAAGCCGCTTCTCGTTTCCTGATTTTTCAATCCGTAAATTATTTGGGCTTTTAATAAGTCCAATTTGTTGCCGCCGTCATAACGCGTTCCTTCGAATTCGAGGGCGTAAATAGGCTGAATGGATAAAAGAGACCTGATTGCGTCGGTAAGCTGAATTTCTCCGCCTTTTCCCGGTTTTGTATCTTTAAGGAATCCGAATATGTCCTGAGTCAAAATATATCTTCCTATTATGGCAAGATTGGACGGCGCATCGCTAAGGTCGGGTTTCTCCACGAGGTCTTCGACCGCGTATAATCCTTTTCCTATTTCCCTTCCCTGAATTATTCCGTATTTCGAAACGTCTTCGTCCTTTACTCTTTGGACAGCCAGAACGGAATGCCTGTAATTTTTATAGATACCTATCATCTGTTTCATAACGGGAATATCGGAATCTATAATATCGTCGCTAAGGACTACCGCGAACGGCTCTTCCCCTATCATATTCTGAGCGCATAAAATAGCGTGCCCCAGGCCTAAGGCTTCTTTCTGCCGGGTATATGTAAGGTTAATGCGGCTGGATATTTCATCGACCGATTTTAGCAGGTGGTGTTTTCCTTTTTCTTTAAGCAGGATTTCATGTTCGATAGACCTGTCGAAGTAATCTTCTATGGCGGTTTTGCCACGGCCGGTAATAATTATTATATCGGAGATATTTGCGCTTAAACATTCTTCCACGCCGTACTGTATAAGAGGTTTATCCACTAAGACGAGCATTTCTTTCGGAATAGATTTCGTGATGGGCAGAAGCCTCGTTCCTAAACCCGCCGCCGGGAATACCGCTTTGTTCACTTTCATGAAATTAAAAACCCCTGTATGTTTTTATCCGGATAAAACACGGATTTCATTTTTAACTTAATAATAGCATAAAAAAAAATTTTTTAAAATTATTTATAAAATATTTCAATATTCTTTTGATAATATTTTGTCTTTATGATAAAATAAATTTTATTTCGCAAGAATCGAGAAAAGCAAGAATCAAGAAAAGCAAGAATCGAGTCCGCCGCCGGCAGTGCCGATATTCGCCGGAAGGCCGCGGGGGAACAAAAATAAGAGGCAAAGAATGAACAGAAGGAACGTCCAGATTTTTAAAGCCGCGTTTTTTATTTTATTTGTCGTTTTTATCTCTATTTTAATTGTTAAAATTCCTTCTTTTCTTAAAAAGAAAGATTACAAGCTAAAGAAATCGGGCAACGAGGCTAAAGCCCCTCTTTTTTCGGTTTCGAGCCTGAATTATCGCGGCAGGATTTTATCGCTTAAAGATTATCGCGGCAAGATAGTTTTAGTAAATTTTTGGGCTACATGGTGCCCCCCGTGCAGAGACGAAATTCCAAGGCTCGAAAAATTTTACGGGCTTCATAAGAAAGACGGTTTTGCGCTTATAGCCCTTTCCGTCAATAATCAGGGCAAAAAATACGTTTTGCATTTTATAAAGACTTTTAGAGGCGGCATCATAACCTATCCGGTAGGAATGGCAAATTATACTATAGAAAAAGCGTACGGCAACATATATGAGATTCCGCAATCTTTTTTAATAAATAAAAGAGGTTACGTGGTTGCCCATATAAAAGGCGAGATACCGCGCGGTTATTTAACCTACGAATTTAATAAGTTAAATAAATAAATAAGCGTTAAAGTTAAAAAAGTTTACGGAGAGATGGCCGAGTCCGGTTGAAGGCGATTGACTCGAAATCAATTGTAGGCGGAAGCTTACCGGGGGTTCGAATCCCTCTCTCTCCGCCAGTTAAAACGCAATTTGCGAAATATAGGAATTTAACGTGCGGCTAT
>JAJYJI010000031.1:14318-18752 GCA_021789605.1 bacterium
CCGAGTCCGGTTGAAGGCGATTGACTCGAAATCAATTGTAGGCGGAAGCTTACCGGGGGTTCGAATCCCTCTCTCTCCGCCAGTTAAAACGCAATTTGCGAAATATAGGAATTTAACGTGCGGCTATCTCTTAAGCCGTTAAAACGCAATTTGCGAAATAAATATAGTTACGGTATAAAAGTAAAACGGCCGGTTTGGAATAACGTTGGTTTTATGAAATTTAACTACGACTTTGATTATGTTGTAAAGATTACTAAACTCAGCAAAGAAAATATTTTAGAATTGCTTAAATATTTCGACGGCCTGCCTTTGCAAGCGAAACTCGAGGCGTTTTCCATAAGCAAAATCATAGAAGAAGACGATGAATTTGCATTTCATCAGCACTATTTCGCAAAAGAAAAAATCGCGGAGTATGAATTTGCCCTCTTTATTCTTGGGGTAGAAAGAATATATTCAATAGAGAATAAAGACGTATCCGGCAATGCGCTTTCCGCTTACAAGCTTAACCTGATTTCAAAAATAAAACGACTCAGGAATCAAGATGAATGACGCCGCGGGCAACAACAAAAACACCCGTATTAACGGTATTTACGTATCCGCAGTAAAAAGAAATTCAGGCAAGACTACTATTTCCGTCGCGCTGTCCCGTTTGTTAAAAAATAAGGGACTATCCGTACAGGCTTTTAAAAAAGGTCCCGATTTTATCGACCCTATGTGGCTTAATATAGCTTCCGGCAAAAGGACATACAATCTGGATTTTTATTTTATGTCTAAAAATAAAATAAAAGAACACTTTTTGAGCCATTCTTTAGGTTCCGATATCAGCATCGTAGAGGGCAATCACGGTTTGCACGATTCTTTCGACATACGCGGAAAATCTTCTAACGCCGAACTTGCAAAGCTTTTAGGGCTCCCCGTTATTCTTATAATAGACGTGGGAGAGTTGAACAGGGGCGTCGTTCCGTTGATTTTAGGATTCCAAAAATTTGACGAAGGCGTAAATATAAAAGGGATAATTTTAAACAAGGTTCACAGCAAAAGACACGAAAAAAACCTGTTGAAGGCAATTAAATATTACACCGACTTAAAAGTCGTCGGCCATATTCCCAATAATCCGGAATTCTCCATAAAGCAAAGGCATCTCGGCCTGCTGTCCACGCTTTCTTCCGAAAAAATCGAAAACCTTATTTCCGATATCTCTATTAAGATAGGCGGCTTTATAGACATGGAAAATATTGCGAAAATCTCTAAAACGGCGAATAAATCTTATGCCGGCATTAAAAATTCCGGGAGTTTATCCATAAAAAATAGAAGCGGGAGAAATATCCGCGACACGCTTAAGATAGGTCTTGCTTACGATAACGCGTTCAATTTTTATTACAACGAAAATCTGGAAGCCCTTGAAAATTTAGGATGCGAAATAATCAAATTTTCTCCGGTTAACGATTCGTCGGTTCCGGACGTCGACGCGTTATATATAGGCGGCGGTTTCCCTGAAATTTTTTCGGAAAAGCTTCATGAAAATATAAATATAAGAAAGGAAATCAAGCAAAAGATAGAGGAAGGCCTGCCGGTTTATGCGGAATGCGGCGGACTTATGTATCTTTGCAGAAGCATTGCCTATGAAAATAATTTTTACGAAATGGCGGGAGTAATCGATGCCGGCGTGAAACTTACGGCAAAACCTAAAGGGCACGGCTATACAAAGTTAACCCCTTTCCTAAAAGAGGGGAAAAACGGGTTATGGTTCAATAAAATTAAACTTATAAAAGGGCACGAATTTCACCATTCTTTTCTGGATATGCCTCCGGACAGGTATAAGTTTATTTTTAAAGTCAAGAAGGGTTACGGGGTGGACGGCTCCGGAGACGGAATAGCGTATAAAAACATTCTTGCCGGATATACCCACATATACGCACCTTCTTCGCCGGGATGGTTTAAGAACTGGACTGCTTTCGTAAGAAAGGTAAAAGCGGAAAAGCATAAAAAAATATAATAAAACTTTATTTTAAATCCGGCAGGATATTTATCCCGCCCATCTTTAAAGCTTAATATGCCTCGTATCGCGTATCAATTTTTAGCGGTTTACCTTATTTAATCTATTAAAATAAACAGCGTTTATTTTTTTTTATAAAATCATTTTTTTTCTTGACAAAGGTTATGCAAAAGGTTTATAAATAAAAAATACTATCTTTAAAAGTCATAATTTATAAAAATTATAAAAATAAATAGCGTTTTATTTTTTTCTTGACAAAGGTTATGCAAAAGGTTTATAAATAAAAAATTACATCTATCGTTCATTTTTTTATTTTTATAAATTACCTTGTTTTAAATATCTTTAAAATATCATATCATTTAAATTAAGCAAATCGATAAAGAACTTATAGCAGCCTATTTTTTTTAGTTTTTTTATATATTATAAATTTATTAGAGGAGGCTTTTATTATGGGCAAAAAGCATCAAACCCCGCTTCTTGACGAATTAAAAAAAGGGAAGTGGATTAGTTTCGTAAGAGAGATGGAAAGAGCGGCAGAAAAGAGTCCTAGGACAGAGGACCTTTTAGGACAGGTCGAAGAGTCCTACCGCGATAAAATCACCCACTGGAAGCACGGCGGCATGGCCGGCGTCAAGAGTTACGGAGCAGGAATGGTCGGAAGATTTTCCGATTCCCCCGAAAAATATCCGGGCGTAAAAGAGTGCCATTCCATGAGAATTAACCAGACGTCCGGTTTTTTCTATAATTCCGACGTCCTGAGAAAGATTGCCGACATCGCGGAAAAATACGCGGGCGGGCTTTTAAATCTGCACGGCGCCACGGGAGATATCCAGATATTGGGCGTTACGCAGGCGGAAGCGGAAGATGCTTTTCAGGCATACGCCGAACTTGGATTCGATTTAGGCGGCGGCGGCTCCGACCTTAGGACCCCTTCCTGCTGCGTGGGTCCGGCAAGATGCGAATTTGCAAACTACGACACCCTTAAAATTTGCTATGATTTAACGAGAGAATATCAGGACGAATTGCACAGGCCGTCTTTTAACTATAAATTCAAACTTAAATTTTCGGGCTGTTCTAACGACTGCGTCGCGTCCGCATCGAGGTCAGACCTTGCTTTCATAGGAACATGGAAAGACAATATAAAAATAAATCAGGAAGAAGTTAAAAATTACGTTAAAAAATTCGACGTGCAGAAATACGTTCTCGACAAATGTCCCACGAAATGTATGTGGTTCGAGGGGGATAAGCTCGTCATAGACGATTCCAACTGCGTAAAATGCCATCATTGCATTAACGACATGCCCAAGGCTTTAAAGTCGGGAGACGAAAAGGGCCTTTCCATCTTAATAGGCGCTAAAGCCCCGTTAGTTACGGGGCCTAGAATGGGCATGATGCTCGTTCCGTTTTACGACGTCAACGAAGACAGCAAAAACGATTATGAACAGCTTAAAGGGCTTATCAGCAACATATGGGAGTTCTGGGACGAATACGGCGTCAGCAGGGAAAGAATAGGCGAACTTATCGCAAGAGTCGGACTCGTTACCTTTCTTGAAGGAATCGGCCTCGAACCTATTCCGGAAATGGTCAACACTCCGAGAACCAATCCGTTTATTAAATTCGAAGACGAAGACGCCGCGCAGTAACGCGGCTTATATTAACTGCTTATATTAATAATTGCGGAAGATAAGGCTAATTATCGGTAGATTATTTTAAAATTATTTAATTTAATTAATATTATTATATATATAATTTTTGGAGGTTTATATGCCGGAAGAGGTTAAAAAGAAAAGATTAACAGATGTAGGACCTCATGACTATCATGATTATTTGCCGCCTATGGTAAAAAAGAACTATGGAAAATGGGCTTATCATGAAATTATGGATTCTGGAACTATGGTGCACGTCGCCGAGAACGGCGACAAATTATATACAGTAAGGGTCGGCTCTCCCAGATTAGTCAGCGGAAGCTTCGTCAGGGATTTATGCGATATAGCCGATAAATATTGCGGCGGATACCTTAGATTTACTACAAGGAACAGCGCCGAATTTTTATTCGAAGACGAAAAAAATATCGAGCCTCTTAAAAAAGACCTTGAAAAATTAGGTTTAAATATCGGCGGCATCGGCAATAACGTAGCAAATATAGTTCATACTCAAGGATGGGTTCACTGCCATACCTCGGCCAGCGACGCGTCCGGCGTGGTAAAGTCCGTAATGGACGAATTATATGAATATTTCGTCGAAGAAAAACTCCCTTCAAAAGTAAGAGTTGCGTTTGCGTGCTGTCTTAATATGTGCGGTTCGGTCGGGTCGTCTGACATAGCTATAGTCGGAACGCATAGAAGGCCGCCGAAAATAAACCAGGAAAGATTATTGAACCTCTGCGAAATTCCCAGCACCATCGCATCATGCCCTACCAACTCGGTAAGGCCGGACGT
>JAJYJI010000006.1:0-25579 GCA_021789605.1 bacterium
TACGGTTCTTTAGACATAAACCCTAATACCGGTACAATAATAAAATTTCTCGAAAAGCCAAAGGGCGATAACGCATGGATTAACGGAGGATTTTTCGTAGCGCAGCCGGAGATAATCGATTACATTAAAAACGACACGACTATTTTTGAGCGGGAACCTTTAGAAAAGCTTGCAAAGGAAGGCAATCTTCTTGCATATAAGCATAAAGGCTTGTGGAAATGCATGGATACCCAGAGGGATAAATTCCAGCTAAACCATATGTGGGAAACCGGCAATGCCGCATGGAAGGTGTGGGATGGAGAATAAAACCTCGTAATATTTTAAATGGATATCTCATGACTAATTTTATATTTACGCAAACGAAATTGAAAGGATTATATTTAATTGCCCCAAAACCTAAAACAGACGGCAGGGGCTATTTTGAAAGGCTGTATTGCATCGAAGAATTTAAAGAGTTAGGACTTCAAAAACCGATTAGCAACATTAACCGTTCATTCACCAAACAAAAAGGAACAATAAGGGGTCTTCATTTTCAATATCCGCCGTTTCAGGAAATTAAAATAATAATATGCCTAAAAGGTTCGGTCTATGACGTTTCGGTAGATATACGAAAAGATTCCCCGACGTTTTTACAATGGCACGGCGAAACGCTTACCGAAAAATCGGAAAAAATGATTATTGTGCCTAAAGGGTTTGCCCACGGCTTTCAGACGCTGGAAGACAACGTCGATTTTATGTATTTCAATACAAGTCCTTACAGCAAAGAAAATGAATCGGGGCTTAATTACAACGACCCAGCACTCAATATATCATGGCCGCTTAAAACAACCGAAATTTCTGATAAAGACAAAAATCATAGATTCATTTCAACTGATTTCAAGGGCATAGATTTATGAAAGTGCTCGTCGTCGGTTCTACCGGTTTTATAGGCTCTCATATAATTGACTATCTTTGTCGGAATAATCGGAATGACATAAATATAATAGCCGCTACTAGAAACATCGAAAAAGCAAAAAAATTTTTATGGTTTAAAGACAAAAAAGTAAATATAATAGAGTTCGATATATCGCAAACAAATTCGGATGTTTACGGCAGACTTCAAAGACCGGATATAATGATACATCTGGCATGGGACGGACTCCCGGATTACAAAAACATAAGCCATATTGAACTGAATCTTTATGATAACTATTTTTTCATAAGAGATATGATACTTGGAGGATTGAAAGATTTAACCGTTACCGGAACATGTTTCGAATATGGAATCAAAAACGGACATTTATCCGAAGAAACGGAAACCAATCCGGTAACTCCGTATGCAGTAGCCAAAGACAGCCTTAGACGTTTTTTGTGGGAACTTCAAAAAATAAAAAATTTCGATTTAAAATGGCTAAGGCTTTTTTATGCGTACGGCAAAGGTCAATCGCCCAAAAGCCTTTTATCGCAGTTGGATGCGGCTATAAAAAATAACGAAAAGGTATTCAATATGTCAGGCGGAGAACAGCTAAGAGATTATCTTCCCGTAGAAATATTATCCGAATATATTGTCAAATTATCTTTTCAAAACAAAATAACCGGCATAATAAATAGCTGCAGCGGTAAACCTATATCGATAAGGAATCTTGCCGAAAATTATATAAGAGAAAAAGGCGCCGATATTAAACTTAATTTCGGCTATTACCCTTACCCAGATTACGAGCCTATGGCTTTCTGGGGGGATAATTCTAAACTATTAAAAATTATAAAGAATAACGGCTAATCGATTTTGCCTATAATCTCTCTTAATAAGTTATCTTCAAAAAAACTGTTATAATGATAAATGGATCCTCTTGTTTTTGATTTCCAAATATAATTAGAATTCATAATCTCGGTAATTAGTTTCAACGACTTATTTTTTTGCATATCATTTTTAGCATTGAGATAATCTTCAAAAGGTTTTCCGTATTTTCCTAAAGATTCAATAAAAACTTGAAAATAAGTAACTTTATCTACGTTAAATTTACCTGTCCAACTTTTCGGAGTTTTTGGAAGATTCAGAATTTCTAGAAAAATTTTATTCCAGTCGTTTATCATTGTTGCTAAAGAAAAACGCTTTAAAGCCTCTTTTTTAGTTTCAATAGAAAGCATATTCCTTAAATTAACGTTTTCATGGAGTTTTTTAATTGCTTGCACATATTGATTTTCATCCTTAGTCACAAAACCTGTTACGCTGTCCTTTACCATATAATTTTCGGTTTTATTTACCATCACGACCGGAACGACACCTGCCGCCATAGCCTCGGCAAGGGACTGTTCGCATGTCCCGTAATGATAGGGTGCCAGAGGATAACCAAAAATATCGAAAATCGATAAGTAATCTTTAATATTATCGACATGTCCTTCAAATGAAAACCTTTGACCTTCGCCTTCTTTAACCGCCTCATGATAAATCTCCTTATTCATCGGTCCGCCGCAAACAATAAAATGGGCGTCTTCTATGTCAACCTTCCTGCACATTTTTATAAAATCTGGATGCAACTTGCAATAATCGACTGTTCCTATATAGCCGACGTTAAATCCGCGGTGCGTCTTTGGTTTTATTCCTGCAAAATGTTCCGTTCCGCTTGTTGACCAAACCGTCCTTATTTTCTCTTTATATTTTTCGGGAAGCATCTTAATTTCATCTGTTTCATAGCTGACAGGAGTGGTAAAAACAAACAAGTCGGCATACTTAAAAAGCGGTTCTACGAAAACATAGGGGGGATTAAAACCGGAAATATGGCTCCACATAATTACTCGACATGGAGGGAGGAATTCTCTGACTAAAAAGTCGTAAAGCAGCGGATGATTCCACCAGTGAATAAGGACGATGTCGGCAGTACTGATTTTTTTTATAAGGCTATAGCGGTCATTGAAAAAATTATCCGACAGCAATATTTTTTCACGGCTTGCAATACCTTTAGCATTCTCGTTTGCATAATCCATGCACGTGATTTCATGCGCAAAACAACTATCGTTTTTAACGCTTGCTGTATAATTAAGCAAAACTCTGCCAACCCCGCCGCCAAGGTGAGGCGTTATATGTAGAATATTATATTTTTTAATACCATGCATAAATATTTAAAATTATTTTTTAATCAAGCAATCCGAAATGTTCGGCATAATATTTCCACTCAGTATCTTCGTCGACAATTTATAGAAAGTTCTACTTTTGAACTGTTATTTTTATTATTAATATCGACCGATCTGTTATTATATTCACTTAAAATCTATAAGTTTATACGTAAAAATAGGTATATCGTCTAAATTTTCTATATATGAGGCAGTTGGAATCTTTTTATTTTTTAAAGATTTCAATGTTATCCACGACGGGTGGTTATTCATAAGTTCAGCATAATTATCGGAGTTTATTAAGTCGTCATAGGTATCTTTCCCTCACCGTAACCGTAACATACTCCGTCTAATTGAGGAAAATCATACAATATTTTATCATACAAGTTTGAAGCTAATCCGCCGCCCATAATTGTTAAGGGTCCCCTATCCTCTTTTTTTCACGGCAGATAAGATGCTTTCTATGTAATTGTAACAGGTATTAAAAAGAGCGGATATTGCAATAATATCGATTTTTTTCTTTAGCTTTAGATTAATTAATTCTTCAAGATAATCTTCTTTGATACCGATTTTGATTTATAATTTTATATATTTCAAGATTCAAATCCAATAACTCAGTATTTATAGGATATTTAGAATACTTTTTTAAATACGAGTCTATGGATAGAACGCCATACGGAATAGTAAATGTCGGCAGTATAGATTTTTTTCTTCATGCACAAAATCTTGAATATTGAAATAAGGAGGAATAATGAATAAAATATTTTTTGGGGCATATTATTTTATAAATTGAAAAACAAATCTTAACTATATGCAATATTATAACGCACAAATTTCTTTCGTTGCTATAGAATAAGGGACAGAACATTGCCTACATAACTCTAATTCCGATATCTTTCCGGTCTCTATTTTCTTCCTATATTCTTTAAAAATTTGTGATTCATTATAAAGAATTACTGGATCCTTATTTAAAACATTGCCAATTTTGTTTTTTCCAATCTGGTCTCCGCAACACAAACCTAAAGAACCGTCGGAAAAAATTGTCAATCTATCGTATAATTGATCGCATTTAAAATTATTTAAAATATTATGTTTTACAATATCATCTTCTCTAAGATAAGAATTATTTCCTCCGAAATTATGAACATGATAACAAAAAATGGAATCTAAATATTTAACATTAAGCCTATTCTTCCAAAAATTATAAAAATCTCCCCATTCGTTTTGGTTAAGAAATTGCTTTGTAAATCTCACAATAATTCTTGTTTTTAACTTACTTTGTTCGCGTATATAGATAAAATCATCAATATTTTTAATAATTTTATTAAGATTAGAACCCTTTCTGATAGATTTCTGTATTTCGTCAGTATAGCCATCTATGCTCACTATGAGAGAATCAAGTCCCACTTTTAACAAGCATTCCGATATCTTTTCAGTTAATAATTCGCCATTAGTAAATATACCAATACCTTTAAAATGCATTTTTTTAGCAATAAATACTTTTTGGCAAACTTCTTTATCTATTAATGTTTCTCCTAATCCAAGTAAAGATAAAAATTTTTGCTCCGCCATATAAGGTTTCAACGTTTTTAAGATAGCAGTAAAAAATTGATTATCCATCACCTTTTGCCGCTCGCTTTCATTTATTGGGCACATAATGCACCTATAATTGCATTTTCCTTCAACGGTAGCTATTTGTATATGCGAAGGTATAATTAGTTTTTTAATCATAATACTGATTCTTATTGTTTAATAATTCGTAATGAAATTAATAAATAGTCTTATTATAACGTGCAGAATTATATATATATAATCATGCTTTCATTAAAACCTAATTTTATCGCATCTTGTTTAATTTTATCTATGTGCCCAAAAGCAGTAATCATAAGGACTGCGTCTTTGTTTTGAATATTTTTTATTAAAGTTGGATCTTTAATTTTTATTCCTTTAAAAGTGCATTCTAACTGTTTATATAAATTTGTATCCAGCAGAGCAACAATATTGCAGTTTTTTAAATTAGTTGTTTGATATAAATAAAAAAATTCTCTTCCTATGCCCCATATATAAAGAGGTTTTCCACTTTTTGCCAAATTTTCTATTTTTTTTAATTTTGTTTCAAAGATTAATTTATTTTGCGCTATATAATTTTTTATTATAAATTTTAAATCTGACAAATTTTTATTCATTATTAGTTTTTTAGAATTGCCTGTATATTTATAAACAGCATTTAAATTTGGAAGTATCATATTATTACTCATCATTGGAGATTCGTTTAAATTATGTTCGACAAGTTCAAAGCCGTAATTACCTGCAACTTCATTTAAATGATGCAAATCAAAATGCTGTAAATGTTCTCTAAGGAGAAACCAGTAAAAATCAAATATGTAATATTTATCATATTGGCTTGCATCTGGAAGCCCTATGAATATTAATCCTCCGCTTTTAAGAATCTTTGACGCTTCTTGAAAAAATTTGCCAGGGTTCACAAGATGTTCTAATACCTGGTCAATAATTATTACATCAAAAAAATTATTTTCAAACGGTATATTCTCAGCGCTGCCCAATTTTAAAACTAGATTATTATTTTTACCGGCTTCTATGATATAATTTTCGGTAGTATCTATGCCG
The DNA here is from genome assembly GCA_021789605.1 of bacterium. GTDB lineage: Bacteria > SZUA-79 > SZUA-79 > Acidulodesulfobacterales > Acidulodesulfobacteraceae > Acidulodesulfobacterium_A. The sequence goes on from JAJYJI010000006.1 coordinate 5,719, forward strand.
AATAGATTAAAATAACCTCTTTCTTTTAGGTAAGACAAAAATCCGCCGCTAGCGCAACCAACATCTAGCATCTTTGATTCATGGTCGGTAAATTTTTCAATCTGTTTAGCTAATTGCGAATACCTTAGAAAAGTATTACTATTGCAACTGCCCGGCCTGTCCCCGCATTTATCTTTAGAACTAAGATTAATTAGTGCATATTCGTTATTATAATAATTAATCAACCCTGAATATTCTTTTTCCGTTATATAATTATAAATATGTCCGCATTTTTTACAAGAGATAATTTTTACGGTTTCATATAAATACGACCCGTCAAAATTTCCGCAATCTAAATTTATTAAAACTTCATTCTCGTTAGAATTGCAAATCGCACAGTTGCTAAGTTTATTTTTTTTATACATATTGATTTATAATTTCAATTTATCTTACTAATCAATTCATTTGCAAACATATCTATATTATCAGGCATTCCATGCGTTAATTGACCGCAATATTTACAGACAGGATGGCTTTTTCTTTTCATTTTTAAAAACATTTTTTGATATTTTTTTATATTTTCCCCAAACCAAACATTCTTGACGGTCTCATTCTGCACATTACCTATTATAAGTTTTCTATGCCAATCAATAAAACACAGGCTGACACTTCCATCGGAATTAATAGAAAATGAATAAAAAACATACGGACATACTTTTGCTTCTAATATTTCCTGCCCATAAATGCCTAATTCCGTATTAACTGTTACGTCTTTTAATTCAAACTCCGGCCAGCAGGGCATAATATGCTCTATAAAAATAAAATCGGATATGTCGCCAAAAATATTATAAAATTTTTCTTTTTCTTCCTCGCTTAATATATCTCCGTTGATTTTTATAAGCACTTTGCATTGTTTCCTGTTTTCATAAAAAAACCTTATATTGTCCACGAGTTTATCGAAATCTATATCATAACCTGAGAAATTTCTGTATTGGTAATTATCTACACCGTATATAGATATGTTAATTCTATCCAGTCCGGCTTCTATAATTCTTAAACTCTTTTCTTTTGTCAGCAATGAAGCATTGGTCGTTGTATCTATCCTCTCGGCGCAGCCCTTATCCTTTGCATATTTCACCATGTCCGCGAAATGAGGATTTAGCAGAGGCTCTCCGTCTTTGTAAAGCCTTAAAACCTTGATGGGTTCTTCAAATTCACAGATATCGTCGATAATTTTTTTATAAAGTTCAAAGTCCATTATCCCAAAATTCCTGCCTGGTGTCTTTTTCATGAGATCCCTGTCTCCCGTGGGGCAGAATTTACATTTAAAATTGCAGGTATCGGCCGGATCCACAAAAATGACGAATGGCGTTCTTAGAGGTATAACCTCTTCGAGCCTTGTCCTGTTTTCTAATTCTATCCGGGGCTTAATTTGCGCTTTCATAATAATTTAAAATATAAAATTAACCAATCGTAAATTTGAAGCTACGAATATGAATATATCTAAAACCTAAATATAGGTTAAACTTCTTTATGTTATATTTACCATATTTTCCATGGAGCCGTACCTTTTCCCATAACTGATTTAAATAATAATACTTATCCCTTAAGGTATCCATGGCTTTCCAGAATTTTCTATGTTTATATGCCATAAGCTCACCATCCTTAGCAAGATTAACTAGCGGGTCTTGTTCTAATACCGTCATATCTTCATTATTTATATAATTTAATATGTTCGGTTCAAATACAAAAAACCGCCGTTAACCCATGAATGATCGCCCTTAGGTTTTTCTATAAAATTTTTAATTTGATTCTTTCTATTAATATCCACTGAACCATATTTTCCGTCCGCTGAATAGTTGTCATGGTCGCAATTTTTCCGTGTTGTTTATGAAACTGTATAAGGTCTTTAATATTTATATCCGCTACTCCGTCTCCGTATGTCAGCATAAATGTTTCATTATCAATATAATTTTTACTCCTTAGTATCCTGCCTCCGGTCATAGTTTCTATACCTGTATCGACAAGCGTTATTTTCTAGTTTTCCGTTCTTACGTTATTAAACTCCGTACTATTATTGGAAAGGTTTATAGTTATATCGCTTTGATGCAGGAAATAATTTAAAAAATATTCTTTTACAAAAAATCCTTTATAACCTAATAAAACTACGAAATCATTAAATCCGTAGCGGCTGTAAATTTTCATTATGTGCCATAAAATAGGCTTTCCGCCTATTTCAACCATAGGTTTCGGGCGAATTTCCGTTTCTTCAGACAGCCTCGTGCCGTAACCACCCGCTAAGATTAAAATCTTCATTGGATTATATATAGCTCTATATTGTTTGTTAAACTTAATTTTTTATATTTTAAAATAACCTGCTATTTAGCGGTTGCCCAAATAATCGATTCAAATCCGTAAAGCGACCAGGTCGGAACTGAAGTTTTTTTATTATGCGCGAAAAGCGGTTCCAATAAAAACCCGATAAAGGATAAAGGAGATGGGCGGTATCTTTTATTTGCATATAATATATCGCAATTATTATCTTCAATAAATTTTAAAACTTTAACCCATGAAAGGGGCTCATTTTTATGGGTTTTATCATCGTAAAAATTCAACGTTCCCTGACGGAAAGGAAATACTACGCTTTCTTCGCAAGGAAAGGAAATATACATTATGCCTCCTTTTTTCAATGTCTCAATCATTGCTTGCAACACGGAATACGGGTTATCGCAGTGCTCCAAATTATGGGAACTAACCACGGCATTCATTTTTCCTTTATATTTTTCAATAGCTTCCGTAAATTTTTCCGGAGGTACGATTAAATATTCATTCGCAAATTCCATAGGGTCATCCGATTGGTTATAGCTTTCGACGTCTATCCCGACATAATATAAATCAGGACGAAAGATTCTAAACTCTTTTGGGGAATTATTTCCGCAACCTACGTCTATAACTGAGCCTCTTTCGGGAATATGTTTTAAAAAAGACCTTTTTGCGTAAATATTTTCATAAACATTGTCCAAATTTAGAATTCTCCATATAAATGAAAGCCTTTAAGATAAGTTGGATTTATATAAACTATAATCCTGAAATAAGTCGCCTTTATACTCTTCTATAAATTTATCGGCAATAAAATGATATTTTTTAAGGTTTATTTTTTTTTGAATATTCCTTTCAGCTTTATCGGCATTTAGAAAATGTAATATTTTTGATATTATAAGTCTGATCCCCGAAAACTCTTTTTCGTAAATTTTAAATGTTTTAACTCCATAATATAAATTTTCTTTAATAAATTTTTCTAAATCAACGGATAACCCGTTTGCTTCTATATTATAATACTCTTTAAACTTTTCGATATAATCATATGGGTTGGGATACGCAAAATGTATTAAACCGTTATTGCCCCGATATTTTATATAATGAACTTTTGTCTCATGGAGCGGATTAATATATAAAAAATCATTAAATATCGAGATATTAACCTTGCTTTTTTGGAAAAACCTCAAGGAGGCATCGGAATCCGGTGTAAAAAAATTGGTGTCCAAAAACTCTCCTATTATATATGTCGATATAGGGATAAATACGGTCTCCGCTATTTTTTTTTCGGCAATATACAATAATTCCATCGCTAAATATTTTGGAACGATTTCATCAGTGTCTATCAATAAAATATTTTCATTTGTGGCTCTTTCTATCGCCGCTTTCTTAGCTTCGGTATATGACCATTTGCCTTGGTATTCAAATATCCTTGCATCATACCGATTAGCAATTTCCAAGGTTTTATCCGCGCTGCCGCCGTCGGCTAAAATAATTTCGTTTGCCCAGGTGCATACGGAATTAAGAACATACGGTAAATTTTCTTCATCGTTAAATGTAGCTATCGCTATCGATATTTTTTCCATTAAATTTTATTATTTTTATTGGATAATATTAATTTTTTTACCATTATTAAAGATAATGATATTTTCTTTAGTAACGAACAAAGAAACGATATCGTATCTGCCGGGATTAAAGGCGGCCGAAGGAATAGAGAAATGATACCCGTAACTGCCCGCTGGATTTAAACCTAATTTATTAACGATGTCCGGTCTTTTATGCAATTTTGTTTCCAAAAAATATTTTATCTGGCCGTCCTGGCTGAATCCTAGGTAAACTGCATCGGGTGCGGTTTTATCGGTATCGTTCATTACCCATCCGTTTCCATGTATATCGGTTATGCTATCCGGAATATTGAACTCCGGACCATCGGCGCCGTTAATCCGGTCAAGACTGCCCCTTACGTTTTGAGTAAAATTAAGATATTTAATTTTTGCCGGCAAATACTGGTATATTTTTGAATATATGAAGACATCGAAAAAATCCCCGATTTTATCTTCCGTTATGCCTGACTCTAAAAATATTTTTTTTATTCTTCCGTCGTAGTTAATGCCGCCTATTGCTTCCAAGTCCTTTTTTAAATAATCGGCAATTTTTTGTTTCAAAATATTGTCGCTTTTTAAGATATTTTTATAATCGGTATTCTTAACTTGATAATGCGCTAATATGTGATTATTGATAACCGACATTAATCCGCCATCCGGGTCCCCCAAATAATCTTCGGTGATATTATCGGGTGAATAATATATCTTTTCTTCAAAGTTTTTAATTTTACGCAATCTTCCTAATAAGGATTCTATTCCAAATTCTGAAATTGAAAATCCCCTATTGGCCAATTCACTTTCGTAAGCATTTTTAAGAACGGAAAAATTATCCCATCCCCATGGGCCTATCATTAATAAAACTATATTTTTTACTAACCATTTATTAATTATTATTTTTAAAAAATAATCGGTATTCTTTATGTCGTTATAAAAAATTATAGGCACTAAAGAATTGCCGATTAAATTTTTTATAAAATAGTCTATTGAATCGCCCCTGCCGGCATTATTCCCATGCACCCTGAACATAAGGAACGGCTTTCTTAAAATATAAACTTTTCCTTGAAGACATAATTTCCAGAAATACAAAACATCGTTTCCAGGAAGAGTATATCTAAAATCGAATATTTTTTTGGCCGAATCTGCTTTTATTAATATCGCCCCCAATTCGAAAGGCTTCCACGCCGGCTCTCCCCCCAGAATAATCTGTCTTCCGTCGCAAATACAGTCTGTGTTATCTGAAAAATCATCTATCCGGGTTACATTTCCTTCTTCCTTAAAATATTTTTTGCCGCCGCAGACCATTATTAAATCGTTATCGGCATGTATCCTGTCGGCAACTTGAGATAAAAAAGTCGGATCGGACCAGTAATCGTCGCTGCTAAGAAAAACCATAAAATCGCCTTTTGCATAATATAAAACTTTTTCAGCATTGCGAACCATTCCTATATTAGATTCGTTTTGATAAAACCTTATTCTTTCGTCCCAAAGGTATCCTTTTATTACATCTATTGTTCCGTCCGTCGAACAGTTGTCGCTTATAATTATTTCTATATTTTTATAATCCTGCAATAACACGCTTTCGATGCACTGTGCGATATATTTTTTATGATTAAAAACCGGAATGCATACGCTTATTTTGATATTTATGTTTGCCGAAGAATAGGTATCATTATTTGGCAAAAATGCTTTAACATCATCGGTATCTCTGTTTTTATTTAATATATCGTTTATGGCCTTTTTGGTTTCTTCGACGCTTTCGGGGGCGATATGTCCATTTTCGCCCAATGGATACGCATTCTTAGGAAATCCTGGGAGTTCGACTATCCTGGGAATTTTTAGTCCCTCCGCTACGGCATAAGACATGCCGGGGTTGCCTATAAATAAATCCGCTCCGTTTATAATTCTAGCAAGTTCCAGAAAATCTCTGCAGGTAATGAATTTATCGGTAATTCCCGAAATATCCGCAAAATCGTTAGGAACACCTATGGCCAAAATATCGTCTTTGAAATCTTTTAGCGTGTCCGCCCAGAATTCTTTACTCTTAGAACGGTATCTTGGGGTCAGGGCCAATACTATGCGATATTTATGATTGGATGGATTGCTTATCTTCCCGTCCGCATTTTTTTTATTATCCTCCCCTTCAAGAAACAACCATTTTTCCGATGGATTTATTTCTACTCCGAACGGTTGGGAGTGGCATAAAATTAAATGGTTATTATTGGTATCGGCAAGCCTGAATTTATCGAGTATATAATCGGCTCCAGTTAAATATTCTTCCATATATTCGAGCGGATAAGGCATTACCGTAAGAATTCCATTTCCGGTTTTAAAATTAGACGGAAACGGATTATTCATAAAAACTATGCTTACTCTCTTTATATATGGCTGGTCCAAAAGAAGAGGAATAAGGGAAAATGCTGTTTTTTCGTCTAAAAACCTTGCTCCGAATCCAGGAGCGTTACTCGCGTTCATGATAAAATGCCCGGCTCCGAGTTTTTTAACCGTCGGAAGCGAATATATTATATCTCCTGCATTACCGCTGTGAATGCAGGATTTAAACTTTTCGGTATGGCCGACCCCTTCTTTAAAAACATCCGCGATTGTTTTAAATTTTAAAGAAATATCCATATCACCTGCTTGAAAAATTATTTACCGAAACCTTCCAATTTGGATTTCATATCTCCCAGTATGCCTATCCATATTTCTATATTAGGCTTAAGCTCGAACTCGGTAACGTCGGCCAGCAAAACGAAATCCTGTTCCAGCTGGGTGGCAAGAATGGACGATAAAATTTTTTCCAGGTCGCCGAAGTAGGATTGAACGTCCTTTCCGTTAAATATATAATTATTGTAATCTATCTTTAAAAATTCGGAAAGCTTTTCCATAATCTGGACGAACCCCGCTATGCCTTTAAGATATCCGGCAAAGTTGTTAAACCCCGATACCGCGTTGCCCCATTTTATCTCGTCTGTAGCCCTTGTTATGCCTTTGTCTAATTCTTTCATGAAAGCGGCCGCGGCGTCTATCGACCCTATTACGAGTTCTTTCTGGTCCATAGTGGTTATTTTTATTTCGTCCCCTTCGGATACCTTGAATGCTTTTGATTTTTCGGCATCCATTAAAAAACTGCCGTAACTTTTTCCGTTCACAAAAATATCTTTTACTACCAATCCGGGAGAAATTAATTTTCCGACGTTATTATGAAGGATTTCATGCATGGATTGCGCTTCGACTGGAAAGTCCGACAGCTTTTCATCAATATACAGCTTCATCTATTGCCTCCCGATTAATTAATGTTGAATTGCCGCTGTCAGCGGCTTCGCTCTTAAAAAATTTAATTTTATTCGAATCGTCGTATTCAATTAATTTATCCAAAATAAATAACCCCGTTTTTTTAAATATTTTTAACAGGAGCTTGGCTTCTGAATAGCTTTTAAGGGAATCTATGGAAATTCCGAATATATCGTAGCTAACGGAATTATTCTGGTTAATCGTATGTATCTGGTTTAAAAGAGCCAATTCGTCGAAAGGGGATGCCATATACTTTAATTCAAAATCAATGGATTTGATAATATCGGTCCCCTTATTTATTTTATCCAGTTCAAACGGGCTTTTTACCGCTATTCCGGCTAAGTTTTTGGCTTCGCTCATTCCTCTTTCGCACAGCATTATCATTGCATCTACCGTCCTGAGCTCCTCATTTATATCCGCCATAAAGGCATAATCCATCCTGTCGAAACACTTAAGGAAAACAATTATTTCATTTTCGTCCGCTATTCCCGGTTTTTTTTCATAAAATTGCTCTAATGCAAGTTTTAAAATTCTCAGCTTTAAATCTTTCAAATTAAGCGTTCCTTTAACCGCCGGCAAAAAGTCTATAAAGCCGTTTGAATCGAATCTGGATATGTACGGTATTATACCGCTGTTTTTATATTTAGAAAGCGCAGACCGCCTCTTTTCGAAATCGGAAAAAGCACCCCCTGCAGATTCATCCAATTCCATTTTTGCAATATCGAAAACGTATTCCGGTTTAATAAGCCCTTTGCAGACCGGGTCCATGCAGTTTATCCTGAAACTGCACGGGAAGCATATTATATCAGGAATAACAAGCGTCCTGTTTTCGGCGTAAGGCCCCGTTTCCATAAATCCTACGTGTCCGGTATAAATAACTATAAGTTTAACCCCTAAGCTCACTCCGATATGCATGGTACCCGTATCGTGGGTAACGAGCAGGCTGCTTCCTCCGACTATATCGATAAGTTCGGAAAGCGAAGTCTTGCCTGCAAGATTGAGAACTCTTCCGTCCCTGACGATATTTTCTATATAATTGCCGTTATCTATATCGTAAGGAGCGCCGAGAATGGCTATTTTTATCCTTTCGTCGTGGTTCAAAAGCATTTTGGCAAGGTCGGCAAAATAATCCATATGCCACCTTTTATATTGCGAGGAAGCTCCTATTGCGAAAGAAACCAGTATATCTCCTTTATTTATCCTGTATTTATTTGACTTATCTTTTATTTCATTATTTTCCGGAACCTTAAGGTAAAGTCCTCTTGTACTGTTTTCGTCTATTTTGTTCTTCATAATCCCGTCAAGGCATCTTTTGTCGATATCGACCAGGTTTAATATACTGGCCTTTCTGTACTTTACGGCGGAAAAAAGATAGCTCGTCATTTTATCGTTGGAAACCGTAGCTCCTTCGCGCGTTATGGAAAGCCCGATACTTATTTTAGAATTTAAAATATATAAAAAATAAACGCTGAACTCGTCGTGGGACATATTTATGGCGATGTCCCATGTTTCTTCCTTTATTCCTTCTAATATAGCGTTAGCCGCCCTGTAAACTTCGGAATTAAATTGTACGTTGGATGAATTTATAGCGTTAGCGAGCCCTATTATTTCAATTTTCTTAATTTCGTCAATGTAGGGAATAAAAGGAGCAAGTTCGGAAAATTCGGTAGATATCACCAAGGTAATGCGGCAATCCGGATAGGCAATTTTAAGCTTCTTAAAAAAAGGGGTTGACTGGATTATATCCCCCATCCTTGTGAGATTCAGTATAAGAATTTTTTTTGGTTCCATAAATTAACCAAGCTTTATCAGTTTCGATTTTGCGGCCCATAGCATAAGTATCATAGCTTCTGTTTTAGAAAGCCTTCCTTTTCCCCGCCTGATGTAATCCACCATTTCTCCGATAGATAAGGATTCTTTATCGGAGAAATGCAAAAGCAGTTCATGAAGTTCCGGATTGCTTTCGGTTTCCTTAAGTAGCCGGGACATATTTTCGCGCCGAAGTATAAGCTTCGGCTTTATCGATTCGTAAGAATCCAGAAGAATAACGCTCATCATTTCCGAGACGCGCTGTTCATAGGTATGGAGTTTCCTTACCGTCGCGTAGCCGTGTTCGGCAATCGCATTCCTTTCGTCTTCATGGTCTAAGTAATATCTTATTTTCTTTCTTAAATCGCTGACGCTGTCGAAAACGACTAAATCTTTTCCGTCTTCAAAAACACCCTCCAGATAACTGCGCCTGTCGATTAGCTGAAACCCGCCGCAGCCGAGTATCTCGTAAACCCTTGGATTAAGGAAATCGCCGTTGGGGTTTATTTCCCAGTGCCACATCGATGAATGTAGATTTATATTTATTTTGGAATAATTATAAATTTTTACGGCTTCTTCTTCCGAAAAACGCCTCCCGCCTTCCTGTATAAACAATTTCAGGGGCATTTCGGCCGCCCAGTCGTTGCCCCATATTTTGAAATTAAAATCCAATAACTGGGCAAAAACGTTTTTTCTGTTGAAATACCCTGCCCCCGCAAAGCTTACATCGCAGGCATAGCGTTTTTCGTCGTATTCGTTTCTTTCGGCTATCTTGTTATGAAAATCTGGCAGGCAGGCCATAGGAAGGTAGCGGTAATTACTAATGCCCAAATTTTCCAATTCTTTAAAAAAAGCGTCTTTCTGAATGGTAAAAAAATAATCGACGTGCCTTGCAATGCTCCCCCAGTAGGTAATAGTGCGAAAATCCTCCACGAACCAGTAAGCGGTTTTTATTCCCATGCTTTTTAATTTCAGAATCACCCTTTCGGCCGCCGGGGCCTGCGCCATAAAAAGCACCATGTCCGGGGGTTCGTTTAACACCGACGAAAGAAGCGCTTCAGACATCAGATTAATCTGCAGCTGCCGTAAAGAATTCACATGGTCTTCGTTTTTGGTAAAATCCCCAAGATACCTGTAACCGTCGTAGAACCTCGAAAAGTCGATTATTTTAGCATTGTATCCGCAGTTTAAAAATGCCCTGTAAATATAATTGCCTATGGTGGAAGAACCGCCGTACATAGGCTGAACTATCAATACCTTAAAAGCCGGAGGGCTGAAAAACTGGCTTATATTATAAGACTTATATATTAAATCGTAAGTTTTGGGAAAAATATTTTTATAGGATGCGAGCTCGAAAAATAAAGCCCCCCTATCTTTCATCTCCAGTTTTTCTATTATTTTTTGAGCGTCTAAACTTTCGGCGTCCGGCACAAAAACATTTATGCCGTTTTTTTCCAAAAAATCTGATATTTCAATATTTTCCTTTATATAATCAAATGATTCTGCGCTTGGTTCGACTACGGTAATTTTAACGCCGTAAGTTTCTCTCAGGAGTTCCACGAGAGCTTTTATATGGTATCCGAATCCGAGGCCAAAAATAATTACCGATTCAGGTTTCCCGGTAATTTTTTCCATTGCGGATTCCGCCCACTTTTTCCCTTCCGAAACCGGGTTATAAGCTGAATGAACGGTGATACCGTTAATTTTGAAAGACGGGGCGTTTTTTAATTTCGCCTGGACAAGTTCAAAATTCAAGCCTTTATCGTCTGAATAATCCATAGTTATAATCTTCCTAAAATTTCGAGGGCCGTATCTAAAAGCAAAATAATATCGTTAAAAGCTTTAGATAAAATTTTGAGTTTATGTTTTTCGGAATATCCTGCATCCGGAATAACAGCCTCGTCGATGAAGTAATCTACGGCCAGTTTCAAATAACCGTAATTGTAGCCGAGAGATTTTACCGACTCCGCAAATTTCTTAAAATATTCTCCTTTGTAGCCTTCGGAACGGGCAAAACATTTTTTGCCGTTTTCGAAAACGCTTTTAATGAAAGTTATTTCAGATATTAAAATGACCGCGGCCTTTTTACTATTTTTATAATATTTTTTAGTATATTGCAAGATTCTGTTTAAATCCGGGTTTACGGCTACGTCCGATAGAACATAAATCCAGGAGAATTTTAATATCTCCGAGGCAAGTTCGTTTTTGCCGATTTCTTTTTTAACTAAAGGAAAATAATGGATAGAGCCTATATGTTTGCATACGGCCGCTTCAAAATTCCCTTTTTTTATATTCCCGGAGATAATTTTTGCGGCAGCTTTATTTTTAGTTCCGTCTAAAATCATTTCGGCTAAATGAAAAACGTCCTGGGGATTTACGTCTCTTTTGCACCCAAAGTTATACCGGCAGGGTTCATTCTCTAAGCAAGGATAACATTCGGCCTTCGAGTAAATAACGTAAGAATTTTTTAAATGGGGGCCCGTTTCGTAAAAATTAGAATTTCCTATGAAAACGGAAACGGCGGGAACGTTTAAAACCTGCGAAATATGAAGCGTACCCGTGTCGGCAGAAACGATTAAATCGAAGTCTTTTAATAAATATATAATTTCGCTCGGAGAAGTTTTTCCGGTTATATCCAGAACCATGTGTGCGATTTCCAAGGGAACGTATTTCTTGATTTCGGCAGCAATTCCTGTTTCTCCGGCAGCGCCTACTATGACTATTTCTGAATTTATATTTTTAAGTAAAAGTTCAATCAGTCTGGCGTAACTTTCCGGATGCCAGACTCTTTTTATCGAGGAAGCGCCCGGTGATATACAAATCCTAAATTTGCGGTTACTTTTTGGGATTTTTTTTATCCTTTTTTTATCTAAATTTAAATACTCCGGGTTAAAAGCTTCGTATTTTTTTTTTATTTCTGCCGGCATGCCAAGACCGATAAAAGAAAAAATATCCACGATATTGATTTTATTAAGGCTCCGGTTTTTAACGGAATTATAAAGATAATTCGGCGCTCCTTTCCTTAAAATGGCGTCCGAGGGTTTCTCCGACTTGTTAATGGATATAAAACCTTTTTTTTCGGCATCGTCGAAAAAGTCCATAAAAAGCGAAGTTTTTATATCATGGTTTAAATTAACCGCAAGGTTGTATTTTTTTAAAAATTTAGAAATATAAGGCCGGTAGTTATCTAAAAAATTAAAAAAAAGAGATGGATTAAAGTTGTCTAAAGAGGGGTCGGTATTTCCGACAGAAGTTAATTCTTCTAAAGTATGCAGTTTTATGTTATCGTTGAAAAGCCGCTTTATATCCGTAAGGCTTTCGTCTATTGCTATGTCTATCTTCCCGGGGACATTCCCGTCCTGGTTTTTTTTATAAAGGCCGTTTATTAATGGGATAGACTGGAAGAAGTCCCCTATTCTCCTTATCTGAAAAATAAAGATATTGTCCATCAGGCCATAACTGCCATATTTGTATTAATAGTCATGCCTGCATCCGATTTTTTATTAAATTTTTCTTTTTCTATTATTATTTTCCATCCTTTTAAAAGATTTTCCAGGATGGCGATGGATTCGTCCAATTTATACGAATCTTTCTTTAGATTGGCGGTAGTAAGGTGAAAAGATAAAAAAGTATAAAGCTTATTTAGATTTTTAGCGGTTTCTCCGCCCTTTTCCATATTTAACCTGTTGTTTAATTCGTTAATTATGGCTACCGCGTTCGAAATGTTTATCGATTTACCCGCGTAATCGTTTTGCGCGAGTTTTTCTTTAGCCGTTTTAATAAAATTTATAGTCCCTTCATAAGCCATGATTATTAATGTTCCCTGGTCTAAACTGTTTGCCTCCACGGCTTCATATCTCGATGCTGGATTTAACATGATTTTTAAATTCCTCCGTCTTTTTTGTATATTTTTTATTCATTATTTTATATTAATTTTTATAATCTTATGGAGCGCCCGTATTTACCATCTGTTTAATGGAATTCGTCAGCGTCGAGTTAGTTGTTTGCATCTGTCCTATATACGATTCCAAACTTGAAAATTCTTTCGTGTACATCCCCATCTGCTGCTGGACGATTGCCTGTTGAAGAGATATCTGGTTATTCATGCTCGCAAGCTGGGTATTAATTGAAGCTTCATTATATTTAATTACGCCGTTAGCAGGATTGGTGTATGAATTTAAAAAATAAGTCAATCCTGCGGATTCTGAAACGCCGTCCGCACTTGAAGACCCGTTGACCAGCGCGCTGAAGAATTGCTGAACCTGCTGGGGATTCGAAGAAAGCATAGAATTTAATGTAGAAGTATTAAGTGAAATTTTTCCCGAGCCGTCCGAATTGGAAGTTATCCCGTATGTCGAAGGAAGGCCCGCATCTCCAGAAAGGGTAGGCGCCTCGCTGCCGATATATCCGTAAAGCGTATTTACTAATTGCGAAAGCGACGCGTTTCCGCCAAGCGGTCCAAGAGATTTTGTAGTCTGGTTATACGACTGCTGTGTAGATATATCCCCTATTAGCTGATTATATAAGGTTACGAAACTGCTGGCTGCAGCGTCTATAGCCGAATTATCCAACGCTACGGTTATATTCGCCGAACCCGTCGAAGATAAATTTAAAGTTACCCCGGGAATAACGTTGGAAACTGTGTCCGACTGACTCTGGATGTTTATTCCTTCGTAATTTAAGGCCGCGTTCTGAGCGGACTGGGTCGAAGAAAAAGTTAATCCGGTAGGATTGCTTGGAAAAGTAATAGAATAATTAGTTCCAGTATTATTGCTTTCTAAAACGAGTTGATAAGGGTCCGTAGAATTCCCGTTGTTAATAATAGAAGCAGTCACTCCGGCGCCGGCATTGTTTATTGCCTGTTCTAAGCCTTGGAGCGTGTCGTTCGACGAATCCACGGTTATATTCGTAGTAGTCCCGTTAACGGTAATTCCGAACGTTCCGTTCCCAACGGATGAAGAAACTGAAGCTACTCCGTTGGAAGCTTGGACGTTTGCCTGGGCTAAATATGTAACGGTTACGGGGTATGTTCCCGCAATGGCGGAAGACGAAGTCGATGCTGTCGCTACAGCCGTGTTGTTGGAAGACGCGGTATATGTCTGAAATAACGAAGGTTCTCCCAGGACTTGCGCCGCAGAACTTAAATTGGAAATATCCGAACTTATAGTCTGCCAGGCAGAAAGCTGGTTATTTAGTGGTGTTTCCTGGTTCTGCATAAGCGTTATAGGCTCAGACAGACTTTGCTGGTAAGCATTAAGTATCGTCGTATAATTAATTCCCGATGAAGGACCGGTTCCTAATACTACAAGCCCCTGATTAGGAAACGAACTTGAAATCGACATTTATATCATCTCCCGAAAAAACGCAAAGATATATCATTAATATTTGTTTACATCTACAATTTACATATTTGAATCTAATCATTTACATTTGCTTATTGTAAATAGAACCCTTCTGGTAATTGGACATAGTTTTTAAAACCTGTTCAGGCGGAATCTGGGCTACAACCTTTCCAGTTTTAAAATCCACTATATTAGCCACTCCTGCGCCTACGCTGGGATCCCATTTAAAAAGAATAGCCTGTGAAAGCATTGGGGAAGGATTAATATCCGACTGTATCTGATTAGATAGTTCCTGTTGTTTCGTCTTATTATTATCGACCGAATTATTATTTGCGGTATTTTGCGAATTACCGTTTCCGGACGATGCGTTTTGAATATTATTATCGTTTTTATTAACGGTTTGAGAACTGTCGTTTATATTATTTCCGCTATTCAAGACCGACGGATGATTCAACCCGTTAGCTTGATTTATAATCTGGCTTTGAATATCTAAACCGTTTATGTTTAACAATGGCTGGCTCATAATTTACCACATTTCTTTCGTTACGTTTAAATCCGGGAGGAGAAATAAACTAACTTATCCTCCCGGATATATTGAATACTTGTCCTATTGATACCGCTATTTATTTCAATAGGGTTAAAAGCCCCTGGGGAACGAGCGAAGCCTGTGAAAGCATAGCCTCGCCGGATTGCGCCAACGTTGAAAGCAATGTAAAATTCGACATCTCTGAGGCGAAATTTACGTCCATTATGTTATTATAGGCAGCCTGCGTATTCGTATTTTCGGTCTGAAGATTCCCGAGTATCTGGGTAACCCTGTTCTGATACGAACCAAGCTGGCCGCTTATGCCCGCAACCTGATTTATAGCGTTTTGGACCGCCGAAATAGCGATTAACGCGCTGGAAGCGTTTGTCAAACTCACGTTATTTAATGAAGAAACGACGTTGCCGTTGGATACGAGTCCTAGCAATGCAGCCGAAACACCTTGGATTGCAACCGAAATCTGGTTATTGGTAGTATCCGAATTAGGCCCTATCTGAAACGTAAACGTGCTCGTTGCATTGTTGACGTTCGCATAAGTGCTGTAGTTATCCGCTACGGTACTCGTAAGGCTCGAAGCCGTGTTGGTAATAATCGTTTCCGCGCCTTGATATGTAGTGTTGAGTCCTGAGACGGTGCTTCCTGATGCGGAACCGAAAAAATATGTAGTGCTTCCGCTAATTACGGATGTAGAGGCGATTGTATCTGAAGTGCTGGCAGTCGTATAAAGATATTGCGTAATTGCCGTCTGTCCTCCGGTATAGAATGTGCTCGTTCCCGATAATCCGGCGTAAACGGTTTCGTTGCTGGTAAGGGTTTCGCTTGCGGCTCCGGTCAATGCCGAATAAGAATCGAAAGCAGTTCCGCTTAAGGTCATTGCCGTCGCAGTTCCCGTAAAAGTTGACGGATTGGCAAGAGTCGTGCTTGTTCCGTCGGTTCCGTAAATGGTAGTCGTCGCTCCGGAAACGGTAGAACCCGAAAAAAATATGGATCCGCTTCCGTAAGCGTTCAGCAGGTTAAGTCCGTTAAAGTTCGTAGAATCGGCTATCTGGGTAATTTCCGAAGAAAGCTGTACGAACTCGCTGTTTAATGCAGCAAGGTTGTCTGTACTGTTAGTTCCGTTCGCGGCATTGGTAGCAAGAGACTGCATAGTGCCTAACATGCCCTGAATAGTAGCAAGCGCGCCGGAAGCGATATTGATAAGGGAATTTCCGGTGTTTGCGTTGTTTGTGGCTTGAGTGAGACCGAGCGAAGTCGCATTTAACGTCTGAGCGATTTCGTAACCTGATGGATTGACCCATGCTCCGGTAATTTCCAAACCGCTGGAAAGCCTGTTTAATGATTCCCCTAATGAGTTATTAGTGTTTTGAAGATTGTCTTCCGCGACTACTGCAGACTGGTTTGAATTGATAAATAAACCGTTGTACATTTTATCCTCCGTGATAAATTATTCCGGCATCCGTGCCGGAATTGTTTAATTAATTTTTTACTTTATTTTTTTAAAACTTATTTTTTGGAATAGATTAACACCTCGCCCATTTAGATAACATCGACTAAATAATAATAAATCTTAAATTTCACCTCCTTGATTAATTTTTATCTCATATTTTCTAAATTATTTAGATGCATAACCTATCCTTTCATATTTTAATCGTCACGACTATTTAAAAACTTTAATTTATATTTTACTTCTGCAGGTGTGGTTCATCAATTAATAAAAATCTCTATTTCTTCCGCTACTGCCGGTGCCGCCAACCCTTCAGTATATATAGTCATATCGGCCTGCCCGTAAAATTTCTCTCTTTCTTTAAGTTTTTCGGAAACCGTCCTTTTGGTAAATCCTTTTTCGCCTAAAACCGGTCTGTGCGTTTCGGATTTTATCCTTTCGTAAATAGTCTTTGCATCGGCTTTCAGATAGAGCGTCGTTCCGATGTTTTTCAGCAGTTTCATGTTGCCGTTAATCATCGGCATGCCTCCGCCCGTCGAAATTACCCAATTTTTACTTTCTTTACCGGTCATTATGGAATTTTCGCAGTTAACAGCTTTTACTGTTTTTTCTTTTCCTTTATCTTTACTTGCATTCAAATATTTTTTTAAAATTTTAGATAAATCTGATTTATTTTTATCTAATTCTTTTAAAGTTTCGGCTTCGAGATTTCTGAAATAATTCTCGCCTTTTTGTTTAAATATTTCAGTAATAGTCATACATTCTTGTACTTCTATTAAACAGTCTAAATCTATAAAATTAAGCCCTTTATTTTTTGCAATAATCTTCCCGACTTCCGTCTTCCCCGCCCCCATAAAGCCTATTAGGACAATATTCCTATTTGTTTTCATTTTTTTTAATCTTTTTTCTATCTATATACATCTTTTCTATGTCTAACCCTAATAATTTCAACAGTCAAGATATCCTCACTAACGGAATATACAATACGGTAATCTTTTACTCTAATTCTATATATAAAATCATTGTTTGTTAATTTCTTGCATTGATTTGGGAAGGGATTTGTTTTTAAATCTTCGACTGCGTTAATTATTAACGGAATAATAGATTTGTCTATCTTTAACAATTCTTTCTTTGCAGACTTTTTCCATCTAATATTATAAGAATTATAAGATGTCATTCTGTTTTAATTCTGTAATTATTTTTTCATGCGATACGGTTGGTTCGTTTATCCTTTCTGCTACAATTTCAAGGTCTTTAATATCTTCTAATAATTCTTCGAAATCGGACATAGATAATACGACAGACTTTTTATTGCCTTGCGCATCTGTTATATATTCAGGATGTAAATTTTTAATGAATGCATCATATATCTTGGCTTCTGCGTTTGTTTTTTTCATAATTTATCATTTATTTAAATATCTATTATTAGTATTAACATCGAATATAAACATCTTAAATTATATTCAATAAGTAAATAAAAATCAAGTTTGCAACCCTCATTTTTTCACATACCCGTCATAGTTTCTTTTAATCTCCGCTAAACCGTCGCCGCCGAATTTTTTGAGGAAAAAATAGCATATGGAAAAAGCGAGGGCGGATTCAACGACGATTGACGCCGCAGGAACGGCGCATACGTCAGACCTTTCGAGAAAGGCTTTTTTTGCTTCGCCCGTATTTAAATCTACGGTATCGAGATAAGGTTTCATTAAAGTGGGTATGGGCTTCATCGCGCAGGTTACGCTTATTATTTCTCCGTTCGACATTCCGCCTTCTATGCCGCCTGCATTGCCGGTTTTTCTGTAAAAGCCGCCGCCAACTTTGAACAAAGGGGTCTGATTTGAAATCAGACCCCTTTGTTCTTTATTATCGCTATCGCCGTTATCGTTATAATAAATCGAATCGTGGCATTCCGAACCTTTCAGATAAGCCGATTTTACTCCGGCGCCGATTTCGACGCTCTTAATTGCCTGTATGCTCATTACGGACATCGATATATGGGCGTCCAATTTCTCGTCCCACTGCGTAAAACTGCCCAGACCTACGGGTACGCCCTTCGCCTTGGCGGTTATAAGCCCGCCTGCGGTATCTCCTTCCGTTTTCATCTTGTCGATAAACGCCTTTGCCTTTTCTTCATGTTCGGGATAAGGCATGCGGAGTTCGGAATTTTCGATATTTTGCCTAATCGTTTCGTCGAAAAGATTGGCGTCTGATGAAAAAAAAGCGCCGCAATTCGATTCCGGCATCTTTTTTTCGCTTGGCGCCTTTTCCTCCGACCCATTTTCTGCCTGCCTTTCTTTTCCCAATGCAGAAATTTGAGCCGCGTCGATTCCCGCCCCGCCGATGCTCAGAACCGCAGAAGCAAACTCGATGCCGAAATTTTTCAAGAATATCTGGCAGACAGCCCCGACAGCAACCCTCGACGCGGTTTCTCTTGCGCTCGAACGCTCCAAAACATTTCTTATATCGTCTAATCCAAATTTTATTGAGCCGGCAAAATCGGCATGCCCCGGTCTCGGAGTATGGATTTTGCTTTCTTCTTGAACGGGTTTAAAGGCGTCCATCCTGTCCCGCCAGTTTTCGTAATCCTTATTTTTTATAAAAAACGAAATAGGCGAGCCCGTCGTTAAACCGCCCCTGACACCTGATAAAAACTCTATTTTATCCGTTTCTATCTTCTGCCTTGCGCCCCTTCCGTATCCCGACTGCCTGAGCCTCAGCTTTTCGTTTATAAAATCTTCGTTTATTTTAACGCCCGCGGGAAAGTTGTCTATTATAGTAACGAGCCCCTTGCCGTGCGACTCGCCCGCTGTCAAAAATCTGAGCATTTTCATATCTCCTTGATATTTATTACGCTAACATAAGAAAACAAATCTGACTTTTTTACGACTCCTTTTTTAAACCACCCCGTCAGGCTGACGCCTGACACCCCTCCTTTAAAAAGGAGGGGAGCTTATAGACGTTTTTATATTATTTAATTTACCAAATCCTTTTATGGAAAAACGTATATTGAAAATATAATGCAAAATATAAAATATGCCGGATTTAATGTAAAATATAATATAAAATATGCCGGATTTATAAGCTCCCCTCATTATAAGGAGGGGAGCTTATAGACGTTTTTATATTATTTAATTTACCGAATCCTTTTATAGAAAAACGTATATTGAAAATATAATGCAAAATATAAAATATGCCGGATTTAATGTAAAATATAATATAAAATATGCCGGATTTATTAACTCCCCTCATTATAAGGAGGGGAGCTTATAGACGTTTTTATATTATTTAATTTAACAAATCCTTTTATGGAAAAACGTATATTGAAAATATAATGCAAAATATAAAATATGCCGGATTTAATGTAAAATATAATATAAAATATGCCGGATTTGTTAGCTCCCCTCATTATAAGGAGGGGTGTCGGCCTTAGGCCGACGGGGCGGTTGCCTGAAAAAAATTTACCCCTCTATCATCGCATAAGCATTATGATTATGTATGCTTTCGAAGTTTTCCGCCTCGACTTTAAACCGCT
>JAJYJI010000006.1:25679-77555 GCA_021789605.1 bacterium
TTATAAGGAGGGGTGTCGGCCTTAGGCCGACGGGGCGGTTGCCTGAAAAAAATTTACCCCTCTATCATCGCATAAGCATTATGATTATGTATGCTTTCGAAGTTTTCCGCCTCGACTTTAAACCGCTTAATACTTTTATTCTTCTTAAGGACTGCGGCCACGCACCTTGCCACGTCTTCGACAAACATCGGATTTTCATACGCGCGCTCGGTCAAATACCTTTCGTCCTCCCTCTTTAAGAGCGGGTAAATCGGTGAGCTTGCGCATGATTCGACGTTCTCTATTATATCTTCGAACCATATGAGCTTGGAAAATTCCAGCGAAACAGAAACGACGCCCCTCTGGTTATGCGCCCCATATTTTGATATTTCCTTAGAACAAGGGCAAAGAGTGTTTATCGGCACCTTGACGCCGATTATTATTACGCTTTCTTCGTCGGAGCCGGCGTCTATGGCAACGGCAGAAGAATCGGAATCGGAAAATACGCATGGATTAAATTCCGGCGTCTTTTCCTTCTTACGGTTTTTTTCGCTGCAGCTTTTTATCGTTCCGTTATAATAGCAGATATACTCCATCAGGCTTTTTTTCCCGCTGACCGGAGCGGTTTTTTCTATAAAATAAGGAAATTCAATTTCGACCGAAGCCGAACCGGCATTCAAAATTTTTTTAATTTTTCTTAAAATATCGGGGAAGCTGACTATGCTTATTTCGCCTCTGTGTTCGTTTAAAATCTCTAAGAAGCGGCTCATATGCGTCCCCTTAAAATAATGCGGAAGGTCCACGTACATGTTTATGTCTGCTACCGTATGCTGGAATGATTTTGCTTTATCGAGAACCGATATAGGATAATGAAGGTTTTTTATACCGACTTTATCTATTGCTATGCCTCTTTTATCCTTTGAATTTTGAACGTCTTTAAGCATTAAATATCAACTCTTTATTATTCTCGGCGTAATAAATATAAGCAGTTCGTCTTTGGAATAACTTATGTTGCGGGATTTAAAAAGCCAGCCTAACAGCGGCACGTTCATTAGCAACGGTATTCCGCTATTCGTTACGGTTTTGCTCATCTGGTAAACTCCGCCCATAACGACCGTCTGGCCGTTTTTTATTATAACGGTAGAATTCGCGCTTTCGGTATCGAGGGTCGCCTGAGCGCCGGAAACGGGAGGAGCGACGGTATTATTCGATGAATTAATTACGAGTTTGACGTTGCCGTTATTCATGATATGCGGGGTTATCTGAAGGGAAATCTGCGCGGTAATAGCCTGCGGGGCCGCCGTTGCGCCGACGCCGGCAACTCCCGGAAGATAAAGCGTCTGTCCTTTTTCAATAGTTGCGGTCTGATTGTTTAAAACCGTGACCTTAGGCGAAGCTATGGATTTTGCTTTAGACAAGCTTTCTAGCGCCTGAAGTGTCGCATTTATGCTGGCATACGAGTTTAATATTCCTACCGAAAAAGTTCCCGGCGAAGCCTGGGTCGTAAGAGAAGGGTTAAGACCCGGGCCGGACGGAGAGCCTGTCGTTTCCCCCCCAAGATAGTTAGGCGTTAAGGCGGCGTTGGAAGAACCCGGAGCCGCGTTAAGATAACTTCCGTTCCAGTTTATTCCTAATTCATTGGAATAGTTTTTGCTGACCTCTACCATTTTTGCGACGATTTCTACTTCTGGAGTTCTTTTATCGAGCATTTTTACTAATCTTTCGGCTTTTGCCACGCTTTCCGGAATATCGCTTATCAACAAACCGTGGAGCGACTTGTCGTACATAACCTTTCCCTGAGGGCTGAGAACGGATTTGATTTTATCTATAAGCCCTTCGGTCGAAACATAATTGACCGGAATAATCCTCGTAATTTTAGGTTCCGAAATTGCTTTTGCGTTTTTTTCGGCGGAAATTACCGAAGCAATCGTCGCGTTCGAATTTATATAATATATCCCGTCCTTTCTGACCATTCCGAGCCCGTATGCTTCCAATATAAGCGATAAGACGTCCTTAAGAGGGACGTCGCGCATTTTCATGGTAACCGTTCCCTTAACGTCCGAACCTATCAGAACGTTCATATCCGAAATTTTTGCAATCATTCTTATAACTTCTTCTACGCTTGCGTTCTGAAAATCGAAACTGACCCTCATGCCGGTCGGGTCGACAAGAATATCCTTGACGGTTTTCGTATCCGGCCGGCTGTCCGAAAGTCCGGCCGAACCGCCTGCGCCGTCCGCAGAACCCGCGGCGACCGTATTGCCCGTATTGCCCGTATTGCCCGCGCTATCCGCATAAACAACTTTCGGCGCCGGCAAGGAAAACATATACAATGCCAAAAAAGCAAGAAACGCAATTGCAATTATAGATATTGCCGATGCCGAAAATTTTAACGCGCGCTTTTCCATATTATTTTCCCCGTTTCGATATCTATGTTATTATAATGTTATTATAATCTGATTAATGTATAATATATTATATTATATAAATCGCAAGATTTTATTTCAACCTCATAACTATGCCGGTGGAATGCATCTGCCCCAAAACGTCGCGGGAATTTTCAGTCAGATATACTTCGCTGCTGTTTATCGAAAGCACTATTGCTCTGTTTACGCCGACTAAAGAACCGACCGTAATTATATAAGACCTGTTGTTCGGCGTCTGAATCATAGCGAAATACCTGCCCCTTCTTTCCATAATGCCTACGACTTTCAGCGACGATATGCCGTATCGAAGCAGGGGTAATTCGCCGGATTTAAAAGAAGCGGCATTTTTTTGCGTGTATAAAAACGTCTGAAAAGGGTTTCTTTTTAATAGATAAGGCTCCGTAGGTCCCGCCAAAGGTTTTGATTTATCGGTTTTGCCTCCTGCGCCGGTTTTTTTAACGGAATTGCTTTTGGCGAAAGACCTTGCGGGACAGCAGGCGAAAGAAAGCAAAAACGCTGATATTAAAAACACGGCCGGTAAAAAAAACTGAATTTTACAATTTAATAAACGCTTATTCATTTTTTAACGGCGCCCCCCGTTTTTTTAACTGTATTTACCGGCTTTGCGGGAACGGTTTTTATAAAAGAAAAAGTCGTTCCTTTAAAACCGGCCGAAACCTCGTTATTCTTAGACATTCCGGAAATAGAAACGTTATGCACGTCCACGATTCTTTTCATAACCGCGAGTTTGTAGAAAAACTTATAGACGTTATAAAAATTTCCGGTAATATTCATAGAAAATGGAACCGTTCTGTAAAAACCCTCGGCCGCTCCTTTTTCCGGCTTAAACATTTTTAAATTCAGTCCGAGAATTTTTTCGTAGTTAGAAATTTTCATTAAAAGCTGAGGTATGTCTTTTTTTGACGGAAGCTCGTCTAGAAGGCCGGAGAATTCTTTATTAAGCTTTTTTTCCTGCGCCAGCAAAGCCGGATAGCTCTTCACAAGAACCAGATAGGAATCATATTTTGTCTTTACGGCGCTTAACGCCGCTTCCTTCTGCGCCGCTTTTATCTTAAGTTTGGAATATATAAAATAATCGTAAATTCCTATTATAACGATAAAAATAGCCAGACTTACCGCTATGCCGAGAAATACCGGATTTTTAAAATTCAATTTCGCTTTAATCGATTTTAAATTTATCATGCTTTATTTTTTATTCATAGAAATAGCGTTGCTTTTCACTTTCATCGTCAAACTAAAATTCTGGAGCCTTAAGCCCTCTTTTTTTACTTCCGTAGTCTGAACCAAGCTGACGTTGGAAAAAAATCCCGAATCGTTTAAATTGTCCATAAACAAAGATACGACTTGGCCGTCCAAGGCTATTCCGTCTATCGTTAAATTGCCGTTGTTCGATTTTAAGGAATTAATCCATGAAAACCTCGGAATGGAGGCGGTAAGGCGATAAATATAGCCTATGGGGCCTATCTGTTCTTTTTTTAACGTATTTATAGCGTTAATTTTTTGCGTAATCCGCGATATTTTTGCTTTTATTTCGTTTACCATGCGCACGCGAGGCATTATCTCCGTCGTCTTGTTATTGTATATTTTTATATTGTTGTTTAAATCGTTAATTTTCCTGTCCATCGAATATTGAAGCAAAAAAACCGCAATAGCCGCCAAAACTACCGGCGCTATGAAATAAGGAAGCAGGCCGCCAGTTTCGAATTTTATCTTTATATTTTTCTGTTTTTTATTTAAATTGACTTTAATCAATTTATTCCGCTCCTTTTATTCTACTCCCCTAAGCGCCAATCCCACGGCGGTGCCGAAAAAATAACTCTTGTCTTCGGCTATGTCCTCTTTGAACAATACATTCCTGAAAGGATTTAAAATCACGGCAGGAATGTTGATATTAGTCTCTATCTCCTCCGAAATGCCCTTAAGTTTGCTTGAACCGCCGGTCAAATAAATTTTTTTAGGATACTGCTTGTCGTTGTTTGCGGCAAAATAGTCGATAGTCCTCTGAATTTCGGAAGTGATTCTGGACAATATCATGCCTAAATAAATCGTATAATCGGAAAGAAAATCGGGGCCCTTTTCTCCAGCGTTTCCAATTTTTATATTTTCGGCTTCGTTAACGTCGATTTGAAATTTTTTTGCTATTTCTTCGGTAATGTTAAGGCCGCCTATGGGGATATCCCTTCTGAACAGATTTAACCCTTTCTGGACGATATGGACGTTGGTTTCCGATGCGCCTATTTTTACAATGGACACAAGTTCGTCGAATTCTTCGGGATAACTGAAGTTAAACATATTTTCTATGGCGATGCAATCGACGTCCACGATATAAGGATTAAGTCCGCATTCGCGGACAAAATTCATCTGGTCGTTAATAATGTCTTTTTTTCCCGCAATTATCATTATCAAATTGTTGGCCGGATCGTTCGGGGAATCGCCCAGCACGACATAATCGAAAAAAACCTCGTTCATGTCGTAAGTTATGTACCTCTGGGCCTCGTAATAGATTGACGATTCAAGCTCGCTCGGCTTCATTTTGGGTATTTCGATGGTTTTTATAATAACGTGCTTGCAGGGTATCCCGATTACGGCTTTTTTTTCTTTGACGCCTAAATTCGACAGGGAGCTTTTCAGGAAAGAGGCGACCGAAGCGCCGTCGTTTATCGTGCCCGCGCTTACCGCGCCCGCGGGAAGGTCGATAACGTCTAAAGCCTCGATATAATATTTATGTCCAGACTTGGATAGTTCGAGCAATTTTACGGAGCTGGAACCTATATCGATTCCCAAGCCTATTTTTGCGCCGATGCCAAATTTTAAAAACATTACCGCCCCTATAAATTGTTTTTATAGCCTTTACTCGCCGCTTTAATCGGCATCTCAGGCAATTTTATCGTACCGCAATCATCTGCCAAACATTTAAATTATATCGTCTTTCTTATGGCTTTACTTAAATAAAATTATGTCCGCAATACAACATTTTTTATAAGGATGCGCCGACCGGGTTTGCTTTATTAATAAAATAACTTTAATTTAATTATTTGTCAAGATTTTTTACAGATTTTTTAATAACAGATTTTTTACTATTTAATGCGAAAATTATAAAAAATTCGCATGGTTTAAATACGGTCTTTATTAAATATCCATTAATTTATTTCTTTAATTTTAAATTTAAAAATCGTATAATGTTTCTAAAAATTATAAACCATGGACAGAAACAAAATAACAAAATACGCCTTATTCTCTGCGCTGCTCATTCTTTTTATAATCAGGCTGTTCCTTATCGCAAAAATAGACCTGATTCCCGAAGAAGCCTATTACTGGCAGTGGTCGAGGCATCTTTCGCTTTCTTACTACGATATGTCTCCTATGATTGCCTATACCATAGCTCTTACCACTTTTTTCGGAAGGACGGACTCGCAGTTTTTTATAAGGCTCGCGGCTCCAGCAATATCGCTTCTTCTCTCCCTTTTCGCATATATCCTATTAAAAAAAACTACCGGAAAAACTTTTCTTTCCCTTGCGTGGGCGGTTCTTTTAAACGCCATTCCCATTTTAAACGTGGGCTCTATCCTGATTGTTTACGGAAATCTTCAGATGCTGTTTTTTTCGCTGACGGTTTTTCTGCTCTTATTTTTCATTATTTCGGATAAAAATTATTACTGGTATTTAATTGGAATTTCGACCGGGCTTGCCCTTTTAAGCAAATATACGGCGGTATTTATTTACTTGATAGTATTCGCGTTTCTTGCGTTTAGCGATAAATACCGCAAATATTTTTTAAAGAAAGAGCCTTATATTGCTTTTTTATTGTCGGCGATAATTTTTTCCCCGGTAATTATATGGAATCGCCTGAACGATTTCGTATCCTTCAGGCATCTCTTGACGCTTTCCGGAAAATATGCGGATTTTAACGCTTTTTTATCGAATTTTTCTTTATTTTTAGGTTCTCAGGCCGGCATAATATCGCCTTTTCTGTTTATAATCATCATAGTTTCGTCTTTTGCCGGCCTATATCTGGGCTTGAAAGAAAAAAACGACGTATATAAGGCGCTTTCTTTGTCCGCATTGATTCCTTTTTTATATTTTATATATCAGTGCGCAAAAACTACGGTTCAACCGAACTGGCCTGTTTTTCTATATTTTCCGGCTTTTGTGCTGTCTTTAATTATGGCGCTGAGATTGCACTCTAATCTTGCTTCCGATAAAATTAAAAAAATAATGGCCTACTTTTACGGATTTTCCTTTTTAGTCGGGGCGGTTTTTTCTTTGATTATTTTTATAGAGCCTTATTATCCGGTTATGAATCCCGTTATAAATATTAAAATCAGCAAAAGCCCTTTCAGGGATATGCTTGGATGGAAAAAAATGGGGGAGGATATAAGCAAAATTATTGCGGCTAATAAAAAGGAAAATCTCCTTATCGCGGCAAGAAGATTTCAGACTGCAAGCGAACTGGCTTATTACGTTAAAGGAAAACCTCAGACATATTCTTTTAACTATTTTATAAGGAGCAACGAATACTCGTTGTGGAACGATTTTAAAAATAAAAAAGGCCGGAACTTTCTTTACGTTATCAACGTAAAATACGGCAATAAGTTGGAAAAAAGCCTGTGCAGGAACTTTTCAAGCTGTTCTTTCATAAAAAAAATAGACATAAAGACGCCGTACGGCGAACATATAAGAACGATAAAAATATATATCCTGAGGAATTTTCTTTATAAAGACAAATTTATGTTTGAAAAATTCGCTTCTAAAGAGTTTTAAAAAAATTTTAATTTTTGCCGTGCCTTTTATTTTTTATGAAAAAAGCCACCGCCGCCCCGACGAGCGTTATATAGCCTAGTACGGCAAAAGAATCTCCGAATGAAGCGGTAGCGGCAAACATTTGGACTATTTCGTCAAAAAAACCTAACGAATGGCTTGGAAAAACGGTTCCCTGTCTTAAGTATGAGGGCGCCCTGCTTGCAAGTTCCCCGTTTATAAAATTTATTACGTTACGGTATGTATAAAAATTATATTTAATGCCTCCGGCATACTGGTTTAAATGATAAACCTGCCTTACCGCAAGCTCGTTGCCAATAAAAGCTATTCCGAACGATGCCCCGACCTGAAGCGATACCGGAATCAAACCGGAAGCCTCCGGCAGCAGGTCCGTTTTTACCGAGTTTAAAGCCGCGCTCATTACCGGGGCGTTCAACAGTCCGATGCCTACCCCCCTTATAAGCTGATTGATTACTACGTCGTAAACGCTTGTATTAAGGGAAAGGTCGTCGAACATAAACATGGAAGCCGCCACTATCAATAATCCTATGAAAAGAGGATACTTGGGGCCGATTCTATCTGATATTTTTCCGGAAAACGGAGAAACGAAAGCGACCGCTACCGCCGTAGGAGCCATTAAAATTCCGGCATTCATCGCATTGTAATTTAATACGTTTTCTATAAAAAGGGGTAGCAGGAACATGGCTCCGAACAGTCCGACCGCCCTTATCATATTAACTATAAAAGCTATAACGAAATTGTAATTTTTAAATATATTCAGATTTAACAGGGGCGTTTCTACGAACAGTTCGTTTATAATAAAAAAAACAAACGAAAAACCGCTGACTACTTCCGACTGTATTATAATCGGAGCTCTCCATCCGAAAGTCTGCCCTTCGTTTAACGCGTACAATAAAGAGCCCATTGCGACCGACATAAATAAAAAACCGAGAATATCGAATTTTTTTAAATATTTATTTACCGGAATATCATGCGGCAAAATCGCAAACGAACCCAGTATAGAAATGATTCCTATGGGAACGTTCACGTAAAAAATCCACCTCCAATCCACGTAATCTACGAGGTATCCTCCGAGCGTCGGTCCGACGGCGGGAGCGACCATAGCGCCTATCGACCATATGCCCATTGCTTCGCCTCTTTCGTCCGGAGGAAAAACCTCGGCAAGAAGCGTTAAACCGGTAGGCGTTAGTCCGGCGCCCCCTATCGCCTGCAATATGCGGAATATGACAAGGTAGGTAAAAGTCGGGGCTAATCCGCACAGAGCCGAAGCAACTACGAAAATCAGTATGGAAGCGATAAACGGATATCTTATGCCGAATTTTCTCCTGAAATATGCCATGGGGAGTATAACTATCGAGTACGCGATAGTATAGGCTATCATTACCCATTCGACGTCCGTAACGTTTATGCCGAAATGCGACATCATTTTCGGAAGCCCCACGGTTACTATATTGACGTCCAAGATTGCCATAAAAGACGATACGACGACAAGGGCGAGAACTATCCATTTGTAATTTTTATGGGTTTTTTCGACCATTTTTCCGATTAAATTATTTTACGGCAATCCCGTGAAGAAACAGGCTTAATATTTCTTGGGTATCTTTTTCTATTGTTTCAGCGGTCGTTTCAAGCCTGTCGTTCATAAAATTGTATATGGCGCTGGTCTTAATCATAGAGACAAGCATATATCCGGCTTTGGAAACGTCTAAATCCTTTCTGAATTCTTTAGATTCTATGCCCGATTTTATTACTTCGGCTATAAAATCGGTATATCTCTTTCTTCTGAGGTTAAACGATTCCTTGGATTTTTTTTTTAAAAAAACTACGTTTACCTCGTCTAAAAAAATAGTTTTAAAAAAATATCTGTTTTCGTAAATATGTTTGATATTTTCGCCGATAAGCATTTTTAATTTATTAATGCCGCTTTCTTCTTTCCCGACGGCATCCTTTATTTTTTCGAACATTTTTTCGAAACCCGAGGACAGAACCTTTTCCATAAGTTCGTTTTTATCTTTAAAATAAAGATAGACCGTCCCCTTTGCTATTCCGGCTTTATGCGCGACTTTATCCATAGTCAGGGCGGAGAACCCTATATCCTCGATTAACTTTCTGGACGAGGACAATATCAGTTCGTATTTATCGTATTTATCTAAAATATTATTTTCCGCCATATATAAACATTATAATGACTTTAAAGTCATAATTCAATAAAAAAATATTTAATCCTAATTCTAATTCTGGCAAAATTGCATTAGCGGCTGCCTTAACTTTTTAATTAAAAAAGATAAAGCCAGAATGGTTATTATAATATATACGGCGGAAAAAATAAAGTGAACCGCTTCGCCGTTTTCCAAATTTGACCCGTAAATCAATAAATTGGCAAAAACTAGAACAGGAAACGACCACATTAAAATCCAGCCTTCCGCAAAATGAAAGCAGTGGGCCTCCTTCCCGTACAGGCCCGAAAGTCCTGCAAGAACAAGTCCTGCGGAAACTATTAAAACCTCGGCGTTTTTAAAAAATAAAACATACGCCGTTCCGGCGATAATCCCAGAAATTACACACGACAGTATAAATATTTTTATCTCTTTCTTCCATACAAGAAGAAATGAAGACGAAATAAGCGACCCGGCGTAAAAAACCGGCATCCCCGCCCAAAAGCCCTGCGCGTACGAAAAAACATAGGAATATACGAACAGTGCTATGCCCGCAAAGCCGATTATGTAGCCCGCTCTGTATATAACGTCGTAAGATTTGGGATAATAAATTTCTCCGTCCATATAATTTTATGTTTACGATATTTTTCCGAGAACGGAAATATTCCTGCCAGACTTATTTGAGAATAGCCTTTCCGCGATTCTCTTAACCGACGCTCCGTCCACTTTATCTATCTTTTTCAAAACCTGAGATTTTGGGATATACTTATTCTCGTAAATTTCGTTTACCGCATTACGGTTCATTATCTGGCTCGTCGATTCCATACCCAGAAGAAAACCGTCGTAAATATGTTTTTTTGCATTCAGTATTTCGCCGTCGTAAGTATTGCTGTCGACTATTCCGTTTATTATATCGAAAATAAGCTTTTTGGAAAGTTTGAATTTTTTGGGGGAAACGCCCGCGTATATATAAAAATAGCCGTCAAATTTATGGAAAACCGCATTGGAATAAATGGAATATGCAAGTCCTTTATTTTCGCGCACCTCCTGAAACAGCTTAGAACTGACCGAACCGCCAAGAATAGTGTTTAAAACTTCCGCTGAAAAAAAATCGGGGTCGGACCTGTTAATGCCTTCGAGTCCTATAAGAAAATGGGTCTGCTCCAAATCTTTTTCATGGAAAAAATCTCCGTAAATTTTACCCGTTTCAAATTTTTTTTGCTCCGTCTTGCTATCGAATTTAGAGCCTATTTTATCCATATGACTGTTAATGGAATCGGCCATTTTATCATGCTCGAAATTTCCGGCGACCGAAATGACTATATTTTGAGGATTATAATGCGAATAATAATAATCCATGATTTTTTTTCTGCTAAAATCTTTTATCGTGTCTTCCGTTCCCAGAATAGGAAAAGCGTACGGCGAATTACCGTAGAAGTTTTTATGAAAAAGCTCCATGGAATAATCGGAGGGGTCGTCCTCGACTCCGGATATTTCCTGAAGGACTACGCTTTTTTCTTTTTCTATTTCGTCTTCCGGAAACAGGGAATTGAACATAAGGTCTATTAAAAGAGAAACGGCGTTGTCGTAATTTTTATATAAAACTTTAGTGTACAGGCAGGTCAGCTCCGTACCCGTAAATGCGTTCAGCGCGCCGCCCATAAGGTCTATTTCCCTGTTTATATCCTTATACGTCCTGTTCTTGGTTCCTTTAAAAAGCAGATGCTCTATAAAATGGGATATTCCGTTTAATCCCGCCGGTTCGCAAACCGAACCCGTTTTAACCCATAATCCTATGCTTACGGAATTAAAATAAGATTTTTTTTCCGTTATTAAAGTAATACCTGATTTTAAAACCTCTTTCTTAAAATTTCCCATATATATTTATATTCTATTTCCTGTGTTATTTATAAAGTTTCTTTTCGGGAAAGTTTTATCTTTCCAGCTTTATCTATATCTATAACTTTGACTTTTACTTCGTCTCCTTCTTTTAAAACGTCCGATACCTTTTCGACCCTTTTGACGTCTATCTGGGATATGTGGACAAGTCCGTCGGTTCCCGGAAATATTTCTACGAAAGCGCCGAAATCCATAATTTTTCTTACCTTGCCGAAATAAATTTTGCCTATCTCCGCCTCCTGCGTTATATCGTTTATCATGGCCACCGCAAGTTTCAAGGATTCGCCGTTCGACGACGAAATGGTAACCTTTCCCGCATCGTCTATATCCACCTTTGCCCCTGTTTTTTCTACTATGCCCTTTATAACCTTTCCGCCTGAACCGATAACCTCTCTGACTTTTTCTGGTTTAACGTTGATAGTGATAATTCTCGGAGCGTTTTTTGCCATTTCCTTTCTGGGCTCTTTTATCGATTGAAGCATAATGTCAAGTATATGCAGACGGCCCTCTTTCGCCTGCGAAAGGGCGTTTCTTAAAATTTCCTTGGTTACGCCGGAAATCTTAATATCCATCTGCAACGCCGTTACGCCCTTTAAAGTACCGGCAACTTTGAAATCCATGTCTCCGAGATGGTCTTCGTCTCCCAGAATATCCGAAAGTATTGCAACCTTGTCTCCTTCTTTTATAAGACCCATGGCAATTCCCGCAACGGGGGCTTTTATGGGAACGCCGGCGTCCATCATGGACAAAGTGGCCCCGCAGATAGTCGCCTGCGAAGAAGAACCGTTGGATTCAAGTATCTCCGAAACAATCCTTATAGTATAAGGAAATTTATCGGGCTGCGGAATAACATATCTGAGCGCTTTTTCGCCAAGAGAGCCGTGGCCGATTTCTCTTCTGCCGGGAGACCTTAAAGGAGAAACTTCTCCGACCGAAAAAGGAGGAAAATTGTAATGGAGCATAAACCTTTTTGTAGATTCTTTTTCGGGCGCGTCGATAATCTGTTCGTCAAATTTTGTGCCTAGCGTAACGGCGACAAGAGCCTGCGTCTCCCCGCGGGTGAAAACCGCGCTGCCGTGCGCCATGGGAAGCTCCCCTACCGAACAGGCAATTGGCCTTATATCCCTTAAACCTCTTCCGTCTATTCTTTTGCCCGCATTTATAATTTTGCTTCTCAAGAGGTCTTTCTGAATGGATTCCATTATTCCGGCGATTGTTCCTTCCTGTCCGGGATAGGATTCTTTAAGTAGTTCGATAACCTTGGAATTTAAGCTCTCGACTTTTTCGTTTCTTTCTAATTTTGCCGATATTTCTAAAGCTTTAGACAAATCTTCGCGGGCGATTTCATCGACTCTTTCGCGCAATCCTTCGGGTATTTTAACATCCTCCGGCGCCAATTTGTTAACGGTCATTTCCGACAGCATCTTATTTTGGAAATCGACTAATTCTATTATCTTGCCGTGGCCAAATTCTATGGCAGAAAGAAGCTCTTCCTCGTCCAATTCGTCGAAACTGCCTTCCACCATCGTTATTTCGTCTTTTGAACCCGCGACTATGAGAAACATGTCGCTGGATTCAAGCTCTTTGTAAGACGGGTTGGCAATAAAGCCGCCGTTAACCCTCGCAATCCTCACGCCTGCGGTAGGTCCGCCGAACGGAACTTCGGAAGCCATTAAAGAAAAAGAAACGCCGAGCATGGCGGCCATATCGGGGTCGTTTTCGTTATCCATAGAAACGGCAGTGGCAATTATCTGCGTATCGAAAAAATAATTATCGGGAAAGAGCGGCCTTATGGGCCTGTCTAAAAACCTTGAAGTCAGGACTTCTTTTTCCGTCGGCCTTGCTTCTCTTTTGAAAAAGCCCCCCGGTATTTTCCCCGCGGCATAATATTTTTCGACATAGTTTACCGTCAGAGGCAAAAAGTCGGTTCCTTCCTTTACGTTTTTATTCAAACATGCGGTAACAAGAACTTTTGTATCTCCGATAGTGACTAAAGCGCTGCCGGATGCCTGCTTTGCAAGCCTTCCCGTTTCGATAGTTATTTTTTTACCGTCCAGTATTAACGTATTGCTTACCATCTCGTCTCCTATGTAAGATTTAATATGTTCATATTTATATATCGATTATTAATATATTTAATATAGCGGCATTAAATCTAATAAATTACTTTTATTTTATTGTTATTTAAATTATTCGTTTAATTTGTAAATTTTCTTTTAAAAATTAAATTATTTCGATTTCGGAACTTTACTTGCGAAGGTCCAGCGCTTCTATCAGCGTTTTATATCTTGCTTCGTCCTTGCCTTTTAAATAATCCAGCAGATGCCTTCTTCTGGCGACCATTTTTAAGAGTCCCCTTCTTGAATGATGGTCTTTGGCAAACTTTTTAAAATGTTCCGATAATAAATTGATACGGTAGGTAAGCAGCGAAACCTGCACCTCAACAGAACCGGAATCGCTTTCGTGAGTCTTGAACTTCTGGATAATCGCATTTTTTTCTTCTTTTGAAATCGGCATTTAGTTAACCCCCTTAAGGATATATTATAGTTATTATGTTATTTACGCTATCTTTGCCTTCGCGACGTTATGGCCATTAACGCCGTCTGCCGGCCTTAAATTTTCTATTATGAAATCAGCCCCTTTTTCTAATGATTCGATAGGCAACGCTTCCGAAATGTCGAATCCGCCGGCGCTTGTCCTCTTAAGGCCGCACAGATGGGCGGGAATATCGAATTTATCCATTATGTCCTGCGCAATCGCCCTTACGTAAGTTCCTTTTGAAACCGTGCATTTAAAGTCGATATACGGGTTGAGATAAGATTTTATCTCAAAATCGTAAATCTTGACGACGGACGTTGGGTTATCCAATACCACGCTTTCATTTTTCCTCGCATATTTATATAAAGGCACTCCTTTGTGCTTTCTGGCGCTGAAAGCGGGTATTTTTTGGACGAATTCCCCTTTGAGCCCGCTCAAATATCCGGCTATGTTTTTTATTTCCGCATCGGAAACGCTTTTTTCGCCGTTCCTGGCGCCTGAAACGTCCAGCGTATCCGTGCTTATGCCTATCCTGAAAGTTCCTTCGTAAGATTTTGGGATATTTATAAGGCTGTCCTGAAGCTTGGTCGCTTTATTTAAAAGAACCGGCAGTACGCCCGTCGCAAACGGGTCTAAAGTTCCGGCGTGTCCGACTTTGGAACAGTTAAGCTCTTTTTTTATTAAGGAATCCACTTTAAACGACGTTAAGCCTTCAGGCTTGTCTATGACGAGAATCCCGCTTATTCCGTTATTTTTATACGTTTTCATAATTTATATATAATTTATATTATATAACTTCGCCGCAATATTTATATACTTCCTTCTTGATTTCGCTTAAATCGCCGCTTACTTTGCATCCCGCGGCAAATTTATGTCCGCCCCCTCCAAATTTTTCGGCGACGTAGGCGACGTTTGCGTAGCTTTTAGACCTGAAATTCAACCTGTACTGCCCAGGTCCGGTTTCCCTGAAAAATATGGCTATTTCTACTCCCTGAATCGACCTCGGATAATTTACGAAATTCTCGTACAAGCCGTTAATTCTGTTTCCGCCTCCGTCTTTCAGGACGTCTTCTATCATTTTTTTGGTTCCGGTCATAGAAGCGACTTTCCCGCTTAAGGCAAATTCCAGGGTTGAAAGGCTTTTCCCGAGCAAAAAATACATCTCGGCGGGTTTTGTTTCAAAAATTTCGGTGGCGATTTTAGACGGGTCCAGGTCGTATTCGTTCAAAACGGAGCATATATAAAAAGACCTTTTATTGGACGAAGAATAATGAAAGGAACCCGTGTCGGTCAAAATAGAGGTGTATAAAGATAACGCTATATCGCCGGTTATAAAAGACAATATATTTTTTCTTTCGTCAGGGTCGCACGGAAGGGGTTCGCTGAATTTGTCTCCTAAGAAATTATCGTACGGAGAATAAGAGGCTTTGCAGGCGGAAGCGCCGTATGCCAGAAAAAGATAAAAAAGGACCTCTCCGGTAGAACTTGCGTCGGGAAGCACTAAATTTAAATGTCCGAAACCGGTATTGGTAAAATGATGGTCTATGTTGATTATTTTGTTTATATCGGAAAGCTGTTCGTATTTAGAGCCGATGCGAGAAAATTCTCCGCAATCGACGACGATAAGCAGGTCTATGGATTCATTGGGAAATTCGTTTAAAAATTTTTCCGACCCCGGTAAAAATTTTATGTTGTTTGGAATCTGGTCTTTATCGTAAAGATAGACTTCTTTGTTTAACGCAGTCAGAAAAAGGCCCATGGCTATGGCCGAACTTATAGCGTCCCCTTCCGGATTTTCGTGCGTTGCTATCAGTACCTTTTTAGACGTTTCTATCGTCCGGAAAATAGCGGCCGAGGCTTCGTTAAGCGTTTTTAGCTCCTGCTCCGAATATTGTTTTTTTACCGATGCCATAAGGTTTTGGTTGTTTTTAGTTTAATTTGTTTTATATTAGTTTAGTTTAGTTAATTATTGTCGTTTGAATCCGTTGATTTTACATTCGTTAATTCAGAATTGTGCCGGTTTATAATTTCGTTGATATCCGAAACTTTTTGCAGTCCGCCGTAGTACTCGAACCTTATTTCCGGCACCACTCTTAACAGCACTTTGGAAAAAACATTTTTTTTAATAAAATTTTTTGAACTCTCGAATCCTCTTAATGCCTTTTTTATTTCCTTTTCGGAGCCCAATACGCTGAAAAATATCTTGCAGAACTTTAAGTCTTTCGAAATTTCGGCGTTTATAATTGTAACGTTCTTCAGCCTGTTATCGTTCGCTTCAAATTCTAAGCAAAGGGAAACTTCTCTTGCTATCAATTCCGCTACTCTTTTATTTCTCTCTATCAAACCGTTAATTTTCCCTCTTTAATATGTCAAATATTTGCCTGTTCAACGGCGCCCGCTATGGATTCCGGCTTCTGGCTGACGGAAGATTCCAACGTTTGCTTGATATATTCTATATCGTAAGCCTCTATTACGTCTCCGGTTTTAATATCGTTAAAGTTTTCCAGAAGTATACCGCATTCGAAATTTGACTGGACTTCCTTGACGTCTTCCTTGAATCTTTTCAATGAATTTATATGACCGCTGTATATAACGACGTTGTCCCTTAAAAGCCTGACGTTCGACGACCTTTTAATAAAGCCGTTCAGCACGAAAGAGCCGGCGACCGTTCCGGACTTTGGAACGGTGAAGACGTTTCTGACTTCGGCCTTGCCAGTAATTTTTTCCTTTTCTATGGGGGCAAGCAGTCCTTCCATTGCATCTTTAATATCCTTAACGGCGTCGTAAATTACGCTGTAATATCTTATCTCTATTCCTTCGCTTTCGCTGAGAGACATGGCCTTGGATTCCGGACGCACGTTAAAAGCGATAATAATAGAGTTGGTGGCTTTCGCAAGCATTACGTCGCTTTCGGTAATCGCGGAAGCTCCGCTGTGTATAATGTTGACTTTTACTTTTGGATTGGAAAGCTTTTTAAAAGACTGTATCAGCGCCTCCATGGAACCGTAAACGTCTGTCTTGACTATCAGCTTGAGCTCTTTGACGTCTCCGGATTTTATCTTTGCGTATAATCCTTCGAGCGTCAATCTGGCGGTAGAGCTGAGCTCGGTTTCCCTGTGCTTTAACTGCCTTTCCAAGCTTATTCTTTTTGCCTCTTTTTCGTCTTTTAGGGCAATAAAATTGTCGCCGGGTGAAGAAACCCCCTCCAGTCCGAATATTTCTACCGGAATAGAAGGGCCCGCCGATTCTATCTTGTTTCCCATGTAATCTACCATTGCCCTTACCTTGACGTAATATAATCCGCATACCGCGCTGTCGTTTACTTTTAAAGTGCCGCTTTGTATCAGGACGGTAGCTACCGGACCGCGGCCTTTATCGAGTTTAGCTTCGATGACCGTGCCTCTCGCCGGTTTATTTGGATTTGCTTTTAATTCTAAAATCTCGGCCTGAAGTATAATAAGTTCGAGAAGTTCTTTTATCCCCTGACCCGTTTTGGCCGAAACTGCCGCATAAAGAGTAGTGCCGCCGAGTTCTTCCGAAACGAGGCCGTATTCTAATAAGCTGTTTTTAATTTTCGACGGTTCGGCGCCCGGTTTGTCTATTTTATTTATCGCAACGATAATGGGAACGTTTGCGGCTTTGGCGTGATTAATGGCTTCTACGGTTTGCGGCATAACACCGTCGTCGGCGGCGACTACAAGGACCACTATGTCCGTTATGCCCGCTCCTCTCGCCCTCATTTCCGTAAACGCTTCGTGGCCGGGGGTATCGAGAAAAGTAATCATCGAATCGTCCGTCTTAACGCTGTAAGCCCCTATATGCTGAGTAATGCCTCCGGCTTCGTTGGAAGTTACGTTTGTTTTTCTTATGGCATCGAGCAGAGATGTTTTGCCGTGGTCCACATGACCCATAACCGTGACTACCGGCGCTCTCGGCACGAGAGATTCGGGAGAGTCGGCGGCTTCTTCGAGCGCGATGGTTTCGTTAAAACTGACGTTCTCGACGGTATATCCGTATTCCGAAGAGATGAGAGACGCGGCATCTATATCTATTACGCGGTTTATAGCGGCAATAATGCCTACGTCCATTAATTTTTTTATAACCTCGGACGCCTTTACGCCCAGAGCCTGCGATAATTCGTTTACCGTAATTCCGCTGCTTATTTTAATTACCTTTTTCGACGCCCTTTTTTCCGGTATTATCTGCTGAATGCGCGGCGCCTGCTTACGCGCCTTGCCTCCAAACTTTCTTTTATGTTTCCTGAAAATAAAGGATTCGCCTTCTTCGGAAGTATCGATAAATTTTTCGTTCTTATTAAAAAATTTTACGGGCGGGCCTTTCTTTATATCTTCTTTTTTTACCGGTTTTTTATGCAGGGATGATTCCGCCGCTTCCTCGGCTATATTCTTTACTTTTAGCGTATCCATGGTCTTTATTACGCTTAAAACGTCTTTTGTGCCGACTGCCGGAGCGGCTGTTTTTTTAGTTTCGCCTTTTTTGAAACCCTTTTTCTGAGGATAGGCATTTTCTTTTTCTGCGGCCGGTTCCGCCGCCGAGGATTTTTTAACGCCTTTAACTTCCAAAACTAAAGCCGTACCTCTGGAGGCTAATACTTCGGAAGTTTCTTTGGCTGCCTCGCGTACTGCCGGTTTAACCTGCGCGGAAGGTTCGTTAGGCGAGGGGATATTTGCCGCCTGCGGGCTTTCCTGCGCCAAAGCGCCTGCGGCTGATGCCTTATTTTCTTCAACGGGCTCAGCCTTGCTGGCTCTTCTTCTTATGACGCCTTTTGAAACCCTTCTCTCTTCCATTTTTTTATCTTCCCTGTTTCCTATATCCTGATTATCCGTCATATTTTTTAATTTTTAATTTAGTTAATATCTCTTTCTATCTCCTCTTTAAGAGCTATATCCGATTTTACTTTTTCCAAATATTCCGCGGCGGAGGCTATGAACTTTTGGGCTTTTTTTATATCCACCGAAATGTCTTCGGCCAATTTTGACGCATCGGCATTTGCTATATCGTTTACCTGAACATAGCCGTTTTGAAATAAAAGTTTTGCGGTAATATCGCCCACTCCGGGTATCTCCATAAGGTCTTTATACGCCGTCCTGTCTTTTGCGCCGACTTTAGACGCGCTTAAAATGTCTATTTTATAGCCGGTAATTTTCGTGGCAAGCCTTACGTTTTGCCCCTGCTTGCCTATGGCGAGCGCCAGCTGGTCGTCCGGAACTATGACGGTAATGGATTTTAAATCTTCGTTTACGGCAACGCTTGAAACCTCCACGGAACTTAAAGCGTTCACGACAAACTTGGCGGGATTGTCGGAATAAGGTATAATGTCTATTTTTTCTCCCTTAAGTTCGTTGGTTATACTCTGTATCCTGATTCCTCTCATGCCCACGCATGCGCCGACAGGGTCAACGTCCTTGTTCGTAGTGGCAACGGCTATTTTCGACCGGAATCCCGGCGCGCGGGCTATCCTCGCTATTTTAACTACTCCGTCGTAAATTTCCGGAACTTCCGTTTCGAAAAGTTTAGCTAAAAATTCGTCGGAAGCGCGGGACAGAATAAGTTTAGGCCCGCCTTTTTCCATTTTAATATTGGATAATACCGCTCTTATTCTGTCGTGCGGCTTGTACGTTTCGCTGTATATCTGCTCCTGTCTCGGTAAAACCGCCTCGGTTTTTCCTAGGTCGACTATTATCATGGATTTTTCGACCTTTCTGACCAGTCCGCTTACTATTTCGCCTTTTCTTTCGTTAAATTCGTTATATATATTTTTATATTCTATTTCTTTTATCTTTTGAAATATAACCTGCTTTGCTACCTGCGCCTCTATCCTTCCGTATATATTTTTTTCGACTTTAAGCCCCAGGCTGTCTCCTAAAATTGCGTCGGGGTCGTTTATAAGGGCTTCTTCGACGGATATTTCCGTTTTGGGATTTTTAACTTCCTCCACGACCTGTTTGAACATAAAAACCTCTATCTCTCCGGTTTCTTCAGTAAAATGAGCCTCCAAATCGTAACCGGGGCCGAGATTTTTTCTGGCAATAGCAAGAATAGCCTGTTCCAAGGCCTCTACGACCAAATTTCTATCTATATTTTTATCTTTTGAAACCTGGTCTATTACCGGATTCAGATCGCTTATGATAATTTGAGACACTTTGCCGCTCTCCTTAATGTTATTAAACTATAATTTAGTACGATATTTATATTTTTATTTATATATTTAGTTTATTTTATATTATAAAATTATACGACCAACAAATTTCCTTTCTTGATTTCCATAAAAGAAACTATTCTTTGCTTTTTCTCTATTTCGTCAAAAATCGCGACGTCCTGCTTTCCGCCGTCGCAGTCTCCATATGTATCCGTAATTTCTCCGATAAGGTTTAACCTGCCCTCTGCCTTATTTTTTAAAGAAATTTTAACTCTTTTTCCCTTAAATTTTTTATAATCTTCGAATTTTAACAGAATCCTGTTTACGCCGGGAGACGAAACTTCCAGCGTATATCTAAATTTTATAACGTCCTTTACGTCTAAAATCATGCTCAATTCTTTAGATATATTTGATAGCGACGATATATCGACTCCTTTGTCCGCATCGACGTAAACCCTTAAAATGGCTCCGCTGTCTTTTCTTGCGGCAAGAAATACCGCACCCACGATATAGCATCCGTAATAAGGCGCTATATCCGCGCAAATTTTTTCTATATCTTTTATTAAATTTTCGTGCATAAA
Source organism: bacterium (assembly GCA_021789605.1). Taxonomy (GTDB): domain Bacteria; phylum SZUA-79; class SZUA-79; order Acidulodesulfobacterales; family Acidulodesulfobacteraceae; genus Acidulodesulfobacterium_A. The sequence continues at coordinate 46,219 of JAJYJI010000006.1, forward strand.
ACAAAAAAAGCGGGTCTAGCCCACTTTTATATAAAAAATCCGGATATGAAATCTTTTTTATATACCAATATATAAAATTATAAATAATATTTAATAAAATATCAACAATAAATTTTATGCCTGTAACTTACGGAGTATAAAAAAAGCCCGCAGGGAGGCGCGCAAACCGAACCGTAAGCTCCTTTTTCGCCGGCCAGCATGCGCTTTATATTATTTAAGCTCATTTTGCCGGCGCCGCACAGAACTATGCCGCCGGCTATCCTTCTTACCATATGCCTTAAGAAACCCTCTCCCTCGACAAAGATATCGAATCCGTAATTCTTCCGGCAAATTTTTATTCCCATTACGACTCTGAAATAGTTTTCGGAATTTTTTCCTTTTTCTTTTTTCGTAAAGTTAAAGAAATTGTTTCTGCCGGAAAAAATAGCAGCCGATTCGCTCATAATATCAAAATTTAATTCTTCTTTGACGAACCACGAACCGTCGGATAATATAGGGCTTTTATATCCGGAATTAATTTTATAAAGGTATGTTTTGGACAGTGCGTCGTGCGTAGCGTGAAAGGAATCGTGGACTATTTCTAAATTTTTTACGGATATATCCGAAGGAAGGATGCCGTTAAGAGAAATTTTAAACCTGTCCAAATCGTAATAGAACGGAAGCCGGAAATTAGCGACCTGGTTTAACGCATGGACTCCTGCATCGGTCCTCCCCGATACCGATAATTTCGTTCCGCATTTCGTTGCGGCGTATATGGCCTTTAAGATTTCGTCTTCTATGGTTTTGTTCTTTTTAACGCTATTATCGTTCTGCGCCTGCCAGCCGTTATAATTGGTCCCGCAATATTCCAAAACTATTAAATAATTCATCTTTCATTTTTATTATTATTTTTAGACAATATATATCTTAAGGACCTCAAAGACAAGCCAAGGCTCCTTGCGGCTTCGACCCTGGAATTTTCTTTATCAGCCCTGCCGGCGGCTATGCTTCTTTCTATGTTTTTTATAAAATCCGGCAGGGATAACCCCCGCTCTCTGTTTATGGCGTCGAAGATGCCCGCTATCTTCGATAAATAATCGCCGCCGCCTGCCGCGGATGAACCTGTTCCGTTTTCTTTCTCCGCCGCATATGGCGCGGCTTTTCTTTCGATTTTATTTTCTCTAAAAACATAATCCGGCAGACATTCCGCTCCGATTTCTTTTGTCCCGCCGGATGCGCTATCGCCTCCGCAGTAGATGCATGCTCTTTCTACGATGTTTTCGAGCTCCCTCACGTTGCCGGAATAGCTGTAATTCATAAGGACCGCCAGAGCTTGGGGAGAAATAGAATTTATATTTTTCGAAAATTTTTTAATAAAATAAGACGCGAGGGCGGAAATATCTTCTTTATGCTCCCTTAAGGAAGGCATTCTAATATTTACGGCATTTAACCTATAATATAAGTCCTCCCTAAATTTGCCTTCGGATATCAGCTTCTCTAAATCTTTGTTCGTGGCGGCGATTATCTTTATCATTACGGATTCTTCCTTGTTGGAACCTAATTTTCTATAAACTTTTTCCTGCAGGACCCTTAAGAGCTTCACCTGAACCTGCAAAGGCAAATCCCCTATTTCGTCCAGAAAAAGAACGCCCCCGTCCGCATATTTTATCATGCCCATTTTATCTTTTTCCGCTCCCGTGAAGGCTCCTCTTAAATAGCCGAACAATTCGCTTTCGACGAGGTTTTCCGGAATTGCGGCAAGATTAACTGGAACAAACGGGATATCCGTCCGTCCGGATAAATTTTTGGAATAAATCTCGTGAATCAATCTCGCCGCCAATTCTTTACCCGTGCCGGATTCCCCGGTAATAAGAACCGTGCCGGAGCTTAAAGAAACCCGCGGTATCTCGTTCAAAACATTCCTTACGGCGTTGGATTCCCCTATTATTCCTCCCGCCGCGGGACGCGCCGCTTTAAGGCTGCTTAACTCCTCGTAAACGGAAAAATAATCCAGCGCCCGCTTTATAATCAGCTTAAACTCCTCGTTGTCGAACGGCTTGGGTATGTAATCGTAGGCGCCCGCTTTTACGGCCTCTATGCCGGTTTTGACGTCCGAATATGCCGTCATCAATATAACCGGAATATATTTAGAGTTTAAATCCGCTCTTTCGACTTTAAAATATTTTAAAAAATCTATGCCGGAAGATTCCGGCATTTTTACGTCGGTAATAATCAGGGAGAAAGAATTTTCGCCGATAAGTTTTTTTGCGTAGTTTACGCTTTCGGCGGTAAAAATATCGTATCCTTCGAATTTAAGAAGTATTTTAATAGATTCGAGTATAGATTTTTCGTCGTCTATTATTAATATTTTTCTTTTATCTTTATCGTCCATATCCAAATTCACTAGGGATTATATAATATATAACTAACCGCGATTAATTAGGATTAAAGGGCGTCATGGGTATGCCTATTTTTATAAGCATCCCCTCGTTCGCCCGGCTGTACGCTTCTATCGAGCCGCTAAGGCTTTCCGTAATGGAATGAACTATCGACAACCCTAAGCCGAATCCGTCTTCTTTTGTCGTGAAAAGCGGCTTAAAGGCATTGCGCAGTGTAAAGTCGTCCATTCCTTCCCCGTTATCCGCTATGCTAATCAAAATGATTTTTTTTCCGCTTTCGTTTTCCGTAATTTTTGAGCCGAGCCTTATTGTCCATGTTTTTCCGGCTGTTTCGTTCCCGCCCTTAATAGACTTTCTTTCTATAGATTGTATAGCATTTTGAAGTATATTTACAAGTATCTGCCCCAGCCTGCTTTTTTCGGAAAACATTTCCGTGCGCTTATCGATATTATTGCGCATGCTTATTTCTACCCCGCCGCTTATATATTTTTTATCCGAATTTGCAAACCTCGAAATTAACTCTTCCGCAAATAAAAAAAGATTGAATTCTTCAATATTGCTTGCTCCTCCGCCGTTTTTAGATTTTACTTTAACGAATCCTAAAAAATCTTTTACCAAATTATCCAATCTTTGCACTTCCGTTTTTATTATGCCCGTCAATTGCCTGTAATCGCTTTCGTTGCATTCCACGCTCCCCGAATTTAAAATATAGGCGGAAGTATTGATTGCCGCAAGAGGATTCCTTATCTCGTGGGCCAGCCATCCTGCGAGTTTTCCGGCCGTAGCCAGGCCTTCGTTGATTTTTGATTCGATTTCAAGCCGTTTTATATAAGTTATATCCCTGAAAAGCATAATATATCCGCCCGTTTTATGTTTGCCGCCGTCCATCTTAGTCAGGCTGAATCCCAAAATCATATCTTTATAATTTAATTCGAACCTTTTAATATTGCCATTATAAGTTCCCGATTCTATGCCGGCTAAAATATCGGGCGGAAAATTAAGAATAATGTCCCTTATTTTTATGCGGAAATTATGCATAATGCCGGCCTTTGCCAGAAATTCTCCGCGGACGGAGTTTAAACCGAGCATCTTTACCGCCGCATCATTAATAAAGATAATTGAGTTGTCGGCGTCAAGCACTATTATTCCCTGGGAAAAACTGTTGAACAATTCTCTGTTAAAATATTGCGACCTTATAATAAATTCTTCCCTTTCGACGATTTTCTTGCTAAGAATATTTAATTCTCCGGAAAAATTATAAAGAAGCCAGCTGAATATTAAAACGCCGAGGATGTTGATGCTAGTCAAAAATAAAAGCTTGTCCGGGTTAGCTAAAAAATATGCGTGATTGCCTAGGGCGAGATAATATTGCATATCTGCGGACAAGCCTAAAGCCAGAGCGGACGCCGTTCCTATAAGCATTACTCCCGGCCTTAAAAAAACAAATGCGGATATCAGTATAAAAATATAATACAAAAATATAAATTTGCCGCTCAAACCGCCGGTCAGTAAAACTACCGCCGTTATAACTATAATGTCGGCGAAAAGTTGAAGATAGCCGAAATACGACAGGTAGGCGGCGTTTTCCTTTTTATCGAGATATGAAAGGGCGGCGGAATAAACGAGGGTTGCAAATATGGCAAAGGCCGTAAGGAAATAAACTAAATAACTGTGGCGTATTAAATCTTTAAGGTTGATTAAAACATATGTCAGGATAATTATGGAAAAAGCGAAAATCCTGAAAATTATTATAAATTTTATTTTTCTGTATAAATCCGCGTAACCGGTTTTATTATCTTTTTTCATCCCTTAATAGCTTTTCCGAGATTAAATATCGGCAAATACATCGCTACTACCAATGTTCCGACGACTATTCCGAGGAATACTATTAAGGCTGGCTCCAGCATCTGAGTTAAATTATTAACCGCGTTATCGACCTCCTCGTCGTAATAATCGGCAACTTTGTTAAGCATGGCGTCGAGATTTCCGGTTTTTTCTCCCACTATGACCATCTGGATAACAAGCGGCGGAAATAGCTTGGTTTTATTGAGCGCGGAGCTTAAAGGCGAGCCGGAAGATACGTCCTCTTTAGTCTGTAAAAGCGCCTCCTCGATTATCTTATTTCCGCTTGTCTTAGAAACTATGCCTAATCCGGCAAGAATGGGAACGCCGCTTTCCACCATGGTAGAAAGGGTTCTTGCAAAACGGGCTATCGCTACTTTTTTAAGCAGATTGCCTATGACCGGTATTTTAAGAAAAAGCTTGTCTATATTTCTTCTTCCGCTTTCTCTTTTTCCGTAGGTCTTGAACAAAAATACAAGTACGGCAAAGGCTATGAGGATATAAAAAATATACTCTCTCATAAAATCAGAGAAAGATATGACGTCTCTCGTCAGGGCCGGCAGTTTAGCTCCGACGCTTGCGAACAGATTTGCAAAAACTGGTATGACGAAAGTCATAAGTATTACTATGACTCCTATTGCGACGGCAAGGACGATTATGGGATATATCATCGCGCCTTTTATCTTTCGTTTCAATTTCAATATTTTTTCGAAATAAACCGCCAGCCTCTTAAAAACCCTGTCTAAAACTCCGCCTTTTTCGCCGGATTCGACGAGGCTTACGTATAAATCGTTAAAAACCCTCGGAAATTTTTTTAAACTGTCGGATAAAGAAGAGCCGCTCTCGATGCCTTCTCTTATTTTGGTTAAAATGCCTTTTAACTGCATGTCTTTCTGCTGTTCTATCATTATAGTCAAACCCTGAAGTATAGGCACTCCTGAATCTACGAGGGAAGAAAACTGCCTTGTAAACACGATGAGGTTATTGTCGCTTATTTTTGTTTTTGGACCTACTTCCTTGGTGGATTTAATGCTTAAGTTTAAAAAATCGTTTTTTTTCTTTACGTCTATGGGGAAAATGTCCATCTTGCGTATTGCTTCAAGCGCCTGTTCGGAACTCTGCGCCTCAATTTCTCCTTTAGTGTATTCACCGTTCCGTTTCTTCCCTCTCCACCTATATGCGGCCATTTATTTTAGCTCTCCGGATTAATTAATCATTAGTGCATATAACATAATATACTAAATAATGCATAAAATTATAGGCTGCCGAAATCTATTCCGGAAAAAGGCTTTGCGGCCGCGGTTTCAAGTTTGCCCGAAGCCGTCCCGCCGCCCGCCGCGCCCGCGCCCGCCATAACATTATTTGAACCTGCCCCGATTACTCCGGTAAGCCCTCCTTTAGAAATAAGTCCGGAACTTATGGCAAGTTTTAATTCGTCCGCGTCGGACGACCTGGAATAGGCATCTTCTTCGCCGATTATTTTTTTATTTACGAGCGACGCCAGCGCCTGGTTTAATGTCTGCATTCCGTACTTTTCCTGTCCAAGCTGCAACTGAGAATAAATCTGGTGAATCTTGCTTTCCCTAATCAGGTTTCTAATGGCGGCGTTAGGTATCATAAGTTCCGCCGCCAGCACCCTGCCCGTGGTATCTATTCTGGGAATCAGGGTCTGAGACAGAACCGCCACGAGCGAAAGGGACAGCGAAGACCTTATTTCTGACTGCTGGCTCGGGGGAAATATGTCTATTACCCTGCTGATAGATTGAACGGCGGAGTTTGTATGCAGCGTACCGAAGGTAAGATGTCCGGTTTCCGCAATGGTGATGGCCGCCGCCATGGTCTCCATATCCCTTATTTCGCCGATAAGAACGATATCCGGGTCTTCCCTTAAAATATGCTTCAAAGCTTCGGAAAAACTGTTGGAGTCCTGGCCGATTTCCCTCTGGTTTACGAGACATCCTTTGTGCTGAAAAACATATTCGATTGGGTCTTCGATAGTAATTATATGTTCATGCCTGGTTTGGTTTATGGAATCTATCATGGCGGCGAGAGTCGTAGTTTTGCCAGAACCGGTTGGGCCGGTTACCAATATGAGTCCTCTTGGAGATTTTATGATTTCCTTTATTATAGGCGGAAGCCCAAGCGAATCTATGTTGGGAATTTCATGCGGAATAACCCTGAACGCTCCGGCTATTGACCCCCTGTCGTAATATAAATTGCCCCTGAATCTTGAAACGCCTTTCTGGCTGAAGGAAAAATCAAGCTCATGAGTTTCTTCGAGCTTTTTTTTCTGCATATCTGTAATAACGCTGTAACAAAGCCCCTGAGTATCCGCAGGAGTAAGAATCGGAAAATTTAAGGGAATTAAAGACCCCCTTAGCCTTATCTGGGGCGGCGTTCCAGCTGCGATATGAAGGTCTGAAGCCCCTTCATCGACCGTTGTTCTTAATAAATCGGCAATCGACGGCATATATACCTCGCGTTAGTTTGTTGAAATATTATACGTTATTGTATAATTTATATATTATATAAAAATTAAAGACTGGAACGGCGGTTTTTTATTTAGTCGGCATCATCTTCGTTTAAATACTGTATAATTTCTTCGAGCGAAGTCGTCCCGTCGAAAAACTTTTCCTTCGCGGAATCCCTAAGAGTCTGCATTCCGTTATTTACCGCAACCGCCTGTGTTTCGATTTCGTTGGCGTTTTCGTAAATTTTGTTTTTAATGTCGTCGTTTACGTTTAGCACTTCGTATATCGCGATTCTGCCTTTATATCCGGTTTTGTTGCAGGCATAACACCCCTTTGCCCTATAAAGGCGTTTCCCCGAAACTTCGTCCTCCGAAAACCCCGTTCCGGATATAATGCGAGGCTCCAGACGATAAAGCTCCTTGCATTCGTTGCATAATTTCCTGACGAGCCTCTGGGCGATTATAAGGTTTAAACTGGAAGCGACCAGAAACGGCTCTACTTTCATATTTATAAGCCTCGATATAGTCGATGCGGCATTGTTGGTATGGATGGTCGAAAGGACCAGATGCCCCGTAAGAGCCGCCTTTATGGCAATCTCCGCCGTTTCCAGGTCTCTTATTTCGCCGACCATTATTATGTCCGGGTCCTGCCTTAAAAAAGACCTTAGCGCGGAAGCAAAAGTAAGGCCGATTTCTTCGTTGACGAACACCTGGTTTATGCCCTGAATATTGTATTCGACGGGGTCTTCGGCCGTGGAAATATTTACGTCGGGCATGTTTACCTCGGAAAGCGCGCTGTATAGGGTCGTGGTTTTTCCGGAGCCGGTAGGGCCGGTAACCAGAATCATGCCGTACGGCCTGTGAATTGCCGTTTTAAAATCTTTCAGCTGCTTTTCCGAAAATCCCAGTTTTCGCATATCTAGCTGAAGATTGGATTTGTCCAATATTCTTATGACGATTTTTTCTCCGAAAAGGGTCGGAAGGCACGATACCCTCATATCGACCTCCCTGTTGTCGATTCTTGCTTTTATGCGGCCGTCCTGCGGCAGCCTTCTTTCCGAAATATCCATCTGGGACATTATTTTTAATCTTGAAATTATTGGATTTTTAAGCTGCGCCGGTATTTTCATCTGTTCTATCAATTTTCCGTCCATGCGGTATCTTATCCTGACTATGGATTCGTAGGGCTCTATGTGGATATCGCTTGCGCCCATTTTAACCCCGTCCAAAAGAACCTTATTGACGAATTTTATAATGGGCTGTTCGGAGGACGACTTTTGCAGTTCGGATATGTCAAGCTCCTCATCCGGCGCTTCTATGGCTATGGAATTAAGGTAGTCTTTATTTTCGGTAAGAATGCTGGATGCGTTGTAATATTTGGAAAGCGCCAAGGCAATTTCGTTTTCGGACGCGACTACTATTTCGACGTTTAATCCGGTAAGAAATTTTATGTCGTCTAAGGCTTCGACTCTTGTAGGGTCGGATACCGCAAGATATATAGTGTTCCCCTGCCTTTTAAAGGGGATAACCTGAAGTTTGACGGCCAAATCGGGCGGAATAAGTTTTATTACGCTTTCGGGAATATCTTCGTCGAATAAATTTACCGTCGCCGCTCCAAATTCTTTAGACAGAAAAGCAACGAGGTCGGAATCTTTTATAAAACCGAGTTTCGTGAGTTGTTTCCCGATACTGCCGCCGACGCGCTTCTGCTCTTCGAGCGCCGTATTTAACTCCACGGGGGTTATTATGCCGCTTTTTACTAAAATCTCCCCGAGTTTTAAATCCCTTAACTTTTCTCCCTTTGCTATCCCCGACCTTATTCTTTCCTGAATCACAAGGGCATTGGATATGTCGCCGTTTTTAGCGATGCCGTGCTTTAATAAAATATCCCCTAATTTTTCGCCGGACAGCTTTCCTGAAGACGACATAAATTCTTTATTCATATTTCAGCCTTTTTAATTTCACAAATTTCATAAACAGCGCGCCATAACTTTCGCCCTGCTAAAAATAATAATATCCTTTTCACATTTTACCATATAACGTAAAATTTTAAAATATGTCCTTAAGGCTTTCTTTTAGGATATTAAAATCTACTCTTTTCCCCGTCCATATATAAAAACTTTCTATCGCCTGAAAAAACAGCATGGAAAGCCCGTTTGCCGATTTTAAAGGTTTGCTTTTAAAAATGGTTAGTAAATCCTGCAGCTTTTCGGAATAGGAAATATCCAGCAGAAAGGTTTTGTCCGATAAATTCTTTAGCCCGGAAACAAGATTTTTAATAGATTCGCGGGTGTCGTCCGAAGGCGTCGCCGTATTTAAAATAAAATCCCATTCGCCAAAAAAATAATCGCTTGAAATTCCGGTTAAATTATAATCCGAATATGAAACATTAGAATCGGATTTTAACGCTATTTTCCATGAATCGGATTCTTCTTTTAAAAATTTTGCTTTGCTTATGCCGCGGTTTACGATTAAAATATCGGCGGCTTTTTTTTTAACTAAAGCGTAAAGTATCGCCCTAGCCGCTCCGCCGGCCCCTAACAACAATACCCGCCCGCCGTTTAAATCTTTATTGAATTCATAGTTTACCGCCCTGATAAAACCGGTTATATCCGTATTGTATCCTTTATAGACGCCGCCGTCTTCGAGATTTACGGTATTCACGGCGCCGGCAATTTCAGCTTCTTCGCTTATGGAATCTATATATTTTAAGGCTTCAGTTTTATACGGCCGGGTAATATTCGCGCCTTTTATGCCCATGGCCTTAAAACCGTTAAACGCGGCTGAGAATTTTTCCGGAGGAACGTCGAAAATTCCGTAGCAAAGACCGGCGCCGGCAATCTTAGACATCGTATTATGCAAGCGTGGAGAAAGGGAATATTTTATGTCGAAGCCGAAAATCCCCGCCATAGCCGCGGGAGTATATCCGGCATGTTTTAAGTCCATTTTATATTTATATTAAATTAAAAAATTAATTTTAATTTAATAATACAAAATCGTTGCGTTTTTTTCAATATGTTTTTATTTTTATGCTATTATTTTTTAAATTAAACGAATTAAAAGAATTAAACGATATTGATAATTTTTTCCGATTATTTTATAATCGTATCATGGATATAAATTCTCTGACTTTCGAAGAAGCGCTCAAAAAATTGGAAGAAAACGTGTTAAGCCTCGAAAAAGGCGACCTTGGACTCGAAGAATCCATCAGGACTTATGAAGAAGGAATAAAATATTCCGATTATCTTATCGAAAAACTGGAATCAGCCGAAAAAAGAGTCGAAGAGCTGACCGCAAAAAACGACGGAAAAGGACGTATGTCTTTTAGCACGGAATCTATGGACATATGAGCGCCTTGGAAAAACACATAGAAACTGATAAAAAATTAATCGACGATTTCATAAAAGTCCATTTTGCAAAAGCCGGATACGATAAAAAATTCCCGCACAACAAATTCTCGCTGTCCGACGCGATGCTATACACTGCGACGACCCCGGGCAAAAGAATCCGTCCGTTTATGCTTATGCTTACCGCGGAAAGCCTCGGTTTTAACGATAAAGAAAAACTGCTTCCTTTTGCCGCATCTATAGAATTAATACACTCTTATTCCTTAATACACGACGACCTCCCTTCTATGGACAACGACAGTTTAAGAAGAGGCAAGCCCACCAATCACATCGTGTTCGGTGAAGCGACGGCGATACTTGCCGGAGACGCGCTTCTTGCGGAAGCGTTCGTTATGCTTTCCGATAAAAAATACCGCGGGGGATTCGACGACGAAAAAATAATCGAAATTATAAAGGAGTTTTCATACGCTTCCGGCGGCGGCGGACTAGTGGAGGGGCAGTTTCACGACGTTAATTCTTTTGGGGAACTTTTAAGCTTAGAAAAAATAGAATATATAAACGAAAAGAAAACTGCCAGCCTTATGAGCGCCGCATGCGCGGCCGGCGCGATTTTATCGGGAGCCGGCAAATCGGCGGTAAACGATTTTAAAAAATTCGGCAAATATATAGGGCTTGCATTTCAATCGGTGGACGACGTTCTTGGTATTACCGGAAGCAGGGAAATTATCGGAAAAACGGCCGGCATAGATAAGACTAACGATAAGCCTACGGTTGCGGGAAACATAGGGCTCGAAAAAACCGGAAAGCTGATAAAGGAATATAACCGGAAAGCCCTGTCTTATTTAAACAGGACGGGCGCCGAAACGGGTATGTTCATAGAACTGATAAATTATCTTACCGATAGAATATATTAAAATAAAATTAGGTTAGATTAAAATTAAAAAAATAAATATATACAATTAATATATATATAAAAACATCTACGGAACGCAAATGATACTGGAAAAAATAAAAAATCCCGGCGGCGTAAAAACGCTGCAGGCGGAAGAATTAAAGTCGCTTGCTAAAGAATTGAGGGAAGAAATAATTTCCGTATGCTCTAAAAACGGCGGGCATATCGCTTCCAGCCTCGGCGTCGTGGAACTTACCGTGGCGCTTTTAAAATCTTTCGATATAGAAAAAAACGATAAAATAATATGGGACGTCGGACATCAGTCTTATCCTTATAAAATCCTTACCGGCAGAAAGGAGGAATTCCATACGCTAAGAAAATTAGGCGGAATATCCGGTTTCCCGTCCATAAGCGAAAGCAGATACGACTTTTTCGGAACCGGACATGCCGGAACCTCTATTTCGGCCGCTCTCGGAATGAGCGCGGCTAAAGATTTGAAAGAAAAAAACGGAACTGGCGAAAGCGAAAATCTTAACGCCGGAAGGATTATCGCCGTTATAGGAGACGCTTCCATATCCAACGGCCTTGCCTTGGAAGGCCTGAATAACGCAGGCTCGTTAAAAAAAGACGTAATAGTCGTCCTGAACGACAACGAAATGTCCATATCTAAAAACGTAGGTGCCATTTCGAACTATTTAAATAGAATAATGAGCGGAGACTTTTATCGGGGCTTTAGAAACGAAACCGAAAAATTTATTAAATCCATTCCGCTTTTCGGTTCCCAGATGGCAAGGCTAGTATCCAAATTCGAGGAATCTTTCAAAAACCTTATAGGCCCCGGAATTATATTCGAAGAACTCGGTTTTACTTATATAGGCCCTATTGACGGGCACAATATAGCTTACCTTTTAGACGCTTTCGAAAACATAAAAAAAATAAAAAAACCTATTCTTCTGCATATAATTACAAAAAAGGGGAAAGGATACGAACCGTCGGAAAATAATCCGTCTTTATTCCACGGAATATCGGCTTTCGACAAAAACACCGGCCTGACCCTTAAAAAATCTGGCAATATAACATACGGCGAAGCGGCTTCCAATTTCTTAATCAATATAGCAAAAATTAATAAAAAAATAATCGCCGTTACCGCGGCGATGCCCGACGGTACCGGCCTGACCAAGTTCGCCAAAGCTTTTCCCGAAAGATTTTTCGACGTCGGCATAGCGGAAAGCCACGCCGCGGTTTTTTCTGCAGGCGCAGCGGCAAACGGGCTGACACCTTTCGTTTTCATATATTCCACTTTTCTGCAGCGTTCTTTGGACCAGATAATTCACGATATATGCCTTCAGAACCTGCCCGTGGTATTCTGCATAGACAGGGCGGGCATAGCCGGAGAAGACGGCGCTACCCATCATGGGATATTCGATATATCTTTTCTGGATTATATACCTAATCTGATTTTTATGTCTCCGAGAAACGAATACGAACTTATGAGGATGATTAAAAGTTCGGCTTCTTACGGCAAACCAGTCGCTATAAGATATCCTAAAACCGAAGTTTCTTATTTTGCGCCTCCCGAAGCCGAAAGCGTGCAGGAGATAAATATAGGGGAATTCGAGATTTTAATCGATGTTCCCCGGAACGGAAACGTTATAGTAGCGCTCGGCGCTCCTCATACGGAAACAATAAAAGAAGTGCTCGCCGAATTAAACGCAGGCTCGGAAGAAGAGGACTTTAAAATAGGGCTCATAGACGCAAGATTTATATCGCCGATATCGCAAAATTTGATTAAAATAATACAAAATGCAAAAAAAATTATGACTGTTGAAGAAAACGTTCAATTTTCAGGTTTCGGTTCTAAATTATTGACGGTTTTATGCGAAAATTCGCCCAAATTAAATTTTGAATATAAAATATTGTCTTTAGGAAATAACTATATAGAACACGGCTCCCGCGGCCAGCTTCTTGACTCTTCGGGATTCTCCCGTAAAAAACTGAGGGATTCCATAAGCGGTTTTTTTATTGAAAACAGTGAAAAAAGTAAGGTTAGATATTCTTCTTTCTGACGCGGGCTCTTCTTTCGGCTTAACGAGAACTAAAGCATCTGCGCTGATAATGGAAGGCTTGGTTTCCGTAAACGGAATTGTTTGCGTGAAACCCGGGACGCTCGTAAATCCCGAAAGCGCGTTGACATTAAAAGAAACCGAGCCTTATGTTTCCAGAGGAGGATTGAAGCTAAAGGGTGCGTTAAAAGATTTCGGCCTGAACGTCGGAGGGAAAAGAATTATCGACATCGGCGCTTCCACCGGCGGGTTCACCGACTGTCTTTTGCAGGAAGGGGCGGAATTTATTTACTGCATCGACGTCGGCTACGGCCAGCTTCATTATTCTTTAAGGAATAATCCAAAAATTAAAAACTTGGAAAACGTCAATATAAAATATCTGGAGCCGGAAGAAATAGGGGAGAAACTAGACATCGCGGTTTGCGACGTATCGTTTATATCCCTTGCCAAGGTTCTGCCCCATATCCTTAAATTTATCAAGGAAGACGGGCTTATACTTTCGCTTATTAAACCCCAATTCGAGACGGAGAACAAAAATATGCTCAAAAAGGGTATAATAAAAGACGAAAAAATTTACGGCAAAATTATAGCTAATATAATCGAATTTTCCGAAAGCTTAAATCTTACTGCCATAGGGGTAAATAAATCATGCATAAAAGGAAAGAAAGGGAATACGGAGTTTTTTATATTGCTGAGAAAAAATATATGAAAATTTTTAAAATTTTTTTGATTTTACTGCTCGCATCGTTTTTTTTTATCTCGGCTAGGCCTGCGCGGCCGCAATCCGCCTCAGTTTTCAATGCCGCAGTAGGCTTTATATACTATTATGGCGGCAATTATCGGTACGCGATTGACGCTTTTAATAAAGAGCCTGCGGGTCTGTTTAAAAACTCTTATGCCGATTATATTCTTGCATCCCTATATTTTAAAAACGGAGAATACAGAAAATCTTTAAACCGAATAAACATTGCCTTAAAATTGAGGAACATCGGCAAACGAAATAAAAATACAAATAAAAAATTATCGAAAACGGATATAAAATACTTAACGCTAAAGGCAAAAATAACGGCCGCCGCCGGAAACCTCAAAGAATCGACCGGCATCCTGAAACGCATCCTTCAAAGGAATCCTTATGAACTAAAGGCTCTTTTGTTTATTTCAAATCTTTACCTTTATAAAAAAGACTTGGAAACGGCGGCTCTCTACCTGAAAATTTTAAAATTAAACCATCCGCATAATATTGCTTCGTATTATCTGCTTTCAAAAATATACGCCGCCAGGAACCAAAACGGAAAAGCCGAACGGAATCTCTTAAACGCTATAAAAATCGACCCTTATTTCAAGAAAGCCTATTTCAGGCTCGCGGCGGTATATATTCTCGCCGGCAAAGAAAAAAACGCGGTAAGAGTATTCGATAAATATCTTAAAATAAACCCTTATTCGAAAACGGCGATTTACCAGTCAGCAATAATAGAATATGCCTTAAAAAATTATAAATCGTCCGAAAAGCGTTTTTTAAATTTTATTTACATTACAAAAAATTCAAAAAATATGTCGAGGCTGAGAAATAATGCTTACTTCTTCATAGGCATATCATACATACTCCGGAAGGATAATGAAAAAGGCTTATTTTACCTGAACATGCTCGTGCCGGGAAGGCATTATATAGACGCAAAACTTCAGGAAATGGAAATATATATTAATTTATACAAAAAAACTGGAAATATTAAATATAAACGCCATATAGAAAAAATAACGGATAAAATGCTTTATAATCCGAAAGTTAAGAAAAATCTAAAATTGTATTATTTTTCGGGAATCGCTTTGGCGGAGATAAAAGACTATAAAAAATCGGAAGCCGCCATAAAAGCCGGACTTATAAAATTTCCGGACAACACCGCCCTTTTGTATGAATTGGGCTCGGCGTACCATTCGTTGAAAGAAGATAAAAAAGCTTACGCGGTAATGGAAAAACTTCTAAAAATAAACCCTTACGACTCCGATGCCCTTAATTATTTAGGATATTATCTTGCGTTAAAAAATAAAAACTTAAAAAAAGCTAAGATAATGATAAAAAAGGCCTTGTCTTACGATAAAAATTCTCCGTATATTCTTGACAGCCTCGGATTTCTGTATTTCAGAGAAAAAAAATACGGGAAAGCCATAAAGCTGTTTAAGCTCTCGCTGAAAAAACTGGGCAAATCGGCGACCGTCCTAAAACATGCCGGCATGGATTATTTTATGCTGAAAAAATATAAAAAAGCGCTCGAATATTTTAAAAAATCTTATAAGATTAAAAAATCTAAAGAGGTTAAAAGGTATATTGACAATATCGAAAATATGAAGCTTTAGTTCCCGCCGCGCTTTTCTAATTTTCTATAAATCGTTTTTAATCCGATATTAAGGCCGGCGGCGGTTTTTGCTTTATTAAATTCGTTTATTTCCAATGTCTTCCGTATAATAATATTTTCGGCCGCTTCAAGCGAAAGTCCGAAAGGTATCCTGATGAAATTTTCCCGCGCTTTGACGCCAGAACCGCCTGCATTTTCCAAGCCCGATGCTTCAAAAACGTCCGCGGTATTTAAATATTTTTCCTTTAAATAATTCGGCAGCAAAGATTCGTCGACAGCTCCGCCGCCGTTTCCCGAAACCGCGGTCATATATTCGATAATATTTTTTAGCTCCCTGACATTGCCGGGGTAATCGTAGCTCAATAAAATATCAAGCGCGCCTTTGCTTAAACCTGCGTTGCCCTTGCCGTTTTCTTTAGAAAAATCTTCCAGAAACCGCTTGATTAAAATAGGAATATCCTCTCTTCTTTCCCTTAAAGGTATAAGCCTTAAATTTATTACGTTCAGCCTGTAATACAAATCCTGCCTGAATTCGCCTTTGGATACTTTTTTTTCTATGTCCTGTGAAGCCGCTATTACTCTTATGTCCACTTTAATGGTTTTATTGCCGCCTACCCTTTCGAACTCTTTTTCCTGCAAAACCCTCAATATTTTAGATTGGGTTTTTAACGAAATTTCGCCTATTTCGTCTAAAAAAATAGTTCCGCCGTCGGCAATTTCGAATCTTCCCCTGTATAGTGAATCCGCCCCAGTATATGCGCCTTTTTCGTGGCCAAAAAGCTCGCTTTCTAAAATAGTTTCCGAAAGGGCGGCGCAATTTACTTTTATGAACGGTTTATTTTTCCTACGGGAATTATTGACTATTATGTTTGCGAGCAATTCTTTGCCGGTTCCCGACTCGCCTTCTATTAATACGGTCGAATTTGTATCTGAAACGGCAACCGCGGTATTTACTATGGCGGTCATTTTTGGAGACGAAGTTATTAGATTGCCGAAGTTGAATCTTTCGTCCAACCTTGTCTTCAATATGTTAATCTCGTCTATAAGATTCTTGTTGGCTATAATCCGCTTGATTATTAAATCGAGCTCGTCGAGATTCACAGGTTTTGTGATATAATCGTATGCTCCAAGCTTTATGGCTTCGACGGCGGTTTTTACGGAACTATACCCGGTAGCGACCACGACGTCCGAAACGCGAATCTTGCCGGCTCTCATATCTTTAAGTATATCCAATCCGGTTCCATCGGGAAGTTTAAGGTCGGTGATAATAATGTCTATATTATCCTTGCCGTTTCCGCCGTCTTCGCCCTGACTTAATATTTTAAACGCCGATTTAATGGAATCGGCTGCGAAAGTCCTGTAGCCTCTGAGCTTAATGTACTCCGAAAGGCCGTTGCGGGAAGCTTCGTCGTCTTCTACTATTAATATCGAGGGGGTTTTTGCAGATAATTCGTTCATTTTTAATTAATAAAAAGAAAAATAGAACCGGCTGCATTTTTCGTTTTATTTTTCGTTTTATTTATTTATTCTTTACCGTAAATCCGTCATTATAACCGAAATCTTCGTGCCCTTCCCTTTATGCGATTCGATATCGATATGGAATCCGTGGACGTCTACGATTCTTTTTGACAGGGCAAGACCAAGTCCTACGCCGTTTTTTTTAGTCGTAAAAAACGGTTCGAAAACCTTCCCCGTCTTTTCTTTGTCGATGCCGCTTCCGTTGTCTTCGACGATGAGGCGTATATTATTTAAAACATAAGAAGAATATATTAGAACGTTTCCTTTTTTGTTTTCGTAAGACTCCGCGGCATTTAAAATTAAATTTTTAAAAACCTGAAACATTAAATCCCTGTCCATTTTAATATTAATACCGGGGTCGATAGAAACCGAGAAATTAATTTCTTTGAATAACGGCCTGCTTCTAACGGTTTTGCATGCTTTTGCTATTAAATCGGAAAGATTTGTTTCTTCGTTGTTTATATCGCAATCTTTAGTGAATCTTAGAATGTTGTCCATGGTTTGCGACAATCTCGAAGTCTCGTTTTCTATTTCGTTCCCTGTTTTTACGATTCCGTCCTTATCATATTCGGGATTATTGACCTTTTCGGACAAGACTCTTGAATTAATCAACAGCGAATTTATATTTCCTTTAATTTCGTGCATAATGGTGGAAGGGATTTCCAAGATGTTTTTTTCGATGGATTTTAAAGCGGATTCCGTAGCGTCCTGAGTTTGTATGAGCCTGTAAAAATATATAAACGTAAACGTTATCAGACAGGCGGATAATAATACCGCGGCCGCAAAGATAAAGTAAAACGGGGCGCCGCCGTAGCCGCCTGACAAGGAAGGATAGGCGGGCTTCAAAACATTGTCGCCGTTAAAAAAGACCATATCCGACCGCTTAACGGAATAAATATTGCCGGAAAATTTAGGATATAATTCGCCTAACATACCGTATACCGCATATGCAAAAAATCCGGTAGTTAGAATAAACAATGCGGTAATAAATTCCAGCAGGAAAACTTTGAATTTTTTAGTTTTCGCAACGCGTTTCAGCATAATTTAATATTTTATTACACCCTTAAATAAAAATCAAGTTAAAGGCGGACGGCTCTAAAGGATGCCGACGGATTCAAGGCAGTCCGGTTTTTTGCGCCTTCTTTTCAAAATAAGGCTTGCCAATTCTATGTCTTTTTTAATTCTGGATTCAAGTTCGGCTATATTATCGAACTTTATTTCCTCCCTTAATCTCTCCACAAAGAAAACCTCGATTTCGTTTCCGTAAACGTCGCCGTCAAAATCGAATATATAAGATTCTATTCTTCTCATTATATCGTTAAACGTGGGATTTGAGCCGACATTTGTTACGGAAAAATAAATTTCGCCGTTTATTTTGACATGCGTCGCGTATACTCCGTCTTTTGGGAAAAGTTCTTCTTCGGGGATAATATTTGCGGTCGGAAATCCTAACTGCCGGCCCCTGCCGCACCCCTTTACCACCAGTCCGTGAACCGAATAATACCTTCCTAAAAACCTGTTTGCCGCGCATACCCTTCCCGCCGCAACCAATCTTCTTATAAGAGTGCTTGAAACGATTTCGCCGTCTATTACGACCGGCTCTACGACCTCCAGTCCGAATCCCATCTCATAAGAAAGTTTCTCCAGTAAAGGTATGCCGCCGGATTTTTTTGCGCCGAATCCAAAATCGTGCCCGACTATCATTTTAACGGGATTCAATTTTTTTGCTATAATGTTTTTAATAAAATCTTCGGGAGGCATATTTGCGAATTCCGGAGTAAATTTTATATATATTAAATAATCTATGCCCGTTTCCTCTATAAGTTCGACTTTTTTTTCGAATGTCGTGATAAGGTGGATTTTCCTTTCCGGATGAAGAACTCTTAGGGGGTGGGGATGAAAAGTAAGAACAACCGATACGGAATTTAACTTCGCGGCCGAATCTTTAGTGATTTCCATTAATTTTCTATGGCCCAGATGTATTCCGTCGAAACTGCCTATCGTAATTACCGAGTTTTTAAAGTTTAAAGCGCGCTCGTTTATTTCCAAAACTTCCAAATGTCTGAACCTCCAGACGTTTTATTATTTAAACAAATAAATCAATATATACAATAACCCCATAATCCATCCCCCTATGCCCATTATTAAAATATAGGTGTGGGAAAACTCGCTTCCTATAAAAACAAGAACGCCGGAAGAAATTATGACGGATGCTATTAAAAGTCCGTTGGTAAGCCTTTTGCTCGACTTTTCCATTTCGCCTATAAGCCCTTCCAGGCCCTTATGAATAAAATCTATCGAGAAATTATCCTCGGACATTTTTTTAAGAATTTTTTCTGCTTTTTTTGGAAAACCTCCTAAGAAATCTTTATAGCTTTTCAGCTTATCGATAAAAGACTCTTTGATATCTTTGACTCTTTCTTTGTTGTCTATCAGCGAATCGAAATCAAAAAAATTTAGTCCCGAATCGACGAAAGAAAACTCCGGGTCGAGAGTTTTTGCGATAGATTCTATGGGCAGCAGCGCCTTAAATAGCAGGGAAAGCTCCGACGGTATGACCAATTTATTTTTCTGCCCTATCTTTAAAGTTTCCAATAAAATCTCGGAGCTGTAAATATCCCTGAACGGCTTATTATAAAAACTTTCTATGAACTCCATAAGTTCGAATTTAAAAAACTGCTCTTCCTTTTCCGTTAAATCGGCCATGCATATCTCTATAAACATTTTCGCCGCCTCTTCATAATTGCCGTTAAAGAATTCTACGAAATATTTAAGGATTTTTTTTCTTAAATCCTTGGTAAGAATTCCGATAGAGCCGAAATCTATTATTCCGATTTTATTCGAACTTATGACGAACACGTTCCCCGGATGAGGGTCGGCGTTAAAATACCCTATAACGAATATCTGCTTAAAAAAGTGGTTTAAAAAAATTTTAAGGATTGTTTTATTATCGAAATCTCTTTTAGACAGTTCTTCTAAATTGCTGACTTTTACGCCTTCTATAAAATCTTCGACCAATATTCCCTTAGAGGAATATTGCCAGTAAATTTTGGGTATTTCGACAGTGTCTTTGTCCAGATTAGATTTCCGTATCTTTTCCGTATATCCGGCTTCCGCCATAAAATCCAGCTCTGCTATAATGGATTTGCTGAACTCCCTGAATAATTCCTCTGCGTTATCTATGTAGAGCAGTTCTTTGACGGCGTCTTTGACTACGCCTACTATAAAATACATAACGTCGATATCGTTTTTAATTATTTTATCGACGTTCTTTTTTTTAATTTTTACGGCGACGGCCGTTCCATCCTTCAGCGCCGCTTTATGCACCTGCGCGATGGAAGCGGAAGCAACCGGAGTTTCGTCGAACGAGCCGAATACGTCGTCTAAATTTTGCCCCGTTTCGGCTTTAAAAATTCCCTTGATTTCATCGATTCCGGTATAATCTATTCCCGCGTTATCCTGAAGTTTTCTTAATTCTACGATATACTTTAACGGCAGAGTCCTTATTTCCTGAGAAAACACCTGTCCAAGCTTTATGAAAGTAGGCCCCAGTTCCTCCAGCGCGTATCTCAGCCTTATTTCCGGCGGAACGTTCTGGTAATCGTCCACGGGATAGGTAGCCTTAAGATATTTCTTAAATATAAAAAATTTAGAGAGCCCCGTATTTGTAATAACGTGATAAAAACCGTGTTTCGCAAATATGGACGCTACTTTCCGCACGCGTCTGACTGCCCTTATAAATCTGATAAAATCGCCTATTTTCATATATTTTTCGTTAATTTGACAAATCTTAAATCTACTTCTCTTTTAAGAAGGTCTATCGAATATACGCTTACATCGACGCCGTCGCCTATTTTAAAAACCTTTCTGCTATGCCTTCCTTTAAGCGTTTTTGTGCCGTCGCTATATTCGTAATAATCGTCGGCTATGGTGGAAACGTGAACGAAACCCTGTATAAAGAACCCTTTTATATCTACAAAGAACCCGAAATTTACTACGTTTGTAATAAACCCTTCGTAAACGGCCTGCGCATTTTTCTTTAGAAACTGCATCTTCTTGAAATCCGAATATTCTCTTTCCGCATCGGCCGAAAGTTTTTCTCTCCTTGAAATTGTGTTAGAAACCGTTTTTAAATAATCCAGGTTGAGCCATTCCGGATTTTTTTTATTATCGCCAGCGGCTTCTCCGCCGCCGTCGCCGCAAACGATAAAAGCGAGAATCCTGTGTACCAATAAATCAGCGTATCTTCTTATGGGAGAGGTAAAATGGGTATAAGACGGCAGGGCAAGCCCGAAATGATGGATATTAACCGGAGAGTACGCCGCAATCCTCATTGACCTCAAAAATGCCTGCTCTAAAAAAGAAGCTAGAGGGGTTTCTTTCAGCTTATTAAGCATTTTTTGATAATCTAAGGAGCCTTCTAAGGAACCGCGCGTAAAGGATAGCTTGAAATATTTTAATATTTTCAAAAATTCCTTAACTTTTTCTTCATCAGGCCTCTCATGAACCCTGTAAATGGAATTGACCTTTTTGGCCTCTATAAATTCGGCGGCGGCGCAGTTTGCCGTTATCATAAAGTCCTCGATTAAATTGTGTGCAAAATTTCTAGGCTCCGGGATGACGTTTACGACTTCGTTGTTTTCGTCCAATTCCACCTTGCTCTTGACGGGGTCGAAATCTAAACTTCCGTTTTTTATTCTTTTATCCCTAAGGGTTTTTGCAAGTCTTTTCATGTCTAAGAGCATCCCTTTTACGGGAGAAAGTTTATCCTCCAATTCGCGGGAAGGCTCTTCATGCGCTTCTATCGCGGCCAGATAATTATATACTTCGTTATACGTAAGCCTTCCGAAAGTCTTTATAGAACCCCTGTATATCGTTTTATTTTCTATTTTTCCGGAAACGGCATCTATATCCAT
Source organism: bacterium (assembly GCA_021789605.1). Lineage (GTDB taxonomy): Bacteria > SZUA-79 > SZUA-79 > Acidulodesulfobacterales > Acidulodesulfobacteraceae > Acidulodesulfobacterium_A. Next base: position 67,996 of record JAJYJI010000006.1, read on the forward strand.
TTCGCAGACCATTACAAATCTTCTTTTTTGAGGAAGAAGGCTGCACAGGTCGTTAGACAGCCTTTCGGGAAGCATAGGGTAAACCCGGCCGGGAAAATAAGTGGAATTGCCCCTTTTTAGGGCTTCCTTGTCTATGCGGCTTCCGTACCGGACGAAATAAGAAACGTCGGCGATAGCGACATAAAGTTTAACGCTCCCTGCTTTTTTAGAGCTTTTTAGACAGACGGCATCGTCAAAATCCTTTGCGTCTTCCCCGTCTATAGTAACGAAGGGCAGGCTCGTTAAATCGCACCTTCTTCGTCCGCGTAAGCCGCCCGGCTTATCGCCGCCTGCTCCGCCCGCGCCGACTGCCGCATCCATTCCCGTTCCCGTTCCCGTTCCCGTACCGGAAACGGCAAACTCGTCCGAATTTTCTTCCCCTCCGCCCGCCGGTATTCCGTCAAGTTCTTCCAAGGCTTTTTCGTCGAAAGTTTTATATATGTTATATTTATTTAAGATAATTTCTTCTTCCGTCCCTTCCGATTCTATATCTCCCAAAATTTTATCTATCGTAGCCATTCTTGAAGACAAATCCTCGGTTTCCGGTAGAACGGCATTTACGATAATGCCGTTTTTTAACTTATCCTTTTCCTTAAATCTATGGATATCGAAGTAAAATATATCGTCGAACTCCGGAGAAACTGGAGTTAAAACGGCAATATTTTTTTCTATCTTGACCACGGCTTTAAAATTTTTTAAATTCCTTTTTAATATCCTGATGACCCTGCCCCTTCTGTCGGCTGCGCCGCTTTCGTTTTTTTTATCTTTCGAATCCTTTGCCTCTGCCCCGGATTTTATTTTTCCCCGCTGTTTTTTTCTTATATAATAAGGGCTGTCCGGAACTATCTGCAACATGACGGCATCGCGGGGAATCGCGCCGCCTAGGTCCTGGCCCTTCACGAAAATATCATTCCCCCCGCCGGTATCGTCGCTTATAAAGGCATAATTTCGTTTTTTCGTAACTACGGTTCCGCGGAGCAAATTTAATTTTTGGGGATAAATATATTTTTCGCCTTTCGTGAGTATCAGGTCGCCGTTTATGACCATGGAATCTAAAATTCTCTTGGCGTCGGAAAGGCTTTTTGCCGAAGTTATATCCAGTCCGTGCTTGATATCCGCAAAAGAAAGCGGAACGTCGGACTTTTGCGAAAATAAATATATAATATCTTCCTTCGTTATTATTTTCACTTATTTTGTTTTTTCTTTTATTTTTTGATTTTATTTTTATGCCAATTATTTCAAAATATGATAAAATAAAAACCGGACATAAATTGTAAAATTTATTGCTCCGATTGCTTTTAATATATTTTTATCGTAGCAATAATAAATTATAATAATAGAATATCACTAAGCAATTATTTTTTCATTATAAAAGATAATATATAATATTAAGTTCATCTCCAGAAAGTTTAAAGTTAAGCCGGAATGGCGGAACTGGTAGACGCGCACGGTTCAGGGCCGTGTAAGATTACTCTTGTGGGGGTTCGATTCCCCCTTCCGGCACCAAAATTTACCGAATCAAAAAATACGAAAATGCGGTTTAAAAATATCTTACATATCTTATAAATATGAAACCGGCGGAGAATCCATGAAAAAGTTTTTTGAAAAATTTAATTTATTTTCATTTATATCGGTTTTTATATTGCCGTTTATATTGCTTTTTATACCGCCGTTTACGCCGGCGTCATCCGCGTATGGGGCCGGCAACGCGTTCGGCGCGGAATCTTTCGTAAAACCGGATAAGCCGTCTTCCCGTCCTTCTTCCTTAATCTTGCTGGATTATACCGACGAAATGATTAAAAAAAATTTTGAAGACGTAACGGTCGAGCGCGAAATAATAAAAATACTTAATAAAAAGGGCATCAAGAAATATTCCGATTTAAGTTTTCCGTTTTCTAAAAAAAACCAGAAACTAAAAATATATTATATTAAAATATACCAGCCGAACGGAAACCACATAAATATAGACCTAAAAGGCTTAAAAACCGTAACCGCGCCTTTTAATCCCGAAGCGCCTATTTTTTCCAATCAATTGTTAAAAACCGTTAGGCTTCCGGGACTCGTCAAAGGTTCTAAGATTGATTATAAATATAAAACCGTTACCCTCAAACCGTATATGAAAAATAATTTTTTTACGGAAGACTATTTCGGAGGGCTCTCTCCGTTAAAAAAATCGGTATATAAATTAACCGTGCCTAAAGGAGCCTATTATAAATATGCCGAATACGGATTTAAGGGGAAACCTAAGATTATAAAAGGCGCCAAAAATACTACGCTTATATGGACGCTATGGAACAGAAAAAAAATAGTGCCCGAAAAAATGGGACCCGGCGGGTCTCTTATAATTCCCCATCTGACGGTATCGTCGGTAAAATCATGGAATAAAGTGGCTTCGTGGTATAAGCGGCTTACGAAAGACGTAATAAAACCCGGCAGGGAATTAAGTTCTTATATAAATAAATTAGCCTCTTTAAAAAAAACAAAATCTGAGAAAATAAAAGAAATATATAATTTCGCGGCAAAAAAAATCAGATACGTAGGATACGAATTCGGCATTGACGGCTATAAACCCAGCAACGTCAATACTATTTTTAAAAACAGGTTCGGCGACTGCAAGGACCATGCGACCCTGTTTTCGTCCATGCTTAGACAAATCGGCGTTAAAGCCTATCCGGTGCTTATTCCGACGTCCGAAATTCCCGATATGAACCCTGAAATCCCTACGCCGTTTGTTTTCGACCATGAAATAACCGCTATACGGCTGAAGAGCGGAAAATTTTTGTTTGCCGATACGACGTCTAACGTTACCACTTTCGGCGACCTTCCCCCTATGGACCAGGGCAGGAATGTTTTGATACTGGCAAACGGCATCGGGATAACCGCTAAGACTCCGGTATATCCGCCGTCAAAAAACAATATATATACGAAAGAATATGCCTCCGTTTCAGATAGCGGCGCTCTTAAGGCTTCGTCGGTTATTGTTTATACCGGAGCATACGATATGTATAAAAGATACATATATTCCGTCTCCTCTAAAAGAAAAAAAAAGACCGCGGTGCTGAACGAAGTTATGAATATATCGCCGGAGGCAAAACTTACCGGATTTTCCTTTAAAAACGGCAATAGCCTTACAAAACCTTTTATAGAGAAAATTTCGTTTTCCGCCGTAGGATATGCCGGCAAAAAAGGCAATACGGTATTGATTCGGATTCCTTTAAGGACTAAAAACGAACTGTCTAAGATAACGGCTCCGAACCGCAGAAAATATTATCTGAAGTTCGGATATAACTTTTCGGAAAAAAGTACGGTATATTTAAAAGTGCCGGAAAATTACAAACCTGTTTTTATTCCTAAAAGCATAAAAATTCAAAATATCGTAGGGCAATTTAAAGCCGGTTATAAAATTAAAAATAATATTATTATCTTTAATTCCTATTTTTCGGTAAACGGTTATAAAATTTCGCCTGAAAACTACTCCGCCGCTAAAAAACTCTTTAACGAAACTATTAAAGCCCTAAACGGACAAGTTTTGATATTTCATGGATAAAAATCTTTCCGTCCATAACAACTGGTTCAAGGAAATTTCGTCTAAAAAATTTTTGGATGTAGGTTTGGTTCAGGTTTATACCGGCAACGGAAAAGGAAAGACTACCGCTGCTCTGGGTCAGGCTTTAAGGGCAAGCGGACATAATTTAAAATCGTTTATAATACAATTTTTAAAGGGCGGCTCATATTCCGGCGAAGTCTCCGCGATAGAAAATTGCGCGCCTCTTATTAAAATATATCAGGCTGGCAGGCCGTTTTTCGTAAACAAAAATAAAATTTCCGAAAAAGATGTATGCGCCAACAGGAAAGGCTTAATCCTCGCGGAAGAAATATCCGCGGGAGAAAACGACATAAACATACTGATACTGGACGAAATTAACGTCGCCCTTAATTTGGACATAATTAAGACCGAAGAGATAATCGAACTTATAAAGCATAAAAGAACCGACATCGAACTGATACTGACGGGAAGAAACGCACCTGAAGAAATACTGGACGCTGCCGATTTAGTTACCGAAATGAAAGAAATAAAACACTATTATGATAAAAATATTCCTTCCAGGACGGGGATAGAAAAATAAAATTGGGCATGCAAATATTTTTTAGCCGCGGCATAGACAAATATATGATTAAATAAATATAATTGATTTTTTATATGATTATATAATATAATTCATAAGGCCGATTTACAAAATAAAAACTTTTTTTATAAACTAAAGACATAAACTATATTATTAAGATTATTAAGCAATACTATAAAAATATAATTAAAAATAAAAAATAATAAATAAATCGGAGGTCATTTTTAATGAAAGTTAGCATAATCGGCGCCGGAAGGCTCGGTGCGACTCTTGCATACACCCTCACCCTTAAAGATATCGTTAGGGAGATTACGTTAATAGACATAAACCATAATCTATCCAGGGGTGAAATGCTTGATATTTCCCACGGAATATCGCTTACGGGTTATACAAGGGTGAAAACGGCCGATTACGATTCGGTCGCCGATGCCGATATCATCGTCATAACGGCAGGCATTCCCAGAAAACCCGGCGAATCGAGATTGGACTTAAATAAAAAAAACGTTCATATATTAAAAGATATAGTCAATAACATAACCAAGCATAACAAGAGGGCAATTCTTTTCGTCGTTTCCAACCCCGTGGATATAATGACTTATGTAGCTTACAAAGTTTCCGGATTCGAAAGAAAAAAAGTATTCGGCATGGGAACCATGCTCGATACGACAAGACTGCGCTCCGCCATAGGCTCTTATTTTAATTTAAATCCCAAAGACGTCGATATTATGTTCCTAGGAGAACACGGCGACAGCATGACCCCCGTTTTCTCGCTTGCTAGCATAAACAGCATACCTTTAAGCTCTATTCCTGGTTACGATAAGGAAAAACTCGAAGAAATCGCCGAATATTCTAGAACCTGCGCGGCCGAAGTAATCGCCTTAAAAGGCGGAACTATTTTCGCTCCGGCGATAGTGATGGCGGAAATCATAGAATCCATCGTTAAAGACAGAAGGCAGATAATGCCTTTATCGGTCTATCTTGAAGACTATTACGGAATAAGCGGAATTTATACCGGCGTTCCGGCAATTATTTCCAAGGACGGCATTGAAAAAGTAATAAAACCGCCGCTGGACGAAAAAGAGATAAAAGGATTAAAGGATTCCGCATCGGTTATACAGAACGCGATAAAAGACTTAAAAGACGGAAATTTTATAGATTGAAAACGTTATTGGAAACGGCAAGGACTTTATGTTCAGGCATACGAGCCTAACTTCTTCCTAATCTCTTAGCCATCGAAATTGTGTCATTCTTCGTTAAGGCGGCACACTACCATAACCCCGTCTTTAACCCTAACGTATCCCTTTAAATCTACTGCTTGCGAGAACGCCCGCTGCGCCGTCGTTTTTCTTCGTTCCCTTCTCAGTCAAAGAGACAATCCTGAACTTTCCGGTACGCATCCGCAGGCCGTAAATATTTAGATAAAGGACATAATCGTTCATAAGGTTCAGGCTACGCAAAAAACCGCTTTCCGACGAAAAAACGGAAACCTTTACGCGTCCGTTGTCCACGGTTAAAGATTTTATATACGTCCTGCCGAATCTGCGAATCGATAAAAGATAAAGTATATATGAAACATTCACTTGACTTCTGCTTACTTTTTTAAAAAAAATAAGGTTTGTTTTAACTCTGTTTAATCTGGATGCGTCGTTTTTTAACCTGCGGTTTATATTAATTAAAACATTATAGTATTTATTTGAATAATTTACATAAGAAACATAATAAAATATCATAACGCTCCATATCAGCGCAATCAAAAAGATAATCCCGAAAAGCATTAATCGGTCCGTTTTCTTTCCTCTCCCTCCCTTTTTAGTTCCGCCATCCAGGGTTTCCCGTAAATCCGATTCGGAATGGAATTCCATATCCTTAAGTTTTGACATATAGACCGCCCTCTAAAATATTTTGCCCGCGCCGCTCAGGCATGCGGGAAATTCACGACCATTGTTTTTTATCGTATATTTTCTTATTTGCCGACAATTAATTTATATCACATAATTTAATTTTTGTAAAATATGCAAAAATATGAATAATTGTTTTCTTGAGTTTTGTTGGATTATATAGTAAAATTTATAAATCGCCGCCGTTAATCAAGCCGAAGTGGTGGAATTGGTAGACGCACCGGACTCAAAATCCGGCGGGAGCAATCCCATGGGGGTTCGATTCCCCCCTTCGGCACCACATATTTTATAAGGTTCTCCGGTTTCAAGCCCTTTTCATATTTAATCAAATAAGACCATTTTTTACCCATTTTTGTCTTTTTTATGGCGAGATTTTCACATAGGTGACATAATACATATAAGTCACTAAAACGCTGGTGAAAATGAGGATTTAAGCCATGTCAATCGTGAAAAACGGCAAATATTACTTCTACGACTTCGTCCATGAGGGAAAAAGATACCGGAAAAGTTGCAGAACTGCCGATATAAAACTTGCCGAACAGCTAGAAATATCTGTAAAAAACGACGTAATAAAAAACAATTACAGCCTGCCTACCGCCAGAAATAAAAATCTTTTATTTAAAACCGCATGGGAAAATTACATGAAAAGTATTGCCGGAAGCAATACTAAAAAACTATCGAGAGAAAAATCGTAGCAAGTTTGCATTTCCTTCCGTTTTTAGAAAATAAAAAATTATCCGATATATCTACCCTCGATATAAAAAATTATCAGGCGGAAAGAAAGCTGGAGATATTAAACGACCCTAAAAACGGCGGAAAAAAAGAATCAGAGATAAATTTTCGCTCGATTAATATAGAGAAAGCAACGTTATCTCATTTTTTTAACTTTTGCATCGAGCATGGCTATATACAAAACAACCCTGCAATAAGGATTAAAAAACTCAACGAACTTAAAAGAATAAAAACGCTGGACGATGAAGATATAAAAAAGCTTATCGATAGCGCTCACAATAAGCTGACAAAGGACTTGATATCGTTCCTGATTTATTCAGGCTGCAGGAAAGGCGAAGCGCTTAACTTAAAATGGGACGACGTTGATTTAAAAAACGACGTAATAACGATAAAGGGAACGAAAACAAAAGACGATAGATATATTCCCATTTCTAAATTGTTAAAAGAGCTTTTATCCGGCATAGATAAAAAATCGGAATACGTCTTTACCGGTATAAACGGCAAAGTAAAAGATTTTAAGGATTCTTTCAAATCCGCCTGCAAGAAAGCAGGACTAAAAGATTTGCGCATCCACGATTTAAGGCACGTATTCGGAAGCAAAATGGTTATGAACGGAACGTCGCTTTATATTACAGGGAAACTCCTCGGACATAAAACGACGCAGATGACGAAACGATATAGTCATTTAGTGCCAAGTACGCTGAAAAAAGCGGTTAACGATGTATGGGGCAAGAAATAGAACAGATTTTTATAATTTTATTGATAACCTGTCTTAAATTAAAAATTAAGATTGGGGTTATTATGACTGATTCTATTGTTCCGGCAGAATTAATCGAACGGAAAATTTATTTAATCCGCAATAAAAAAGTTATGCTCGACAGCGATCTTGCAGAGCTTTACAATGTTGAAACAAAGGTTTTAAACCAGGCGGTTAAAAGAAATATTGCGCGCTTTCCTGAAGACTTTATGTTTCAGTTAAATAAAGAGGAAGCTTTGGAACTTTCAAGGTCACAATTTGTGACCTTGAAAAGAGGGCAAAATATCAAGTATTTGCCGCATGTTTTTACCGAAAACGGCGTGGCTATGCTTTCCAGCATTCTTAACAGCGAAAGGGCGATACAGGTCAATATTCAAATAATGAGAACCTTTACGAAAATCAGGGAAATGCTATCCTCCCATAAAGACCTGAGGCATAAAATAGAAGAAATGGAAAAGAAATACGATTCTCAATTTAAAATTGTTTTTAACGCCATAAAAGAATTAATGACCCCGCCGGAAAAACTGGCAAGAAAGATAGGATTTAAGATAGAAAATATGGACTTGAAAGGTTTTAGCTTTAGTAGTACACTTAAAAACATCGTCATAGTGCTAAGTTATTTAAAAGATAAACCATTTAAAAAGAGATCACATTTTCTTTATATTAAACAGTTGTCCTTTTAAAATAATTTACTAATTTAGCTGTAAGATCAATATCTTTAATTTACAAACAAAAAATATGATATAATTTTTAATAATTAACCAATAAAAAATCAGACTGACACGAAATATCTAACGCTCCCGAGAATAGAAAAGGCATTTGCAAAACCCATTGTTATAAAAGGAAACGATATTTATTTAAAAATCAGTTTAGGCATTACCCTTTACCCTATAGATAAACAGCCGCCGTATCTATTGCTGGTTCACGCCGACAACGCAATGTACGGCATAAAGGCAAAAAAGGGAGCAAGAGAAAGCTTCTGGCAGTTATATGAGGAATAAATAAAATTAATTAACGGTTTTAATGTTAACAAATGGGTATTTTATGAAAATAAAAACAGATTTTATTCCATCGTCCGTTCTAATTCTTAATTCGGATAACGAAATAATACATGCAAACGAATGCGCCGTAAAAACTTTCGGAGCGGTAAAAAAGGGAACAAAATGCTTTCAATATACGCATAGAAATATAAGGCCTTGCAATGAATGCGGAGAAATATGCCCTATGTATGAAATGTTAAATAAAAAAGTCGACAAATTTACGACGCTTCACGTTCATAAAACAATTAACGGAAATGCATACAATACCGTTATCTTAAAAAAGATATCGGGCAATTTATATATAGAATTAATAGATGATATAACCGATGTATTTTTTAATGAACTAGAAAACAATAAAAAACAGGTTGAATTGGTTTGGGAGGTGGATTTTTTAACCAATATTTACAACAGGAGAAAAATAATAAGCATAATAAACTACGAGCTTAAAAAATCTAAAAGATATAAAAATCCTTTAATAATTATTATGATGGATTTAGACGGATTTAAAATTATAAACGATGGATTAGGCCACATAAAAGGAGATGAAGTTTTAAAGGCCGTAGGCGTTATACTCAAAGAGAGTATAAGGGGCGTCGATTATGCCGGAAGATACGGCGGAGACGAGTTTATATTGGTTCTTCCGGAAACAAACATTGAAAATTCTATTAAAATAGTCAAAAGAATTAAAAAAGACATAGAAACAATGGACTGCCTTGAGGATTTAAACATTACCGCAAGTTTTGGAATAACGTCCGTTAATGAAAAAGATTTAACGGACATAGATATAATAAAACGCGCCGACGAAGCATTATATAAATCCAAACATGAAGGTAAGAATAAGTATAACGTTAAATAAAAATTTTGCATCTTAAACAACTGTTTTTTATTATATATGAAGAGACCGTTTAAAATTCCGTGTCAGTCTGGTATAATCTAACCTTATATGTTGTTTGTAAAGAGATTTGAC
>JAJYJI010000032.1 GCA_021789605.1 bacterium
TATATCACATCTTTAAACGAGAGATGCCGAAAACTGCCGTTATTTCGGAATTATTGACAAAACGATAGGTAGACTGCCCAAATGCTTAGGTTTTATCATGTTATTATTAATTTCAAAAATATGATAAAATTAATTAGAATAATGATAAAATATTCATAATTTTGCACATAGAATTAATTATAAACAAAATGAATAAAAAATCAGGAAATATTAATATTATAAAGCCATTAGAAAATTTTTTTAAAAAAAATGCGCAAAAATTTAACGTTGAAACGGCATTTTTATTCGGTTTGCAGGCAAGCGGTTTTCCGACTAAAGATTCGGACATAGATATCGGAATAGTTTTCAATAATAATAAATTTTCAAATGAAGAAATTTTTTTTAAAACAACCGATATTTCAAATGAACTATCGAAAATAATCAGTGGCGAAGTTGATGTAATACCCGTTTATAATGATTTCAGGAAGCCCTTGCTATATTATAACGTGATAGTTCTGGGCAAACCTTTATATATAGAAAATTATGATAAATATATCGTATTAAGAAACGAAGCTATGTTTCAAATGGAAGATTTTAGTATTTTCGGAGAAAAATGGATGTTCAAGACTGCAAAAAATAAACTAAGGGACATCATAAATGCCTGAATTTACAGCTATACTATATTATAATTAAAGATAAAAGGGTCCTAAATGGCGGTTACACAGAAACAAATCGAAAGAATAATTGCCTTGGCAAAGGTTTACGGCGCCACAAAGTTAATTCTTTTTGGCAGTGCTGTGGAAACACCTGAAAAAGCAAGAGATATCGATCTTGCCTGCGACGGTGTGGAAGGGTGGAAACTCTATGAGTTTGCATCAAAACTCGAAGAAGAACTCGGAACGAATTTAGATATTGTTCCATTGAGTCCCTCAAATAGATTTACTAAATTAGTTGAAGCAAAAGGTAAGATGCTATTATGAAATCAGGATAACTTAGGGAAGAAATCAGTATTGAGCTGGAATCTATAGAAACAATTTTAAAAGAATTAATAAATTTATATAAAGAAATTTTGAATAGAGAGCCTTCCGTTCCCGAAAAGACCGCCGCCGCAACATTTTTAGCACAGATTTACGGAGGGATAGAAAATATCCTTAAACGTATAAATCGCTTTTACAATATAGCGTTGCCAACTGGAGATACATGGCATATTGATTTATTCATGAGATTCTGCGAACCGGATAATAAACCCTTGCCAAACTTATTTGATAATGATTTAGCATCTGATATTGCCGCATTCAGAAAATTCAGGCATGTTGTCTATCATGGATACGGTTTTCAATTAGACTGGAATCGTATGAAAGAGGGTATAGAAAGTGTAGAAAATGTTTACCTGCGTTTTAAGGCAAGGCTTTTATTTTATTTAGATACATTGTGTAATGAAGAAAAATATTAGTAAAAACAAGTGCGTGTTCTTAGACAGAGACGGCGTATTAATCAAAGACGTGGGGTATTTAAAAAATCCCGACGATATAATTATAATGCCGAACTCCGTTGAAGCATTGAAAATTTTAAAAGCCGCAGGATTCCTGCTTATAATAGTAAGTAATCAGGCGGGCATCGCAAAGGGTTTTTTTAATATGGACGAACTGAGGGCGGTAAATAATAAACTTCTTAAAATATACGAAAATAACGGAATTATAATCGACGATTTATATTTCTGCCCCCATCACGAAAACGGAACGGTCGAGCCTTATAATATAAAATGCTCGTGCAGAAAACCGGAAACCGGAATGGTGCTTAAAGGCGCGGAAAAGTTTAATATAGATACGGATAAATCATTTATGGTAGGCGACAAAGACAGCGACATCCTGCTTGCAAAAAACTCCGGCTTAAGGTCATTCTATATCAAAAACGATATGTACGAACACGACGAAAACATTACCCCCGACTTTTACGTCAAAGACTTGAAGGAAGCGGCGGAAATTATTATGAAAACTGTGGTATTATAAATATATGGAACCTGCAAACCCGCCTCATAAAAACTACAAGTTTAAAATAAGCAAAATGGACTGCGCCGCCTGCGCCGCAACCATTACCGATACCGTTAAGAGAATAGAGGGCGTCATAGACGCGAAACTCAATTTCATAAACGAAACCCTTTACGTCGAAACGCAGAAAGATAAACCTGCCTCCGAAGATATAATAAAGATGATTGAATTTGCAGGTTTCGAGGCGGATTTAATAGATTCGGGGAAGACAACCCTCGGCCTTATTATTAATTCAGATACGGAAGATGCCGGCGGAAATTCAAAAAACATCAAATTCAAAATAGAAGGAATGCACTGCACCAACTGCGCAAAAGCCATCGAAAAAGACGTAGGAAGGCTGAACGGCGTGAACTCTATAATCGTAAATTTCGTCGGGGAAAGCGGCTCCGTGTCTTACGACCCTTCAAAAACTTCCAAAGAAGAGATATTTAAAGCGGTCGTAGAAAGCGGATATACTCCAATAGACGAAGCAATCGAAGACGAAAAAAATGAAAACGATATTAAAAACCTAACAAATGATACGGCGGCCGGTACGAAAAAACTTAAAAAACACGTCAAAATACCCGATTGGAAAAAAGACCTTTACTGGCTGATATTTACGCTTATAATAGCAATTCCGGTCGTCATACTCACATATATAAATATATTCGGCATATTCAGAATACCTGCTTTATTTATTATGGCTACGATAGTCCAGTTCACTGCCGGACTTATGTTTTATAAAGGCGCGTATTATTCTTTAAAAAGTTTTTCTTCCAATATGGACGTGCTGGTTTCGCTCGGCATTTCCGCCGCATATTTTTATTCCGCCGCTTCCGTCTTTTTATTCAAGGGCGAACTTTACTTCGACACGTCGGTATTGCTTATTCTTTTCATAAGAACCGGAAAACTGCTGGAAAAAATATCAAAGCAGAGGGCGGCTTCGTCTCTGAAATCCCTATTTAAACTTCAGGCGAATAAAGCAAATCTTATAGCGGCTGATGGAACCTTTAAAGAAATAGATACTTCCGACGTTAAACCGGGCGATATTCTGCTTGTAAAAAAAGGGGATAAAATTCCGGTTGACGGCGTAATAACTTACGGACAGACTCAAATAGACGAATCTATGCTGACGGGCGAACCCGTTCCCGCCGAAAAAGGCGTAGGCGGCGAGGTAAGCGGGGCTACTATAAACAAAGGACAGGCCGTTAAAATTAAAGCGTTAAGAGTCGGAGGGGACACCGTGCTGTCCCAGATAGTACGGCTCGTCGAAGACGCCCAGGCGGACAAGGCCCCCATTCAGCGTATAGCCGACGAAGTAACTAATTATTTCGTTCCCGCGGTCGTTATAATATCCTTGCTCACGTTTACGGTATGGAAATTCATACTTCATTCAAATTTCTTATTTGCCCTATCCGCCTCCATCGCCGTTTTAGTGATAGCTTGCCCCTGCGCAATGGGGCTTGCAACGCCTATGGCTCTTATGGTCGGAAGTTCGATAGGCTTAGAAAAAGGCATACTTATTAAAAAATCGTCTAGCCTCGAAGAAATCGCAAGAATTAATGCGGTAGTTTTCGATAAAACTGGAACTATTACATATGGAAAACCGGAAGTCGCGGATATTATATCTCTTAACGGCCTGCCGGAAAGAGAAATCCTGAAAATCGCTGCATACGCCGAAAGTTTTTCTTCCCACCCCATAGCCGCCGCAATAGTAGATAAATTTAATTCCCTTACCGATAACGATACTTCGCCTTCGGAAAACAATGCGGCGCCGAATATGCCTGCTCCTGAAAATTTCGAAGAAATCGGCGGATTCGGGATAAAATTAAATTACGAAGGCAAAAAGGTGAACATAGGCAAAAAAGAAATATTCAAGGACGTTAAAGGCGTAAGTTTCGATATGTCTAAATTTAACGAATTTGAAGAAAAATTTGCGATAGAAGGAAAAACCGTCGTCGGAATATCGGTAGATTCCAATATTGCCGGAATTATTTCTTTATCGGACAGGGTTAAAGAAACGGCAAAACCTGCCGTATCCAAATTAAAATCTATCGGCATTTCAGTATATCTTTTGACCGGCGATAACCGAAATTCGGCGGTAAGCGCCGCCGCCCAAGCAGGAATAGACGAAAAAAACGTTATTGCAAACGTTTTGCCTCAGGATAAACTCGATGAAATAAAAAAATTAAAAAATACCGGTTTAAAAGTAGCCATGGTCGGAGACGGCATAAACGACGCTCCCGCTATTGCCGCCGCAGACGTAGGAATTGCCATAGGAAGCGGAACGGACGTAGCAAGGGAAACGGGCGACGTAATTTTAGTAAAAAACGATATTAACGACGTATATAAAAGCGTATCGCTCGGCAGAAAAACTTTATTTAAAGTAAAACAGAACCTTTTCTGGGCTTTTTTCTTTAACGGTCTTGGCATACCTTTAGCCGCGGGGGTTTTTTACGGATTAACGGGATTTTTAATTCCTCCGGCTTTTGCAGGTGCGGCGATGGCGGTTTCAAGCATAACCGTTTCTTTAAATTCGATACTGCTGAGAGGATATTCGAAAACAATGGATAAAATATAAGAATTTATTAATTTATAAAGTTGGGCTTATAATGATAATAATATTAATAACATAAACACAATTATAATACGTAAGGGTAAAAAAAATGAAAGAAAAAACGTCCGCTTCCAATTACGAAAATTACCTTGCCGAAAATGAACTCGAAATCTTAAATTTATATTTCGATGCGGCAAATTATCTTTCTATAGGACAAATATATCTTATGGATAATCCCCTTTTAAAAGAGCCGTTAAAACTTGAGCACATAAAACCGAGGCTTTTAGGCCACTGGGGAACGTCTCCAGGACTAAATTTCATTTACGCCCATATAAATAGAATAATAAAAAAATTCGATTTAAACGCATTATTTATAACAGGTCCGGGACACGGGGGGCCGGCTATAATAGCAAATACTTACATAGAAGGAACTTACAGCGAATATTATCCTAATATTTCTCAAGAATACGGCGGCTTAAAAGCTCTTTTCAGGCAATTTTCCGCTCCAGGCGGCGTACCAAGCCATGTTTCGCCTATGACCCCCGGTTCTATCCACGAAGGAGGCGAGCTTGGCTATGCATTGAGCCATGCATACGGAGCGGCATTAGATAATCCCGGATTAACCGTTTTTTGCGTTGTAGGCGACGGCGAAGCGGAAACGGGGCCTATGGCCGCGTCGTGGCATATTAATAAATTCTTAAATCCCAAAACCGACGGCATCGTAGTTCCAGTTCTTCATCTGAACGGATATAAAATAAACAATCCGACCATTTTTGCAAGAATAAGCGGGGAAGAACTGATAAGTCTGTTTAAAGGATACGGCTATAAACCTTATATACTTGAAGACGATTCGGTAAATTCGGCGCATAACAAAATGGCTTTAATTATGGATAAAATTACGAGGGAAATTTATAAAATAAAAAAGGAATACGGGGATGAATCATCCGGAAAAATAAGGCCTCTTTATCCTATGCTAATATTAAGAACTCCGAAGGGCTGGACATGCCCCAAGGAAATAGACGGACTTAAACTCGAAGGATATTGGCGCGCGCATCAGGTTCCCATTACGGATTTTGAAGAAAAGCCTGCGCATATAAAAATATTAGAAAACTGGATGAAATCTTATAAGCCGGAAATATTATTCGACGAAAACGGTTCTTTAGTCGATAAAATTAAAGATTTCCCGCCGAAAAACGATAAAAGAATGAGCACAAACCCCTGCGGAAACGGCGGACTTTTAACTAAAGACCTCATTCTTCCAGATTTTTCGGTCTATGCCGAGAAAGTAGAAAAGCCTGCAAATGTTTATGGAAAAGCAACAACTACTTTAGGATATTACCTGCGCGATATAGTCAAAAAAAACATGAATAATTTCAGGATATTCAGTCCCGACGAGCATAATTCAAACAGGCTTAATGCCGTTTTTGATTTAACCGACAGGCAGTGGTGGGGAGATATTTTTAATTATGACGACCATCTTGCCCATCAGGGAAGAGTTATAGAAATTTTAAGCGAACACACCTGCGAAGGCTTGCTCGAAGGATATTTATTGACCGGAAGGCACGGTTTTTTTTCATGCTATGAAGCCTTTATCCATATTATAGACTCAATGTTTAACCAGCATGCGAAATGGCTTAAAGAAGCAGACGAAGTAGAATGGAGAAGACCCATACCTTCTTTAAATTACCTTTTAACGTCCCATGTATGGCGCCAGGACCATAACGGCTTTTCGCATCAGGACCCGGGCTTTATCGACCATGTAATAACGAAAAAGCCTAAATATATAAGAGTTTATCTTCCGCCCGATACAAATACCCTTCTGGTAACCGCTGACGAATGTTTCAGAAGCAAAAACAGAATAAATGTCATAATAGCCGGCAAGCAAGAAGAGCTTCAGTGGTATAATATGGATTCTGCCGTAAAAGTCTGTGACAAAGGATTGGGAATAATGGATTTCGCCAGCAATGACAAGGGTTATGAACCTGACATAGTTATGGCATGCGCCGGCGACGTTCCAACTTTAGAAACGCTTGCGGCCGTATCCATTTTAAACGGTCTTGCTCCCGAACTTAAAATCAGGGTTATAAATATAATCGACTTAATGACGCTAACGCCTAAGGAAGAACATCCCAACGGACTAACCGACGGAGATTTTAACACGCTTTTTACGGAAAATAAACATATCGTCTTTGCATTTCACGGGTATCCGTGGCTGATTCACAGACTCTGTTACAGGCGTAAAAACCATCCGAATCTTCACGTACGCGGCTACAAAGAAGAAGGGACTACTACCACGCCTTTCGATATGGCGGTAAGAAACGATTTGGACAGATTTCATCTCGTTATGGATGTTGCCGACAGGGTTGAATCCCTCAGATATAAGGCGGCTTATATAAGAAAAGAAATGGAGGGCAAACTCATCGACCACAGGGAATATATATTGAAATACGACGACGATATGCCGGAGATTAAAAACTGGAAATGGATGTCATAACGCGCCGTAAAACGATAAAACTGATTTGCCGTGTTTTTTCTCGTTTATCAACCTGTAGGGAAAATAATTTTCAGATAAAACCTCCAGTTTATCATGCTGAGCTATAACTTCATTGCATGCGCTAAGATTAGAAATGTCCGCATTTTTTATTATTCCGCCGATAGTTTTCCCGCAAAGCCCGGAATCGTAAGGAGGGTCAAGGAATATATAATCCGGCCTGTATTCTTTCAAGAGCCCTTTATCTAAAGCTTTTAAGGCATCTTTTTTTATAATTTTAACCTTTTCTTCTATCCCGAACTGCTTTGAAAGATTAATGATTATAGAAATTAATTCTGGCGATGTTTCCACGAAGATACAGAAAGCCGCCCCTCTTGATACGGCTTCAAAACCGACGCTGCCCGTTCCCGCGTATAAATCGCAAAAAACCTTGCCTTTTATATCTGCGCCTATTACGTTAAATAAAACTCCCTTCAGAAAATCCGACGACGGCGAAACATTCTTAACGTTATATACATTGGGAATTTTTCTGCCCTTTAGATGGCCGCTTATAATGCGCATTTATTCGACTAAATCTTTTAATTTCTTTTTATCGAGTATGATAATATCTCTTTTGTCTATTTTTATGATACCTTTAGACGTAAAATCCTTCAGAGCCCTCGAAACTACTTCCCTGGCGGTTCCGGCTATATCGGCGATTATTTTCTGGCTTAACTTTTGCCCGTCGAAAAGAAGCAGTATGTTTGCAATCCTCTCCTGAGTGTGCTTTAAGGAAAGGTCTTCTATCCTGTTTGTCAGGTACTTTAATTTTCCGGCAAAGCTTCTTATGATATTTAAAGATACCTCGGGATATTTATAAATCAAACCTATAATGTTTTCGCGGGACAATAAATATAATCTTACATCCGTAACCGCATCGGCGGAAGCGGGGTTTATGCCGTCGGTAAATACCGTAACGTCGTTAAAAGAGTCTCCTGCGTAAATAAGCTTAAGAATTTGCTCTTTTCCGTCTTTTGAAGATTTATAAACCTTGGCGGTTCCGGATGCAACGAAATATATTCCTCCGGATTTATCCCCTTCTATGAAGATATTTTCGCCGGCTTTATATATTTCTTCCTTGAAGCTTGTCTTTAAATCGTTTATAATATCGTCGTTTAAGGATTTAAAATATTCTAACGATTTTATGCCTTCCATAAATATCTCGCAAATAAAATTAAGATTTATATAATATTAATATAATATTATATACAATATTTGTGAAATAAAACATGCGCAAAATGCAGATAAAAAATTCATCGTTCTAATATTTCTATTATATGCAAATACCGGATTCCGGATCCCGGATTCCCCGGGAATTGCGCCGTTTAAGCTAAAAGTTAAAATCCGGCGCTGCCGTTCCAATTGCGGTGTAGAGCCGGAAATAAAATTTCTAACGCAGGTTCAAAGGAATGGATTAGGGTATTTTCAATAAATATGAATTATGTTATAATAATATGAAAATATAATTTAGGAGGTTTATTAAACAATGCCTATAAGAGAATACAAATGCAAAGAATGCGGGGAATATATGGAAGTCATTCAGGGCGTCAACGAAAAACCTCTGGAAACCTGTCCAAAATGTAAAGGAAAATTAGAAAAGCTTATTTCTAATTCAAGTTTCGTATTGAAAGGTTCCGGCTGGTATAAAACCGATTACGGCAGTTCCGGCGGAAGCGGTGTGGAAAATAAAGCAAAAAAATCTAAAGATGAAACCGCGCCGGCCCCTGCTGCAGCTTCGTCGCCGGCTCCAGCCTGTTCATGCGCCGGCAAAACATGTGCGGAAGCCGGTAAATAAAAAAACAATTTATATTAATTATTTATTAGCGCATATGTATGTTTTTAAATTTACGGCAGAAATCGCCGTTTTAGAAATTAGCGCCTCGAAATATTTTATTAATGCGATTAAAATAGAAAACCCTGAAGAAAAACTTAATGGAGGCATTAACGGCAAGCGGCCGAACCGCGGAGATATAACGCCGCTTTTATCCGGAAACGATTATTGCCGTTTGCCCCATATTTATAGATTAATATGTCTTTTAGGCGATTACTTCTCCGGTAAAATTGTAGATTTCGGCGATATACCTGTTGATTTTTCATCCTATTCCGATTTTACCGGAAAAATGCTCGGCGCGCTTAGGAATGTCAAATATGGCAAGACCTGTTCATACAAGGAGCTTGCGATAAGCGCGGGATACGGCAAAAAATATTCAAGAGCTTGCGCGGCCGCCATGTCCGCAAATAAAACGCCTATTATCATACCGTGCCACAGAATAATTTATTCAACCGGCAAGCCGGGCGGCTATTCGGGAGGCGGAGGCGTACATTTTAAAACCGCGCTGCTTTCGCTGGAACGAAATTAACGCTATCTCTACCTTATCGCATAAAGTCCTTCTTCGGCCGTTCTTATCCTCTCTACGAGCCTCACAGGCAAAACAAATATCTTTCCGTCGCCGTAATGCCCTGTTTTATTTACTTGTATTATAATTTTTACGGCTTTATCCATATCGGCTTCTTTAACCGCCAGCGATAACATTCTTTTAGGCAAAAAACTATAATCGTTATCGGCTATATCTGCCTTATTATTAATCAAATTTAACCCCGGGTCGAGTTCGTTTGCAAGTCCTCCGCGTCCTTTTTGTCTTCCTCTTCCGTGGACAGAATAAAAGGTCATCTGGTCAAAACCTTCTTTGCTTAACGCTTCTTTTGTTTCCTGAACTTTATGCCTTCTTATCGCCGCAATAATCTCGACAACGTTTTCCTCGAATTTTGATTCCATAAAAACCTCAATTAATTAAAATAATTTAATTATAGCCCTTCTGCGCCAGTTCTTACGGTATAAGTATTCGATACAGGCATTACGAATATCTTGCCGTCGCCGATATGCCCCGTTACCGCATTTTCCTGGATAATATCGCAAACCCTGTTTGCGTCTTCTTTATTAACGACTATCATTAACTCAAGTTTAGGAAGTTCGTCGTAAATTACTTCGCCTACTTTAATCCCCTTTTGCTTGCCTCTTCCGAAAACATGCATCTTCGTAACGGAAACAAATCCGTTTTCCTCAAGCGCTTTAAGAACGTCTTTTTCTTTTTCCGGCCTTATAACCGCTCTGACCATTTCCATAAACTGCCTCCTGTTTTTTTATGTTAATTATTTTTATGAATCAGTTAAAATAATAGCCTTAGCTATTTCGCCTATAGGGCGTCCGCTGTTCATGCTCAATCTTTGCAACCTGTTATGCGCTTCTTTTTCGGAAATCCCCTCTTTTTCTATTAGTATATTTTTTGCTTTGCCGATTAATTTCCTGTCCTCTATATATTGCTTCAAGTTCTCATTCTCTTTTTTTATATTCTGTAATTTCTTAAAATTTTCTATTGCGATTATCGTCTGCGCTAAAATTTCGCTTTTTCTTGCAGGCTTTATTATATAAGAGAATGCGCCCGACCCTTTCAATCCTTCCATATAATTATCGTAATCTTTCACGTCGCCGGCTCCGGCTGTTAAAAAAATAACCGGAACCGGGGTTTTCTCCATAATCTTTTTACAGGCGGTAATTCCGTCCATCGACGGCATCTTTATATCCATAAATATAATATCCGGCTTAAATTCTTCCGCGGCTACGACTGCCGCCGCTCCGTTGTCGGCTTCATATATATTAGCCGTTACGGAATTTAAAATAAGTTTAAGTTCTTCCCTTCTTTCCCTTAAATCGTCAACGACTAAAACTTTTACGTTTAAATTTAAACCTTTCTCGTCTTCCATAATTTTTAACTAGCAAGGTTTGTGCCGCTTTCTTTAAAAATAATCTTTTTCAGCCACGGAGGGGGGTTTTTCGATAAAACGGCTTGAAGTTCTTTCATAACCGCTTCTATTTTAAAAGGTGCGGCGTTAAGTCCGTCCCCTTTCTTGACAACCGGATGAATGCCTGATTTTACGACTCGGGCGGCCGCCGTGCCGCCGATGCTTTCTATGAAGATAATCTTTAAATCCCGCAACCCTTCGATTTTTTTATCTATCTTATTAAGTTCTTCGACCTCTTCTTTGAAATATCTGTTTTCCAAAAACTTAAATCCGTCCTTATTTATTTCATAAATTGCAAAATTTTTAGCCCATCCAAAGTGGTCATTGATTAAAATATTATCATTCGTCGCGAAGCCTACTTTCATTTCAACCCCTCCCAATCTTTTTTAATTAAACTTAAACTGTTATTCTTTATTAAGTAAATTTGCGCTTTCAACGGCAAGGCTCATAGCTCCCCCGTAAAGTATATAATGTTTATAATTATGCCCTATTTCGTCTATTATCGGAAACCCGGCTCTAAGCAAAGGTATGCCTAAGTTTTCGGCATAAAATTTTGCGTTGGAATTTGAAACTATCATATCCACGTTCCCGCAGGTATCAAGCATATCTAAATCGCCTTCGCACAAATCTAAAAATCTGTATTTAATATCGCCTATAACCTTCGTCGATATTCCGAGCTTTAAATTTGCGCCGATTTCCGAATAAATCGCAGAGAAAGAGTCTAAAAGGTCTATTCCTAGAGCCAGCGCGATTTCTTTTCCGGAAAAATAAAAATGCGAATCTAAATATGCATCCATAAGCTGTCTTCTCTGCCTTTTATATTTTTCAGGAATCTCTTTGCCCGTCGATTTTGAAAGAAGATTAAAAAATTTATCGCTGTTTTTCAGTCCGCAAATATTAGGAAAATAATATGTCTTTAACCCCGTCAGGCTTTCGATGTTTTTTACTGCGCCTTTAAGGCTCAGACCTATTATTAAATTAAATTCGCCGTTGAAAATATCCTGTAAATCTTTTGCGTCCAATCCGTCAGACGTGGTTTGCAGATATCCCCTTTCGTCCAGATGACCGTCTAACGATAAACCTAAGTCCGGTATCATAAGAGGTTTTAAGTTAAAATATTCCAAAACTTCGCGAAGTTCCAAAAAATCCTGAGGAGTAAATGAAGGCGGACAAAAAACATTTACGCTCTTTGCTCTTTTGGCCGATTTTTTAATCGGTATGCCGTTTTTATTCCTATTGAACGCTTCGGCTAACAGCGACAGCATCGCCGCGGTATAACCGTCTTCAAAACCTCCCTTGTAATCCGGAGTGCCTGTGTAAATCACGTTCGCAAAAGGAATACCCTGCCCGTCTTTAAAGTCTTTAATAATGCCTGCGATATCCTCGCCGTTTGTTTCCGTAAGACCCGACGATGCAACCCCTATGAAATCCGGCTTCATTTTTTCGTAAACGTTTTTAATTCCCGCTACTAAAAAATCTTTTCCGCCCAGAATAGCCCCCGATTCGTTTAAGGCGGTGGTAACTATCGGAATATTTTCCCGAAAATGCTTCGTCAGAGTTACCTTGTCGAAACTTGCACAGCCTACTGCCCCGTGCATAAGGACGGCCGCATTTTTCAATCCCAGAAAAAATACGGCGGCGCCAAGCGACGAACTGGTTTTTAACGGATTAATTTCGATATTTTTAATTAGATTCTCCATAATTTTATTTAATATTTTTATCTTTTTATATCGACTCTTTCAATAATTTGAACAGCGGATTTTTAATTTCCGAATAAATCAACCTTGCCATACATTCCATACCTTCATAAGATACGTAAGGTTCTAATCTTTCCTGATTTACGTCTAAAAACGGAATGAGGGATTTTATTGCCGTATATTGATTTCTCCCCCCTGCAAGTATGATATCGGCGTTATTTTCCCTTGCTATTTTAATAAGATTTACGGGATTGCCGTTATCGAGCATTATTATATTTCCGTTTTTATCGAATTCCTTTATTATCCTTAATTTATCTTCATCGGTACTTTTTTTAATTCCAGTGGCGATAACCCTCAAACCTAAGTCGTTTAAGGCGGAAATCAAAGACCAGCTCTTAACCCCGCCGGTATACAAAAGAACTTTTTTGCCCGTTAAAAACTTCTTGTACTCGTAAGTTTTTTCTTCGGTTTTTTTCGTCATGATTTTAATGTAATCTTTTGCCTTTTTTACGAGTTCCATATTTCCTATGGAATTTACTATATCGGTAACCGCCTTATTGGTTGACGTCATGCCGAAAAACGATTCTTCGATATAAGGAATACCGAATTTTTCCTTCATTTTTCTTGCCAGATACACCAAAGCTTTGGAACATATTACGACGTTAAGTTCTGCTTTATGGGAATACATTATTTCTTCCATAGTAGAATCGCCTGTAATAGTCGAAAGAACATTAATTCCTATTGATTTTAACGCTTTTCTTATTAAAAAGAGTTCTCCTTTTATGTTATATTCCCCTATTAAATTAATATTAAAATCTCCCAGCAAATCTATCGCAGGCTCCTTTTTTCCTATAATATGTGTAAATAGGGCATCTCCGGCAATTTTATTTCCGAGATTCTTGTTGCCCGAAAATCCCTGCGAGAAAACAGGAACGACCGGGATTTTAAACTTGGCGGAAAGCTCTTTCGAAACCCCTTCGACGTCTTCGCCGGTCAGCGCCGGCACGCATGTGTTATAAACGAATATTCCCTTAGGTTTAAATCTGTTATGAACATAAATTATTCCGCGCCTTAACTTGTCTTCGGAGCCGAAAATAAGGTCGTTTTCATTCATTGCGGTCGTAAAACCGTACATATAATAATCTTTCCCGTTCACAGCCTTAGAAGTCCTCTGGTTATAGCTGTTTCCGAGACAGTTAATAGGTGCATGGACTATATTTAATGCGTCTTTTATGGGACTTAAAACGATATATGCCCCGTCAAGCGCGCATCCGCCCGTTGAAGACCCCGGCGTAGCAGTTTTACACGCTTTTTTCTCCTTTGCGACGCCGTTATGTTCGCAAGACGGCTCGTTAAACAATTCTTCTTTTACCGCTAAGCGCATTTTGTATCACTTCCTTTATTTAAAATTTACCTCATAAGCTCGAAATGGGCATCGTCGCATGTATCGTCCAATATATCGATAAATTTATTGACTATCCATGTCGTTAAATTAATTACCCCGCTGTAGCCGTAAATAGGATACCTGTGGATATTAACCCTGTCGAAGATAGGGTAGCCGACTCTGATATGAGGCACTTTGGCTTCTCTCGCCGCAAACTTGCCGTGGGAAGGGCCAAGAAGCATATCTACCGGTCCGGTCATAATTAAAGACCTTAAATGCCATAAATCCTTGTCTATATAAACCTCGCATTGATTTTCCGAATAAGAGGCAAACAGAGCCTCTATTTCTTTTTTAAAATCTTCCGTGCCGTTTGAACATAAAACGTATTTCGGCATTCCGCCCATTTCAAGGAGATAGCTCGTAAGCCCTACAAGCATATCGGGGTCGCCGAATATAGCAAATTTTTTTCCGTGAATATACTGCTGTGCATCGGTCATAGAATCTACAGCCTTTCCTCTTTCGTCTTCAAGTTCTTTCGGAATTTCTTTTCCCGAAAGTTCGGAAAGCGCCATTAAGAATTCATCGGTATAGTTTATTCCTACTGGACTCTTGACGACTCTTACGTCCTGTCCGAATTTCTCGGAAAGCATTGCCGCAGTCTTTTTTGCAGAATACTTTTGCAGAGCGATAGTTGCTTTATTATTTACGCAATTTTTAACGTCTTCTAATTTCGTAGCGCCGTCCGGATACATTTTATATTCGCCGTTTAAAGGACTGTCTAATGTATTTGAATAATCGGCAAGAACAAGAAAATTAATTCCGAAAATTTTTAAAATTCTTTTCACTTCGTTAATATTTCCTATGGCGGCGTCGAAGCCCGGAATTATATTTATAATATCCGTTTTGGCGGCATCAGATTTTTTGCCCAGAGTTTCGATTATCGCGTTAAGCATACTGTCGTATCCTTCAAGATGCGAGCCCGCAAAGCTCGGCGTATTTGCATACGGCGCCGATATATCTTCGGATAAATGACCTTTTTCTCTTGCATTGCCTACGATAGAACCAAGGTCGTCCCCGATAATTTCCGACATGCACGTCGTAGATATCGCAAACATTTTAGGCTTATATAGGGCGGTTGCGTTTTTGAAACCCTCTAATCCGTTTGCCTGTCCACCGAAAACCGCACCGTCTTCGGTTAAAGACGTGCAGACCGCCGCAAAAGGCTCTCTGAAATGGCGGGATAAATTATTTCTATAATAAGCGACGCACCCGTGGGAACCGTGAACGAAAGGCATAGTACCTTCGAAGCCTGCGGCGCACAGTACCGCTCCAAGCGGCTGGCACGCCCTTTCGGGATTTATTACTATTGCTTTCCTGTTGAAATTTTTTTCTTTATATTCCTCGGTATTCATCCAGTCTTTTATCTTTTTTACTTCTGCTTTTTCCATAATAAAACCTCCGGTATTATTTTTATAACAAGTATTTATGGCTTCTGGATTCCTGCTTACGCAGGAATGACAGGAGTTCTTCATTTTATTTCTTTCATTTTTTCCATAACGGCTTCACTAATTTCCACGACGGGCTGTTTATCGCCAGGTCCATATCCCTGGCAAAAATTTCAAATCCGTCGTAGCCGTGGTAGGGTCCGGAATAATCCCATGAGTGCATCTGCCTGAACGGTATTCCCATTTTCTGGAAAACGTATTTTTCTTTTATGCCCGAGGCGACTAAATCGGGCTTCAGCCTGTTTGCAAGCTCGACGAATTCGTATTCGTTCATATCGTCGGCGACTATTGTTCCGTTTTCTAATTCTTTCGTTGTTCTTTCATAATCGTCGTTGTGGGCAAATTCGTATGCGGTAGAAACGACTTTCATTCCTAAATCTTCATAAGCGCCTACTATATGGCGGGGTCTCAAACCGCCGACTAGAAGCATTACCTTTTTGCCTTCTAATCTGGGACGATATTTGTCTATTACCTCCTGCATTTTCGGTTCATAAGCCTTAATAACGTCTTCGGATTTTTCCAGTATATTTTCGTCGAATAATTTAGCTATGTTTCTTATGCTTTCTTTTATTTTGGTGGGACCGAAGAAATTATATTCTATCCACGGAATACCGTATTTTTCTTCAAAATGTGCCGCTATATAGTTCATAGACCTGTAACAGTGAAGAAGCAGATAATTTACGCCGTGGGTTATCTTCATTTCTTCTATCGAACCGTCTCCCGACCAGTGGGCTACAACGTTCAAGCCCATTTCTTTAAATATTTTCATCGACGACCAGACATCCCCGCCTATATTGTAATCTCCTAATATTGCAACGTCGTACGGCGTCTTTTTGCTCTCGTCTATTTCTCCCGTTCCTACGACAAAATCCCTGATAGAATCGTTAGCTATATGATGCCCTAAAGACTGGCTTACCCCCCTGAAACCTTCGCACCTTACCGGAATCACCGGAATCTTTATTTCATCGGTCATTTTTTTCGCCACAGCCTCTATATCGTCGCCTATCAAGCCTATCGGACATTCGGATTCTATGATTATTCCTTTTGCCGTAGGAAAAAGCTCGTGCAATTCTTTAATTGCCTGTTCTAATTTTTTATCCCCGCCGAAAACAATATCCCTTTCCTTAAAATCGGTCGTAAATTGAAAAGGAACGAAATTTTCGACCGCAGGCTCGCCTTCCGCTAAATTTCTCCTCGTTCCCCAGCTGTAATGGCCGCATCCTATCGGACCGTGGCTTATATTAATTACGTCTTTAACAGGCCCCCAGACTACGCCCTTGGAACCTGCATAAGCGCAGCCTCTGGGGGTCATAACGCCGGGGAGTGATTTTACGTTTGATTTTGCGACGCAGGTTCCGCATGTTTCTTTATCGTTAATGCCGATATGTTCTTTTCTGTTTTTCTTTGCCCTTTCGGAATAGACGCTCAGAATGTCTTCGACTACCCCTTCTTGTTCTTTAAAGTTGACCGCCATTTTAAACCCCTTTATTTTAATTATTTTATAAATTAACTTATTATTAATTTTTAACAAGCGGCGAAAATTTATGCAGATGCATCGTCTTGTTTTTAGGGCATACCTTTTCGCAGCAGGTGTCGCCTATGCAGTTATCCAAGTTTCCTATTCTGACGAGCATCTTATCTCCGTCGTCTTCGAATACGTAAACCCCGCCTGGGCAGACTTTAATGCACCTGCCGCACGATATGCAGTTCGCATGGTCGAATTCTATAAGAAAATGAGGAACCCATTTTATACCGGAACGGCGGGGGGCATTTACGTAATTATCTATTTCGCCGGAAAAACCGTCCATAATACTCATAGCTTTTTCCCTCCTTTTTTAAATACGTCCTTTTTTTATTCTTATTTTTAAATCAAGTCCGTCATGTTCTATGGTAGAAAATTTGAACAATCCGCCTTCTAATAAATAACTTTTGTATTCTTCGATATCTAAAGAGCAGTTTAATTTCCGCCTTAGCGATTTTACTTTTTGGGGTTTCATATGTTTAGTCAGCTCTAAGAATTCGTCTTCGGGAATATTTTTTCTAAACTCGTATATAAAAATTTCACCGCCGTGGCTTAAAACCCTGTACATCTCTTTAAGGGAATCAAACTTATTTTCCAAGCATTTATATGTTCCTTTCAATAAAATCAAATCAAATTTTAAATTACAGAACGGAAGATTGGCGCTGTCCGCAATCATATATTTAAGCCTCGGCTCATAATAGTTCAAATAATCGGGCTCATTTCTAAAAATTCTTAGCGACCCGCTATCGACCTCAAATTCGGAATGAAAAACATAATTATTTTTTAATGATTTATTAATCGCTTTATTTGCATGATTTATCATAATCTGCGATTTATCGACCCCAAAAATCATAGCATTCGGCAAAACCTCGTTTAATCTCCTTGCAATGTAACCTGGACCGCAACCGAGATCTAAAATATTTTTAGGGATATAAGAAATATCGTTTAGAATTTTATCCACAAACGGCGCGTAGTCTTCTTCCATTTTAATTTTAGTGTCGCTCGTCGCTATATAAAGTTCTTCATCCTGAGAAAAGCTGGGGCTTTTCGACAGCTTACAGCCTAACACGGCATCTTCTTGCATCCGCATCTTAGAACCTCCTCCCGTTCGCTTAACTTTTTACTTAAATCCTCGTCTAAAAGCCCTGCGGCATCGGAACGGCACTGCCTGCAATGGTCCATTATGTTTATTCCTTCGATGTCTTTCGTTATGCC
>JAJYJI010000072.1 GCA_021789605.1 bacterium
TTATCGAATTTGATAATATTCGCGGCGTAATTAATATCTTTTTCTAACTTTTCGTAAAGTTCCGGGCTTAGATTGCAAGACATTGATTTTCTCCTTCTTCTTTATATTTTTTAGCGGTTCTCGTATCTGTAAATTTATAATATTCTACGTTTTTGAAAAATATCTTGACGTTTACCCATTTACAAAAGTTTATCTGTTCTTTTGTAATCGTTTTATACGGCAGTGCCGGATTAAGATACGGCTGCGCAAAGGGGTTTAAATCGTATTGCTTGCAGATATCCGCCCTGGTCAAAGCGTCTTCGATATTTTCCCTGACCAAAAGATAAATAAAATATCTTTTCGGCGTAGTCTTATACTTTCTTAATAACTCCGTAGCTTTAATAACCGCGTCCGCCTCTCCCATATTATCCATAGCCATCCTGACGGGCTTAAGCCATTTTACCCTTGAGAGCAGTTCCGCTATGGCGGGATTTTCAGCTATAATCCGGGCGTCTAAGCCTTGATTAAAATCTACCTTAATCTTGCGTTTTATGATTTTTTCTATCTGTTTTAATCCGAAGTCGCTCGCAAGAATATTATTGTCTAAGCAGACTAAATTCTTATGCCTTAAAAACTCGTCTATATCGGCGTTAGCCCGTATATAGCCTTCCTTTTTAGGCACGATACAGAAGTTGCAGGTCCTAATGCAGCCGCGGGTAATAAACCCCATAGAGTAATCCATTCCGGGATAAAGAGAATAATCCGGGCAGGTATGCTCTATCTCGTCCGGCAGGACGGTATAATTACCGATATAGCCGGAACCGCCTTTGACGGTTTCTATGCCGGCGGGGTAATAATCGAAGTCCGGCGTATAAGAAAATACCTTTGACGAATATACTTTGTCGTAAGTTTCAAACATATCGAACCAAGAAACCGTATCGCCTTTCGCCTTATGGTAGGCGGATATTTTCATAAGGGCTAAATTAGGTATTTTACTGTCGATGTTGATAAGTCCGATTTTTTGCATAAATTATATAATTTTTAAGAATTTACTTATTTTATTTTTATTGTCGTAAATAGGCAGTATCAGCCAGTCCGTCCAAGATTTTTTAACGTAACTGCCTTTTATCGTGTTTAGATTATCTTTTTTTATATTTAATAAATCGCATATCGCTTTATTCTTTGTCTCGTCTGCCCCGTAAAAACAATACGGAAATTTACCGACTATATCTTTTACGTAATCAATATCGAAATAAAGAAAAGATAATCTCGCCGGCTTTATCGCCGTTACGGGAAAAACATCGGTTATTATAATAATTCTAACCGCAAGAGGCGTTTCGCCGCTGTGCCGTCCGGCGTCAAAACTCACTAAATTACCGTCATCGCCTATAACCGATAAATTTTTTTCAGACATTAAAAACCCTCGGATTTATTAATAATAATAACAGTTTTGTTCTCTTTACAGTTCGATTTGATTCTAACGGCGCAGGACGAGATATATCTGTCGTCGTCGTTATATATCAGGAAACCTTTTAGGGCGTCTATAATAGGTTTAGGAAAGTAGTTATCTACGTCTCTGCGTTTATTGTCGGCAAAACAGCATACAGCGGTTATAGAAAGCTTCTCTTTCCCGAAAGGATAGGATTCTTGGCGGTAGCCTTTTGATATTAAAAGCCACTGAACGTCATTATGTATTTTTTTGACTAACTGTGATCGCCAATAGGGGTTTCTGTTTGAATAAAATTGATTTAGCGACGGCGTGAGAAACGGAAATTCTAAAATAATTCCGAAATCGTTATCATTATTATTTTGCATCTGTCTCTCCAAAAATACAAAAATAGTTAAATATAAACTTTATGCTCGGCGAAAATATTGCCGTTCATAGCGGAATAGGCATTATCGTATGACAGCTTTTCTTTTACCGGCGTTCTTTTGCAAATAATAAAATATAAGCCGTCGTCGGTTTTATTCGGGTAAATATCCGATACTTTATAACGCAGGTTGTTTTTAATAACGCTATCGGTCTTATATTCCCTAAAAACAAAGAAATATTCTTTGGCGTTATATTTTGCTTTAAACCAAGACAGTAATTTTTCTATATTTACCAATTTTCCCTCCGTGAAAAATTAATTTACGCATGCCTTCTATGAATTTTTATAATCGGTTTCGGTTTTTGCAAAACAGACTGACTTGATTTGAATGGTTTAAGTAAAATCGGGGGGAGTATGAATAAAAATATTATAATAAATAATATTGTAAACATACCAATTAAAATCTCGCCCCTTAATATAAAAAAAAGCGATGACAGAAACATTCCAAGTATAATTATTTTGACTATTACGCTGTTTTCTAAAAAAGAAAGGAAGTCAACTATCGCAGAACCCGCCATATCGGTTTTTGCCTTAGTATTAATATGCTCTGGCGCTTTATGCGATACATAAGCGGTAGCATTTCCGCCGGGAGCCGTTACGGCGGCTCCCGAATAGAACTTTACGACCAAAGAAACGGCGACTATAACCGATAATACAACAGATAAAATAACAACGGGGCGATAGTTTTTAGGCATTTTGGCACCCCCCCCCTTATTTGCTTACGTTTAAAAATGGCAGAGGCGCGTTTCCGCCCATATACGTAGGGAATATGCCGTTCCATTTTTTAACCGCGTCGAGCATGATAATTTTTCTGGTTACGGCCGTCTGTTTAAGGCGCATGGCTTCGGCGTCGGCTTTAGCGGTTACGACTATCTGCTGAGCTTTAACTCTTGCTTTTTGGAGTTCGTATTGCGCTTGTAACGCTTTCTGCTGGGCTACCTGTTTTTCTTCGATAGCCTGAGAAAACAATTTGCTAAACGTAAAATTTGTAATATTGACGGCATCGACGCCTATTTTAAATTTAGTAAGCGCGTTGACTATATGCTGCGAGATTTCGGTTTTAACCTTATCCCTTAAGGTAATAAGTTCTTCTGCATTGTAATGCGCGGTTACGGCTTTTACTGCGTTTGATATAGCGGGAATGATAATTTTATTCTGAACGGTTATTCTTGTGCCTATATTCTGAAATACCCAGTTGGCGTCCGTCGGGTCTATATGGTAATTTACTGCGACCGTAGTTTCTACGTCCTGTAAATCTTTAGAAGCCGCGGTTTCTGCATGAGTGAAGTTCTGGACCCTGACGTTTATTTTTTGAACGGACTGATAAACCGGAACGACTAAATGTATTCCGGGGGACAATATCCCGTTTTGGACGGCTCCCCAGTCCATAAGGACGCCTCTTTGTCCGGGGCCGATTATATAAAAAGGATTAAAAATTAAAAACATTAGCAGTAAAAATACGATACCAATGCCTCCGGCGATAAGTTTTACTTTTGAATCAAGATTTTTAAATAGTTTCATTTTCTCTCTCCTTGACCTTAAAATTAATTAAATTTAAGCCCTTTAAATTATCCTTTAATATAACCTACCTAAAACTGTCTATCTCGAAAATTTGACCCCTTTCCTTGCGTTTTTTGGCTATTTCCAAAACATATCATGAACCAAAAAAAATAATATTACCTTTCGGTATCTCAAAAACAATGTTAATAATATATCAAAGAAAAATAAATGTCAAATACGAAAACGCTTAACCCGTTAATATACGTGAAATCACTGCACCAGCCAGAATTT
>JAJYJI010000033.1 GCA_021789605.1 bacterium
TGGAATATAAAAATTAAAAATACCTCGGAAATAAATATTATTCCGCCTTTAACTTATTCGGTATTTAAACATGCAAATTGCACCGGATGTTTAAAGGGCGGTATGCAACATTGGTATTGCGTATATTACAAAAGGCCTGATTTATTCGATAAAGCAAAATACGCCGAAAAAATAATCAAACATTCGATAATAAAAAATATAACGATGCAGGATTTAGAAATAAAATTTAACATTATGCAAAATTTAAAAATAAAACCATCTGAGCATATTCAACCTCAAAAATTTTGGACAGATGCAAAAAAGTATATAAAACAAAATAATCTTAATATAGAAGACGAAAAACCATGCGAATGTAGTTGTTAAATATATTAATTAAACTAATTATAAATCAAGGCAATTAATAACTTTGTCCGGTAACCAGATATAATAAAACTATAAATCTTAAAGGAGGATAAATGAATAAAACAGACGTTGTTTCTATGGTAAATATCGTGAATAAGCAGTTATCCGGTATCAATCACTTAGATTTTTACAAAATTACTCCTGTGAAGACAAATAGTTCCGTTAGAATAAATAACGAAACCTATAGAATAATTTCAGATAAAAAATTGTTATTAATAGGCGACAATGGTGTAGTAGATTTTGCAGAAATGCTTGCATCCGATACAGTTGCCGCTAATTGGAAAATTGTATCGGAAATCGTCATCGAATTAGTTGAAAACATATCCGACAGGTTGGACTATGCAAAGAGAGCCGTAACTGAATACGATAGAAACATGATGATAATTAAAAATATTTTTATAGATAATTACAAAGACGATGACTTGGATGTTAATGAGGTATGGTGGCTCGCTAAATACGGGCAAACAGATATTATAAAAAGGAAAATAAAACTTAGTAGATTTATTGGTATGACGGATACACATAAAGTGACATTGATGTGCTATGCCGCATATTACAACGATGCTGAATTAATAGAGATGTTGCATAACGCAGGGCATTGCTTAAACGGTATATCGAGGAGGCCAGGATGTGGTTTAGATTACGATACTTTTCCGATTATAGAGGCCGTGTCGGAAAATAATCTCGGTGCGTTACGAATGCTGGTTAACCTTGGTGCGGATGTTAATATAAATGCATCGGAAAAACAGGGACACGACAGTAAAACTCCGTTGTCGGTAGCGGTTTTTAAAGGCGATAGTCATTTTGAGTGTGCAAGAATATTGCTTGAGGCAGGTGCGACCCCAGAAAAAGATTTATTCAATATAAGCGCCACGCCTAAAATAGCTGAGTTAATTAATAGCGTAATAGCACGATAGCCGACAATCAGATTAGGTTTCGAGTGAGCCTAAATAAAAGGGGATTTTACAAATGAAAAACAATAACTATGAAAAAATATTATATTAAAAAGTTTTCAGAGCCTGTCAAATCTCTTTGTCTTATTTGCAAGAGAAATCCCTATACTTGCAAAGGGGCAATGATTTTTTATAGAAAACGCGAAAAATATTATTGCAGAAAAAGAATAAAAATAAGTAAGGATAGGATTATGAAAAATTTAATTCAAACTCTATTATGTTTTGAGGATGCGTAAAATGGAATCAATTTTAATAATTTTAACCGTTATAGCTACATTAATTTGGATAATTGTATTATTATCATGGCTCAAAGTTATCGAATTTTTTAACGATAGCGGAGCCATAGCGGAAATAGATTTCACTACGAAGAAAATCTCGGCCGTGAATATAGGCGGTAAATATTATATTAAAGTTTTTTCTTTAGTAAACCCGAAATTACGCAAGATAATTAATACGCACAATTTTGGATATGGAGATGCTATAAGTATTTCTCTTGTATGTGTTCCAAAACTAAAAATTGGAATCGTTTATAACCTTAAACATATCACAAACGAAGCGCAGGGCTTAACGGCGTAAAATTTTTAAAAACGGGAAGAATTAAAAAAAATCATGCTTATTAATTATATCGAAGGCTTCGCAGGTATAGG
Organism: bacterium; assembly: GCA_021789605.1. GTDB lineage: Bacteria > SZUA-79 > SZUA-79 > Acidulodesulfobacterales > Acidulodesulfobacteraceae > Acidulodesulfobacterium_A. Next base: position 2,003 of record JAJYJI010000033.1, read on the forward strand.
CGGTTTCAGGTCGGGTTTCGAGCAGGCTTGCGCCGAGCTTAATATTGAATCTAAATGTATATTCGCTTTTGAAAAAGACAAATACGCAAGGCAGACTTATTTTGCGAATTTCGGCGAAGAACCCGCAGGAGATATAACTAAAATACCGTCTAAAGATATACCGGGGCGCAAGCATAAAGACGATATAGTTTTTTTCTTTGCGGGATTTCCTTGCCAGCCGTGGTCAACGGCGGGAAAACAAAAAGGCGTGGACGACGAAAGAGATATGATTCCGCAGGTCGTAAGAATTATTCTCGATAAACAGCCCGACGTATTTATTCTTGAAAACGTCAAGGGTTTAAAATCAAAGAAATTCAAGGACGTTTACGACCGCTTAATGTGGGATTTAAAAGTCATATGTAATTATACGGTTTACGAAAAGATTTATAACGCAAACGCCGTAGTTCCGCAAAATAGAAAAAGGATTTTTATCGTAGGATTTAAGGAACCCGTCGATTTCGAGTTTTCCGAACTTCCCCCTATTTATCCGGTTTTAAAAGATTTTCTTGAATTTGAAAACGTGCCGGAAAAATATTTTTTAGGAGATAAAACATTCGAAGCCTTAAAAAAACAGCAAAAAAATAAAAATAACGGATTCGGATTTAACATTTGTAATTTCGAAGAAGCTTCGCACACGATATCGGCTCACTACGGAAACGATGGTTCGGAATGCCTTATTGCCGAAATATCAAAATGGACGCCTTACCACCGCGTAGCCGGTTTAAACGAACAGGCAAATACCATAACCGCGCAATACGGTTCTAACGGCGGAGTGGCTACGCTTATATCGGAGCTTAAAAAAATAGGCTTTATAGATTACGATAAGCAAGGACAGAAAATTTGGGATATAAACGGCATAGCGCAGACTCAAACGGCGTTATCCGGCAATTTCGGCGGTAAAACGGGATTATATGCAGTGCCGGAAATAAAAATTATAAATGGAACAAAATATATTGTCGATTATTCTCGCGTAAGAAAACTAATGCCTCGTGAATGCGCCAGAGTTATGGGATTTGCCGATGATTTTAAAATCGTAGTTTCTGATAGCCAAGCTTACAGGCAATTTGGCAATGCCGTCGTGCCGGGAGTGGTTAAAGAGATTTGTAAGGCGGTTATAAAGAAAATAATTTTTGAGGGTTTAAAAAAAATATGCTTAATTCAAAGCTTCAGGAATATCTAAGAACGTTTCCGCCTGATTTTGAAATATTCGTCGATGGAAACATCGACTTTGCTATGCAGGTTAGTTATTTTATAAAAGGCGGAACGGTATCGGGGCGGATATTAATCGCTGACGGCAAATCGGATATTCACGAAGGCAACCTAATGAGGGATAACGAACTTCCGGAAAAAAAAGATAATTCCAATGATAAGCAGCATATAGGCGTAACTGCGGATGGTGAACGGTATATAGGATTAATTGCGGCGGAACCGGATTTTGCCTTTCTTGAAATCGCGACCAGAAAACAAAAAGGGGATTTTTACAGACAATACGCAGATATTATGGACGTAGATTTAAAAACGCTTACAAAAAAAGCTTTTATGGCAAAATGGCGCTGCGAGAGCAACACGTATTATCGGTGCAAAGAGAGAATAGATAAATTTTTATTAGAAAAAGACGTAAGGGAATGCGACCGCAAAAATAAAGATAAGACAACTGACGACAATACGTCGGGTTTTTTAAAGAACGAAAAACCCGCGGTAAAAAACCAGACCGCGCAAGACGGCAGGGTTAAACACGAAAAAGGATTTTCATCCCCGACTCCGGTAAGCGACGAGAATAAGTCAAAAATTGTGGAAGATATTAAATTAGGGCTTTTTTGTTCTCAGATATTAAAAAAATATCATATTAACATAAAGGCCTACTCCGAAATTAAAAAATCCGTGGAAGCGGAAAAGAAAAAACCGGATGCGGACGAAGACGACCCTAAAGACATTAAGAAAAGGTTAAAATATGGCAAAAGTTTTGATAATGATTCGTCAAACCCTACATTGGATAATTCCGGTTCGCACGGTAAAAAATACGATAAACCGGATATTACTAAAACGGCAATAGATACGTATAAGCTTATAAGTATTCCGCAAAAAAATAAAAAAGACTGTCCGGCAGACAAAGGCGCTATGACCGAGGAGGAGCGGGACCGATTTATGCGGGATTTAATATCCCGCGGATTTTAACTGAGGAACAAAAATCTATGCTTGAAATTATCAAGAAAATGATAGCGGGGATAAAACGGATAGACGGGGAAATGTCATCGGGGACGGGATTTCCTATTAAGACCAATCAAAAATTAAGGGATATATATATTAATAAAATTCAAGAGTGGAAAAGACTATTGCAAAAAGCAACGGAGGATTAAATTGTTCGAAACTTGTCAATCACCCCGCCTTGTAAAGACGGGATCTTATTGCTGTATTTTTGAGAAACAACTTCGAGATAAAGAGATACAAAAGGAGAAAGAAAGATGGGAGCAGATGCCTCTATGGGAGCGCAATATTGAAATAGAAAACTTAAAAGAAAGAGCCGGATTAATAGAACGAGAAAAAAGGTCTGTCGCGTATAAATTAACTTTTTCAATAATTGAAACCTTACTTGTTTTCGGGTTTGTATATTTAATTTATACTGCGCTTACAGGAACTTTAGGAGTTTTACCTACCGAAACAACGCATTTATCGACATGGCGGTCATTAATTATAAACGTCGGAGGTTGGTTCTTCACGGCTCTATTTGGAGTTATATTGGCTTATATAATATATAACAGTATAAATTAAATAACTTTAAAATAACGGAGGTTTTTATGAAACTCGCAATAGATATAGGTTTTTCAAGCGTAAAAGTAGTAGGCGCAAACGGCGTTATGACTAAATTCCCTACCGCCGCCGCCGTTTATAACAAGCCTCAGATAGAATTGGGAGTAGAAAAAAAGAAGCCGAGCTTATATAATGGCAAATACTATCTTATAGGCGGCGATGCCATAGGCGAGCCGGACGTCAAATATTCTCTTGAGATAGATTTCTTAATAGAATATGCCCCGCTTTTTATATCAAAAGCAATAGAGAAAGTAGAAAGCGTAGGCTACGGCACGGTAGATGAAATATCGTTAGGTTTGCCTATCGAATATTACCGCAAATATATGTTGCCGCTTTGGGATAGGGTTAAGGATTTTACCGTAAACAACAGGCATTATATGTTTTACAGCGATATTATAACCGATAAAATAGGTCCAAAGGTTTTAGCTATTCATCCTCAAGGCGGCGGAATATTAGTAGATTATATACTGAAAAATAATATTAATACCGCGGCGGCTAAAGATAAAGGTTTTATCTTAGACATAGGATTTAATACCGTTATAGTCGTAGCTTTCGACGAGGGATATACCGGCGTGTCTAATAATTCAAAACAGTATTCAAAATTAGGCATTTCAAGGGTTATTAACGATTTAGAACAGAAAATAGCAAGGGATTACGGCATAGACGACAGCACTAAAATAGAAACTACGCAGATTTTAACTAATAAAACGATTAAAAATTACGGCAAGACACACGATTTAACCGATGACATAAACGAGATTATGGTAAATCATATGGAGAGCATAATATTGCGTATTCAATCCGATTACGAGACTAAACTTCGTCAGGCGGATAAACTTATAATAGCCGGCGGCGGAGCTTATCATATTAAAAACAGCTTGCCGGTTAAATACAGGGATTTAGTTTATATAATGGATTTACCGGAGTTTTCTAACGCAAGAGGGTTTTATTATTTGTAAAGCATAAGGCAAGGCATCAGGCAGGAATAAGGCAGGCTTGATTTTCTAAAATATAATCTCAAAACTAAAGGAGGTGATACGAATGACGAAATCAGAATTAATCGATGCGATAGCGGATTCCGCGAAGCTCAAAAAAATCGACAGCGCCAAAGCCCTTGAAAGCATTATAGGCGCCGTCCAGAGCGCTTTAAAAAAAGGCGAAGAAGTCAGGCTTACGGGATTCGGGACTTTCAGCGTTAGAAAAAGAAACGCAAGGACAGGACGTAATCCTATGACCGGCAAATCGCTTAAGATTGCTGCTAAAAAGGTCCCGGCTTTTAAAGCAGGGAAAACCTTTAAAGATGCGGTAGCCTAAAGCAAAAGGGTTTGCGGTTATCCCTAAAACCGCGTTAATAAAAGGTTTCTTTTTTGATATGTTTGGACATCCCCCCGTCTGAGCATATCAAAAAATAAATTAAAATAAAAAGGAGCAAAATTATGCTTAATAGACCAAATATAGCAATTACTATGACGTTCAGGGATAAAAAGATTTTAAAGTTTTTTAAAGAACGTTGTTCTAATACTAAATTCGATAAGGCTTGGGCGGTGCGTAATATTTTTGAGGATTATTTCGACAGAATAAAAAATAATCCCGATATATTAGCCTTTGAAATAGACGAAACTACTCTGCCGGTTAAATATAGCGCCAATAAAGAAAAAGCGGTAATTAAGGTTTGTATTTTTAACCACGATGCGATTAATTTCTTAAAAAACATTACCACTAAAAACGGTCGCGCTTTTTTTGTCAAAAACGTAATACTGCTCTACTTTTATAACCGTAAAGCATATGAAAGTCCTGAGATATTCTTAGGTAAGAATCCGACATTGCAGGGCGATATATACGAAGACGATATACCTGAAACCAATAAGCAGGATAATTCAACGGCGATACCGGATATGTCGAGAGTCTCTAAAGGCGATATTTCAAAGGTTTTAAAAGATTTTTAAATATTTTAAAAAAACCGCTTGACAAGTATTTTTATTTTTGAGATACTTTAATTATTAATAATTTTTTCGGGATTTCAATTGCCTCTGCGCTAAAACCCCGACCGTCAGCAATATATTTATAAAGGGATTATTATAAATATTTTAAACTGACCTTTCTAATCCCGTCTTGCGACAAATTTATAAATTTATCTTTTTTCGATAAATTCCCGTCGCGCAAAATAAAAAATAAAGTTTTAATATTATATTATTTATATCCTATTTCCCACGGATATAAATACCTTTTTGCAATAGTTCGGTCAAATTCACTTAGGAGGTGATGTAACAATAACCGGATTATCCCGCAAATTCCCACCCAGTCACATTAGGTAAAGCAAGGAAAGATAGATTGAAGTGTTTTATATGTATAAGTATATCGTTTCGGCATTTATTTGTCAAGTGGTAAATTCAAAAACTTATATTATATTTAATATTTCTTTACTTCTCTCCTTGCTTTCCTAAGCCTGCCTATTTTTGGCTTGACGACTGGTTGATTATGAAATAAAGCCTCTCCCCGCCCCGACAAGATATTTAACTCACAAGGTTAGATAGATTGTCGGGGAATAGCCAATAAGATAAAATCTTATTCGGCGTGGGGGAGGAAATATAAAAAATAACTTTAAATTAAGGAGAGAAAAATGGAAGCACTTATCTTGCTTGCCTGCGGCGCAACAGGCTCGGGGTTTTATTTCTTTGCTATTAGACCGATAATATTATCGGTTATATCATAGAAAGATATATGCCGATATAATATCCCCGTGAATTAAGTCCTTATAAAAGGCTTATTTTTAACGGGGATATTAAAAAAAACTCTTGACAACTCTTTTTATTTATGAGATACTTAAATTAATTAATTATTTCTCGATAGTAATCGACTTCCGGCGATGCCATTTTCATTCTGAGTTATGAAAATGTTATCTTAAAGGATAATTAGCTTTATGCCGGACAATTTTAACTCAGCGTAGTATATTGTAGTTTATCTTTCGACGGCTTTTTTTCGCCGTTTCTTATTTTTTTTACAATTCTATTCTATTTATTAATTTAATTTGCAGTATTTTTTTTGTCACTCTACCAACTGCGGTAGTGTTGGCTCGGGGTCCGCTTCGGTTTATTATTTTAATAATCTTATTAATAATAAACCGCGGCGAGCGCTGCATTTTAAACCTACTAGTCCTATTTTAGGAAAATAAAAAAACTTTAATTAATTAATTTGCCGTAATCCATGTCTGCCCCTGGCCAATAAAGCTATGCAGTGTTTTTCTTGGACGGTTTGGAGATTCAAAATGTTAAATTTAAACAAAATCGTTATTGGCGGACACCTTGGTAAAGATGCAGAAGTTGTAAATTTCGAGAAAGGCGGCTGTGTTGTAAAGTTTTCTGTTGCTTCGTCTGAAAAATACACCAAAAAAGACGGGTCGGTAGTAGAAAATACCACGTGGTTCAACGTGGAACTTTTCAGAAAGACCAATACCGTCGCTCAGTATCTTGTAAAAGGTACGCCGGTATATGTCGAGGGCAAGATAAAAAACGAAACCTACGACAAACAGGATGGCACCAAAGGTTATTCGACCAAGGTGCTGGCAAGCAACATTCAGTTGCTCGGCAGCAAGAAAGGCGAAACGACCGAAACATCGGTAACGTCCGAAGAAAACCCGGACGAAGTTCCGTTTTAATTAACCCTTTAATTTAATGCTGTAAGCTGAAGCAGGTATATTCAACCCTTAGGGGTTTTATATTACCTGCTTTTTTTGTTATTAACCTTTAAAAAAATAAAAAAAATTAACTTTAAAATGCGGCAAAGCCGCAAAGGAGATTCAAAATGTCAGAAACAATTTATTCTCAATTTAGAAAGGCTCAGGTTGAAATCAAAAATCCAAAAAAGGATTCTCGTAATCCGTTCTTGGATAAACCATACGAATCTTTATTAAGCGTGTTAGAAGCGGTAATAGAACCGCTTAATAAGAACGGCCTAAGTTTTTCCCAGTCCATTGAGGGCGGGGAAATAATAACAACAATTTATAATGAATCGGGCGAAAAAATTGTGTCTAAACGCCCGTTTATTATTCCAAATGTTATAAAAGAGGTCGGAAAAGGGAATTTTATATTGACCCCCGAAACCGACCCACAAGTAATCGGTAAGGTTGAAACCTACTCAAGACGGTATGGGTTAAAATTAGCGTTGGGTTTAACCGCCGAGGATGACGATGCTAACGGCGTTTCTCGTCCGCAGCAGACCGCTACTAAACCAACGGCAACGGCGACTAAACCCGCCCCTGCCCCTGCAGCGGCCGCTAAACCAGCGACAACGGCCGCTAAACCAGCGACCGCCCCTGCCCCCGCGACAAGCGGAAAAACCCTTGACGATATTAAAAACGTCGAGGGAGTTGTAGTAACCGAAACCGAAGATGGCATTACGGTTTCTGGCAAGACTTATTCTTTGTCTAACGACCTAAAAGCCTTAGGCTTTATATGGGTTGGGACAGAGAAATCTTGGAGGAAAAAAGTCGAAAAAGCGGCTTAATTTCCCCAGCGACTAAAAAACTATACCCCGCCCTATCGGCGTATCACGCCTGAATAGGCGCGGGGTTTTTATTTTAAAATAACTTTAATTAATATTATAAAGCGGCTTCGTCGCAAAGGAGGATTTTTTTATGAGTCCTGCAGAAAAAAGAAACAGAAGAATTATGAAAGTTGGGGAGTTTAAAAAACTCCTTGAAAAAGCAATAGAAGAAGGAAATATAAAAGATAGTGATGATATTCTCATAGTTAACGCTGGCAAAGATGTCAGGTCAAACATATTTGATATTCATGTCAGCCATTTTAGTGATGACAAAAAAAGGGTAATTATTACAAATCTTTATTAATATTAATTAAAAAATAAATTAACTTAATTTTAACTGCGGCTTTGTCGCAAAGGAGAATAAAAATGACGGCATTTGAAATGTATGCGACCGGCGAAATAAGTCAGTCTGCGCAGGAGTATATTCAAAATCAGATTCAGAGCGACATCGACAGAATAACTTACGATATATCGTCTGCTATGGACGATTTATTCGGTAATATTATTCACACGTATTACAACGAGCCTGAATTATATGAACAGAATATACAGGCTTTTAAAGAAATAGAAGAGAAAGTTTTAAATTTCCGTGAAAAAATTAAAGAATATACGGAAATTTACGACATAAAAAAAGCTTTAAACGATCGCCGGCGCAGAGGTAGCTTCGTGGCCAGCTTAGTAGGGGGTGCGCTATGATAAAAAGTATCATAGAAGTAAACCTGCCTAAGTTGGCAAGTAAAAAAGGAGCGGTTGAACTTGGCGACCGCTCGGCTTATATAGGGGCGTCCGACATCGGACAATGCCCCAGAAAGGCAATAATGTCAAAGTTATTCCCTCAACCTATTTCTCTCGAACAGCAAATCGTGTTCGAGAGAGGGCATCTCGCGGAGGACATAGTCCACGAGAGTTTGCTCGAGCATTGTAGGGAAAATAAAAACGCATCGGTGGACGCCCAGTATGAGATTACCCTGCCGGGTAATAGAAATATCAAGGCGCACATCGACTTCGTATTAAATGATTTCGCAAACGAAAAACGAACCGTCGTCGAGGTTAAGACGGCGTCTATGGTAACCACTCCATACGACAGCTGGATTAACCAGTGTATTTTTCAACAGGGCTTATTGCTGTTGGAAGACCGTTTCGAGACTGGCGTTGACGGCTATGTTTTAGTAATCGACTTAAAAACCGGCGCTATTGCCGAGTTTAAAGTTGATTACGACGAAATCGTTTTTAATGAGTTGGTCGCAAAAGCCGAATGGCTTTTAGGTCAGCTTCAAAATTCGCAGGACATAGACTTTGACAGCTTACCGCTGTATCAGTCTATCCTTTGCGGATATTGTGGCGTTAAGGATAGTTGCCCGGCGTATGCCGATAAAGGCAACGTGCCGGATGACCTAAAAGAGTTAATCGTAAGATACTCCGAGATCAGCGGACAAATCAAGCCTCTTGAAAAAGAGCTTGGTCCGTTGAAAGAGACTATAAAGTCTTACGGGCCGTTCAGGGCAAACATTGACGGTATTAAAGCAAGCTATACCGTCAACAAGATGATGAGCCTTGATATTCAGACGCTAAAAAAGAACGAGCCTGAATTAGCCGAGATGTATTCGGTGGAAAAAGAAGTAGAGAGGCTCGTTATTGGTTAAATAGCTTGCAAGGAGGGAAAAAATGAAAGTAAAAGAATTAATAAAAAGCTTACAGGAAGAAGTAGATCCTGAAGCGACAATTTATGCAAGCATAGATTTATTTGATTTTGATGAGAATTGCTTAAAAAAAGTTTTAGGCGAAAGTTTAATCGAAATCGTATATAACAGACACGAGAAATCTGTCATGTTTTCTTTTGAAAAAGGCGAAATTATGGACTGATTAGTTTCGTCCAGTCTGTTTTTAGCAGGGATTTGCAAGTATTTTTATTGTGAATACCCTGCTTTTTTATTAATAAATTAATTTTAATTATAAGGAGAAAAAAAAATGAAAGCAAATAAAATGTTAAAAGATTTTATTAACGATTTAAATAATGCTTTAAAAATCAGCGGAGAACAATATACCGCAGACTACGACTCGGAGAAATTCAGAGCCGTCGATAGGGAAGCAAACGACGGTTTCGACACTAAAATAACTGTTATAGAAGATGAATATATCGACTATAACGGTACGTATTTTTATACTTATGATTTCGGCTTACAATCTGTCGATATTGACAGAATAGACGAATACGACTTTAACGAGGATGATGTCGTTAGAGTTATTAAAAATTACGCAGAGAAAATAAGTAGTCTTATTGCCGAGCAGAAAAAAGAGATTGATCGGCGATTAGTTAATTTAGATCTGCTTATAAATAAAATAAGCAGAAATCGATATACTGACATATCAAGTAAATAATTTTAATTTAAGGAGGTTTAAAATGCTAATATTGTCAAACTTCAAAGCAACAATGCTCCGCAAGGCTAAAAAAAGAGGTCTGTATGAGGACTTCGGACAAAAGGAATTGCGGCAGTTAGAAGCAAAGTATAATTATAACCCATACGCAAGCCCTTACTCCGATGAATATAAAATAACTCAGGCCATTAACGAGTTAAGGGATTGGGCTGAGAACCTTACCGATAGAGACATAGAAAAGGGGGTTATGATGAAAAAAAGAGAAAAACTCCCGCGTGAGGTTGCGATTAAATTATCTATAACAATAAAAGACCTCGACGCCGAAGTCTATAAAATAGTCAGGCAAGATAAGGATGACGGAACATTAGATTTTTATGCTTTAACATTTGCCTTTCCTGAGTCCATGGGAGAAAGAGGATTTCTTTCAACCGCTATTCTTGATGATATGCCGGACGAATCAGAAGTAAGAGGTCTTTGTATTAATGAAATAAAAGATTTCATTAAAAGCAAAGATAACTTCTGGGCTGACGCCTGTGAGGAAGATGCGGTTGTAAAACTAAAAAAAATATTAAAAATTAAAGAGGAATTAAAAAAAGGAGATTGAAATGAATACAATTTGGAAAAGTCTTGTATCTAACCATAACTCTCTAAGGGAGTTAGTTAGGCAATCAAGAAAGGCTATTTCGGAGGCCTTTCTTGAATATTATAAGGCAGAATATCCGGAGAAAATAAAAGAACTTGAGACTTATCTTCAAGCCGAGATAATCGGCGTAGAACACGAAGAAAATCACGATGAAGATTCAGGAGAATGGGCGGATATATTGACGCTCAAGTTAAAATACTGCGATAACAGCGAGAAGAATATAGAGTTCTTTTTGTATAAATCGGAGTATTACGATTACGACTACGACGATGTATCGTATATAGATATGACTAGTAAAGACGACGACATCGTTGAGATATTGAGGCACATGTTTCAAGATCATCCTGACGTCGAGGTTTATTTTGATTAAAAAATAAAATAATTTTAAAAAAAGGAGATAAAAATGAAAGATTTATTTGAAGATTTTTTAGAAAACGAAGAAGTTGGAGTAGAACGTGATTTTGGCGGTGATACTTACGTCAAAATGGATTTCAGAGATTTTGAAGGTGAAATTAACAGAGAGGGATTAAAAGAAAACGAAGTTTTTGACCCTATTGATTTTACAACAAGAACAGTAGAGTATATAAAAAATAATCTGGGGCAGTTAGATATTTTAACTTTCGTGTGGGTAAAACATGAAGGTTGGGATGTCATCACTTTCTAACTAATTTTAAATATTATAAAGATTAAAAAATAATTAATTTTTAAATAAAAAGGAGACCATTATGAACCTTTGTGCTATTATAGAAAAGCCTTACGGCTGGACGGAGTATTTATATAAATGCCCCGTTTGCGGAGGCTTTGAAAAGATAAGAAATAAAAAGGACACGTCGCACGAAATAAAACTTGAAATTTCTTGCGACAACTGCGAAAGCCGCACAGAGCATGAATTAGAAATGCTTTATACGCGGGATTTTTCGTCGGTAGTTCTTTAGAAAAATATAAAGCCCTTATTTGACTAACCTTTAACGGGTTATGTTAAATAAGGGCTTTTTTTGTTGTTATTAATTCGTATATTTGGCGGATGCTAATCTCTCTGCTTTTTCCTTGCATTTAGGATCTCCGCAGATTATCAGAAGTTCTTCTGAAAATTCATTCATTCCCGCCGCGAATTTGCTTATTTCTTTATCCGAATACTCTGCTTCGCTTTCTGTCCCGCATACCGCGCATTTTAATTTCATTTTTCTCTCTCCCCTTAAAATTAAATATCCTATGTAAAATTATAACCTGAATAATTAAAAAGTCAAATTTTATTCATCGCTTGACAACCCTTTTTATTTATGAGATACTTATATTAATTAATTATTTCTCGATAGTAATCGACTTCCGGCTATGCCATTTTCATTCTGAGTTATGAAAATGTTATCTTTATGATAATCAGCTTTATGCCGGACAATTCTTAACTCAGCGTAGTATATCTTTATAAACCTATCTACAATAATATCAATATTCTTAAAATCATTCGCAAAAGCAATATTCGATTTAAGGTCTTATCTTTTTAATCAATATTGCCCTATCATTTTTTATCAAACTTTAATAAAAAATAAAATAACTTTAATTAATACGGCAATGCCGTAAAGGAGAGACATTATGTTATTATCAAAAGCAATGTTACAAGTGCTTGAAAATCAAGGCGTTACTTTTGGGGATCATGTAAAAAAAGTTGCTAAAAAAATTAGCGATTTTCAAATCTATGACAAAAAAACGCATAGATTTGTTAATGCTAACCAATTCAGGACAGACATCCCATTAAGTAATTATGAAGGATATGTTCGGAATTGTAATTAAAAAAACTAAAAAATAACATTAACTATAAAGCCATATATCCATTGCGGATATTATGGCTTTATTAATTTAAGGAGATATTTATTATGGCAAGATTAGCAAGTCAAGAAAAAATGGAGTTCTACCCTACCCCGGAACCTGCAATTATCAGGGGCATTAAAGAAATTAAAATCGAAACGCCTATAAGGGCATTAGACCCTTGCGCCGGAGACGGCAGGGCGTTAAAGATTTTAAAAGAAAATTATAATGCCGAAGTTTTCGGTATCGAACTTGATGTCGAAAGGTCAAAGCAGACGGCGGAGATTACGGGCGATGGAAATTGCCTTATCGAAACCGATGCTCTGACCGACGCCAGAATATCGGCGCAGGCGTTTAATCTAGTTTTTAATAATCCCCCATACGACTGGGAGCGCGGATACGGAGACAAACGGTTAGAGCTGACATTTATCGAAAGATATGCGTCTCCGCTTGTTGAGGACGGGATTATGCTCTTAGTAGTAAGCGAATCGCTCTTTGATATGTATTCGAGAGCGAGAGAGTTTTTAACGGTAATGCTTAAAAACTTTGCCGTCCTTTCTTACTTTAAAATGACCGAGGACGAAACCTACAAGCAGTGGGTATTAATCCTTAGGAAAGGAAAGGCGGTTCCTATATTAAAGCTATCGCAGTCTTTTAACGACGGCAAATATGAGGACGCCTTAAAACAAATCGAGGACGGTATATATAACCAAAACTACCGCACTTTTTTTAACGGCGTAATAGCGTTATCGCAGGGTCTAAGACCGAATTTAGACCACGACGACAGAACGCTAAAAACAGAGCCGAAGCCGTTAAAGTTGTTTTCGTCGGTATCTATTACCGATGAAATGATACAAAAGGCTTTGGCATGCAATAACAAAACGGTCGATATCGCCCTTGAGGCTATTAAGCCTAAAGATACGATAGAAACATTATTACCGCTCCGCAATTCGCATTTGCCGCTTTTATTACCGACAGGTCATTTAAACGGTCGCGTAGCAGGTACTAATCTTGTTATTAACGGTCAAGTCGAAAGGTTCATAGAATCTTACGAAGAGACCGAAGAAAAGCAGGATAAAAACGGCAAGACGAAGACTCAGACGGTAAACAAAGAAATAAATAAATTCAGAGCCAAGTTATCGGTTTTGGATTTAAAAAGTAAACAGGTTTACCAAATAAATTAAAGGGGGTTCTATGAAAAACTGTAAAAATTGCGACATTTATTTAGATTGTCAAAGATATCAAATGTTCAAAGAAGTGGACTTTGGCAGACCGATTGACGCAAATAAAGATTGCAATAAGCCCGAAATCGAAATAGCCGCCGATTGCTGCGACTATGTAGATAGCAGGGTTAAAATAAGCAAACGGGATATTGATTTATTAATCAATAATTTCTCGTTTTTAAAGGGTTCCGTTGATTTCAAAAAATGTTCTAATCCGCTGATACAAGTGGCGGTTGACGACATTGATAAGATATTGGCGGAGTTAGAACAGTTAGAACAAAACAAAACTAAATTTAAATAGGAGATAAAAATGTTAGAAACAATAAAATGCACTACCTTCCCGCAAGTGCGGGTAGGCAGATACATTAAATCCGGCGAAGATTATAATCGTCGGTTCTTTCTTATTGAGTTAATAGGCCGTCCTACCGTCGTTCAGGCGGTTATTGCGACCCTATTAAACAATAAAGAAGTCGAATTTGAGTTTGGCGAATATGAAGTCAATAAAGTCTCAAGACTTAAAGAGGATCGCCTGATGATTAATAAACAGACGACCACTGATGGGTTAACCGTTGCAACGATAACAAATCAGTCTATAAAGGATTTGTTTCCGTTGACAGACGGAAAGCCCGGTAAAAAATTCATAGAAGTATTGAGGACAAAATCCTCGATACCCGTTGCCGACGAATGGGCGGCGGATATCTATGAAGCTTTAAGCAGTAAAGGAGTTATCGAAAACATCGCAAGTAATTGCGGTGAGTTCGGTAGTCTTAAAAACTACGACCGCGGAGTCATAGACGAAACGATCAATGAATATATTTCAGGCATAGATTGCGATAGCAGTCTGCCTGAAATAGAAATCCCCGAAACTATCGGGAAATTCGTTGAAAGTTTCGGTAAACCGCTGTCGGATATGATATATGAAAAGTGTAAAGTCATATACGATGGCAAACCGGAGGATAAAATAGATTACTCGCTGATAACGAGTAATGGGTTTATTCCATATCCTCAGCAAGCGGATATCGCAAATGCGGTAGTTAAGCGCTTTGAAACCGAAAACTCGGTATTTCTCGGCGCCGAAATGGGATGCGGTAAAACCTTAATGTCTTTAATGACCTTATACGGAATGTATAAGAAATCAAGTGAGGGATTAAGGGCTTTACTTATGGTCCCGCCGCATTTAGTAGAAAAATGGCTAAGAGAAGCAAAAAAAGCCTTAGGCGAAACGGTATTATCGTCGGCAGTAGTAATCAACGAAAAAGCCGACGTTGATGCTATACGACCCCTAATAGGCATTAAGCCTAAAGGCATTGAAATATTTATCGTTTCAAGAGAAATGGCAAAGTTGGGCTACTATTGGAGACCCGTAAACGTCAAATTTATTGACGAAAAGACGGGCAAAATGATAGTCAAATGCCCCAAATGCGGCAGCGAGCAGGTTATCAGCAAAGGGGCTAAAAGTTACTGTAAAAACAAATTAAGCCGCCTGCACGGTATAACTACCGACGAAGACGGCCGCGTAATAGCCGAGCATATAGCCGATGAAAAACAAGCTCACGATAGGGTCTGCGGAGAACCGTTATGGCAGGCGGTTGAAAGCAACGGCGCAGAAAGGCAAATACAACGTATTCCAGTAATGGAATATATGAAAAAGTATCTGCCCGGCGGATTTTTCGATCTCTTTATATTAGACGAAGCCCACGAAGAAAAGGGCGAGTCTGCAAGAGGCGTAGCCGCGGCTCAGGCGGCTTGCGTATCGAAGAAAGCCTTGCTTTTAACCGGCACTCTGTCTGGCGGTAAACCGTCAACGCTGTTTTATCTCCTCTGGAGGTTTAACGCAAAATCCGTAAAAGATATTTCCGTTTACGGAGATACTATTGGATTTGCGAAAAGATACGGCGTAGTTGAAACAGTCCGTAAATCAGATAATGAGACGGACAATTCAATGAGCCGTTCAAAAAAACAGAACGTCGTCTTAAAAGAAAAACCCGGCATCTCGCCTGAGCTTTTAACTAAATTCCTGCCGACGACGGCGTTTATGAAAATAAGCGACATTGCGGCCGGTTTACCTGAATATGCGGAATACGTTACTCAGGTAGATATGAAAGAGGAACATAAGTCTGCATACGACCAAGTAGCCACTGAAATGCAAACCGCTTTTGAGTTTGCAATCAGAATGGGGGCGTTAGGCGTATTAGCCAAAATGCTTACAGTGTTAAGTTCTTATGCGGATAACCCCGTCTATGAGACGGTATCGGATAAGAACGGCAATGTAGTTGCCGTATGCAGAGAATTAGACTTAGTTACGACCAAAGAGGAAAAGCTTGTTGAGATAATCAATGAGAATAAATCCCGCGGGCGTAAAACTCTGGTCTTTTGCGAATACACGGACACCCGCGATATTCAAAAAAGA
>JAJYJI010000073.1 GCA_021789605.1 bacterium
TATAAATAAGGGAAGCGGAGAAACCAATATTTAGGGGCGAATATCTTTTAGGTAGAGGAATACTCTTTATCCTTAGCCCGTCAGCTAACTTCGTAAGCTATTAAAGAGTTTTAGATAAAGTTAAATATATTTAGTTTATAATAAACCTAATATTAGCGGATTATTTATAAATTAAATTATATTTAATAATTAATATCGTATCGCATGTCTGTAATATAATATAGTCTTTAATATAATGCTTTACTTATTACTTTAATAGCCGAAGGTTGCAAAACCTCCGGCTATTTTTTTTGCAAAATGGCCGATATAAGCATTAAAAGCGTTAGATTCAAGGATTTTATCCGTATTAATAACGGATAGGATTAAATTTATCTTATCTAATTCGATAAATATGGAGGTATATAATTTATGATAGAAAATATTATTCTTCTTGTAGTTGCGATATTAGTATTGGTATATTTGTTTTATGTTTTGATATATCCGGATAAATTTTGACCAAATACCAAATATTGATATTAAATTATGAATTTTAGCTTAAAGCAATTAACTTAATAGCTTAAATTGAAATTTAATTAAAACTGAAAATGGAGGACTGTCAAAATGATAGCGTTTTTAACTGCTTTTGCCGGCATAGCCTTTATGTACGCCGTATTATGGTTTTTTACCGATTTTATAGATAAGATTTAATTTAATTAAACACAATTACATAATTAAAGCTAAAAGAGGTGCTAATAATGACTTATACGGGAGTTTTACAGATAATAATAACGCTTGCCGCTATGGTTATAGCCGCAGTGCCGTTAAGCAGATATCTTGCGCATGTTTTTAACGGCGAACCTACATTTTTAGACGGGATAATAAATCCCATGGAAAGTTTAACCTTTAAGTTCCTTAAGGTTAACGAAAATGAAGAAACCGATTGGATTAAATATTTAAAAATAGGTATTATAGTCAATTTTTTTATGCTGGCTATCGTATATTTAATATTAAGGTTTCAAAATTTTCTTCCTTTCAACCAGATGCATTATCCGGGCATACCGTGGGCGCTGGATTTTAATACGGCAATAAGCTTTATAACAAATACTAACTGGCAGAATTACGGCGGTGAGGAAGTTTTATCCAATTTTTCTCAGATGTCGCTTGTTTTCCTTCAGTTCACTTCCGCCGCTACCGGACTTGTTTTTGCCGTGGCTTTTATCCGCGGGCTTATAAGGCGCGAAGCAAAATACGTCGGTAATTTTTACGCAGATTATATAAAAGCGATTTACAGGCTTTTTCTGCCTTTGGCGATTATATTTGCAGTTATAATGCTTTGGCAGGGCGCGCCCCAGACTTTTTTAATGCAGAAAAAAGTCGTTAATATGACGGGAGTCAATCAAACGCTATCTATAGGACCGGTAGCCTCTATGGTATCCATCGAAAACCTCGGTACCAACGGAGGAGGTTTTTACGATGCAAATGCCGCGCAGCCTTATGAAAACCCCAATCCCTTTACTAACGCTTTAACGGTATTTATGATGGGGACGATTCCGATAGCGCTTTTTTTAATGTACGGAATAATGATAGGTAATAAAAAACATGCGTGGACTTTATTTGCCGTCGCTATGACGCTTCTGTTAGTCTGTCTTGCGGTAGTTTATTCTCAGGAGGCTCACGGCAATCCGTTTCTTGCAAAGTTAGGGGCTAATATCAGCGCTTCTAAAAATAATCCCGGGGGCAATATGGAGGGGAAACAGGAGCATATAGGAATTGCGCAGACCTCTTTATTTGCGACTGCTACCACCGCATTTACCACCGGCAACGTCGATTCCGCCCACGACAGTTTTATGCCGCTTTCGGGGATGGTTCTAATTGCGGAAATGATGTTAAATCTCATATTCGGCGGTAAAGGCGTAGGGCTTTTAAATATGCTCACTATGGTAATTATTGCCGTGTTCATTGCCGGACTTATGGTAGGGCGCACGCCCGAATTTCTCGGAAAAAAAATAGAGGCAAAGGAGGTCAAGCTTGCGACTCTCGCAATGTTTGCCCATGCGTTTATTATTCTTATCCCTTTTGCGATAGCGTTGGCTATACCGGCGGGATTAGCCGGAATATTGAATCCGGGTCCGCACGGTTTAAGCGAGATTTTATACGCCTATACCTCGACGGTCGCAAACAACGGGTCGGCGTTTGCCGGTCTTAACGGCAATACTCTTTTTTATAATATTTCGCTTGGACTTACGATATTTTTCGGCAGATATATTCCTATTATATGTCAGGTTGCGATAGCAGGTTCGTTAATTAAGAAAAAAAGCATACAGGAGTCGGCGGGAACTTTTCCTGCGCACGGCTTTTTGTTTTATACGGTCGTAATGGCAACCATATTGCTCGTGGGGGCGTTAACGTTTTTTCCGGCGCTGGCGCTTGGACCCATAGCCGAACATTTTGCTATGGTAAAAGGACATCTGTTTTATTAATTAAAATAATCTAAAGAGGATGTTTATTATGGTAAAAGAATTGATAAAAATGATAAAACTAACCGTTTTATTATATATCGT
Organism: bacterium; assembly: GCA_021789605.1. Taxonomy (GTDB): domain Bacteria; phylum SZUA-79; class SZUA-79; order Acidulodesulfobacterales; family Acidulodesulfobacteraceae; genus Acidulodesulfobacterium_A. Next base: position 2,541 of record JAJYJI010000073.1, read on the forward strand.
ATGCTCGCTCGGCTATACTTTTCTTATCTGGGGCATAGGGAAAATAGCTTTTCCGTTTCAAGCCGGCGGAAGCATCGTTTATAAAAATTCAAAGCCTATAGGCTCGATGCTTATCGGCGAAAAATTTACTTCTCCGTATATATTTAACGGAAGACCGTCTTATGCCGGAAACGGTTATAACGGTACCGAATCGGGCGCTTCCAATTATGCTCCTACAAACGGAAAATATATAAATCACGAAAAAAAACTTATAGATAAATTTTTAAAAGAAAATCCTTCCGTTAAAAAAGGCGAAATACCAGTAGATATAGTAACTGGTTCCGGTTCGGGCTTAGGGCCGTATATTTCTATAGCCGCTGCGCTTGATCAGGTTACTAGAATATCGTCGCTGACCGGCATATCACAAGCGGCGCTTTATAGGCTTGTTAAACGCAATATATCTTACAGGCAATTCGGTATTTTTGGAACTCCGGGGGTAAATACCGTGAATTTAAATTTAAAACTATCTTTGCTTATAAAAAAATATAATTTAAAGTTATATGAACGTATTTTCAAGGGGCTTGTTTAATTATGCCGATTAATAATTAGATTAATAATTAATTTTAGTTAAATTTTGAACAGGGGAAAAATAATGTCCAATAAATCATATTATGTTTCTGCATTCAGTAAGGATATAATGTTATCTGCAATAAAAGATTCTTTTAAAAAGCTTAATCCGAAAATAACGGTTAAAAATCCGGTTATGTTTGTAGTCGAGATAGGTTCCGTTATTACTACGGCAATATTTATCAAAGATCTTTTTATCCATGATTTTAAATCTATATCTTTTGTTTTTCAGATAACTCTATGGCTATGGTTTACGGTTTTATTCGCAAACTTTGCCGAAAGTATTTCGGAAGGAAGAGGCAAGGCGCAGGCGGACAGCCTCAGGAGAACGAAAACCGAGGTAATAGCGAGGCTGTTTAAAGAAGACGGAAAGG
>JAJYJI010000074.1 GCA_021789605.1 bacterium
ATAAAAAATAAATCAAATAAATTTTAAGGATAAATTTTAATAAATTTTAAATTTAGGGATTTTTTCTGCGATTAATAGCATTGCGTATCGCAAACCATATTCCTGCCGTTATCTTTCGCCCTATAAAGAGCGGAATCGACCCTGCGGATTATGCTGTTTTCCGTATCGTCGCCGTTCGCGGCCGCAACCCCCAAACTTATGGTAATATTCATTCCTATATGGAAATCGTGAGCCTGAATTTTTAACCTCAATCTTTCGGCAAGCTCTCTGGCCGTTTCAAGATTAGTTTCCGGGGCTATTACCATAAACTCCTCTCCGCCGTATCTTGCGAAAAAATCGGTGGTCCTTAAGTTTTCCTTGGCGGCGGCGGCAAGCTCTTTAAGAATCAAATCTCCGGCTTCGTGCCCCAAAGAGTCGTTGACTTTTTTAAAGCGGTCTATATCGAACATAATTAAGGCCAGCGGCCTGCCGTATCTTTTGGCCAGATTCAGAAGCTCGGCTAATTTATTGTTAAAATATCTTCTGTTGTATATTCGCGTCATGGAATCTATTTCGGAAAGCTCTTTATACGTTTCTTTTTCTATAAGTATATTGCGTTCTCTGGATATCTGGTCGGTTACGTCGGTAAAAATGGCGAGGCCGGTTTTTTCTCCGTCGTAAATAACGACGGTTCTGAACAAATCTATATACCGAATATCGCCTGTTTTATTGGCATGCTTATAAATAAACCGGGATGGAAGTTCGTCGTTGTGATGGATATGAAATAAAGAAAACCTCGGAGAGTAAATGAGGTTTTCGTCTATATCGAAAAACTTGTTTACGTTCATATTGATAAATTCTTCTTTCGGGAAACCGAATAAATTAATCAAAGCGGAATTAAAATATAAAAATTTATCTTTATTATAAAGAGCTATGCCGGAATGAATATTTTCGATTAATATTTTAAAAAGGTCCCCTTCCTGTTTGATAGAATTCCTTAAATTAACCATTTCGGTAATGTCGATAAAGCTTGCGATTCTTACAACTTCGCCTTTATATTTAACCGAACCGGCATAAATATACGTCCATAATTCTTCGCCGGATTTTTTAATCGCTTTAAACGTTACGTAATGCTTATAGCTTATATCGGCTATCCCTTCCCTGATAGCTCTTTTTGCTTCCTCTTTATATTCATCGGCTAATATTTCCCAGAAGAACATATTTTTCAGTTCATCCGAAGTATAACCGAGCATATTTTGAAGTGCGGGATTAACGTAAACAAATTTTTCTCTGTGCATATCTAATCCTACCGGCATATTATCCGCCAGAGTCCTGAAAAGCTCTTCCGATTCTTTAATCCTTTCTTCAAGGGCTTTTTTTTCGGTAATGTCGCTTATAACAATCTGAATATAGGTCTTGCCGTTATAGACGATGCCGGAAATCATAACCTCTACGTCTCTTACGCTTCCGTTTTTAAGCCTGTGTTTGAAAACCGCAAAATTATAACCTTCTTTTAAAGCTTTAGCCCTGAAATCTATCGTTTCTTTAACGGACACGAAAGGATTTATATAAGCTATGGTCATATTGCGCAATTCTTCTTTCTGCCAACCGTAAAAATCTACGGCTTTTTTGTTTGCGTCTATAATAAGGCCGGATTCTATGTCGATAATTAACGACGGAACGGGAAGGCTGTCGAAAAACGTTTTAAGCCTTTTTTCGGATAATTCTAAGTCTTCTTTGGCTTTTTTAACTATATCTATTTCCGAAATAAACTTGGAAATATTAACGTGGGATTCCAAAAATAATGAGCGGTCCCCGCCGTCCCTGTATGCTTCAACTTTATAAAACCGTCCTTTGTGATTATGATTGACGACAGTGCGGTCTTTGTTTCTGTTATTAATAAGTTCCCTTATAGGACAGTTTTCTCCGAGTTCGAAGCAGGGTTTGTCGTAACCGTGGGAAATCTTATAGCACTTGCAGGTTATGTCTTCCGCATTTGGAGTATTCCAGCTCGGTTCATTAAAGCGGTTAATGCTAATATTGTTATTATATTCTTTTTCCGCGGTTTTATTTAGAAATATTACGTCGTATTTATCGTTTATAGCCAATATGGGATATAATAATTTATCAAATGCGGAATATGCACAGCTCGTTTCTTTTTTATTCATATCTTATTCATATATCTAAACAATATTATCAATGTAATTCATTAGTTATGCTTTCGCATTATATGCGATTTTTTTATTTATACGATTATAAATAAATATTATTTTACGGTCATTCCTATCTTTAGATAATTTTAATTAAAAAGTTTAAATATAATAATACACCCCCCCCCCCCCCGGCCGTCAAGATTTTTTTTGATGCAAATTCTAATAAATTTATGCGAATTTAGCCGATTGCAATTTTGCCGATTTTATGATAAAAAATAATGGTCGTTAATTTAATAATACCTTAAATAATATTTATGGCAAATCCTATAAAATACAAAACCGCGGTTTACCCGGGTTCGTTCGACCCCGTTACATACGGCCACTTAGACGTTCTAAAAAGAAGCCTCAATATATTCGACAAGGTCGTCGTCGCTGTAGCGTGCAATAAAAAAAAGCCCTATCTTTTTGAGCAATCCGCGCGCATAGAGCTGATAAATGCCGTTATAAAAGAAGACGGGGGGATTGATTCCGGCAGGATAAACGTTGTAGGTTTAAAAGGGCTTTTAGTAAAATACGTGGAAAGCATTAACGCAAAAGTCATCATAAGAGGCTTAAGGGCGGTTTCGGATTTCGAATACGAACTTCAGCTCGCAACCACCAACAGGACCCTTAACCCAGACATAGAAACCATTTTTATGATGACTGCGGAAAAATATTCTTTTTTAAGCTCCACCATAGTCAAGGAAATTTCGCGCCTCGGAGGGGACATTTCAAGCATGGTTCCTTCTATAATTGCCGAAGAGCTATCCAAAATTTATTCCAAGGGAGAAAACGATGAAACTCTCATGTAGGGCATCTTTAATAAAACCGTCGGCAACTCTTGCCATAACGGCAAAAGCCAAAAAACTTATAACGGAAGGCAAAAACGTCGTCAGCTTCGGAGCGGGAGAACCGGACTTCGATACGCCCGATTATATAAAAGATGCCGTAAAGGATGCATTGGATAAAGGACAGACTAAATATACGCCGGTTTCGGGGATAGACGAACTTAAAAATGCTATTGCCGAAAAATTTTCGGCGGATTACGGCGTAAATTACGAAAACTCCGAAATTATCGTTTCCTGCGGCGGAAAACATTCCTTATACAATCTTTTTTCGGCTATGCTGAACGATGGAGACGAGATTATAGTTCCTTCTCCTTACTGGGTTTCATACACCGAAATTATAAAACTTTCCGGCGGGGTTCCGGTAACGGCTGATACGTCTAAAAACAATTTTAAATTCAACCTTGAACTGCTGGAAAAAAATT
>JAJYJI010000075.1 GCA_021789605.1 bacterium
AGCGGACATTCGATATTAAAGACGGATTCAAAAGCCACAATTCCAATCATTGAAAGATGAATTAACCTGAAAGTAAAATTTCTTACCCATTTCCAACGCGCAAAAAAACCCGCAATTATAAGAAAAAACCCGATTACAATTATAAGCGCGTAAAGCAAATGCACTATATATACCGTTGAAATAGCGATAGAATAAAATTCTTTCATAATTATCCGCCTTTATTTATTATATTCCACTTTGATTTAAATGTTAAATTATTTTGTGAAACCGTGCATTGTTGCTTATATACAAAATCTGTAATATAATGAAAAAAATTTTGAAAATTGGAGCGAATAACATTATGTCGATATTTAACAGGAATAAAGCGGCGATAGTTCGTTTTTCCGGCGCTATAACCGCGCAAAGCGTTTTGCCTTATATTAAACTTTTGAAAAAACTTGAAAAAATGAAATCCGTAAAAGGAGTTATGTTCGTTATAGACAGTCCGGGAGGCAGCGCTATTCACTCTGAACTGCTGTTTTTAGCAATAAAAAGGCTCAGAGATAAAGGCAAGGTAATATACGGATATCTCGAGGTTGCGGCTTCGGGCGGTTATATGATAGCATGCGGATTGGAAAAATTGTATGCTCCGTCAACTGCGCTAATCGGCTCAATAGGCGTTATAAGCGTTAAACCGGTGCTTAAAGAAATATTAGAAAAAATAGGAATAGGCTATGAAGTCGTTAAAAAAGGCAGCCGTAAAGATATGTGGCTTTTTACCAGAAATTATACGGAAGAGGAAAGGGAAAGCATAAGCGAACTTCAGGCCGAAATTTACGATCGTTTTATTGAAATAGTTTCGGAGGGAAGGGAGATTCCAAAAGATGAAGTCCTTAAAATAGCGACGGGAGAACTATTTTCTTCAAAAAAATCTATAGCGTTAAAATTAATAGATAAGGTGTCGGGATTTGACGATGCGCTTGAAGAGTTATGCAAAACCGTTAATGCCGACCCCGATAAAGCCGTCAGATTGGGGATAAAAAAGCCTTTTTTTCAAAAGATAATAGGAACTTCTATTAACAATATCGTAGAAGAAATTTATTACGGAGCGATTTATAAAAGTTAGATAAAGATGAATTAAAAAATTAAAGTGAATGTATTATTAAACCTATAGCGGCTAAAGATAAAATTATCAATACCGAATAGTAAAAAGTTTTTTGATTTATTTTAAAATGCATCTTATTTCCGAAAAATAAACCGATAAGCAAAGAAGGCATTAATAAGCCGGAAAATTTTAAGACTTTTATGGTTATAAGTCCGAACGATAAATAAATAGCCGCCCTTACTATGCTGTCCGTAATTGCGACTATCTGAAAAGTTGCCCTAAACGTTCGTTTGTCGTGGTGTTTCATCTGAAGGTAGGCGACGATAGGCGGACCGCCGCCGCCGTATAAACTGCCTATAAAACCTCCTAAAAAACCCAAAGGCGCCCCTATAGCGTTTTTAACGTAAGGCATTTTGTCCTGTTTTACTTTTAAAGCATATATTATATACATTATAATAAAAATGCCGAGAAAAATTGTTAGTTTTTGCGGGTCTGCATATTTTAATACGTAAGCTCCAAGCAAAAGCCCTAAAACGGTTGAAGGAAGTAAATACGAAAGGTCGTTCCATTTTACTTCTTTAAGGTCGTATGCGCCCAGAATTATGCTTCCGATAAAATCAAGTATAAAAACGGCGGGAACTGTAATTCTTATGGGAAGCAGTATAGTTAAAAACGAAACCGATATTAAACCTGAGCCGAAACCTATCGTCGCCCTGACGAAGAATGCGAAGAGAACGACAAAAATGCCGGCTATTAAGTCAAATATCGGTATAGATGTAAAATGCATTAAGATTAGTTTTCTAATTTAATTTATTTAAATTCTTTAGGTAATTTTTGAGATTAAAAAACATTCTTTTAACAATTCTTCATTTTGAGAAGATTTGGACAGCACAATACTCCCTAACCTTTCTTCCATTTATTAAAAAAACGGTTAAGAAGTTATTTTGAGTTTAATGTTTGTTTTGAAGTATTTTATAAGATATATATTATCATTCCATAATAAACCTTTTTATGGGTTGTTTTATCATTTAATTATTTTTAAATTAAAATTAAGTTAATATTTCTCTGCCTTGGCCCGTCAAATTCGCAAAGGAAAATTCCTTCCCATCTTCCGAGATTCAGCTTATTGCCGGAATAAGACAATATCCTTGAATTGCCTATTATCGCCGCTTTTATATGCGCGTCGGAATTTCCTTCGGCGTGGCGGTAATTATTGTTTTTAGGCGCCAGATTATCTAAAAAACGGTTTATATCGAAAGCGACGTCGGGGTCGTATGCTTCGTTGATAATAACGGCGGTTGTAGTGTGAGGCGAATAGACCAGGCAAAGTCCGTCGTCGCTGCCGGATTTAAAAATAAAATCTTCAACGATTTTCGTAATGTCTAATAATTCGCTTCTTTTGCCGGTTTTTACCGGAAAATTATATATTTTCATAGATTTTATGCCTGCTTTTTGCAATAGGTAAAATTAAGCTTTTCAAGAAAGACGGCTTATAATTTCGATTAAGAAAATTACACGGGTCGCCCTCGGCAAATTTTTTTGCTAAGTATCTATACCCGAAGTTTCCGAATTTTTCTATCAGATACCTGTTTACGAGCGATGTTTCCAGCATCGGTTTAATCTCTTTTTTCCAGAGGGAATCATAATCCGAGCCTCTTATTATACTCATAGCGGCCAGATATCCTGATAAAACCGAATATCTTAACCCGAACCCCCAGAGGTAATCTTGAAATCCGGCCGATTCGCCTATATATATTTTTTTATCGAATGCGTTGGTATTTCTAATGAAAAAATTTCCGAATCCGCCGAATCTTTTTTCGTTTTGAATATCGATATATTTTTCGTTTTGGAAAAAATTAAGCAAATTTTTAAAATATTTTTTTGTATTTTTAAAATCTTTATAAATAACCGAAGCCATTGTGCCGAAACCTTTATTTATAAGGAGATATGCATAGCCCTTAGGCGCGATTTCATCGTTAAAAATCACGGCCGCGCAGTCATTCGTTTCGGTATGGAATGTTATGCCCGCCGCTATAAAATCCGCCCGCTTTGGACCTTCGGCTATTATAGTTTTTTCTTCGAAAGATTCGATGCGGCGGTTAAAAACTATTTCGACTCCCAGACAAACGGCTTGCTTCTTGAGTCCCGCATCAAAAGAATCGGCGCCGCCGCCTCTTTGTACAAGATAAAAAACAGGCCTTTCGGACTTTATTTTAAGCGGAGCCATTTTTGGAGCGTATATATCGCCTTCATAATAAGGAATACATAAAAAATTAATATCTATTCCTAATTCCCTAAGAAGCGCAACTATGTCTTTATCTCCGCTCCAATTTT
>JAJYJI010000034.1:0-11181 GCA_021789605.1 bacterium
ACTATGGAGCTTCCGGCCTTTACCGGCGTATCGTAAAAACTGTGCCCTATGCCTATAAAAGACCAGAAAGAGGACATTTGGGAGTGCGATACCACCCTTCCGTTCGCCTCTATAAGATAGACCTCTCCGGCATCGGCGCTGCTTCTTAAGCCGCCGGCCTGATTTATATACCAGCCTGCGGTTTTGCCCGGAATATAAGGAATGGCTATCTGATTAAAAACCGCTCCCATTACCATTACGTAATTCGGTTTTACGGGAACGTAAACGGTATCTCCGGGCGTTAATTTTATATTCTGGCCGGAATATTTTAAGAATCTGAGATTATTCGGTATATCCAAAGAAATTCTGCCGAGACCCTCCAAGGCGGAGTTTTTTAATCTTGCAAGATACTGTTTTTCTTTATATAGCACCGATTGATACTGTATTTTTTCCTGCGAAGAAGAGCCCGCTCCCGTAACGCCTGCCAATTTGGTCATAGAATTTTGGATATCCAGCATGGATTCGTCAATGCGGGTTTTTTCCATAGCCTTTATGGATTTTCTTATAAAAACCAATGCCTTAGGATAGGCGTCCGAAGTATATCCGCCTGCGGCGACTATAAGGTCGTAAAGGGACATTCCGTTTTTAAGGGCGTAAGAGCCGGGACGGGATACCTGCCCCAGTATGGTAACCATAGGGACCTTATCGGCATGCCCCAGCTTTTTGACGAGCAAAATTTCCCCCGGCGAAAGTTTTATATCGTCTTTTGAACGGTAATGGTACATAAGGCTGTTTAAATAAATAACGTCCGCCGGCTTCATTGCGTTGCCGGCGGCGGGCGTTCCGCCCATCGCGTTATTTCCCGAAAATACATATACCTTCAAATCCTTGGGCGAAATATTAAAATGGATTTTTTCCAGCGCCCCGAGCAAAGTTAATCCTTTATAGAATGTTATGAAAGAGCTTCCCGCAATGCCTTCCCCGCTAATTTGAACCGGCTTAAATATCCACTTGGGATAAAATATTACTTTATCTCCGGCATCAAGTTTAATATCGAATTTTCCATCTTTTACTTTCTCGGGAGAAAATTTTATTATCCTGTTTTTATAAATTCGCACTACCTGCGCATAATACGGATTCGTATTCTTTAAAAGGCCTATTTTTTTTATAAGGATTTTTAAGTCCGGAGCGGTTTTTACGGAATAAATTCCCGGGTAGGCTACGCAGCCGGATACGGAAACTTCTCCGGCTATGCGGCTAAAGATACCGCCCAGAATAATAACCTGCCCGTTAAGGGCTTTCCTGTCTAAAAAACGCGCATCGGAAAGGTTGGAAGTATAAATTTTAAATCTTCCGCCTGACAGTTTTATAGTCTTTACGTTTTCCTTGCGGGAATAAAATTCGAGGCCGCCGGCCATAGCTATAACGCGCTTAACGGAGTCTTCCGGCTTAATTTCGTATATGGCGGGCCTTTTTACGGCTCCTTTAACTGCCGCGGTTTCGCCTATGGGAGGAACGTATATGACGTCCCCTTCGCGAAGGTAAACGTTAACCGGCAGTCCTTTCAGAAGCAGGCCGTAAAGGTCTATATGCTTAACCTTGACGGCGCCGTTTATATTTTCTCTGACGGTTATGTTTCTGAGACTGCCTTCTTTGGATACGCCGCCAGCCAGAATCAAAGCGTCTAAGACGGAATAAGTTCCGTTCGCCGATACCGGACCCGGCTTTTTAACGAACCCCGATACGTAAACCTTAAACTGCCGCAATTTGTTTAAGGAAACGTCCACCGTCACGTTTTTGAATCTTTTGGAAAACTCGTTATTTATAATATCTTTTACGTCTCCGAGGGTTAAGCCCCAAACATACGACACGCCTATGTAGGGAAGATTTATCATGCCCTCCCTGTCAACCCTGAGGTTTTTGATGGAATTCGGGACGCCCAATACTTCGGAGGGGGCGCCTGAAAGGTATATCGACAAGGAATCGCCGGGGCCTATGACATAATCGTTGCCGATTGCCCCGACTATCGCGGGATTAATTTTTCTTCCGTAAAAAAAACCGTAGCCGAACTGCTTTAAAGGTTTTCCGAACCTATAGAGCCTGTAATACATCTTTTCGATTTTTGAAAGCGGCGGCGCGGCTGGTAATTTTGCCTTGCCTTTTGCGGCGTATTTTGCTTTTTTTTTCGAACCCGCGATATTTTTTTTATTATTTGAATTCAGAGCCCGTTTCGGGGTTTGACGTCCGGAAAGAGCCCGCGTATATGCCGAATCGGGACTCATATTCCCCGCCCCCGCATTGTTCGGCGCGTCCTGAACCGAAGAAGGCAGACCGGAATAGGCATTTGCGGCGGCAGGAAGATTAAAAGCGGGAAGCAAAAAAACGCACAGCGTTGCGAAAAGGAGCGCGCTGCTGAAACGACTGAAATTTTTCATTATTAAATAAACCCCCCGCCTTTTTATCGGATATGCAAATGAAGCCTTTTCTATTATTAAAAAAATTTGCGCTTTAGTCAAGCTAAAAGTCCCCCTGCATCACTGACAGGCAATATTGTTTTTTTTGGTTTACCCCTTTAACTTATAATAAACGTAACCAAGATATTCATGCAGGGCATCCGCGGAAACCGCCAAATTATCCATGCCGGGCAGGAAACTATAAAGGTTATATCGGCTATCGCTCTTAAAATCCGTGGGATAGGGTATAATGTCCAATCCCGTTCCTTTAAATAAAAACACCGCGCGTTTCATATGATAAGCAGAGGTTACGAGAATAATTTTAGCGAATCCGCGTTTTTTGCATATCGCTTCGAGAGCCGATACATTTTGTTCCGTATCGTTCGATTTATCGTCGGTTATAATGTCGGAACGTCCGACGCCCATTTTTAATAAAATTTTTTCAGCTATTTTTGCCGTTGAAGCGGTAAAAGTCGAATATCCTCCCGAAATGATAACGGGGATATGCAATTTTCTATACAATAAGAACCCGGCGATGAGCCTGTTTAAAGAATCGCCGTCTAAAGTCTGACCGTTATAAGCGCCTGCGCCAAGAACCGCTATCGCATCGGCTTTTAACATTTTAACGTCTGCCGGCTTATAATAGGTGTTTTCCAGAGGGGAGATCAAAGCGTTTTTAACGGGACCGGTCGAAAGGAGATAAAGCGCGGCTGAAAAAAATAACGCTCCGGCAAGCGCGAATTTTATTTTTCTTGCCGAAACGCCCAACGCCAGAAATCCGATAATTATAATGCCCGGCGGAAAAATAACATATTCTATAAGTTTTTTAAGGGTTTCAAACATTAAGGTTAATTTAATCGTGAAAATCGCTAAATCTTGAGTCTCGCAAAAAATTAATTATAATATTTTTATATATTAGCGGCGGCGTATGGATTCCACCTATTTTTTTATAGACGCCGGAAAAGAACCATACGATTGAAAAAACCGCCAATAAATAAATTGCCGTAATTCTTAGATATTTGGTAAATTTAGATAATACTACAGGGATAAGAATAATATAAAAAAATAAAAAATAGTTGAATAATCGCGCAGTAACGTCGGCGAAACTTCCGAATATATTTACATAAAAAGTGCCTGCTATAAGTAAATTTATGATTAAATCATAGCGGGCAAATTTATCATCGGTTTTTCTGAAAAAAGATATAAAATATAAAATAAGCAATAAAAGCGCGTTAAAAAGAATTAACGAATATATCGAAAAACCTTTTAAATTAAAAGCGCGTCCGGCAATTAAAAGCATGGCGTAAGAATCATATTTTGCCGGCAAGACGGGATAAATAAAAGATAGGAATTTTACTAACATCAATTTATTTATGCCTAAAAAATCAATAAAAATGCTGGCGGCTACAAGCATAACCGAAAATGTAAAATTAACGCCTTTAATTAAAAAATAGACGCCTAAAACAATAATAAATATAAATATGGCGGAGTAATGGAAAAATACTGCTAAAATACCGAAAACTATGAACTTAAATAAATCTTTCCTGAATAAATGGCTGACGGCATAAAAGAAAATAGCCTCGGCAAGATTCTGGCGTATCCCTATTAAAGACATTAAGAATAAAGACGGGAAAGTTAAATATAAAAAAAATGGAAATGCTAAGCGTTCAGTAAAGTTTTTAATTCCCAAATATACGAATGCCACGTTAAGAAAAGAATATGTAAAAAATAATAAATATGGACCTTTGGCGATAAAATTTAAAAGCCACGATAAAAATATAAAACCGGGTTCTATTTCCAGAACTGTCAGGCTCTTGTAATTTTCATACATAATCTTATAATTTTCCATATCATAATTTACTATGCTTCTCGTCCCCGAAATAAATATTACTAAAAATAAGGCAAAGTAAAAAAAATATTTTTGATTATATTCCTTATACATAAATGAAAGAAATGTATATAGTATAATAAGAATTATGTAGCCTGCTCCCCAATTTAAATGCTCCGCCGCGTAAACAAATCTATCCATTTTTTATATCTGGTATTACGATTGCAATCCTAATTCAATTATAATCGAATTTATTATTTTTCCGTTGTTATACATTTCGTCGAACCTTTCCAATGCTTCGCATAATCGATTTTACCGTCTATTAAATACATCCTTTAAATCTTCTAAAAATTTTTTCGGCTCTTGTTTGATTATTTCCCTATAATGGTCAAAATCCTTATACCTATATTCAAAATGTTCTAAACAATCATTAATTTTATCTATAATTTTTGTTATATTTTCTTTTTCATCTTTAAACTTATATTCATCAAATATAGGTATGTCTTCAAAAAATGCTGCGCTTCCCCTCTTTCCTGTAATTACGCAGCAACCAAGTATTGCGGCTTCTCTTGGAATTCTGTCTTTTCCGGGATGATTTCCAAAATCAATATAAACTTTTGCTTCTTGCAAATGTTTTATAACTTCCTCCCTTTTCATATTTATTATGGGAATAAATTTCAAACCCGAAACTTTTTTTAATATTTTTTGTGTAAATGCAATACCTTTTTTAGGATTAAAAATTACTACATTTTTTTTATCAGACAAATTTGTTTCTATATTTAAAAAATCTTCATTTAAATAATCCGATAAATATTTTATACAATTAGGGTCAAATCCTGCTTTTATCAAATAATCCATCGCATAATAAGACTGAACCAAATGCATATTTGCCTGTTTCACTAAATTATCTATCTTTAAATTTCTATGCACAATAATACGTAAATCAAATACCGGTTCTATGCCAAATATTTTTAATAATTTATTAATTAACCGATAAAAAAAAAGGTTTTTTCTTGATGAAGATAGTTTAAACGCGTAAAAATTATCTACGCTTAACCACCACATAATTTTTCTAATATTTTTATATTTATTTAATATTGGTAATGCCCCATATACTTCAGGGTATATTAAAATATTTTCAACCGAATCCTTTATTTTCTTGCAGAAAGGATTATTATATTTTTCATACGATTCATGTATTGGATTTCTGTCTTCGTAAGGGTAATACAAAAAAGCATCGATGCCAATTTTTATCAAATTATAAACTAACTGATGCAAAAGTTCCAGCCCGCCGGTTGCATCCTTTGTGGGTAGCAAAATATAAACTTTTGTATTTTTACAAATTTCCATATTCATTTTGTTCTTTTTTATAAACTTCCAGCGCTCTTTCCACAACATCGTCCATATCGTAATATTTATATTCCGCAAGCCTGCCCAATAATATCAGATTATCGTAACCTTTAGCAAGATTTTTATATTTATCGTAGAGCTCTGCGCTTTCTTTGGTAAAAAAAGGATAATACCTGATATCTTCATATGATACGGCATCTTTAGGGTATTCTTTAAGGATTATGGTTTTATCTGTTCCAATTTCTATTGGATGTATATGCTTAAATTCGGTTATTCTGGTAAAATCGTAATCGTTGGGATAGTTCACTACTGCTGATTCCTGAAAATATTTAGTTTCCAGTTCTTCAAATTCCATATTGACTGTTCTGTATTCCAGCCTGCCGTATTTATATCCGAAAAGTTCGTCTATCGGTCCGGTATAAATAAGCCTGCCTTTATATTCTTTTCCATAAATATAAATTTTATCTTCTTTTATCGAGCATATATTTTGAAAATCCGTATTTAAAAGCAATTTTATATTGGGTTGGCTCAGCATGTTTTTGAATAATTCCTGATAACCATTTAAAGGAACGCCCTGATATTCATCGCTAAAATACCTATCATCATAACCGATAAATACCGGAAGCCTTGCGCTGACCGATTTGTCAATCTTCTCGGGACATTTACCCCACTGCTTAATAGTATAATTTAAAAATATCTTTTCGTATATAAAATTTGCGATATATTTTAAGTCTTCGTCGTCGTTTTCTAAAAGTTCAAATATAGGAACTTTTGTATTTTCTTTATAATGTAAAAGCAGTTTTTTCTTAATTTTATCGGCTTTATCGGGTTTAAACAATTTATTTATGGAATTAAAATTAAACGGCAGGGGTATTTTTACTCCATCTATATACGCTAGGACCTTGTGAATATAATTGCTCCATTTTGTAAACTTAGATAAATAATCAAAAACTTCTTTGTTATTCGTATGAAATAGATGCGGTCCATATTTATGTATTATTATCTTGTTTTCATTTTTATAATCGTAACAATTGCCCCCTATGTGTCCCCGTTTTTCAATCAAAAGAACCTTTTCATTAAGTCTCGCCGCTATTCTTTCCGCTAAAACGGAACCGGAAAAACCAGAACCTACAATAATATATTTACAATCAGACATTTTTTAACTTGCCATTAAATATTTTAAGTCCGGTTATCTGCAAATAAATAAGCATTGCTAAAGTTATAAAACTTTCAACGATAGATATCGAAATGGCCGAACCCACATAAAGATATATTGGAACAAGAATTGAAGATAACAAAATATTTAAAACGCTTCCGGCAATTAAAATAATACTGAATGCTTTTTTTCTGCCGAATGACAGCATCGTTTGAATACCGAAAATATTACTTAAGCCTATCATAAAAGGCAGAATAAACATTATGCGCAGCACAATTATCGAATTAGAATATTTTAAACCGAGAATTAGGTTTGATAGCGGATTTGAAAAAAATAAAATAAAAAGCGAAATACTGCCGGAAAAAAATCCAACATACAGCGTAATCTTGCGGATAATTCTGAGTCCGTCTTCTTTCGACTGATGGACTATTTTAATTATATAGGGGTAAAGGGATTGGGATACTGGCCACATAAGTCCCGTAAAAGCCTGCACTATTTTATATCCCGAGGCAAAATAACCGACCATAGCGGTATCGGCAAACAAACCCAGAATAAATGTGGTTGAAGAAGTATAGATATTGATAGCGGCAGTTGAAAGAAATAAATGAATGCTATTTGAAATATGATATTTAATAGAACTGATTTTTTGCAATCTAAATTGTACGCCAAAACCTTTAAAAATTATTAGCAAGGAAATTACCCCCGCTATAATGGCGCCAATAGATGCCAGTAAGGGAACATACGCATAATCGCTGCGGCTTCTTATGAAAATAAATATAGAAGCGGTAAAAATCAATCTGGACAGCATATTAAGATAAGTAATAAACTTCATTCTTTCCATTCCTTGAAAAAACCATACGGTAAATAAGACCTGGCCCATAACGGTACCAAAAGTAAAAAAATATAAAAGCCAGTCTTTTCTAAACTTATAAAAGACAAATACCAGAATGACCAAAATAATAAAACTAAGCAGCATTAAAATTGTTTTTATAATTAATACGGAACTGAATATCTCGGTTAGTTTTTCCTTATCGCCTCTGTAGATAGATACTTCTTTAGCCGCCGAAAGATTAAAGCCGAAATCGGTTACAATAGACAAAATAGCAACGGTGGCATTTGCAAAGGCTATGAGTCCATAATGTCTGACGCCCAGCACCCTTACAAGATATGGAAGGGTTATTAACGGCAATATATAGTTTGCTCCCTGAAGAAACGATAATGATAAAAAATTTGAAAAGAGCCTTTTTTTTTCTTCCGAATTAAAAAATTTTTTTATAATCTGTTTCTCCGTTTTCTATTTTAGATATCGTAAATTTTTTCGTAACGGGCATGCCCGGCACATGTCGAATCCTGACGCTTCCTAAAATAATTCACATTTTATTATTAAACAAGCTCAAAGTAATATGGACTAAACTATCTTGTCAAACTGACGCCTTCATCTACATGCCAACTATGATACCACTATTTATGCTATTTTGGAATAGGTTCGGGTAAAAGTGCGCCAAATAAATAATGTTTCGGATATTAAAAAGATTAAAATTGAACTCGGGAATGATTTTTGATTTGCTTTTTCCTCATTTTTAATGATATTATTTTTTCTATTATGTTTAGAATCCGGAAAAGGAATGCAAACATTCCCGCGGCTAAACTTATAGATATACCCTTCTGCATTGTGACGGGATTAAAGAGGTTCGGCAAATGGGCAAAAAAATTATATTTATTATGATTTGCGCAATTATTTCTTCGTCGATTTTTTGGGGCAAATTGCCTAATTTTAAAAGCGACCCTTTCGGAGCGCTTACGGTATCCCAAAATTTAATTCAGAATCGTACTCTGAATCTTTATAAAATAAAAAAATATTGGAAACTCCCCAGCGGCGAATATAAATATCAGATTTACGGGGCGGGCGATAAATCGTTCTACTATTCTTACCCGCTGGGCACCCCCCTTATTTCCGCGCCTTTTGTATATATCGCCGATGCGTTATTCGGCTTAAATATGCTGGAAACTCAACAGGAATTGCTTATGCAGGAAATTATTTGCTCCTTGATAGTCGTCGGAATATTTTTCACGATATATGCGATATCTATACGGTATTTTTCTTTCTTTTTTTCTTTAATTATAGCCCTGTTCGGCATTTACGGAACCGCCGTCGGCGCCGCCGCGGGCACCGGATTATGGAATTTGAATTACGATATGCTTTTTTCGGGGTTAACCGCGCTTTTGGTATTTTTATGGGTAAAAAAGGATTATCTTCTGCGTTTTAAAAAAATTGAAATTTCGTCTTTTTTAATAGGCTTTTTTATGTTTTTGTCGTTTATATCCAGACCGACGGCGGCATTTTTAATTTTTTTTATTTTATTGTTTCTATTGTTTGCGAATAAAAATATTTTTTTTAAATCTTCCCTGACGGCTGGAATTTCTTTAATCTTATACGAAGCGTTTTTATATGTAAATACCGGCTCCATATTAAATAATAAATACCGCGTTCATTATTTCGGCTTAGAAAATTTTTGGCAGGCTCTGGCGGGATTTTTCTTAAGTCCCGCCCGCGGCGTTATTATTTTCGACCCTTTTTTGATTTTGACGGCGTTCGGGCTCTATTTTTTATTTAAGAATAAACGGCGGTTCGATTCAAAAATAATATATTTTATACTTGCGCTTATTGCGGCGGGGGTATCGCTGTCGATAGCGCTGCTTTTTTGGAAAGACTGGTGGGGAGGGGAATCCTACGGCCCCAGGATTTTTACGGACGGTATCTACTGGTATTTTTTAGCTGCCGTAATAATTTTCGGCGAAATCAAAAACCGATTAAAATTTAAACCGGCGTCAAAAAAAGCATTAACGGCCGCGGTTTTATCGTCTATGGCGATTGGACTTTTTATAAACGTTCAGGGAATTTACAATAAATATGCTATGGAATGGAATATCTTTCCAAACAGCGACAACTATTCCCGGGAAGTCCTTTTTGACTGGCGGTTTCCCCAATTTTTGATGACGAAAGAGCTGCTGGAGGAAAAATACTTCGTTCAGGGAACGGAACTCGGCTTATTTAAAAAGCAGTCTATTGAAATAAGCAGGAATATCCCTGAAATCCGTAAAGCCGCCGTTAATTATTTTCAAAAATTCCGCACATTTAACAACATGTACCCCCGCACATTGGAGAATATAGGCTTTCTCGACAAATCTTTCGGCGCCAATCCGATAAACGCCTCCGACGAAAACTGGACCCGGAACGGCTATTGGATAGGCGAAAAAGGTAATTCTTACGCCGTAGGCGTATATAAAATTAATGCCGCGGAAGCAAAAAATCTTTATAGCCGCTATATAAAAAAATCGCGGGCTATATATTTCCCGTATCCTAAAGTTTTCAATCCCGCCAAAACAAAGCCTTATAAACTGGGATTTATGCTTATATCGTTTAAAAGACCTCCGTTAAGGACGGAAATAAAAAGGCTTCCGTTTACGATAAATTTTGCGGCGGACGGAAACGAATACGGTTTTATTAATTCAGGTTTCTGCAAACCAGAAATCTGGGGAACATGGTCATGCGCCAAAAAAGAATCGCTTTCGTTCTCCTTTAAAGGCGCGGTCCGGAAGCCGGTTTATATGAAGCTCAAATTTATTACGTTTGCGTCGCCTGTCCGCAAACAAATTTTAGGATTTTACTTTAACGGACGTATGCTGGCGAAAAAAGAATATGCGGGGCCGGGAAACAACGAATTGACATTCGACGTATCCAACGCGGTCCGGAAGAGAAACACGCTTACTATAAATATTCCCGATGCCGTTGCCCCGAAATCCCTGGGAATAAGCCCGGATGCCAGAACTTTAGGCATAGGTCTGAAAAATATAGAGTTTTTTAATAAAAATAAGCGGCGATGAGCGGCGATGAAATAAATATTTTTTATTGAAAACTAAAATAACCAAAAAATACGGCTTTAACTTTAATCTAAAATTAAACCGGCTTATCCGGCTTGGAGATAAAATGCGCGATGAACAAGCTTCGGATGTTCCCGAAATTTCCATCGAAGAAATAATCCAAAAAATAAAAGACGAAGCCGCCCGGCGCAAAACGGCTGAAACCGGTACCGCCGCCGATAACGGCGGCGGCTGCAATAACGGCGCAGGCGCAGGCATGCCTCATATGTCCGGCGGCGGCGGATTGAGCAAAATTAATTTCCCCGCGGAACGCATTAACCTGCTTATAAATAATTCGAGAAGCAAGTCCGCGGCGAGGGATAAAATACCGCGGGCATTAAACAGGTTTCCCGTAAACAAAAGCAAACTATTGCAAAAGATTATACTGAAATTTTACGAGCTTTTGTTTCGCGAACAGCGCGGAATCAACAATGAAATTCTCGACGTTCTTCAGGAACTCTCGGGCGCGCAGTCGGAAACGGCGCGCAGGCTGG
>JAJYJI010000034.1:11281-16957 GCA_021789605.1 bacterium
CGGAAGGACTCGCCATTTACGCCGGAAAAACAGATATTGAAATTTCCGCTCTGTTAAACGGGAACAAAACGAATGCCGCCGAAATTCAAAAAACGGCGGCCCAGCTCGATGAAATCCGCAAAAAGTTCATCGGGGCATTTCCCGAAGAAAACCACATTTTCGATGCAATGTATGCGGCTTTCGAAGAAACCTTCCGGGGAACGCGGCAGGACATTAAAGAAAGGCAGAAAGCGTATCTGCCGGCCGTTAAGGAAGCGTATGATAGAACCGGAGGCGCTCCAGTAATAGATGCCGGATGCGGCAGGGGAGAGTGGCTGGAGATTTTAAAAGAAAACGGCATAAACGCCAAAGGAATAGAATTAAACAAGATAATGGCCGGCATATGCAGAGGGTTAAACATATCCGTGGAAGAGTCCGATATTGTAGCCTATTTAAAAACTTTACCCGCGGATACGCTCTCGGCCGTAACCGGCTTTCACATAATAGAACATATGCCTTTTAAATCTCTGCTATCGTTTCTCGAAGAATCTTTCAGGGTTCTGAAACCCGGCGGAATAGCCGTTTACGAAACGCCCAACCCCGAAAACTTATTGGTGAGCGGATATACTTTTTATATTGACCCGTTTCATATCAAACCTTTAGCTCCCGTTACGATGCAGTTTATTCTGAAAGACAGGGGATTTTCGAACGTCGAAATTAAAAGGCTTCATAAATATTCCGACTATTACGATATTTCCGAAGAAAACAAATTTATAAACGAAAATTTTTATAATGAAATGGATTATGCCATAATAGGGTTTAAATAACATATGAAAATTTTGATACCTTCGGTTCAAACCCCTTTCATTAAAGGCGGCGCTTTTTATCTTATACTAGGTCTGGAAAACGCGCTTAAGTCCCGCGGCTACGAAGTGGAATCGGTTTCCCTGCCGTTCAAATTTTTCCCAGAGTCTTTTATTTCCGGCATGATTGACGTCTGGTGCGGCCTCGACTTTAACAGCTTTAACGGAATCGATACGGATTTGGCCGTAGTTTTACAGTTTCCGGCATATTACGTGAACCATAAAAACAAAGTCTTATGGCTTATGCACCAGCACAGGGCGGTGTACGACCTTTACGACGCAGAAAAAGCGGAAGCCGGATTGAAAACGCTGAACGAAAAAATAACGGAACGAGATTCGTCCATACTGCCCGGCATCGCTTCAAAATTTACCATTTCAAGAAACGTTTCGGACAGGCTGTTAAAATTTAACGGCATAGACTCGGTCCCTCTTTACCATCCGCCTTTCGGAGAAAATAACTTTTATTGCGGGGAGCCTTACGATTATATTTTTTATCCAAGCAGATTAGAGGGGCTTAAAAGGCAGGAAATGCTGATTAACGCGATGAAATACGTAAAATCGCCGGTTAAAGCCGTAATCGCCGGCAGCGGCGGGCTGAAAAAATATCTATCGTACATTATAGACAAATCAAATTTAAACGACAGGGTGAGGCTGATTGGCGCGGTAAGCGAGGACGAAAAATATGTTTTATACGCAAGATGCCTTTCGGTCGTATTCTGTCCGCAAGACGAAGATTACGGCTACGTTACGCTCGAAGCCATGCTCTCTTCCAAGCCGCTTATAACCTGCGCCGATTCCGGCGGACCGCTCGAATTCATAGAAGACGGAGGAAGCGGTTTTATAGCCGAACCGCATCCAGAGGCGTTAGCCGAAAAAATCGACCTGCTTTACCGCAATAAAAATAAAGCCAAAGAGATGGGCAAATACGCGCTGGAAAGTTACAGGAAGAAAAATATAAGCTGGGACAACGTAGTTAACAGGCTGTTGGGAATATAGTAAACTATAATAAACTATTTCCATTTCGACGGTTAAATAAAAATATGAAAATCGGAATAATCGCTCCGAGTCCGGTGCCTTTCGGCATAGGCGGAGCCGAAAAATTTTACTGGGGGCTTCAGGAGCACATAAATAAAAATACGGCGCATCAGTGCGAACTTATTAAAATTCCGGTAAAAGAAGATAATTTCTGGAATTTAATAGATTCGTATTATAAATTTTATACTCTGGACGTTTCGTATTTCGATGCGGTTATAGTCTCCAAGTATCCCGCGTGGCTAGTCCCGCACCCAAACAAGCATATTTATATGCTGCACTGCTTAAGGGGGCTGTATGACACGTATCATATGATGAATCTGCCGTTCGGCGTCGAAACGGGACACTCCGGCGTGGATAAAATTTTAAAGTATATAGGCGCGTCCGGACAGGCCGGTTCGGACGGTCCGGCAGGTTCGACCGCGGACGGACTGTTCCGGATGCTTTTCGGGCTTAAAAACGACGAAACCGCGCCTGCCGGCGCTTTAGGGTTTCCCGGACCGTTCATACGAAAAATTATCCATTTTTTAGATAAAAAAGCTATGGAAAGCGCCAATAGTTTCTCGGCAATTTCAAAAACGGTCGCGGAAAGAAAAGAATATTTCCCCGATAAAGCGGCGGTAAGCGTAATTTATCCCCCGTCGAACTTGAAAGGCTTTAAAAACGGAAACTTTGAATATTTTTTTACCGCGAGCAGGCTCGACGGGCCGAAACGCGTTAAAACCATTATAGAGGCTTATCTGGAAGCGGATACCGATATTCCTTTGAAAATTGCCGGAACCGGACCTTTGGCCGGCGAACTGAAAGAACTCTCGAGAAACGTTCGGAAAATTGAATTTCTGGGATTTATAAGCGATAAAGATTTGATAGATTATTACGCAAACGCCCTTGCCGTAATATTTATTCCTTACGAAGAAGACCTTGGGCTCGTTGCCGTAGAAGCTATGATGAGCGGAAAAGCGGTAATCACGTTTGCCGATTCCGGCGGAGTAAAAGAGTTCGTTGAAAACGGCAAAACCGGCTTTATCTGCGAACCTTCGGCGCGGCGTTTAAAAGACGCTATCGAAGCGGCGGGCGGAAACGCCGCTTTAACCGCGGAAATGGGCGCGCGGGCGAAAGAAAAAGTTAAAGGCGTTACATGGGAAAATGCTTTTAACGTTTTGGAATGCCTTATCGAAGCGGCTCGCGGAAAATCCGGCGAAGGCGGAAAGTCCCGCGGGCACGGGAGGATGAATGAATATGCCGGCGTGTCCGATACCGGCAAAAATATAACGGCGCGCCGAAGCGGCAAAAGAAAAAAAATTACCGTGGCGGCGACCTATCCGGTTTTCCCTCCGAGGGGCGGCGGACAGAACCGCATATTTTACCTGTATAAGGAGCTTGCGGCTTATATCGACGTAGAATTGGTTACGCTCGGAGGCGAAAACGAGGCGGGCTTCAGCAGGGAAATCGCGCCTAACCTCGTTGAAACGCGAACGCCCAAATCCGCCTCTTTTGCCGCAAAGGAATTTCAAATAGAGCAAAAATTAGGAATACCGGCGACCGATATAGCGATGCTGTATCATCACGCGGAAGCGAAAGAATATTCGGAAGCGGTAAAAAGAGCCGCCGCCGGTTCGGACGCCGTAATATCTAGCTGTCCTTATCCATATTACGTTTTAAAAAAATATTCCGGTTCTTTTTTAATTTACGATTCGCAAAACGTTGAATATCTGTTAAAAAAACAGATGGCGTCCGCAAGCGAAGACAGCGGAAAAATATTGTCTGAACTTTTCGAATCCGAAAAAGAAGTCTGCCTGAACTCCGGTTTAATTACGGTCTGCGCGACGGACGACGCTTTCCAGATGCAAAAATTATACGGTTTAGACTTGGAAAGGACGCTGGAGGTTCCTAACGGAGCGGATTTGGAAACCGTAAAATTTTTTCCTCCCGAAAAAAGAAAGGCGCTTAAAAACGGTTTAGGGCTGGGAAGAGAAAAAATAGTCCTTTTCATCGGCAGCTGGCACCAGCCTAACATAGACGCCGCAAAAAAGATATTTGCGTTCGCGGAAAAATTGAATAATTTTAAATTTATTATTCTGGGCAGCGCTGGAGAATATTTTAAACATTATAAAATCCCCCGCCCTTCCAACGTGGGTTTTGCCGGAGTGGCGCAGGACTGCGAGAAAGCGCTTTATTTAAGCGCGGCGGACCTGGCCGTAAATCCGATGCTGAGCGGTTCGGGAACAAACTTAAAAATGCTGGACTACATGGCGGCCGGAGTTCCGGTTGCTTCTACCGCGGTTGGCGCGAGGGGGTTAAGGCTTTTCGGGGACGGAACCGACGGAACTAAACCGGAAACCTGCGGCGCGGGCGAATGCGCCGAAAAAACTTCCCGCCCCGATAATTTAACCGGAAAACGCGGCGCGGAGGATAACGGTTTTATAAAATTAGCCGAAATTGACGAATTTTCGGAAGCCGTAGCCGAATGTATGGAAAATTACGGCGAAGAAAAAATTTATAGGGCAAGAGCGCACGTCGAATTAAATTTCGACTGGAAAACGATAGCCGAAAAATTTAAAAATAAATTGGCCGGAATCCTTTGATTGCAAAGCATAAGTTTCAGTCTCAGCCTATATTCTTTCGCCCCGCTATCGTGGCTGCGCGTTACGCGTCTTTGCCAAATGCGGGAAGCGTAACTTAATAATTAAGTAATTGAATTATATATATTTATATTATATATTAATGCTTTGCTTTTGAGGGCGGAGGGGAAGATTTGAACCCGCTGGAAGCAACGAAAAAGTTAATCAGCTGAAGCCTGCTCATGCCCGTCTTTAAAGCTTTGCAATAAAATTTAAAACCGCCTATGTCCGGTTTCCGGTTCAATACGGTAACGTAAGCAAAATAAATAAATTCGGAATCGCTTAATAAATTTGCGCTTGGCTTATTGCCGGTTATATTTTGCTTTTCGCCGGGGCACGTATATAGTTTAGGCACGGCGACGGTTATGCTTTGAATTTTGGTTTTTTTAACGCGCGCGCAGCCGGCAAAAGACAGCGTTAAAATTACGATAATGGCAGAAATCGATAAAATAGTCCATGCTTTTTTATTGTTCATGCTTTTACCTCGTTTTAAATATTATCTATATTGTTGTTAATATTGTTTTGTTTCCCTGTAAAAATTTCGGACTGCCGTTATAAACGGCCGTTAATAACGCGCTTGCATATTTTTTATCAGACAAATTATATAAAAATGAAACGATTTAGTCAATGGCTTTTTAAATAAAGTTCATAGATAAAAGTTCTTGTAATACCCTTATATATTGATTATAATTATTTTAATGGCGTTTATTATACCATAAAACAAAATTATGCATTAAAAAAATTAAATTGAGGTAATTATTTATGAAATCTAAATTATCCATCGATAGCTCATTGCGCTTTTTTTATGCGCTGATTTTTTTGCTCTTAATATTTGCTTTTATGCCTTTTGCCTTATCGGGCTGCGGAAGCGGAGGAGGCGGAGGAGGCGGAGGAAACGGAGGAGGAGGCGCGGTTCCTAATGCCCCCTCCGGCCTTAGCGCCGCTTCCGGCGACGGGCAGGTAACGTTAAACTGGACGGCTTCGACCGGAGCGGAAAGTTATACCGTGCTTGAATCTACGGCGGGAGCCGCCGGACCGTATTCCGCCGTCGAACCCGGCATTGCGGCTACAAACTACGCCGTTTCTTCTCTTACCGACGGAACGACCTATTACTTTGAGGTCGAGGCGGTAAACGCCTATGGGACCGGCGCGCCTTCCAATCCCGTAAGCGCGACGCCCAG
>JAJYJI010000076.1 GCA_021789605.1 bacterium
TTGTTGCCGCAGATACAGCAACAGGCTTTTAGTATTTCGATAAAGCATTTTTCGTCGTTAGACATTATTTAAATCCTCCCGTGATATAGATCTAATTTGATTCATAGACCCCAGGCTTTAGCCGCGGGTCTATGATTTTAATTTTTTCATATATACCTTTAAGTCTTTAAGTTGTTCTTTCGAAAGCCATATACCTAACTTTTTTGCCGCGCATACTTGATTTTTTTCGTCTAACGTTAATTTAGACTTTGTTTTTGCGTTCCAAGCCGCCATTTTTTTTTCAGGATCCGCAAGCGACATTGGGCTGCCCATAGGATGGCAATCGGCGCATGAACCAAATTGCGCCCCAGTCCGTCTTTCATAAAATATTTTTTTTCCGATCGTTGTCCGCGGGATTATTTCATGTTTAATTATGCTTATTATGACTAAACCCATAGGTATTATCGCTATCAAAATAAGGATTAAAAGTTTATTTTTGTCCGGCAAATATCTTTTCATGGTAACCCCTCCTTAATGATTTCATAAATTAAATTATTTCTTTCCGAGTAGCCCTCAGGCGTAGGGTAAGCGGATGTAACCCTTACTTTATCAGCTAATCCGAGAAAATTAACCATATCGATAAAGCTATTGCGAAAATCTACAATATGTTCTTTAAAATTATTAGTGTTTATAGTAGATTTACGGAGCGGATCTTCTAACGCGTCTAAAAGCATCGCCGTAGGTTTCGTAAATGGCGATATATCGAAATAAAATATAATATCATAAGGCTTTAATGTACCGGATTTATAATAATCTATAACTTTTGACATCTCCGACGTAAAGTTTTTATCGTCCTGTAAGGTTAAAAAAGTCAGGTTATCGATAACGCCCCTGTCGAAAATATGAATCATATTATCATTGCTATTAGTTAACATCATTTCTATGTCTATTTGAAACTGACAGACTTTCTTTCTAAATTCTTCGATGTTTCCCGATTTGAGGAGTTCGGGGTAAATACAGTTGACTTTTCTTGAACTTTCGGGATATGTTAAAACATTTGGATTATTTATATGCTCTATGGCATAAGTTTTGCCCGATACGGCGGGTCCCGATATGCAGATTTTTTTCACCCTTAAATAGCCTCCAATTCTTTGGAATTAACTTGATTTTTGAGTATTTCTTGATTTTTGAGTTCCTCGATGCCGGCAAATCTCATCTCCGACGCTATCCCGTCAATATCGTCGGCGGAGAGATACACTCTTTGGTGAGCGTCTTCGATAAAATAAACATCGCCTACTTTTCCAAAACCGATGTTTAGATTTCTAAATAACAGCCTTTCCTGAGCGTTTTTTTGTTCCACTTTTAGCCTCCTTTGCGAAAAAAGTTTTTTCGATTAATGATTTGGTATTACTGACGAATAAGTCTCTTTTT
The DNA here is from genome assembly GCA_021789605.1 of bacterium. GTDB lineage: Bacteria > SZUA-79 > SZUA-79 > Acidulodesulfobacterales > Acidulodesulfobacteraceae > Acidulodesulfobacterium_A. The sequence continues at coordinate 1,411 of JAJYJI010000076.1, forward strand.
TCTATTAGCGATAATTCGTCCGGGTTGAAAGGTTTAAGCCTTATGCCACTAGCGAGACTTCGTATCTCGTTAATCTCGTCTTCGGTAAGAGGACGATTCCAGTCGGTAGGAAATTTTTCGGGTTCCTTAAGCATTAAATCGGGTAGAACGCTCAAGACCTTTGCAAGATAAGACTCGCTTTTTATTTCAGCGTGGTGTTTCATATCGTGCTGGATTTCATCAGAAATCTTACTTAAAGCGTTTTTATAGTTTTGGACGCTTGGGGAAACAAGCTCTATGGATGACCGAGTAAATGTTTTCATATATTTGCTCCTAAAAAGTATCTTGTCTATGAACCAAGAAGCCCTTACCATAAGGTAGCGGGTGCTTCACTAAGATTTACAGTAAGTTTGATTTGAATTTTGGTGATGCCGTAGAGTTATTAATATAAACGGCGTTGACTTATGTGATATTTTTGCTATCTCAAGAACGTTAAAGCCTTTATTATGTAAATCTATAACTTTTCTTAAACTTTCAATATCTCTTTGGTTTTTAAGGTTTTCTCTGCCATTTTTTACAAACTGCGATAGTCCATATTTTCTGACTAAAAAAGATACGTTTGATTTCTTGCGGTTAATCTTTTTAGCGGCCTTAGCGCAACTAAAATCATTATTAGATAAAAGCTTTATAATCTTTTTCCTATTCCAATTTTGGACACGCGGTTCTTTTTCCGATGTGTAAAAAGAAATAGTAGGAACGGCGTATCTTAACTTTTCCGAAATTTCTTTGAGCGTATAGCCTTGCTGTTTTAACCTTCGCATTTTATTCACATCGTCAATAGGTATAACTAATGGCGATATTCTGGCTACATCGTAACCGGACCGTCTTAAATACTTATTTGCCGTATTCTGAGATATGCCAAGCCTTTCGCCTATTTTTATACAGCTTAAATTCTCGTTTTTATGTAATGAAATAATTTTATTTATAGTCTTTTTATTTAAAGGTTTTTTTGGCATTTATCTCTCTTGTAAATGTTTTATCAACAATCGCCGTAATACCCCTTGATTTATCAATGGGGATATAAGGCGGATTAGTTAAATTACAAAACTTGGGAGTTTTTACAACGAATAGACTCGTCATTCGTCCAAGAACTCCCTTAAACTTGTAGGTTCTCATCGGGGTTGTTGTAATAGCTTTTTAAGTCCGCCTCACCGCCCCGCACCCGAAGGACTTTTAAAGACGGACGATAGAGCCGTGAACTTGAGTAATTCACGGGTATCGTGACTAAAACAACTTCTGCGTATTTCTACGCCCCCTAATCATAGCGGGCTTACATTTCTGCAAGCCCGCGGCTTTAGCCGCGGGGTCTATGACTTTCTAAACTTAATTGCCTTAAAGGCTTCGTTTTTTGCCTTTAGGATTTCCTCTTTTTTGGAAACCTGCTTGTTAATTTCCAAGAAATTGTCAAGGTCGGCGGGGATAAATAATATTCTTCCGTTTGGTTTCGTGTATGGGATTTTTTTCTTTTGTATGTAGGAATAAATGGTTGATACGGGAATATTGAGATATTCGGAAGCTTCTTTGATATTTAAGGGCTTTTTAGAACTCTGTTTATTAGCTTTTTCGGACATTAAACCCGCCAATAAAAGCTTTTGCTCTTTAAGCTCGTTTAAAATAGCCTGCAAAAGTTCGGTTTGAGAATCGTTATTGTTTTGAAATAAGTTTTGTAGCATTTAAGCCGCCTTATTTTTATTGTTTTCAGTTAAATTTTCTTCGGGATATAAAAGGGATTCGATAGGGATACCCGTAATGGTATGAATTTTCTTTAGTAGTTCTTTTGACATACCGCGCTTTAAGTTTAGGATTTGGTTTACATGGGCGGGAGTTACATTAATTTTTTCTGCAAACCGGACTACCGAAACATTATTGTTTCTCATCCAGTCCGTCAATGGTATGTGTGGATAGTGTTTTAGGGTCAT
>JAJYJI010000077.1 GCA_021789605.1 bacterium
GCCGGATTCCCCTGCCAGCCGTGGTCGATGGCCGGAAAGCAAGAAGGCGTGAACGACGAAAGGGACATGATACCGCAGGTCGTTTTGGAGCTATGTTGGCTTATTTAATATATGACAGTATTAATTAAATTAAATAACTTTAAAATAACGGAGGTTTTTATGAAACTCGCAATAGATATTGGTTTTTCAAGCGTTAAAGTAGTAGGCGCAAACGGCATTATGACTAAATTCCCTACCGCCGTCGCCGTTTATAACAAGCCTCAGGTAGAATTGGGAGTAGAAAAAAAGAAGCCGAGCTTATATAATGGCAAATACTATCTTATCGGAGACGATGCTATGGGAGAGCCGGACGTTAAATATTCTCTTGAGATAGATTTTTTGATAGAATATGCCCCGCTCTTTATATCGAAGGCGATAGAGAAGTTAGAAAATGCGGGCTACGGCACGGTAGATGAAATATCGTTAGGTTTGCCTATCGAATATTACCGCAAATATATGTTGCCGCTTTGGGATAAAGTTAAGGATTTTACCGTAAACAACAAGCGTTATGTTTTTTTCAGCGATATTATAACCGACAAAGTAGGCGCCAAAGTTTCGGCTGTCCATCCTCAAGGCGGCGGAATATTAGTAGATTATATACTGAAAAATAATATTAATACCGCGGCGGCTAAAGATAAAGGTTTTATCTTAGACATAGGATTTAATACCGTTATAGTCGTAGCTTTTGACGAGGGATATACCGGCGTGTCTAATAATTCAAAGCAATATTCTAAATTGGGAGTTTCAAGAGTCATTAACGATTTAGAGCAGAAAATAGCAAGGGATTACGGCATAGACGATAGTACCAAAATAGAAACTACACAGATATTAACTAATAAATCGGTTAAAAATTACGGCAAGACTTACGATTTATCTAGTTATATAAACGAGATTATGGCAAATTATATGGAGAGCATAATCCTGCGCATTCAGTCTGATTATGAAACTAAACTTCGTCAGGCGGATAAATTAATTATAGCCGGCGGCGGGGCTTATCATATTCAAAACAGTTTGCCGGTTAAATACAGGGATTTAGTTTATATAATGGATTTACCGGAGTTTTCTAACGCAAGGGGGTTTTATTATTTATAAGGCAAAGCTATCAGGCAGGAATAAGGCAGGCTTGATTTTCTAAAATATAATCTCAAAACTAAAGGAGGTGATACGAATGACGAAATCAGATTTAATCGATGCGATAGCGGATTCCGCGAAGCTCAAAAAAATCGACAGCGCCAAAGCCCTTGAAAGCATTATAGGCGCCGTCCAGAGCGCTTTAAAAAAAGGCGAAGAAGTCAGGCTTACGGGATTCGGGACTTTCAGCGTTAGAAAAAGAAACGCAAGGACAGGACGTAATCCTATGACCGGCAAATCGCTTAAGATTGCTGCTAAAAAGGTCCCGGCTTTTAAAGCAGGGAAAACCTTTAAAGATGCGGTAGCCTAAAGCAAAAGGGTTTGCGGTTATCCTTTAAAACCGCATTAAAAAAGGTTTATTTTTGATATATTTGGACCCCCCCCGTTCTGAATATATCGAAAATAAACCTAAAACAAAAAGGAGCGAAATTATGATAAACAGACCGAATATCGCAATTACTATGACGTTCAGGGATAAAAAGATTTTAAAGTTTTTTAAGGAACGATGCTCTAATACTAAATTCGATAAGGCTTGGGCGGTGCGTAATATTTTCGAGGATTATTTTGACAGAATAAAAAATAATCCCGATATATTAGCCTTTGAAATAGACGAAACTACTCTGCCGGTTAAATATAGCGCCAATAAAGAAAAAGCGGTAATTAAGGTTTGTATTTTTAATCACGATGCGATTAATTTCTTAAAAAACATTACCACTAAAAACGGTCGCGCTTTTTTTGTCAAAAACGTAATACTGCTCTACTTTTATAACAGAAAAGCATATGAAAATCCTGAGATATTTTTAGGTAAGAATCCGACATTACAGGGCGATATATACGAAGACGATATACCTGAAACCAAAAAGCAGGATAATTCAACGGCAATACCGGATATGTCGAGAGTCTCTAAAGGCGATATTTCAAAGGTTTTAAGCGATTTTTAAATATTTTTAAAAAACCGCTTGACAAGTATTTTTATTTTTGAGATACTTTAATTATTAATAATTTTTTCGGGATTTCAATTGCCTCTGCGCTAAAACCCCGACCGTCTGCAATATATTTTATAGGGGATTATATAAAATATTTTAAACAGACCTTTTCTAATCCCATCTTGCGACAAATTTATTTTTTTTAATAGATTCCCGTCGCGCAAAATAAAATAAAAAAAATAAAATATTATAATGAGTTTATGGGCGCATTTCCTCTGCTTATAAACTTTTTTGCAGTAATTCGGTTAATTCACTTTGAGGAGGTGATGTAACGATGACCGGATTATCCCGTAAAAAAAACCCACCCACGCATTGGGAAAACAGGAGAGATAGATTGAAGTGTTTTATATATATAAGTATATCGTTTCGGCATTTATTTGTCAAGCGGTAAATTAAAAAACTTATATTATATTTAATATTTCTTTCGATTCTCTCCTGTTTTCCTGAACTCGCCTATTTTATAGGTATGGTGTGCGTTCGGTTGAGTTTTTTTAAGTAGTAACCCCGCCCTGCCCCGCTTGCATAAGATATTTAACCCACAAGGCTAAATAGACTATACAGGAAAAACCGATAAGATAAAATCTTATTCGGCGTGGGACAGGGAAATATAAAAAAAATAACTTTAAATTAAGGAGAGAAAAATGGAAGCACTTATCTTGCTTGCTTGTGGCGCAACAGGCTCGGCGTTTTATTTCTTTGCTATTAGACCGATAATATTATCGGTTATATCATAGAAAGATATATGCCGATATAATATCCTCGTGAATTAAGTCCTTATAAAAGGCTTATTTTTAACGGGGATATTTTTTATTTTAAAAAACTCTTGACAACCCTTTTTATTTATGAGATACTTAAATTAATTAATTATTTCTCGATAGTAATCGACTTCCGGCGATGCCATTTTCATTCTGAGTTATGAAAATGTTATCTTAACAGATAATCAGCTTTATGCCGGACAATTCTTAACTCAGCGTAGTTTATCATTCATTAATAGGTGATTTCTGCCTATTTCTTAATTACCCACGTCCTAATTTTTAGGAAAATAAAAAAAACTTTAATTAATTGCCGTAATCCATGTCTGCCCCTGGCCAATAAAGCTATGCAGTGTTTTTCTTGGACCGGTTTGGAGATTCAAAATGTTAAATTTAAACAAAATCGT
>JAJYJI010000078.1 GCA_021789605.1 bacterium
TTTTAATATTAAATTGTTTTAGTTTTTTAATAACCGACAGCGGATATTAAAATTTTAACAGATTTTCATATTTAGGGAAGTAAGATTTTAAAATTACTGTCTTGATTTATTGGTTCATTATACTTTTAATTTCTCGTTTTCATACTGAAGACGAATCAGTTCCGGATCTTTAGATTTATCGTTTAATGAGGTGACGCCGCCGTTTATAAAAGCTTTTCTCCACTTATAAAATAGGCTCTGGCCTATATCGTATTTTCTTAACGTTTGCGGAACTCCGTTGATAGATCCTTCCTGCAAGATTTTAATCTTATCGTCATCCGAAAATTTTCTTCTTAAATTTAATCCCATTTTTTTACCCTCCAATGACTTAATGTATAGTGTCTTATTTTATTCCAATCAATTAGGGGGCTAATACAGGGGTACCCCTCCTGCAATCCGTTAAAGATATTTTCATTGACTTAAAACTAACGATATTATATAAAAAAAAGAAGGGATTAACCCGTCCAGTAATTTCCGGAATGGGTGTCCAGTTAAAAACGGAAAAGCCGTCCAGTTAGAACGGAATACGCAGTACGGCATTGAATTGCATCAGGGAAAATTACCTGTCGAGATATATACCGAAGAATATATATTAATAAAAGAATTTGAATGAATATATGCAATAATTAGTAATATGCAAAAAGTTTATTCAAAGTTATTTTTTGAAAATGACGATTAATTAATACATTAAAAGTATTATCTCTATGAACTTATTTTATTGCCGCCATGAAATTTGCCAAAATGACGAGCACTGAAAATAGCAATAAGGAAAGCTCCTAATCCTACAGAAAAAATATCGGAGATTGAGTGAAGGCAAAATGTTCCAACATTGAAAATAAGAATATATGCAACTATCAGGTTAAAAAAGCCCCAAACAACATTCACGGTAGATGATGAAAGCCCTTCTCCGCTCGGTTTTGCAAAGGGGCTTTGAAAAGCACGTCCCATCATCCCGCTAACAATATGCGGAATTGCATTGGCGAGGAAAACGCCTCCAAAAAAATAAGATATATAAGTAATCCAGTTCATATTTGATCCGGTCCTAAATTAGCATGCTTGTTGAAAGATAAAGGTTTAGCAATACCTGTTTAAAATTTTACTCTTATTATAATATTCCCAAAATTATTTTACAATAAATTCGAGGTGTATCTATTTTGCCATAATGAATTTATTCAATTAATTGTGAACTGAACCCGTTGTCAAGACAATTTTTTATTTTTCTTATTCCTGATATTTTTATATGGCCTTTCAGGGGTGTATTAGCCCCCTAATTGATTGGAATAAAATAAGACACTATAATTAAGTCAATGGAGGGTAAAAAAATGGGATTAAATTTAAGAAGGGAGTTTAACACAAAAAGGGGATTAACCTGCGCATAAATTAGGTTCTGCAGGTAAAAGCATTCCTAAAATAGCGTAAACATTTTAACTGAATTACGGTGTCCAGTAATTTCCGAAACGGGTGTCCAATCGAGATCGGAATTTACATTTATAATATATTCAGTATGTTTTTGTTATCTGATTGCCGGATTAAAGTCTAATATTAAAATTTTTACGGCATAAAAATATGCGGTATAATTATAATATTAAATCTTAAAAATAAAAGAAATGTCATGAAAGAATACGATGTCATAGTAATAGGAACGGGAGCCGCCGGCACTCCCGCCGCATACAGATGCTCCGGCGCAGGCCTGAAAGTCGCTGTAATAGATTCCAACCCGTTTGGAGGCACATGTGCTCTAAGAGGATGCGATGCTAAAAAAGTTTTAATTGGTTTTTCGGAACTGGCAGATTGTTACGACAGACTGAAAGGTAAAGGAATATCCGCAGATAACCTCAAAATAAATTGGAATGCAATGATGAATTTTAAGAGGTCATTTACCGGCCCTGTGCCAGAAGACCGCGATAAAGGTTTTAAAGAAGCGGGAATAGATACGTATCACGGCAGAGCTCGCTTTATTTCTAAAGACGCGGTAGAAATAGGCGGCGTCACTCTTAAAGCTAAGTATTTTATGCTCGGGGCTGGAGCTAAACCCATAAAGCTCGGAATTCCCGGCGAGGAATATGTCAAGGTAAGCGACAACTTTCTTGAAATGGACGAATTAGCTGAAAAAGTCGTATTTTTAGGCGGCGGATATATATCTTTCGAATTTGCCGGTATTGCAAAAAAAGCCGGTTCAGATGTAACTATTATTCAAAGAAGCCCTAAGGCTCTTAAGCGTTTTGACAGGGACGTCGTAAAATGGGTTCTGGCTTCAATGGATGACGCCGGAATAAAAATACTGCTAAATACTAATCCGTTATCCGTGGAAAAAAAAGTCGGAAATTACGTCGTGCATACCTCTGGAGATGCCGGAGACCTTAGCATTGATGCCGGTCTCGTGGCGCACGGCGCAGGAAGAGAGCCAGATATCGAGGATATGGGGCTTGATATCGCAGGAGTAAATTACGACAAAAAGGGTATTGCTATTAACGAATATCTTCAAAGCGTTTCAAACCCTTTTGTATATGCGGCGGGAGACTGCGCCGCGACGAAGGGTTATCCCCTTACTCCGGTTGCTTATTTAGAAGGCGGCATAGCGGCTTACAATATAATAAACGGAAATAAAAAGAAGCCGGATTACGCCGGGATGCCCAATGTCGTCTTTACGCTTCCTCCTATGGCTTTTGCGGGTTTAACGGAGGAACAGGCTTTATCGGCTGGTTATAATTTCAGGGTTAATATGGAAGAAACTTCCGGATGGTACTCTTCGAAAAGGATAGGAGAAAGACACTCCGGATTTAAGGTCTTAATAGAAGAAAACACCGGACGCATAATAGGCGCACATCTTTTTGGAGCGGGCTCAGAAGAAGTTATTAATATTTTTGCGCTTGCCATAAGGAATAATCTTACGGCTTCTGCTTTAAAAGACGCTATTTATACATATCCCACAAAGACGTCCGATATAAGCGATATGCTTTAATAATCAGACTAATCTGCTCCCATTAGTCAAGACAATTTTTTTATCTATCTACTTCCTCTTTTTATTTCCTTTTTTATTATTCTATAATCTTTTATATCTTTTTATGGATCATCAAGAGGGGTACCCCTCTTGAAAAAAATTATGCCGCCGCCTGAAAATATTGCCTGTAAACTTTCATCGGCATGTCGTAATTAAGCGCCGAATGAAGCCTGTCATTGTTATATTTGTGGATATATTTCTCTATTCCTGCCCTTGCGTTTTTCAGCGTTTCATAGCCTGAAGGATAGATATTTTCGTATTTTATCGTGCGCCAG
>JAJYJI010000079.1 GCA_021789605.1 bacterium
TTAGGAGACGTCCCTAAGAATCTATGCGCCTCGTCCATTATAACTATATAATTACTATCCGATACGCCGGACAGATATATAGTTTTAGATATATGAAACATCATTATCATAAGAACGGCGTCCAATAGTTGTCTCATATTCTCAACCGTGTCAAGTTCCATTACGACGAAAGGCTTCGAGAAATCTATTGTAGATTTGCCGATAAAAAAAGCTCCGTAACGCCCGTTTCTCGTAAACGGTTTTAACTGCTGTCCGAAATCTAATAACCTGATATCTTCTTTCTGCAAAAGCCAGTTAGAAAAATGGGTTACCTCTAAATCTTCATGATATTGCGCCCATAATTCATAAAGGCCTTGTTCTATGTGGGATTTTACAAAATAGACTATTTCTTCGGATAACGATAAAGACGCGGGCGCGCCGATAAAATAGATAAAATCTATTAAATAGTCGGCGTATTCTTTTAAGTCCTTTTCGGTTCTTATTTCGGAGAAGGGATTAATAGACTGCGGATTATCGAGATTAAATTCTATCCACTGCCCGCCTATCGTTTTTGCAAGTTTTTCGTAAGAACGTCCTATATCAAATATAAAAACTTTTTTGCCCTGTATAAGATACGACAGGCTCAAAAGGTTAATAAACACGGATTTACCCGCTCCGGTAGTAGCGACTATATAACCGTTATAAGCGGACTGCGAATCGAATAAGTCGAAACCGACGATCTGTCCTCTCCTTGATAAGCATAATATAGTCGGTTTCGTAGTCCCCGACCAGTCCGCCTCCATAGGCGCAAAATGCGAACATTCGTCATAAAATAAAACCTTTTGGCTTTTTAAGTGCTTATCCCAAGATTTAGTCCTCATCATAGGAAGCCCGGTTAAAAAATCCAAGAAAGTAACGTATTTGCTCTGCATTACTTTAAATCTCGACTCTTTATTGCCGGAGTTCCAATAAGACGATACCGTATCTAAATTAATATCTAAATTTTCTTTGGTAGAGCCGGATATTATTACTTTCATATCCATTGAAAATACTGGAGTTTTAGCATCGTATTTTTTATTAGCTTCCACTTGGTCTATCTGCTTTTCCACGAGTTTGGTAAAGATGTGTCCGGGGAGCTGCTGGGAAATAGTAGCCATTCCCATACTTCTTTGGGTAGATATTTCGCCCTTAGTCCTTCTGCGGTAAGACACCGTTATAAAAAAAGGCTCAAAAAACTGTTGTTTATCTACGTTCATAGTCATCCAGTCGCCTAACTTTTTACTGAACTCGTAAATATGGGTATATTCCGGCAGTTGCACTACGTTTAACGATCCCCAATACTGCCCGTCCGATACCACGCAGTCGTCATCTAATTTTATTTCCGTATCGGGCGCCAAAATCTGTTCGTTTATAAACTGAGTGTCGTCGTAACTTGGCAACTCCCTGAAATTATGGTTCATATTAAATATTTCAAACAACAAAGGAACAAATATTTTAGGATTTGCTATCTGCGGAAAGAATTTTTTAGATTCTAAAATATTTCTTACCGTCATAGATATATTTTGGATTTCAATCTCGTCAAACTTTTCGTCAAAAGTCAAAGTAAAAAATACCCTGTGGTTTTTAACTCTCGTTACCATTAATTTATTAATAGACTTTTTAGTCCTGCCTTCAAGAAACCCCGTAAATTCCTCTGCGATAGCCTTATACATAGGATAGTAAAGGGTCGCTTTTGCATTTGATAAAAAAGCATCGGTTACAGGCGTTATATTAGGAGAACCGTATAGCATTATTTGGAGAGTAACGCCTTCGGGTATGCCGTCGAGCATAAGTTCTATCGGGCCGGAGTCCCCGGCAATAAGCCGCGGGGAAACTTCAAAGAGCATTCCTTTAGAGCCGTTATTATTAATATAAACGTTAGTTTCGTAATCGTAAGACATATACGGCAGCCAATCCGATAACCTGCTGTATTTCTTTTCAAGATGACCTAAAATACTTTCAAGCCAGCCTTGCGGCTCGTAAAGCAGTTCCGGATTTTTATCTTTTTTAAGACCGATATTGTCCTTTAATAGTTTTAATAAATTGGTTTTCAATTTCAGCGTCCTCCCGCGTAAAATGGTTTCACAGTATATATACGCTTTTTTTTGAGATACTTAAATTTCAGGGCAAAAAAAATACCGGACAAAAAAGCCCGGTATTTTTTTCATGAGAGACGAGAGAAATGAATATAACTATTTAACGATTCTGAAGTGCATATTATTAGTAGTATGATATTTAGAATACAGATAATTACCCATAAGCCATTTGCCCTTTCTGGTTATAAAATAAATGCTCGTAAACCCGTGGAACATGCCTTTTGCCGAGTAAGGCAATACTAATGCTTTCTTGACTACGGACGGTATTCTTAACGGCGGGGTCTGCGATTGAAACATATATCGGTATAATGCCTTTCTCATAGAAACAAAACCTTTCGGCTTTGAAACGGCATGTCCGGTTAAGTCTGTTAAGGCAGGCTTCGCATTATTATTGTCGTAACTCTCGCAAGCCCCCGTATGCCTTAACGATATAGGACAATTAACTTTAGCTTTTTTTTGTTTAGCGTATCGGGCGGGATGTAAAGTCGCTTTATAATTCGCTACCAATGACGAACAGTTTCCCATATTTGATTTGGCTTCGGGACAGGAATAATTACTCGAATACGGCATTAAAGAGCATCCAGCGGAAGCGAGCATTATAAAACCTACGCCGGCTAACATTCCCGCTATTTTAATTTTTCTATTTTTAAGCATTATTAACACCCCGCTTTAATTAATTAATTTTTTCTTTTTAGTTTTGACCGTCTTGATTTGTTTTTCTTTTTCCTTATCCGTATTATTTAAAGTTTTTAAATATATTGCTTTGAATTTTCTTGACGTTTACGGTCTTTATCCCTAAGAGTTTATAAATCTGCCCGATATTAAGCCCTAAAACCGCCTGATTTTTAATAATGAAATACGGCACTCCGAAAATAGAGAATTTCTGCGCTAACGCCGTATTGTATTCGAGCCTTTTCATCGCATAGGCAGACTGTTTAAATTTAGGCGCAATATTGCCGGATTTGGTTAAATACGCCTGATTTACCATTATCTTATTAAGCAGGGCTATTTTAGCCTTACCTGTCAGTCCTTGAGACTTAGTAAGATAATAAAGGGTCATCTCGGTAGAGTGCGGATGAATAGACGGCTGCGGTATTAAAAAAACGTATCTGGTCATTTTATCCCTTAATGTTTTGGATTCCGCAGTAAGCCTTTCAAACGCTCTGCAATACGGACAGTCTA
>JAJYJI010000080.1 GCA_021789605.1 bacterium
AGATATGGTTTCGGCGGCTCAAATGAGATACGCAGCTGAAAAAAACGGAGTTCCTTTGCCGGCAGACGTAATTACGACGGGTCATATTTGGGACTATTCGGCCGACATAATGATGACAGGACTAACCGATATTTTATTAACTTTTTTGTTAGTTTGCGTCGGCGTTTTATTTCTAATCGGGTCCGGAGATTTTTATAATTTTCATAACTTTTCGATATTGAATTACGCAATCGGCGGCTTTATTTTTTCGATTCCGGCGTCTTATTATTCGCTAATGCTGACCTCGACTATTTCGAGATTTTACGAAGTAAATTTAACCAATACGGCCAAGATAATCAGGCTTATTTTTACTTCGCTCTTGAGTATTCAAATACTGAAATTCTTCATTATCAACGTTGCTTTTTTTGCGATTTTTATGTATACGTCCAAGTCGGCATGGCTTAAAAACGAATGCCTTACCAAGATGAAATTCGCATTAAAACACGGTAACAATCAGCATATGTTTTTTCTATGGGATAATATCTGGAGAGTGCTGACAGACTACAAATACAGAACCATAACGCAAATAGCGATTGACTTAATTATCGGACTTGTTTTAATTCTTTTGCCGCCGGTTATAGCGTTAACATATAAAAAGAAAAAGACTAAAAATATCAAGAACAGTAATATTATGCGCGGGCAGGATATCAATAAAGAGAAAGGCGTAGATATATTGCACGATTCTAAATACGACTTACTAATGACAATAATAAGCGGCACGATCGGCGCCGGTAAATCAACTCTAATGCTTAAAATAATTTTAGACAGAATGAAAGTTTTGCCGTTATCGAAATGGATAATGTTAGACATAACTGGCGAGTATATGGCTCAGTTTTACCGCAAAGGAGACATAATTTTAGATATAACAGATGAACGATGTTTTCTTTGGAATTTCCTGAAAGAAGCTAAATCGACGATGATTTTAAAAGAATTTTCGTCTCAAATTATTCCGGAAGAACCCGAAGGCAGTCATGGCAATAGATTTTTTAGCGAAGCTGCAAGATTAATACTAAACGACGCTTTGTATTATTGCTGGCATAATAAGATTTATCAAAACAAAGACGTCAAAAAACGAATGCTCTATCAACCAAAGGAGAGTTTCGAAAAGATTCAAAAACTGACCGGCAACGCTTCTATTTCTTTCACTGACGTATACCAAACGTATAAGAATTATGTTGACGGACTACTTTCTATAAATACGACAGGGGAAGAATTCAGTTTGACCGAATGGCTCACGAACCAAGATGACGAGAGACGTATTTTCGTAAATTATCATAACGACACTTTGGAAACCCAGCGCCCTATTCTGAATTTATTTTTAACGATATTTTCTAACATGATTCTTGACCAAAACTTCAAAACCGAGCGCAGAATTAATGTTGTTATTGACGAATTCACCAATGTTGGCTTGTTAAAAAATATACCAAACACGCTTGCACAGTGCAGGAAAAAGAATATCGCTTTTTTAATAGCATTGCAAAACCTAAAGGAAGGGGGCAGGATTTACGGCGACAGGATTTATAATTTACTGGACAATATTAACAATACCTACGCTTTTAGAACAAACGACGATAAAACGGCCGCAATGCTTGCCGACAGGTTCGGCAAAATCGAAAAAAAGGAACTGCTTGCTAATACGGCCGTTTCTACCGCATTTAAACAAGAACACACTACGACCTACTCTACTTCAATTAGAGAGACCCACGCTATTTTATCATCGGAATTTATGACTTTGCCGAACTATCAATATTTCGGAAAAATTGTTACTGACGACGGCATTAAATTCTTTAAAGCAAAAGAAACGAAGAACCTTGAAAATATTATAAATAAAGATATCTATCTTCCGACTGATCGTGACTTTATGGCGGAGATTAAAGCCCTCGAAGAGCAGATATTAGCCGAAGAAGAAGCGAAAAAGAAAAAAGAAATGCAAGAGAAAAAAGAGCAAAGCCAAAAAGTATCGAAAAAAGATATTAAAGACACTCTAAAAAAAGTTAAAAAAATAGCCACCGAAGCAGCTAAAGAAGAGGAGGATAACGAAAATGATAACGACACCGATAACGAGTAACGCCAATCAGGCAGGGAAGTATTATTACGAGACGGAAGAGCATAACGCCGAATGGGGCGGAAAGCTTGCCGAAGTTCTTGGACTTAAAATAGGGGCTAATTGCACGCAAGACCAGTTCCAGGCAATGCTCTTAGGCTATAATCCAAAAGATTTAAAAACAGCTTTATTTAAAAATGCCGGAGATCCCTTGCGCCGGGCGGGAGCTGATTATACGTTTACTATGGCCAAAAATGCAAGCATACTTTCTACTTTTGACCCCCGCATATTAGAAGCCTTTAAGGAATCAGTCCTTGAAACCCTTGAGGTCGCCGAAAAACGCTATGCGGCGACGCGGACCCGGGACGGAAAAGGCAGACATATCGAGAAAACCGGTAATATGCTATATACTTTATTTTTGCATTACGCGAGCAGAAACGGCGATCCCGGGTTTCATTTTCATACCTTCATTCACAATATAACTCAAGATATTAAAGGCAGATTAAAGAGCTTCGAATACAAAGACCTTTATGCCAACAAGGCCTATTTGGGCGCAATACAGGAGAATAAATTTGCGCAGAAATTGCAAACGCTGGGTTATACGATAGACTCCGACCGCTCTAAGGCTATGACGGATATTAAGCTTGAAGGCGAAGAACTCAAAGATTTAAAAGAGCGGTTCTCTACCAGGCAAGCGGAAATCGATAATAAGGTAGAAGAACTAAGAAAAAAATATCCGACAATGACGGAAAAAGATTTAAGGCAGCTTGCCGAAAAAGCCACGCGTCAGCGCAAGGAGCATAATCCGACATACGAAGAAACTAAGAAATTCGTGGAACAAAGGCTATCCAATGAAGAACTTAAAAAACTTAATAACGTCGTGGAAACCGCTAAAAATAATATAGCGCAGCCCAAAGAAAGCGAATTCGAAAAGTTTAAAAACACTAAAGCGGCGCTAAGGCAAGGGCTTAAGGACATAACCGAAAATTACCGAACCTTTAAATATGAAAAAGCCGAAAACGTAACTATTAAGCATAATTTTGGTAAAACCGACGTCCAGGTAATTGCTTCTGCAATTAAATCGAATAAAGATGTGGTAGAGGTAAAACATACTTATTCTACGAAATATTTTACGACTAAAGAAGTTTTGCGGGATATTAAGCAGAATTACAATACTATTTTGCAAAATGCGGAATCAAAAACCTATTT
>JAJYJI010000035.1 GCA_021789605.1 bacterium
AATTCAAGGAGGTCGAATTTATAAATGAATTATTTTAAGACTTTTCTTTTAATGCTTGTTTTAACCGGAATATTAATAGTTGCGGGCGGCGCAATCGGCGGAGAGCAGGGAATGGTAATAGCTTTAATATTCGCCGCCGTAATGAATCTCGGAACGTACTGGTTCAGCGACAAAGTAGTTTTATCTATGTATCATGCCGTTCCCGTTACGGAAGCCGAATACCCCGAACTTTATTCTATAGTGAGAAATCTTGCGGCACGAGGCAATATTCCTATGCCGAAAGTTTATATAGTGGATGAGGAAACGCCCAACGCTTTTGCTACCGGCAGAAATCCTAATCATGCCGCCGTATGCGTCACGACCGGCATTATGAAAATTTTAAATGCAAACGAACTTTCGGGAGTTATAGGGCATGAACTTACGCACGTAAAAAACAGGGATATTCTTATAAGCTCTATAGCCGCAACGGTTGCCGGCGCAATAAGCATGCTTGCATGGATGGCGGAATGGGGAGCTATGTTCGGCGGTTTCGGCGGAAGAAGCGACGACAGGGAGGGAAACATTATCGGCATAATCGCTATGGCTATTATAGCTCCGCTCATCGCAACGATGATACAGCTTGCTATATCGAGACAGCGGGAGTATGCGGCGGATAAAGGCGGCGCAATGCTGAGCGGAAATCCTATGTATCTTGCAAGCGCTTTAAATAAATTAGAAGCCGGAAACGAAGAAGAACCTATGCAGGCTAATCAGATGACCCATGCTACCGCACATATGTTTATAGTCAACCCTTTAAGGGGAGGCGCATTTAAAAGCTTGTTCAGCACTCATCCTTCTACCGAAGACAGAATAGAAAAGCTTAAAGAAATGGCAAGAGGCGGTATTTAATAATAAATTACAATAAATTATAAATTTTATAAATTGAAAAAATATAAAAATTAAATTAAAATTAAATCGTATAAAAAACCATTGAATAAATAAAAAAAAATAAAAAAACGACGGGAGAAAACAATAATGAGTCTGCACGAAAAAATAAAAGCGGATTATCTAAACGCCAGAAAAAGCAACGATAATTCTAAAAAAAATATTTTAACGATGGTTTTAAGCGATGCGTTAAAACTTACTAAAGAAAAGAATCACGGAGATACCGTAAGCGACGACGATATGACTAAGATTATAAAATCATGGATAAAAAAAACCGACCAGTCTATAGAAATTTTAACGGTTAATAAAAAAGACGTTTCGGAACTATCGGCGGAAAAAGAGATACTTTTATCCTATCTTCCTAAGACATGGTCTTTTGAAGAGACTAAATCTTATATAGAAAAAATTTCCAAAGAAAAAAACACCAAAGAAATAAGCCAAATAATGAAAGAATTAAAAACTAATTATAACGGCTTATTCGACAATAAAATTGCTTCCGAGATAATAAAGAGTCTATAAATAATTCATAGCTTTAATATTAATGGAAAAATCGGTAAAATTTTTAAAAAAAAATGAAGAAAGGAGGGCGCGAAATGATTAAAAAATTTAATATTTCTAAGATCTTGCTGTCGTTTTTTATAATTTTAGGCTTAGGTTACTTTGTTTTTTCTGGCATACCGGTAAAAAAAGTTTATGCTTCAGGTATGTTTGGGCTTGAAGTTAAAGGCGGGGCATACTTTCAAAACCTTTCGGGACATTTAGCCGTAGGAAACGGAGGAACGGTTATAACGCCTTCCCTTTTGGGGCTTCAAACTACAAAGACGGAGCCCATGTTAAAAGTCGCTCTGTATTTATTGTACGACAATAGAATTTCTTTTACTTACGTGCCATACTTATATAGCGGTTCTACGACGATATCGCAGAACGTCGTTTATTTTAACGGTCAGACGTATTCTATTAATACTCCTGTAACTTCAAAACTTCATCTATACAGTTACAAAATGTTTTACGACCATAATTTCGAGATAAACAGATATGCCTCGGTAGGTCTGGGAGTAGGAGTGGACGTTATTACGGCTAAAACCGAATTAGATTCGCCGTCTGTTTCCGATACTAAAAACGTCAGTCTGCCAATTCCTATAATAGGGGGAAGAATAAAAATAACGCCGATAAACGACTTTTCTTTTATAGGTAAAATTCAAGGATTATCGGTAGGTTCCGACGGATATTACTATCATATTAACGCCGGCGTTAATTATAAAGCAGTAGGCCCTCTTTCTATTTTTGCGGATTACATTTACGACAAGGTGCACGTGGACACTAATAACGTCGACGGCACTTTAGAGTTCAACGGACCGGAAGCCGGCGTCAGGCTTAGGTTTTAAAAGTTTTTTAAAGGGCGGAACATTGGATATAAACAAATATAAACAATAAAAATCAATTCTGCAAAAATATCGGTTCTATTTTTTATTAAAAACGGATAAAATATTTTCTATAAATGCAGGCGTGTTTTTATAGGATTCGAGATAAATTTGCGCCTGCGATTTTTTATCTCCGATAACGCAGTTAATATTTTTTACGTTTATATTTATGCTTATGTTTTTATTTAAATTATACGATTCGTTGAAGCCGTTATCGTAATAATCCTCATTTGTAATTTGATAATCCGGTACGAACATGGTCTCGTCGGTAATGTCATCCCCGAGATTTATACTTAAGATATTATAATCGCTTTTAACCTTGCCCGTGGATTTTATTATTATATTTTTTGAGAATTCTTTTAAAATATAACCGCAAGCACGTCCCTTATTCCATTCTATATTAGGTCTTATTTCCAAAATTTTTTTACCCCTTGTAATATGCAGATATTTTTTGAAATCTATATTTTCTATAAATAAATTTTTAACGTATTTTTTTAAAATTTTAGTTTCATCGGAATTTAATAACCTGTAGTGCATGCTTATAGAAAACTTTTTATCTTCAATAATCAGATTCCGGAGTTTTGTTTTACGAAATTCATCGATATAGCCTAATGCCTGTTTAATAAATGCGATATATTTTTCGGTATTTTCGACGAGAAAATCAATTTTTAAATCGTTGTAATAACTTTTTATTTCAAAACCGTGGTTTCCCGAATAAATTATATCGTTCAAAATGCCGAGTCTGTTCACTATATCGTTTAATGCGCGTCCTGTAATTATACTTACTTTTACTCCTTTTATATCGCTTAAATTTTTTAAAAATTTTTTTAGCTGTAAAGAAGGATAAACGTCCAAAGGGCTTTTGCGTATTCTAACTAAAGTTCCGTCAAAATCCAAGCAGAAAAATATAAAATCTGGATGGTAAAATTTATTATCCGAAGAAGTTAATATATTCGTTTTTATTTCGTTAAATTCCGTAATTCCATTTAAATGCATAATTTATTATTATATCATCTTATAAAAATTAATGAAATATTGCAAAAATAATAAAAATATTATAAAATAATGTAAAAATATGATTAAATAATTATATTTTTTATTAAATCTTTAATAAAAATGTAAATTTTACCAATAAATATGGAAAAAAAAAGATTTAATGATTTAATAAAAGAAAAATTGGGCAGTATAAATTTAATAGTTGCCTCCAACAGGGAGCCAGTCTCTCACGAATACTCCGGAAAAAAAATCAAAGCAGTAAAATCCGTCGGCGGACTTACTATTGCGCTTGAACCTATAATGAAAAACCTTAACGGAACATGGGTCGTTTACGGAAGCGGAAACGCAGATAAAACTGTATCCGACGAAAAAGGCAGGATAATGCTTTCCGAAGACGGCGAATCTTATACTCTTAAAAGAATTTTTCTAAATAAAAGCGATATTAACGATTATTATTACGGATATGCAAATTCGGTTTTGTGGCCGCTGTGTCATATCGTTTACGTTAAACCGGTTTTTAATTCCGCTCAGTTTTTGACTTACGACGAAGTTAATAAAAAATTTGCTGATTCTATTATAGAAGAGATAAAGGAATCGAAGAGAAAGCAGGAATATGAATATTTAAATTCAGGAATGCCGGAAGGTGAAGGTTTAAACTCAGCGGAAAACTTTGCAGAAAGGCCGCAGTCGTCTTTTGCCGAAAACGTAGTGTGGCTTCAAGACTACCATCTTGCAAGATGCGCAAAATATATAAAAGAATATGACGAAAAAATTAAAGTTTCTATATTCTGGCATATACCGTGGCCAAATCCCGAAATATTTTCTATATGTCCCGAAAAACACGAACTTCTTGAAGGCTTGCTGGCAAACGATTTAATAGGTTTTCAAATTATTTACCACTGTCAGAATTTTTTAAGGACTTGCGAGTGGGAACTGGAAGCGCAGGTTAACTGGTCGGATTATTCCGTTACTTATAAGGGGCATAAAACATGGGTTAAGCCTTTCCCAATTTCCGTCGATGCAAATTATCTTCGTCATCTCGCAATGTCTAAAGAGACCGATAAAATTCTTAATAAAATAAAAAAAACCGATGAAATTATCGGGCAGCGCTATAAATATTTAGCCGTATCGACGGACAGACTTGATTATACAAAGGGCATAGTAGAAAAGTTAAAGGCTATAGACAAAATGCTTGAAAACCATCAGGAACTTATAGGCAAGTTTGTTTTCGTACAGTTCGCCGTTCCTTCAAGGGTTCATATAAATGCCTATAAGAAGTTAAACGAAGAAATTACGGAACTTATAACCGATATTAACTGGAAATACGGAACGTCGGAATGGCATCCGATAGCAGGCTATTTCAAACAGCTTGAATTACAGGTGTATCTTGCATACTACAGGCTTTGCAATATTATGATAGTTTCTCCTCTGCACGACGGAATGAATCTTGTATCCAAAGAATATATAATGTCTAATACGGACTATAAGGGGATGCTGGTGCTGTCTAAGTTTGCAGGATCGTCGAAAGAGCTATACGACGCTTTTTTAATAAATCCTTTCAATACCGAGTGTTTTGGAGAAAGGATATACGAAGCCTTAATGATGAATAAAGAAGAAAAAATCAATAGGATTAATAAGATGCAGAATATAATTATAGAAAACGATATTTACGACTGGGCTTATAATTTTCTTACAGCACTTTATTTTATTTAATTATTATTATATTATAAAATTATGTCCGATAAAAACGGCGAAAAACAGGAAGACGAATTAAATAAAGACAAAAAGAACATACGGCCTGCGCCGTTTAAAAGACTCGGCAATATCGTAGTGCCTTTAACCGTTTTAGGTTTTTTATTTTTCGCCTTGTTTTACGTTATACATTTTTATTCTAAATATCTTTCCAAAAACATGCTTCCCAAGGGTTATTTTTCTATTATAGAAGCTATATTTATAGCTGTTTTCGGTATTTTAGCGATAAAAATAATTCAGAAAAGCTCGTCTAAAATATTAAGCGGTTATGTTTCCGAAGACAAAGCGGGGTTTTTAAGATTTTTGTTAAGTTTTACGGCGTATTTTATTTTAGTTCTTTTCATCTTTACTACGTTAGGCATAGATATATCCAATATTCTTCTCGGCGCTACTTTTATAGGCGTAATATTCGGAATAGCGGCGCAGTCGTTTTTATCCAATCTGCTTGCCGGTTTTATAATACTATTCGGCAAACCTTTTAAGATAGGCGATAGGATTACTATAGTTACATGGCAGTATGGATTGCTTATGTCCACCTATCAGCACGAAGCCGCAAAGCCGGGTTATACCGGCGTCATAAAAGATATAAATATGCTTTTTACGACCGTTCTCGAAGACTCCGGTTTTACTATGAGGGCGCCTAATAATGTTTTAATGCAGGCTTTAATAACTAATTACGATAATACTAAAAGAAGATTAGTGAGGGTAAGGTTTGAATTAGACAAAGAAACCGACTTTGAAAACTTTAGAAAAGAATTATACGATTATTTGACCTTGAGCGGAAATTACGGAGTTATTTCCGAAGACGATTCTAAAATTATAGACGCTTTAATAGAAAAAAATCCGTCTCCCGTTATCAGGGCGGTAGATGTTTCTCTTACAAGCTATTTTGTCGCGGTCGAAGTTTACAGCCCTCAACTTTACGACGATCCGGTAAGAGATTTAATATTATCTTTTGTTTTAAAACTAAAAAGGAGAAAGAAAAATGGAAACGAGAGCTAAATATCCTTTCAAATTTTATACCCGCTTGACGTTGCCGCAGCTTACCGGAATTTACGCATTAAACTTAAAAGAGCTTTTGGACGGCATAAAAAATGCCGACGATTCTATTATTTACTACCATACGCATCACTATCTTATACAGCACCATTACGTTGTTCCGGATGCGCCGAACGACTTTGCCCACTGGATTATACATACGCTGGGAGAAAAATTGCTCGGCGAAGAAATATCGAGCATAGATATGTTTAATTATACTTCTATGACGGATTACAAACAAGAACTTATAAAAAGGCTGTCCGCTTTTATTTCTAAAGATTCTAAAACCAGGAAGGTCGAAATAAACGAAAGATTTAATTTCATGAAAGCCGCTACTTTCGTTATGTCCACCGGAAAAGAAGCATATACCCTAAAAGAGTTTGGCGATATCCTAAGAAATATTACTATTTTTTCGGTATATTATCATTTTTTTGAATCCCATTTTAGATTAGGTTCGGGACTCGACGATTTTTCCGTGTGGATAAGAAGCGAACTTAAGCTGCCTGATTTATCCCTCAAAATTCAGAATCTCGACCCTTATTCCGTTACTATGGACAGACTTAAAGAGCAGATAATAAGATATACCGAAAAATATATTTAGATATGACTGAATTATTTAAAAATAAATAAAATTAAATAACTATAATAATGATAATAAAAAGGATAATAAAATGAGGTCTATAAGGGATTACGCAGATATAGCAGGCAAAGAAACTATCGAAGAAATCGAAAAATTAGGTTCTTATTTAAACGGTAAAATTGTGCAAAATATAAATTCAACTCCCGTCGGCGGGGGCGTAGCCGAAATTCTTTCAAGAATGGTGCCTCTTTTAAAAGAAGTAGGCGTCGATGCAAGATGGGATTTTATAAAAGGCGGAGAAAAATTTTTTGAAATAACTAAAAAAATTCACAATTCTCTTCACGGAGTAGAAGAAAATATATCGGAAAACGACTTTAAGCATTTTTTGGACGTTACGGAAGAAAATTTAAAAGACATGAATCTTATCGGCGATATCATATTTATTCATGACCCCCAGCCTATAGGATTAATAAAGGTTAAAGACAAAAACGGTTTTAAAGAAAAAAAATTTATATGGAGATGTCATATAGATTTAAGTTCGGCTAATATGAAGACATTTAATTTTTTAAAAAAATTTATAGAAAAATACGATTATTCGGTTTTTTCGTCGCCTCTTTTTTCAAAGAAACTTAAGATACCGCAGATATTAATTTCGCCGTCTATAGATCCTCTGTCTGATAAAAATAAAGATTTACCGCCTGAAACTATAAACGAAGTATTGTCTAGATTTAAAATAGACCCAGAAAGAAATATTATAACGCAGGTTTCAAGATTTGACAGGTTAAAAGACCCGTTGGGAGTTATCGACGTTTACAGGCTCGTTAAAAAACACGTAGATTGTCAGCTCGTTCTTGCGGGCGGAGCGGCGGCGGACGACCCTGAAGCTACGGAAGTTTATAACGAAGTCATAGAAAAAGCAGGAGGAGACAAAGATATATTTATTTTAAATCTTCCGCCGATAAGCAATATCGAAATTAATGCCCTTCAGAGAGCGTCCACGGTAATATTGCAAAAATCTATCAAGGAAGGTTTTGGACTTACGGTTTCGGAAGGTTTATGGAAGTCTAAACCGGTAATAGCTTCTGCCGTCGGCGGCATACCGTTACAGATTACGCATAAATATTCGGGGCTTTTATCCAGAACTACGGAAGGAACTGCTTTATACGTAAAACAGATTCTGCAAAATCCGGAATATGCCAAACAGCTTGGAGAAAACGGGCATAACCACGTCAAGCACAACTTTTTAATTACAAGACATTTAAGGGATTATATCCTGCTTTTTTTAAAAACCGGATATCCGCAGACGCAGGATACGGTTTATTTATGATTATATAGTATCGCGTTGAAATTATTAAATATAAAACTGTAAATATATTATTTATGATATAATTTGAGTTAATATGAAAATATGAAAATATGGAAATTGTATTTTTCAGAATTTATAGGGACGGCTCTGCTTATAGGCATAGGAGTTTCTTTCGTAATTTTAGATTTCGGCAAAGGAAGCCCTATAGTTTCTTTAATTCCAAGTTCCGGTATTAGAAGGGCTCTTACGGGATTTTTATTCGGCGGCACAGGTATGCTTATAACGTTTTCGCCGGTTGGGAAATGGAGCGGCGCTCATATTAATCCGGTCGTTACCTTTTCTTTCTGGATGAAAGGCAAAATTAAGAGCACTATGGCTATAGGTTATGTTGCAGCGCAGTTTCTCGGAGCGGCGGTCGGGGCTTTTACGCTTCTTTTTTGGGGAAGTATAGGAAAAGCGATATATTACGGAGCGACTATTCCAGGAAAAGGAGGCGCGTCGGAAGCGGTTTTAGGCGAAGCTGTAACGACTTTCTGTCTTGTAGCCGGACTTTTTTTATTTCTCGGTTATAAACGCTTGAGGCCATTTACCCCCGTTTTGTTCCCTTTTCTTTATGCGGTTATGGTTTATTTTGAAGCTCCTATTTCAGGAACCAGCACTAATCCTGCAAGAAGTTTTGGACCGTCTTTAGCGTCGGGCATGTGGAGCGGTTGGTGGGTTTACTGGATAGGTCCGCTGCTCGGCGCTTTTGTAGCCGTATCTATTCAGACGAAATGGCTTAAAATGTTAGAAATAGAAGTAGCTAAAGTGTATCATTTCGAACACGACCCGTTTAAAGTTTTTCATATTTAATTTTAAGTAAAAAGGCGTCAGACGCCTTTTTTGTAAAAAAATAGGAGGTATAAACAGTTATGGATATAAATTTAAAAGGTAAAAGAGCTTTAATCACCGGCGCAAGTTCGGGTCTCGGAGAATCTATCTCTAAAAAATTCGGCGCTGCCGGAGCAAAAATTGGATTAAATTTTCATTCCCACCCCGATGCGGCGGAAAAAATTGCTTCGGAAATAAAAGCATTAGGGGCAGAAGTTATTAATATTCAGGCAGACGTTTCAGACAGCGGCGAAGTTAAAAATATGGTCGATACTTTTGTTAAAAAGTGGGGCGGAGTAGATATATTGGTAAATAATGCCGGAATTGACGGAAAACATTCTCTTATATACGAATCCGATATATCGGAATGGGAAAAAGTAATCAAAATAAATTTATTCGGCCCTTTTTACTGCGCAAGAGAAGTCGTAAAGTACATGATAAACCAGAAAAAAGGCGTTATATTAAATATGACGTCGGTACATGAAGTAATTCCGTGGAGCGGTTACAGCGGATATACCGCTGCGAAAGCCGGTCTTTCTATGCTTACGAAAACTATGGCGCAGGAACTGGGTTCGTCGGGTATCAGGGTACTGTCTCTTGCGCCGGGCGCCATTCAAACGGCTATCAACAAAAGCGTATGGAGCAATCCCGCGACGCTTAAAGATCTTCTTGACAAAATTCCGCTCGGCAGAATGGGCAGTACTGATGAAATTGCCGACGTCGCCGCGTTCTTAGTTTCCGATGCGGCTTCATATATAACGGGCAGTACCATATTTGCAGACGGAGCGATGATTGATTATGCTAATTTTACCCATGGCGGTTAATCCCAAATTTAAATTTAGAAATTTCTCGTAATTTTAAATAAAAAATATATAAAATAAATCAAAACATATTGCGTTAAATCATAGTTTATTTAGCGTAATTTTAATCGGGTGTAAATATGAATAATGAATTTTTTGCTCCAGGATGGCCTGGAATACCGGGCAGATGGACGGGAGCTAATAAAAGCGCAGTAGGAACGGCTTTTAACGGAAGTTCCGTATGGTTTACTATGTCTCACGGTATTCTAAACGAAGTTTATTCGCCGAGAGAAGACGAAGCGGCAATCCGCGACCTTGGTTTTGTGGTAACGGCGGACGACGGTTTTTTTTCGGAAGAAAAAAGGCATGCTAAACATTCCCCTTCGCTTATTTATACGGGCGTACCGGCATATCACGTAGAAAGCTTATGCGAAAACGGGTATTACATGATAGAAAAAGATATTATAACTGACCCTAAAAGGTCGGTAGTTATTATAAGAGGGAAATTTACTCCTTTAAAGCCGGGTAAATACAGGCTCTATGTAATTACGGCATCCCACATTGGCAATCATGGCGCGGGCAATACGGCTTGGTTTGATGAATTCAAAGGAAAAACGGGACTTTTTGCCTCACGTCATAAAACTTCTTTATGCCTTATGAGCGAAAAAGGTTTTAAAGCTTGTTCGGTCGGTTTTGTAGGTTTTTCGGACGGCTGGCAGGATTTAAAGAAAAACGGAAAACTTACGTCTGTCTATAAAAGAGCCGAAAACGGCAATGTTGCGCTAACCGGAGAAATAATGCTCGATGAAGACGGCTCTTTTCTGCTGGCTCTGGGATTCGGGCGCAATCCTTCGGAAGCGGCGCTTCAATCTATAGCCTCTATAAACGTTGGTTTTGAAAAAATTCTTGAATTTTACGCTGGAAAATGGCAGGAGTTTTGGCAAAAACAAAAACCTGTTTTTTATGCCGAAAAGCATGAGCTTTTTTCTATAAGCGCCATGGTAATATTAATTCACAGGTCTAAATATATTCCGGGGGCGGTTCTTGCAAGTCTTGCCGTGCCGTGGGGTTTTTCGAAAGGAGACGGCGACCTAGGAGGCTATCATCTTATTTGGCCGCGCGATATGGTTCAGTCCGCAGGCGGACTTATCGCCGCAAATATAAAATCGGAAGTTATGAATATGCTTATATATTTTGAATCTACTCAGGAATCCGACGGTCATTGGCCTCAAAATATGTGGCTTGACGGCTTTCCATACTGGAACGGCATTCAAATGGACGAAACGGCGCTGCCCGTTTTGCTTTTAGACCTTGCCCGCAGGGAAACGGCTATTTTAGAAAGCGATATTAACCGTTTCTGGCCTATGGTAAAAAGAGCCCTCGCCTATATAGTAAAGAACGGTCCCGTAACGCAGCAGGATAGATGGGAAGAAAACGGCGGTTATACTCCATATACTATTGCGGCTGAAATTTCCGCTCTTATAATAGGAGCCGAACTTGCCAAATTAGCCGGCGAGTCCGATTATGCCCCATATTTAAGGGAAACGGCGGATTCATGGTATTCATGCATAGACCGCTGGCTTTACGTAAAAGGAGGGGAACTTGCAGACAAAGCCGGGGTAGAAGGTTTTTACGTAAGGGTTACTCCGCCCGATTTTGAAGAAGGCGACGACGTTATATGTATTAAAAACCGCCCGCCCGCATCCTGTTATCCACATATATCTTCGGTTGTTTGTACGGACGCTTTGGCGTTGGTTCGATTCGGTTTGAGAAAAGCGGACGACAAAAGAATAATAAACACGGTAAAAGTTATAGATGCAATGCTAAAAGTAGAAACGCCTTCCGGTCCATGCTGGCATAGATACAACGGAGACGGTTACGGCGAACATCAGGACGGCAGTCCTTTTGACGGTACGGGCAGAGGCAGGCTTTGGCCGCTTCTTTCCGGAGAACGCGGACACTACTGCGTTGCCTTAGGAGATTTCGAAGAAGCAAAACGCCTGCTAAAAACAATGGAAAGTTTTGCCGACGGCATAGGGCTTTTTCCTGAACAGGTATGGGATAGCAACGATATACCGGAGCGGGGACTTTTCTTTGGCCGTCCGTCCGGTTCGGCTATGCCTTTGGTATGGGCGCACGCCGAATATTTGAAACTTATCCGTTCTATTACTGAAGAAAGAGTATTCGACATGCCTCCTCAGACCGTTTTGCGTTATCTTAAGAACGGAGTAACGTCAAATATTATGCAATGGCGCTTTAATCATAAATTGCATAAAATTCCCGCCGGAAAAAAAATGCGCATTGAAACGCTTTCCCATGCTTTAGTTCATTGGACGAGCGATGGATGGCGCACTGTTAACGATACCGAAGTAAAAGATTCCGGACTAGGAGTTTTTTATGCCGATTTGCCGACGGAAAATTTAAAGGAAAACGATGAAATTATTTTTACGTTTTATTGGACGGATGCAAAAAAGTGGGAAAATAAGAATTTTTATGTTCAAATTAAGGATTAAAATAAAGAAAAATAAGAGCTTTAGAGAAAAAGGCGTTATAAAGTAAAAAAAAGTCAGATTTTTGTTCCGCATTTATTCCAAATTTGCCGATAGAAATCTTAAAATAGGTCTTAAAGCTATGTGAACACTGGATGACGCAAACGACATGCGTTTGCATGCTATCCATAAAGATAATTTTCTATCGGCAAATTTGGGATGGATGTTTACATTGATTTTTGTTATGATTTATAGTAACATAGTAAACATAATATTTAATTAAAAACTTATTTGCTATGAGTAAAAAAGAAACAAAAATTACGCTGGTTTTTTTTATTCTAATGCCTTTTGTCCTAACTATATTATTTCTGGCTTACCCAAGCATGTCTTTTGCTTCCAAAAACTTAAAAAAAAACTTCATCATTCGATAATCAGAGATAAAAAAAATTTCGGTTCAGGTTTAAAACGCTCAAATAAAGTTTTAATAAATAAAAAATACAGTAAAAAACTGAAAAAAATTTTATCGTTGAAGCGGTTAATTAAAAATTCCCTGAAAAATTATAATTTGAAATCTTTAGAAATGAAAGCCGCAGCTTCTAAAGAAAATATCAAAATAGAAAAAAGCCTGCCTAACCCCAAAATAGCATTCGGTTATAATGATTCCGACGGTTTTAATAATTTTATGATAGGCAACAAAGTATATCAGGGAACTAAAGTACGGTTTACTTTTACTCAGTTGATACCTTTTCCGACAAAACTATTTTTAAGAAGCAAAATTGCAAAAAATTATTACGCCTATAATAAGGAAATCACCGAATCTGCAAGAGTTTCTACCGTTGCCGACGTAAAAAACTATTATTACAGGCTTGCGCAAATAGAAAACGACATTGCTATAATAAAAAGCGATTATTCGCTGTTAAAGCTATTGGAGAAAAATACGGACAACGGTTATGCCGTGGGGAAAACCAAAGAAACCGACGTAATTAGAATTGAACTAAAGATGATAGCGCTTAAAAACCAATTAACCGATATGGAAAAAGATAAACTTGAAGCATTATACGAACTGTCCAGGTTCTCAGGATTAAAGCTAAATAAACTGAAAGGAAAAGCAATTCTGCCTAACATAAAAAAATTAAAGCCTAAAAAATTTAAAAATATTATTTTAGAAGCTTTTAAAAATAGCCCTTTGCTTAAAGCTATTAATTTTTTATTTAAAAATTCAAAAGATGAAAAACAATTAGCTGACCAGGGATTATATCCAAATATTATTTTTCATGTAAAATACGGCTATAGATACGATATACAACCTGCCTTAGGAGGCTCGATAGGCCTTCAAATTCCGCTATATTTTAATCAGAGACAGTTTCCTGAAATCGACAAAGCGAAAAAAAATATGATTTCTACAATGTTTGCAAGAAGTTGGGAGTATAGCGGGGTGTCAAGAAAAATTTCGACATATTTAACAAAAATTAAAAAATATTATAAACTTTATGAAACCGAAAAGAAGATTTATCTTCCCGAATCGTCCCTTCTTTTGAAATTATATATAAACAGATATATATTCGGAAAAACCTCCGCTTTTGAACTTCTTAATTCGTTTAAAAAAATGGTCAAAGCGGAATTGCTGTCAAATAGCTATAAATTGAATTTCTTAATAAACAAAAGCGATTTAACGGCATCGTTAGGCAAAATAAATTAAAAAATTGAAATTATAATATGTTTAAAATAAAAAAAATTTTCAACGGCGTTAAAACGACGGCTGCTAAAAATAAATTAATTATTTCTGCGGTTTTAGTAGCAATACCGGTGATACTTTTTATTGCTTATAGATTCTTTATAATGCCGGTTATTTACTATAATAAAAAATTATACAATTTTTATAATTATAATATCGGTATTGGGAAAAGTAGCAAAATTCATCTATTAAAACTTGATAATATAAAAAAAATAAAGCCGTATTTTAGAACCATAAAAGAAATTAAAGTGTTTCCTACAATACGGGCAAGCGGCAGAACTACATTTGCATCTCCTCTTGTAAGAATTATTTCATTAAAATTCGGCGGCTATATATCTAAAATATATGCCGACAAAGCTGGAATTAAAGTTCATAAGGGAATGCCCCTGTTTTTGCTTTATAGTCCGTCTTTAATCGATGCCGAAAACGATTATGTTCTTGATTATAAAAATTATCTAAGGCTTAAAAATACTTCTTTTAAATCGCAGGCAGAAACAATTTATTTATCCGCCGAAAAAAAACTTTTATTCTGGGGAATAAATAAATATCAGCTTAAAAAAATAGAAAAAGATAATAAAATTATAAAACAAATTCCTATATATTCACCTATAAACGGAATTGTAGTCAAAAAATTAATTTCTGACGGCGGTTACGTTAAGCCAAGCGCAAGACTTTACGAGTTGGCCGATATATCAAAATTATGGATGAAAATATTTATAAACGTTCGAGATTTAAAATTTATTCATATTGGAAAGCGTGTTTCGTTAAGATTTACATATTATGGAAATACGATTTTTCACGGTATAATTTCATACATTTATCCATATACTTTTAAAAAAGGGAAATTTATTAAGGCTAGAATATCTATAGATAATAAAAAGGATATCTTGAAAATTAATTCATACGGAAATGTATATATAAAAATGCCTTATAGCAAACGTTTGGTTGTTCCGATATCCGCGGTAGCGCATATCGACCATAAAGACATTGTCCTTATTTATAATAAAAATAAAAACGTTTTTCAGGCTAAAAGTATTATCGTCGGAACAAGATACGGAAGCTATTATTCCGTTATAGAGGGGCTGAAATCTAATGAAACGGTCGTTGACCTGAAAAATTTAAACAAGGTAAGCGTTAATAAAGCCGAAAAAATATATCATTATCTTATTTTATCTTCCGTGAAAATAAAATCTTTATAAACAAACCGCATAGTAATTATTTTGTTTTTTTACTCCATATTACGCGGAAACGACTTATCTTTGGAAATATTTAAATTTATTTATCGTCGTTTCCGCGTAAACTAATGCAAATTCACTCTATTTATGCAGAAAATAAATTTTCTTTTGGCAAAATTAAGCGATAAACTTTAATATAACTATTTATATTATAATTATATAAAAGATAGTCCGTTAATTTTATTGTTTTTAATTACCGTTTTAATATATATAAATCTTCCGCTTTTTAATAATAATTTCCAAACATAAAATTTGACGCCTGATAGTTTTAACGCAGTCATATATTGAATATTATAACCGTTTTTTAATTTCAATTTATTATTTAAAGAGTTTGAAACTTTATCGAAATTAGTTTTAGTTATATTTTTTTTCAACGATGATGACGTAGTTTTAATAAATTTAGTGTAATTTTTTTTTGCCAAAGCATTGACAGCTTTTGATACCACTTTTTTTACTGTCTTAATATGGGCTGGACTTACATGTAGTTTCACCGGCTTATTTGCATAATAGTTATTTGAATGCATAGTTGGACGTGCCGCAGGGGCATCGTATTGGTTTGAAGAATTGTTGCTAGAAGCAGGCACATTAGATTGCTCCTGTGAATTTAACATAGCATTGGCATTTACTCCGCCAAATGCAAAAAACGACATCAATGCAATTAAATAAATAAATAGTTTCACTTTAACCTCCCCTTTTAAATTAATTTGATTTAAGTTTATTTAATCTTAGCATATATATACCCCGTAAAGATATGCATGCGATAATATATAATAATATAAATAAGATTATTATTTTAGAAATTATTATTATATTATATAGATGTTTAATCCGAATAAAACAATGTACACGGAAATTACATTTAATTTTAGTAAATGTAATTTTTAAAAGATTGATGAATGATTAAAATAAAAATATAATACTTTACGAACAGTAAATAAAATTAATTATTCATTACAGGTTATCATAAAAATTATACAATGTCAAATGAAGGGCAACAATGAAGGGCAACACTGTGGAAATAGTCTTATACTTGCTCAAGCGCACTTAAGGCTAATTTATCCTAAAATTTTTTAAACAATCCA
>JAJYJI010000036.1 GCA_021789605.1 bacterium
GTTGTCAAAAGTCTTGACAAAGGGTGAAGTATGCAATATTATATGAAATAAGAATGGATTAATTGACGATTTTAGTTTTCGATTACAACTGACTACGCAGGAATTACTTATGGGAAGTTTTGTTAAAGATTTCAAAACGTTTTTACAGCGCGGTAATGTGATCGACATGGCCGTGGCCTTTGTAGTCGGGGTAGCTTTTTCCGCAATTGTCACTTCCTTGGTGAAAAATGTGATAATGCCTCCCATAGGTCTCCTTCTGGGCAAGGTAGATTTTAGCAATCTGTTCCTGCTCCTTCACGAGGGTAAGACTCCAGGCCCTTACACGACGTTGGCTGCGGCAAAGAAAGCGGGTGCAGTGACCCTAAATTATGGATTGTTCATCAATTCTATCATCAGCTTTCTGATTATAGCTCTGGTGATATTCAGTATGGTGCGGGCTATTAATCGCCTCAATCCTAAGCCGGCGGCGCCGGTCGTAGCTAAGAACTGCCCATTCTGCGCTACCAGTATTCCCTTGGCGGCCAAACGCTGCCCTAATTGCACCTCAAATCTCGAAGCCGTTGATTCCGCATCGTGAGTATGTTAATCTGGCCGCCTTTCGCGATGTTCTGTGTTCGCTATATTCTCGGCAGAAGGTTTATCTTTCATTTTACATTTAACAGGGTACTGATGAAGTTTGCCGTTTATCATAAACTTGGGCCAAAAGTTTTGGCGCGCTTATAAGATATTCATGCTCTATCGCCTTTCATCACACAACCGGAAATTGCTGTTTCAAAGCGCTTATCATAGCTGGGCTTAACTGTTTCAAAAGCACCGCGTTATACGAAGCGTTGTATGGAACGGCAGTTTCCCCTGCCGGCGGATTCGACAGGTCAACCCACTGAATTGATTTATCTCCGGTGTTGTCCTGAGGCCTAGACGGGTCCATACTGGGAACGGGCACGCTACTCATATCTACAGGCTTTAAGGTCGTTAAATCGAACGGCGGTATAGAATTGTTAATAGCCGTAGAAGAAGCGGCGGGTTTGCTGGAATAATAAACCGGATTTATCGTATTCAATTGCTTATTTTCTTGAATAATTTGCTGAACCGCAACCGCATATCCGCGCGAAGTTGCGGCGGGCGTTCCTTCGGCTACGGACGGGTCTACGTTCGTAGTAACTATAGAAACGGTATAATCGCTGTTAAGATATATTTCGAAAGTGCGGAACTGCTGAGGAAAATCTCTTAACGACGAAGTTTCGACGTGCCAGAATCCCTGTTCCGGCGCATTTGCCGGGTCAGGCGATACAAACGCCTTAACCGTATTAAGATGCCTGTGCCCTGCTACCCACATAAGAAGATTGGTACTGTTTTGAAGCGTATTGACCAATCCCTGAAAATCTACGGCATTCCGATATTCCGGCGCGGTATTATATTCGTTCTGCCACCATTCCATTTCAGAACCTATATCCATAACGCCAATAGGAATATGGGCTGCTATTATCATAAGCTGGTTGTTTGCCTGACCGTCGCTTAGTTCTTTCTGCAGCCATGCCCAACGGTTTGCGTCTAAATAGCCGTGTCCGTGAATATCGCCTGAACCGTCTAAGGGAGACTGGACATCGTCAAGCACTATAACCTTTAAGGGAATATTCGATTTAGGAAGGAAGCTGTAGCATGCAAAATCGCTGCCCTGCCCTGCTTCGACGAGGTTGAATCCGTGTCCGACGGGAGTCGTAGTCGTGTTAAAAAATTCCTGGATCCATTCAGAGTTGGTCAGAGAGTACCTGTTAGCGTCGGCCGCTATGACGGGAGCGCTGGAATAAAGACTGAGAGGCCCTTCGTCTATAATTTGGCCGTAAGGAGACAGTCCGTTGAATACGCCTTGATAGTATGTAGGGGTAAATATTTTTAGGTTTTCCATATTGAATAAAACAGGGTAAAAACCGGCTAAATTAGCTGTTGAAATAGACGGCACTAAAATATCCGGCACGTTCCACACGGTATCGGCAAGATAAGACTGCCTTAATCCGATAGACGGGTCGGCATCGACGGGGAACGAACCTAGAAAAAATTTATCGTGGTTGCCTATGGCCTGATACCAGGGAATTGATTTATCTAAACCCGCCGCCTGATAAGGCATCTGGTAATCTATTGTTCCGGCGCCGAGATTATCGCCTGAACTAGGGGTAATAACTTTTCCGTCTATAACGTCTATGTACCATCTTAATTCCTTATAAGTCGTGCTGTTTGCGCAGTCTCCTAAAGATATTCCGAAATCGAAAGCGTTAGTCTTGTGAAGGGCATTTATCGTCTGAACGGCGGCATCTAAAACTTGGGTCGTACACATCATTACGGGCGAGTAAATCGGAACGTTATTATGAGCGAAAGGGCTTTCTTCCTGTAAATAAATAAACTGGTTCGGCGCTTCTTTGTCGGTGATATGAATGTCTGATATAGTAAAGAAATTTACAAATTTCAAGGTCGTATTGGACGCTGGCAGGGCATAACCGGAAGACATAATGTCGGTTCTGGTCTGCGCAGGAAGCGGCGCTCCGAACGTCCATGTGCCGTATCCCAAAGCGCCGTATTGAGAAACATCCTGAAGCTCAGGCATTGTAAGGCCGGGTCCGCTTTTATCCGGATTCATGGGCTTGGTCGTGCTATTGCCGTCTGTATATAAATATATCGGGAAAGAGAGCATTCTCTGAAGCGTAGTTTGAACATTTGGGTCTATCGGGTAACTGAGTATTTGCGTCTGCGACCCTCCGCTGCCGCCGCATCCGGACAGCGAACCTAATCCTAAGGAAGCTAAAGAAATGTATCCTATAGTCCCCGCGGTATATTTAAGAAAATCCCGGCGCGTAAATTTTCCTTTCGATATCGCGCATGCTTGTTTCTTGTCCTCTTTTTTTTTCATTATAGTTCACCTAAATTATAATGTTTAAGTTAAGTAGGGATTAAAATTAATTTAATAGAAATTCTTCCGCTACCGCGCATACAAAGAATAGCGGAAAAATAAAGAACAAGTAAAACCTTTTTGTCCGCCGATAACTGTCAACTGCTGTTACTCCGCACCCGGCCACTGCGGCCCCGAATATGGGAAATACTGCGGCCCTTTAGCGGCTCCGACATACTCCTGAACGTTGCTGTTGGTCGCGCCCGTTCCGGGGGTTCCGTTCCCGTAATTCGTAACCCATACGTTTCCCGCCGTGTCTATGGCTATGCCGTAAGGTTGATATCCGGTAGCGAAAGTGTTTATAACGGCGCCGGATGGATTCAACTCCGTAACGTTGCTTACGGAAGGGACATTTCCTATTACCCTGCCGTAGCCGTTTGACACCCATACGTTTCCGGCGGAATCTATGGCTACGATTTCGGGATAAGTTCCGGCGGCGTAAGTGCCTATAACCGTGCCGGAGGGGCTAAGCTCCGTAACGCTGCTGTCGCCCGGGGCAGTGCCTACTATTCCGTTGCCCTTATTAACGACCCATATATTACCGGATGGATCTACGGCTATGCCTTCGGGATGGCTTCCTGCCACGTAGGTGGCTATAAACTGGCCGGTGGAACTCAGTTCGGTAACGTTGCCCTGCATCAAACCCGTCCCCGCGGTTCCATCGCCTTTATTCGCAACCCAAATGTTTCCCGCTGAATCTATGGCTATGCCTCCGGGCGAACTTCCGGCAACGAAAGTGCCGATAACTGCGCCTGTAGGGCTAAATTCGGTAACATTGCTGTCGCCTACGGCCGTTCCCGGGGTCCCCGCTGTTCCGGAAACCGAGCCCCAGTTTGTTACCCAAACGTTACCCGATTTGTCTATGGCTATGCCTCCCGCGGGATAAGTTCCGGCGACGTAGGTGCCGATAAGTGCGCCGGAGGGGCTAAGCTCCGTAACGTTGCTGTCGCCCGGGGCTAAACCTGCCTTTCCGTCTCCGTAATTTTCGATCCAAACGTTTCCAGATTTGTCTATGGCCATGCCGATAGGGAATGTTCCCGCAGCGTAAGTACCTATAACCGTGCCGGAGGGGCTAAGCTCCGTAACGTTGCTGTCGCTTAAGGCAGTTCCAGGGGTTCCGTCGCCCGCGTTAGCTACCCATATGTTTCCCGAGGAGTCTATGGCATTGTCGAAACAGTACTTTCCGGCAACGTAGGTGTTGATTGATGTGCCGGAAGAGCTGGAGCTTCCGCCGCAGCCGGAAAGAATCATGGAAGCGGATATTAGAAAAAGGCTTAAAATAATAAAAACGTAATAGCGGTTGTAGCGGATTGTAGAAAGCTTCATAAATACTCTCCTTAAGGGTTAGGTTATTTGAATTATTTTAAAATTTAAAAATCCATATAGCTTAAAAATGAGAGTATAAAAAATTATTATTTTTATTATTTAATAATATACAAAAAAATAGGATTGTTTGCTTATTGTGGTTTTCTTTTTATG
This sequence comes from bacterium, assembly GCA_021789605.1. Classification (GTDB taxonomy): domain Bacteria; phylum SZUA-79; class SZUA-79; order Acidulodesulfobacterales; family Acidulodesulfobacteraceae; genus Acidulodesulfobacterium_A. Next base: position 4,421 of record JAJYJI010000036.1, read on the forward strand.
TTATAACATACTAAAATAATTATAGATATAAAAAAAGAAACGAAATGCAAAAATATTTAGTGGGCGCGAACTTATTAATTTTAATGCTTTACGCAGAATTCATGGGCTTTGCGGCAAAACCTTTAGTTTTTTCTTTTTTCTATTGTTTTTTTAATTTTATCTCTGTGCCGATTACCTAAGCATATATGTTTTTTAACATTATTTTATTTTCGGGTGGTATTGATATTTATTAATCTTACCCGGAATAAGTTTTACATACTCGCAATAGCCTATAAAAGCGGCATGTTGAAGATTATCTTTTCCTTTAATATGCCCTATTAAAAGCAGTCTTAAACTTATGCAGGCATTAGCTCCCAGACTAGGCGCCTGACTTTCTATGGAATCAATTATACTCTTAATATAAATATGGCTGTTTGTGAAATAATCGCCGTAATCGTTAATGATTCTATAACCCGGAATTTTAGGAAGCATGGATATCCTAATTTCTGGTTGCGCTGATGCTTTCGGCAAATAAGCAAATAACGACATGCAGGCAAAAATAAAAACAAACGAAAATATTCTAAAATCTTTCATGATTTCACTCCTTTTTGATTTTAAAAAAATCTTTTCTTCTATTTATGGGTAACCGGCGATTGGACTCCATACCCCTGCTTTGCCGCAAGGTAACCCGTCGTGCCCCCAAGGCCTCCCACTATTAAAAGACCGCACGCGCTAAGAAAATTTATTACGACCAGCACTATAAATCCTATTATGGCTATTTTAACACCTTTCATTTTATTAACCTCCTCATTTCTTTCTATAATATATAAAGTAAAATAGTAACCCTAATCCTTCGTTAGAAAATATTCAGATGTTTCTTTTATGCGTAAATACCGCATAAACGGCATATTTTTCCGATGAAAACGGCATGCTTTTTCAATACATACGGAAAAATATATGCTTATATCCGCTTTCGCGGGTATCGGCATCCGCGTCTATCGAAGCACGTCTTTGGTACGGACGCCAATGGAAGCCCGCCGGGTGAAAAGTTAAATTCCCGTATTGTCATTTCCGCGTAATCAGGTACGGTTTAAAGCCGCATATATTAAAACGGCTCATCCGGGAAATAAAAATTCTAATGCAGGATTAGGCAGCAGCTATATAATAGTCGCTATTTTACTTTATAATATTTTATAATATCATAAAAGATAGAACCCGAATACGCTCAATTATTATTTAGAAATAACGACGAAATGGTCTCTTCTGTTTATGGCATAGCACGCATTGGTATGCGCGTGGCAAATCGGTTTTTCTTTTCCGAAGCTGATAGTTTTAAGCCTTTCTCCATTAACGCCTAATTTTTCTAAATATGCTTTTGCGGCATTAGCTCTTCTCCAGCCCAGAGCCATATTGTATTCTTCGGAACCTCTCCTGTCGCAGTTACCTTGAATCTGCACCGTTACGTCAGGATTATGCATTAAATAGTCGGCATCTCTACGCAGAATCGCCGTATCTTCGGCAGTGAGAATAGAAGCATTAAAGCCAAAGCGAATATCGTTAGAATTTTCCGAAATATTGTAATTTGAAGCAGCTTTTTTAACATTTTTTACCGGTTTAACCGCAACCACCGGCTTATTAACCTGAACTTCGGGGCCGGAAACGGCGGTTCTTGCGGGCGGGATACAGCAATTATAAGAGGAACCGCACGGCGTCGATAAATAAGAAGCGCCTGCAAAACTGCCAGACCCGCAAGGAGTATTCCATGCCGAAGAAGATGCAAAAACGCTTGACGGATATACGAATGAAAGTGCGAATAAAAATACCGATATCGATACGATTACATTTGCAAGAAATGCAACTTTAATTTTTTTATACATCATTAAACCTCCATTAAATATTTTAAATAATTTATCGTTTTGTTTTTAAGTATAACGCATAATAAATAAATGTCAAACCTAAAGGTAAAACGTTAAGGTAATTTGGGATATAAGTTATTTTCTCCTATCTATACAAGCTTAAAGTATTTTTAAGATTAGCCGTAATATTTGTGTCGAAGATTTATAATGAAATTTTATCGGGAATTTGTAATATAACGCAAAAAAGACGAATTTGCCAGCAAGGCGGATAAAAGGTCTGAAAGCTATAGGGTTATCGATGTTGTCCTTATTTCTACGCTGTCTTTAATTATTCTATCCGGACAGGTAAACTTCGCCAGAAAAGACAGGGCAGTTCCGGCCGTCTCCCTCTATTCAATAATTTTGGCTGCCGTCGAAACATCATTTCTGGATGATTTAGATTGTCTTTCTACCGGCTTTCCTATAGGGATTAATGCGACAAGATTATCGGGATTTTTCACTCCTATTATATTTTCTATTTCAGGCTTGGCGATTAACGGTCCGGTCATCCAGCATGCCCCAAGTCCTTCGTTATGAACGAGAAGCAGGATATGCGTTATAAAGCTTGCAACGCCTTGAAGTCCCGGATTCACTATAAATTTTCTGTCATAGTTTCTATTTTTATCAACATTCTCAAGTATTGAATCGAGGCTTCCTATATAAGGTTTTTGAACTACCGCGAGAACTACAGGGGCTTCGTTGAAAAAAGCGTAAACACCCGGAGCGTCTTTTCCCGTAATTTTTTTGTACACGCTTTCAACCGCTGCCCTCATCATATTAAGAGTATCTTTATTCTTAATTATGTATGTAAACCAGTTTTGTGCATTGCCGCCGCTAGGAGAATTAATTGAAATTCCGATGATTCTTTTAATTTGATTCAAATCGACGTCGTCGGATTTAAATTTTCTAATGCTTTTTCTTGTTTCAACGGCTTCTATTATATCCATATCTGTTCCTATTTTTCTTAATATTGGTTCCAATATAATCTTTATTAGTTTTTTATTTTCTTTCTTTTTCTTTTATATATTTTAACATATTTTTAAAAGGATTTAAAAATAAGATTTATAAGGATTTTGAATGGTCGGGATGACACGATTTGAACGTGCGACCCCCTGCTCCCAAAGCAGGTGCGCTACCAGCTGCGCCACATCCCGAAAATAATTTCATTTAACATAATAGATAGAATTTTCTTTTTTATCTATTATTTATTCTACCACTATTTTAACTTTAGTTAAAGCAGAACAATTTTAATCCTGCATTAGAATTTTTATTTCCCGGATGAGCCGTTTTAATATATGCGGCTTTAAACCGTACCTGATTACGCGGAAATGACAATACGGGAATTTAACTTTTCACCCGGCGGGCTTCCATTGGCGTCCGTACCAAAGACGTGCTTCGATAGACGCGGATGCCGATACCCGCGAAAGCGGATATAAGCATATATTTTTCCGTATGTATTGAAAAAGCATGCCGTTTTCATCGGAAAAATATGCCGTTTATGCGGTATTTACGCATAAAAGAAACATCTGAATATTTTCTAACGAAGGATTAGGGTTTTTTCCAGATTTTTAAAATATGCGATACGCAATTAAATTTTAATTTTTTTCATTTTTGTTCATAAGCCAATAAACAATGCCCAAAACTAAAACAAGAAATCCAAGAATGGCAACTTCGATGGATTTTTTGGGAACTAGCGAAAAAATCAAAATTTTCCTTAAAAGCGCGGCCATAGCAAGGCCTATAAATGCGCTTAAAGCAAATTTATGTCCCTGCAGTTTTTTTACTTCTTCTTCCAAAAGCTCTCTTATCGCCCAGACTATCAGCATCGCGCCTAGAATATCTATGATTGTGGATTCAAAAGCCCCTCCTTTAAAAGCAAAATCGTAAATTTCAAATATAAAAAGCAAGAATACCATGATAGTGGCAATTATAAGAGATATAACCAAAGCCAAATCTAATATATAAGAAAATTTGGAACTAAATTTTATTATTTTCGTTTCGAATTTCGTGTTTGCGATATAAAATTTTCCTTCGTTTATATATGAGCTTATAATGATATCTAAATTTATATCGATAATTTTATTTACGGATGAGCTAAATTCATCTCTTTTACTTGAACCAGGGAAATTTTTGAGAATAATTCCAAGTATGTAATTTCGAATATAATTCATCGTTGCGCTGACGTAATGGGACGGCAGTTTAATGTCTGCGTGGACTTCGCCTATACGCTTAAGCTTTCGCAAGTATTCATTGTTATACGTTCCCGAAAAAAGCCCCGCAAACCATTGTCTAAGTTTTTCCTGGTGCCTATTCCTTATTTCTTCGTTAGGCAGAAACTTGCTGAAATCGTCAAAATTAGAGATAAATGAATAAACGTTAGAAATAAACTCGTCAGAGTTGGTTTTCATTAAATCATTCAATTGTATTAAATTAGAGGCATCCTTATCGTTGAAAGAATAAATTAATTTAATTCTATCTAGGGTTTCCATAACACTCTTTGCTCTTATATTTAGCCTGTATATTTTATATTTTTTCTATTATACTTCAAGAACTTTAATATATCAAATTGTCGAATAATTAAAAGTTATTAACAGCTGGGAATCACGAAAGAAAAAATAACTCCGAGGTCGGGCGTTGCAATTTACGCTGAAATGCTAAACATCGACTTACTGATAGATAAGTTCATGCCTCTTCCCGGTTCCAACAGAGGTTATAAATCATCCTCCTATATAAATACCTCTTATGCTTTTGTTATTCGACGGCGGCAGACATATAGAAGATTTAAAAGAATTAACAGGCGGTAAAACCATTATGGAACTTACTCAAATTAAAATCCCCTCTACTTCCACATTCTAAGACTGGCCAGGAAGACTCGGCAGAATAGGGCTTAACGAATTTAAAAAGGTAATCGACGAAATAAACAAAACAGCCCTGTCTTTAGACAAAAATAACGAATACGCCCTTTTTATAGACCCTGCCATAATAGAAGCCAATAAATTGGATGCGGCTAAAACGTATATGGGCTTTAAAGGCTATAGGCCGATAATAGCTACTTTAAACGAGATTCCTATAATATTATTCTATAAGTCTAAAGACGGTACAATGCTTTGTTCTTTGCCATAGGGGTACTGGTATATAATACTACGGTAATAATGAAAGAGCGCCTGCTTCCTGAAGAATACAGAACAAAAACCATAGAAACTATCAGATGGTCTATCGTGAACATAGCGGGCAGGTTAGTAAACCACGGAAGGCGGTTGGTCCTCCTCCTTGCTTCTACCGTGGATAAACTTATGCTATATGAACGAGTGAGGGATAATTGTTTTATATTCGCATAAATAGCATTGAATATTTATAATTAAAAGCAAACAGGAAAGCCTTGTCTTAAAAACTGCTATTTTTGTATAAAATTGTATAATTACGGCTTATTTTTTAAAAAACAGATTTTTAGAGAAATGTAAAATTAATTTTACTTAAAAAAATCGCTTTAAAATAGGTCAGGATAGAAGCAAAGAATTTCTATCGGCAATTTTTTTTTGGGGGGGGTAAATTATTGTCTTTTAAATCGTTTCTAATTATGTTATAATATATATATTTAAATATTTAAATATATTTATATTCGAAATAAATATTCGAAATAAAAACGATTTTTAGTCTATTTCGGTATAGATATATTGTCAATATGACAATTCAAATCTCATTTTAATAATTTATCTTAAGGGGGTAAAGAATATAAAATGGCTCGCATCGTAGTTCTCGGAGCAGGTTTTGCAGGCAATACCGCCGCGTTGAATCTAAAAAAAGCATTAGGCGGCAGACATGAAGTTATCGTTGTAACTCCAAGGAAAAATTTTTCCTATGTTCCTTCTTTAGTTTGGGTTGGCGTAGGTTCGATGAAACCCGAAAAAACGCAGTTTGATTTAACCCCGGTGTATAAAAAACATGGAATTATATTTAAAAACGGAGCGGCGGAAGAAATTCATCCTGACGGGCAGGACCAGTTTGTAGTCATAAAATATCCGGACGGCGTTAAGGAATCTATTAATTACGATTATCTGATTAATGCCACAGGACCAAAACTTAACTACTCAGCCACACCCGGATTAGGGCCGGATTCTGGCTATTCCGATTCCATATGCACTTTGCCCCATGCAGTAAAAACGAGAGATAATTATTTAAAAGCCGTAGATAGGATGAAACAGGGTAAAAGGCAGAAATTTGTCGTCGGAACTGGCCACGGAACCGCAACATGTCAGGGAGCGGCTTTTGAGTTTATACATAACTTGGAATTCGACTTGAATATGCGGGGGGTTCGCAACATGGCAGATATTACATGGATATCTAACGAACCTTCGCTTGGAGATTTTGGAGTAGGGGGAGTTATTGTTAAAAAAAGCGGAAATTTTGTATCCGGTAAACTGTTTGCCGAATCAACATTTCTCGAAAAAGGAATAAAATGGGTGGAAAGGGCGCACGTCCGTAAAGTCGAAAACGGTTCGCTTAATTATATAACTATCGATGGAGCAGAAGGCGGATTAGAGTTCGATTTTGCAATGCTTATTCCGCCTTTCGCCGGCGTTCCGATATCTTATAGGGATAAAAACGGCAATGATATTAAAAATCAGATGTGCGTGCCGAGCGGATTCATGAAAGTAGATGCCGATTACGATTCTTCCGCAAGGCCATTCGATGAATGGGATACATCGGATTGGCCGAAAACTTACAATAACCAAATTTATAAAAACATATTCGCGGCAGGAATAGCTTTTGCGCCTCCGCATCCCATAAGCAAACCTTTTAAATCGCCGGACGGCACGTCGATTGTGCCGAGCCCGCCCAGAACCGGCATGGCTTCGGGAATAATAGGGCATACGGTCGCAATGTCTATAATAGATATGATTAAAAAGGGAGAGAAAGAGCCCGCCCATTATGCCTCAATGTCAAAATTTGGCGCCATCTGCATAACCTCTATGGGTAAATCCTTGACTCACGGTTCCGCGGCTTTATTGACTATGGACCCTGTAGTTCCCGATTACGAAAAATATAAATTCGGCAGAAATTTGAATTACACATTTGGCGATATAGGTCTCGCGGGGCATTGGGTTAAATATATGCTTCATTATTTATTTTTGTGGAAGATGAAAGGGAAATTTGGTTGGCATATTATTCCTGATTAATAATTTATAAAAATTATATAAAAAAAAAATAAAATTAAATGCGAGGCGGATTTATAATGAAAATACAGGATGGAAAAAACATTACGGAATATGTTCCATACTCCAAAGAAGCAAGGTCTTTTATGGCGCCTACCAAAACAACGGTTTTTATAAGAACTTTTATACCGTGGCAGATAATTAAATTCGTATATTATAATTTAAAGATGATAAAGATTTTATCCAAGGGCCACGGCAGGTTCATGGATGAATAACGCGGAGATTGCAAGACATGCGTAATTGAAAATAGAACGCAAATAATGCCTAAAAATTTATTGCCTTTCCTTGTCATCTTCAGAAAGTTCCGCCTCAGAATTTTTGCCTTCGGCAGATAACATAAAATCTTTTATATAATTAAAAGAAGATGGTGGATACGACAACAAGAATCTGGCTCATTACTTTCACGGAATTGGCGGCATGGATATGCAAAACGGTAATAAATCCGAAACTTGCAAGTATTCCTCCTGCGGCTCCGACCGTAGAAAATACGAATCCCGCAAACAATCCGCATATAGAACCGGATATATAATAAATCAGCGTTCCCATAAGTTACTACTTTAGATTAAAAGTTAGTTTAATTTACATTTTTACAATATGTAAATAATGTAAATTATGTATAACCTAGAGAATTTTCTTATGGGGAAGCAGACCTGACTCCCGTAATTATTCAGTTAATTAATATAAGCTGTATAAGCATAATCGATATATAATTTTGATTAGAATGGTTCTATCTTTTATTTAATTTTCTATTTTAATTAAAATTATTATTTCTTAATCGATTCTTTTAAATATTTTATTCCCCTAAACCATTCCGCCCGTTGTTTTTTATTCATTTTAGAAATCAAACCGACCATATAATGGCATCCCATGCAATTATCTTTAATGCTGTCCCTGTTTGTTGTTTTAAGGATAGAATAAGCTTTTTTTGTGTCGCTTTTGCTGGGCAACTGTTTTTCTGAAGGCGCGCCTCCGCAATAACCGAAAGCAAAACCGGTTGCCGGCAATGATAATACGGCTATAATTAAAAAAAACGCCGTAAAAGTTTTACATTTTTTGTTTGATATTAACATCGTTTATATCCCCTCCCTCATATATTTTTTATTAAAACTATTATTTTAATTTTATTTAATATAGTTAAGCATAAAATTGTTTAACCGGCTGTTGCAAACCGGCTCTTCTTTATTTATTATAAGGTATATTATAATGAAAAGCATTGCCGAAATATAAAGAAATAATAGAAAGATAATTAAAAAATATTAAGATTCCAACCGCTATTAATAAAACTCCGCTTATAATTTGTATCGTCCGTATATATTTTTTAAACTTTCTGAATGCGGTTAGGAAAAGATTTAGCGAGACTGCGCTTATAAAAAAGGGTATGCCGAGCCCCATAGAATAAACAAACAGCAAATAGCCTCCTTTAATAGAATTGTGAAGCGTCGCGCTTATAAAAAGAATAGACGCCAGTATGGGCCCTATGCAGGGTGTCCATGCTCCGGCAAAAATAGCTCCTATCAATATGGAACCGGCAATGCCGGCCGGTCTGTTTTTCAAATTAAATCCGGCTTCCCTGTTTAAGAAGTAAAATATTTTAATATTGTTTAAAATGCCGGTAATATATATGCCCATAATAATTACTACTATGCCGCTGATTTTCATAACCAACGCAGATTTTATGAAACTGGCCGCTTCTCCGCTGAATATTCCAAGAATAACAAAAATTATAGTAAAACCTGATATAAAAAGAAGCGAATGTAAAATTGCGGCTTTTCTTGCCCTTTTGCCGCCTTCCTCTCCAGATTCAGTGAGTTCGGTTACGGAAAAACCGGAAATATATGACAGATAAGACGGTATCAATGGAAACACGCAAGGACTTGCGAATGAAAAAAACCCCGCAAGGAATGCGACTATTAATGGAACATTCGGTACAAAAAAACTGCTTTCAAATCCGGACATCAGACTCTCTCATATTTTAATTTAAAAACATTAAATAAAAACCGCCATCACAGTCACTGGTAATTAACGTCCAATGTGCTTAAAGTTAAGCATTAAACTGACTGATGGCGGTATGCTGCTTAAAAAATTATTTGCTTGAACCAATTTTCTTTTCTCATATTAATTATAACGCTTATTTTTTAAATTTCAAGGTGCTTCTAAAATTTGTTTCTAAAATTTGGCATTCTAAAATTGTGCTTTGACAATCCAATTCAAAGCGCCTTATCTTTTAAATCCTTAAACTGCTTTGGCAAAATTTATAAAAAATGTGTTTTTCCCGTCTTCATAATTATATTTTATATTTAGTCCGTGCTTTTCAAGTATCTGTTTAGTTATGTATAGGCCCAAGCCGAATCCGTCTTTATTTTTTAAAGCTTTGTCTTTTAAAAACGGTTCGGAAATAAGGTCTTCGGAAATAGTTGGCCTTGCACCTTTGCTTATAAAACTTATTACGCTTTTTTCTATTTTAACGGTTACGCTTTTATCGTCGCTAAATTTAATTCCATTATCCAGCAGATTTTTAAGGGCAATAATAAATAATTCGGCATCTACTTTAATATTATAATCTGCATCGGCTTGCATATATATTTTTAAATTTTCGATAAATAGCAGCGACTTGGCTTTATCTATAAGATTGTTTAATTTAAACAAAGAAATGTTCAATTTTACATCGGTAATGGATATTTTTTCTGTAATGAACAGTTCGTTTATGAGCGATTCTAACCGCGTAAAAATATTATAAAAGATTATTTTTTTATTATTATCGTTTTCTAAAAGTTCTAATGCTATTTTTCCTTTTGTTACCGGGGTTTTTAATTCGTGTGCGACATTTCTTATAAACCAGACCCTGGTATCTATATTTTTCTTAATATTATTCATAGCTTCCCTAAATTCTTTAGCTATAAATCCTATTTCGTCTTTTCTTTTAATATATTCTTCCAAATCGATATCTATATTCCCTTCTTTGAAATCTTCCATATTCTTTCTAAACTTTCCAAGCGGATAAATAGACCTGAATATACTTATATACAGGAATGCAAGTATCGAATTCAATCCAATATATGCCAACAATAAAATTCTCTGCGGATTAGAATCGCCTGTTCCTTCTATTAAAATATCGCCGCTTTTTGACTGCATATAAGCATACCTGTATCCATTAAAATTTAATAATATTATATTACGGTTATTTAATAACATCATTTTTTTCTTAAATATTACGCTGCCGTTTTTTAAAACGGTTTGCAATTTTTTTTTATCTTTAATTAAGGTTGCCCCCGCAAATTTATTTTTTAATATACTTCCGGTCTTGGCAACTATTATAACCTGTCTTAAAAGATAAAATGTTTCGTCGTGACTTATTATTTGGCGAGCTAAAATGAATAACGATAATAATATGGCAAAACTTAAGGCAAAAGCGATGTTGATTTTAAATAAAATTGAATGCCTGTTCATATATGGCATAACTTCAATCATCGAATTTATATCCGAAACCTCTTATGGATTTTATATATTTAGGATTTTTAGGGTCGTCGGAAATTTTTTTTCTTAGTCTGCCTATTATAACGTCGACGCTCCTATCCACGCTTTCAAGGTTCATTGTTTTAGAGTTTTCGAGAATAAAATCTCTTGTTATTACCCGTCCTTTGTTTTTAATAAGCATAGAGAACATTTCATATTCCGCCGAGGTAAGATCTATGGCCGCTCCGTTTTTTTTAATGTTCATGCCCATTTCGTCTATTTCAAAATCTTTAGGGGATTTTTCATCCTTTCTTTTATTTTTCCTTCTTATAACTGACCTTATTCTTGCGACAAGTTCCCGCGGATTGTAGGGTTTTGCCACATAATCGTCCGCACCGAGTTCTAATCCGGAAACTATGTCCGTATCGTCGCTTCTCGCAGACGATATTATTATGGGTATATCTGAATATTCGGAAACTATCCTGCAAACTTCCAGCCCATCGATATCGGGCAGGCCAAGGTCTAGAATGAGAATATCGAATTCATCCTTTTTAAGTTTAATCGCTCCTATTCCGTCATTGGCATTGTCAAAGTTTACGACATCCATATTGAACCTGCATAAATATTCTTTTAAGAGTGAAGCAATTTCGCTGTCGTCTTCTATCATTATTATTTTTATCATGAGTAAGTCGCCGATTCATTATATAAAATTATAATATAAATAATCGGAACACTTGGGGTTATAAAAAGGTAATACTCTACTTCTTCGCATTTCGATTATGTTATACCGCAATATTATGAACTAATTTAACAATTATATTATTATAACATAATAACGGATATTTTTTTACTTGTTATCGTGCCCTGTTAATAACTTTTATAATGTCTATATATAAATAACTTTTAATTTGTCTATTCCTTAACTAAAAATAATAATAAAATAGCGGATAACGCAACTAACGCAAATTAAGGAGGTTATCCGCTTATGAA
>JAJYJI010000081.1 GCA_021789605.1 bacterium
CCCACATCTGTGCGCCCACATTAGCTACCGAAGATACTGACGATTCCAGGATTCCGGCAAACATGGAAGTCATCTGATTCATCAGAAAGACCGCAAACGTAACGCCTATAATAATAGTCAAAAACTTGCCCTTATCGTTAACAAGAAGTTTTAACGCTATTCTGAATAGACCCCGCATACCTGCTAAATTAATTACGGAGCTTTTGATATAACCTGCGGCTTTTTTCGCACTTTTTAACATATATTGAATGATTCAATAAATAAGCGTTATATAATTAAGTATATCGCAGTATCTTTATAAATAAATCAAAAATTTTTTATATATTGAATATATCTTGCGTTATGTTATAATTTTATGTAAATAATTAAAATAAAACGGAAAAAAATATATGCCTTATAAAGCCGATACGGTAGCTTTTTCGGGCCTTTTGCAGTGGGAGGCCGTCGAAAAACTTATAGAAGACGTTAAAAATTCCGGCTCGCAATGGCATTACGCCTATACCCAGACGGATGACGAAAAGGGCGAAATGGATGCCGGATCGGCAGCCGGATTTTTAAGGGAAAGGATGGACGAAATAAAAAATCTGGATAAGATTTGCGGATGGTTTTACGTCCACACAAAAGACGAGCCGTCTATAATAAAAATTTACCATCCGAGAATGTCCGGGGGCGGCTGTTCTTTAACGACGCCTCCGCCATTGGTTATCGTTTCAAAGGAAAAACCTGGAGATATAGCCGACCTGGAATCTTACAAGCCAGTAATAAAGCCGGCAAAGAAATGGTTTAACGGTCGTTTTGCTAAGCACTGATTAAATCGTCTTTGCTAAGCATGGGGTAGTGCTTTTTATTTAATGTGTATAATTTAAAATTGTAATTTTTTGCCGAAGCTCCTATGATTGCATCTGCAAGCTCTATTTGATGGGACTTTCTATATTTATTTATATATATACCAGCCAATTCGCCTATTCGTTTATTTATATCTAAAAAATAAAAACTTTCTATAAGTTTACGGGTTTTTCTTTCCTCTTTGTCCGTCATTCCCGAATAAACCTCCGCAACCTGAATGGGCGTTATATATATTTTGCCTGATGTTTCTTCGGATAAGCGTTTTGCGTCAGTCACTATTGTTTCTTTACCTCTTAATATCCAAATGATAATGTCCGTATCAAAAATTATCAATTCTATTTCCCTTTCTTAATTTTCTAATAAAATAGTTAATTTTAAAATCGGATTTGTCTTTCCACGCGCCTTTAGAATCGTCTATGGCGTTTGATATTTTATTGCTTTTATTTACCAGGTTTTTTTTGAGGTTTTCTCTTATTATTTGAGATGTACTTTTACCTAAAATCAAACTTTCTTTCTTTAAAATTTCGTATATTTCATCGTCTAAATATATTTGCGTTCTTCTCATTAAAGCTCCTCTTTTTATGAATTTAATCATTTATAATTTACTGTTATGATGTATATTATAACTTATTATACATCATATTGATAGATTATAAAACGAAAATAATTATTTTCATTATTTAGTTTTTGAATCTAAATTTACAAATATCGCTTATATGACGGAAATAAACTCCGCCACTATTTTAAAATCGTTTTCGGAAGCGTTTTCTAATATGATGTCTTCAAAGTCTTTATTATCCGGAGAAAGAATAATTCTTGTATGCGACCAACTTCCGTCTTCTCCCGAATATTCTTTTTCGCTATGATATCTTTTTACCGTAAACTTTTGATTCGTTTCGGGGTCTAAAGCAGGCCTCATTTCCGCAAGCATTACTTTGCCTTCGCGCGAACCTTGCGGTTCATAACGGAATATGCAATAACTGCCGTCAGGTATGGTCGGCTCCATGGATTTTCCGACGACTTTCGCTATAAATATATCCGGATATAATTTATGAAAATAGTTTAAATTCTTAACGCTCTTCCAGCCGAGCCGCTCGACGTACTGTTCTCCGCTACTATAACGATTACGTTTTCTCTTTCCGAGAGCAAAGGATATCTTTCTCTAGGATACTCCCCTCCGGTCGGATAGACATATTCTCCGCCGAAAGATTGAAAGACGTTTCCGACGATATTTTCTATATTCCTTTCCTTCCTTTCGATACCGAATAAATCGGCGGCTTCGTTTTTGGCAATGAGTTCTTTTTTTAGTTCCTGTAAGGCATTTCTTAATTCATTTGCCGTAATTTCTATCTGATTTTTCGTAATCCCTGCTTTTGGCAGTTCTTCGGCATCGTAAGCATTCAAAGAAAACCACGTATCTGCAAAAATAGATACGAGTTCTAAGATATTTAACGTATCTGTCTTACTGCTTTCCGGTAAAAGAGCCTTTACATCGTCTAACGCTTTTAAAAACAGTTTATAATTTGACGCAATACGTTCTTTGTTGACCGTAAAACCTTTAAAAATATGCTGTTTTAAAACTTCCGACGCCCACCTGCGAAATTTAATGGCTGTTTTGGAATTTACTCTGTAGCCAATAGCCAAGATTATATCTAAAGAATAAAAAGCGACAGGCTTATCTGAATTTGCAATGTGCATTTTTTGCACATTGCTTTTTTCATCAACTTCACCAAATTTAATTATATTTCTTATATGTTTAGTTACAACTGTCCTATCTACTTCAAATAAATCTGCAATATGGGCTTGAGTCGCCCATATAGTTTCATTTTGCCAATCTCCTCTAAATTCGATTGCCCCGCTTTCCGATTGATATATGGCTAATTCATTTTTAATTTCGTTTTGTCGTGATTTGTTTTTAATATTTTTCATAAATTCTTATTTCAAATTTATCCCTATTTTTGAAAGCTGTTTTTTAATTTCTTCGTCCAGCCTTTTCTCTTCTTCCATCTGTTTAGACAGTTCCGCCGTCAGCCGTTTCATCTTTTCTTCGAATACTTCGTCGTCTTCTTCCGTTTCTTTAGTGCCGACATATCTGCCGGGAGTTAAAATATAGCCCTGCTTTTTTATTTCTTCAATGACCGCTGCTTTGCAGAAACCGGCAATATCTTCATACTCGCCTCCTTCGCCCCTGAAAGCATGGTAAGTACCTGCGATTTTATTAATTTCTTCATCAGTAAGCTCTCTGTGTCTTCTGTCTATCATAACGCCCATTTCGCGGGCGTCTATAAACAAAACCTCGCCTCTTCTGTCCCTAAATTTATGGTTCTTTTTATCGCGGGCTATAAACCAGAGACAAGCCG
>JAJYJI010000082.1 GCA_021789605.1 bacterium
GGCAGGCTTGATTTATCAGACAAAACATCAGGCAATTCAGGCAGTTTCAATAACTCAACGGCAGTTCCGCCTGAAGCAGGCGATTGGATGTGGGACGGCAGGCAGGTCGATAAACCTGCGCCGTCCGCAAAGCCTGCCCGCGGAATAGTCCGTAAAATTTTTGATTATTTTTTTACAAAAAAAGCCGCATAAAAGGAGCCAAATATATGCCTAAAATGCTACCGTTATTACATCATATTATTATTTTTCTGCATTCTTTGAATGTATTTGCCCGCCCCGCCCTGCTTTTATTTTTAGGCATATCTATAGGCTTAACCCTTGCTTTATACCATATTTTAAAGACCGTTACCGCTAAGCAAAAAGTAGATATATCTCTTGATAAACTTTCTTTTTTATGGAAATCCCAAGACGAAATATCTTTAAATTTAAAACAAGAGATTATAAATGAAATTAAAACAGAACTTGGATTTACCGTTACTAAAGAAAGTAAAACCCGTTTAAAAATAGCGTCTAAAGAAGTTATAGAAGAAGCCGTAAAGTCAGATATTAAAAGCTTTAAAGATGAAAATACCGGCAAAATAATCGATAACAAAAACCTGCTCGCTTTTTATTATAAAATAGAGCCTTATTTATCCTCGGACGAACAGAATAACATAATCGTAAGGCTTTTAATGTTTTTAGATAAAAAAGGCGGCTGTCCGTCGGTAGCGTCGGGTAAAGATACGCTGACTAAAGCTTTTAAGGATAATCTTACTATGATAAAAAACGTTACCCAATACGACGTATTCAGGCAGATTACCCTAACCGACCATACTTTGCATGTCTGCGAAGAAGCCCTAAATTCGCTTATAGAAAAAATTAAAGTCCGTTCCGAACAGCAGGCTTTCGTAGCCCCCGTCATAATAGCCTGCTTAGCGCATGATATAGGTAAAGTCCCTGATTTATCCAATACCTATGCTACGGGCGATCATCCGTTAATATCCGCCCGTATGCTTATAGACTTAGGCGTTCCTCAAAAATCGGATATTCTCGATGCGGTGGCGAGTCATCATAAAGTCCTTACTCAGTCGAGTAATACGATTTATTTAATGTTAAAAGCCGCCGACCAAGCGGCAAGGGCTAAAGAGTTATCCGATTATTTAAACTCTCATAGTCAGGATTCGCAAGAGTTCTTAAAAAGCGTAGGCGTTATCGAAAATAGCGATGCCGCTAATACCGCTCCCGCTCCGCCCGTAGAAATTAAACCGGAACCCGCTCAAACGCAAACCGATATTTCTTTGCCGGCAGATACCAAAGCGGATAACGATTTATCGTTTTTATCCGGCGATAATACGGCGCCCCCCGTCTTAATTCCTGCGCCTGATAAATCCGATACTACCCCGCCCGTTCAGGCGGCTTTTAAGAATGACGGTCAACATCAGAATATATCGTTAGGTTTTGAAACCGACCCCGATAATTCCGACAATCAATATTCTTGGATTAACGTTGATAAATATATAGATTTTTTAAAGCCTTTTATCAATACGTTTAACGTCGATAAAAAAACTAATCAATTTTATGTTAATTCCGTCGCTTTAACTTCAGGTATTATTTATTTTTCGCCGTTTACTTTAGGCAACGCCTTAACTCAATATATGAAATCAATAGGCAAAGAGCCGTTTCATTATATAAAAGATAAGGCTCAAAGCGAAGGATGCTTAAACTATATTTCTAAAATCCTTTATGAAAACGGACAATTAGCCCGCGTAAACAGCGGTTTTTATTCTAATTCGGTTCAGATTATATTTAAAAATGAAGATGTAATTAAAGCTTTCGGGATATTAATCAATTTTGAAGTTTTCGGATTTAGCTCTATATCGGAATCTACCGCCAATATCCCGGACGAACTAAAAGGCGTAAAAGATGTTATAATTGTTAAAGAAAAAATAAAAGAGCAAATAGAAGAACCTATCGATATTTTTTCTTAAAATTTTAAGTATCTCAAAAAAAAGCGTATATATATAATAATACTCAGGAGGATTTTATGTCGAAAATAAAATTATTTTTTATTTTATCTATTTTATTACTACCTGCTACGGCAAATGCTTACCTTTTGAATAACCTTGTTAATTTTTCTAATGTAAGCTACAAAGCCGGCTATATTATGCAGTCTAAAAATAATAAACTTTCTATTAATCAAAGTTATACCGCCTGCAAGGCTTTTATTGTAGGTAAATATAATCCTGCGGTAGCCCGTAAGATGAATTACGCGCAAAAACAGCTTTTATCGACGTTTGCCCCCGCCGAAGTAACGTATTGCTTTATGGGTTATTTAAAAACTAAACAGTCTATCGTAAACTCCGTTACTAACGAGGCTTACCTGTTCGGCAGAGCGTTATACAAAAAAAATCAGTCTTTAGATTCTAAAAATAGTTATATCGCTTGTCAGAATACGGTAGTCCGCATGGACGATTTGCTTGCCCAAAAGCAAGATACGCCTATTTACGAGAAATTCTTATATTACGTTCATCCGGCACAGGACACTTACTGCTGGGTAGGATATTTAGACGCCGCGGGAGCGGGAAATAAATAAATTTAAAATTTGATTTTATATGCGTAAGTTATCATTTTTATTAATTTTATCCGTATTCTTTTTATCGGTTTCCGTTGCTCACACCCAAAGCTATTGCTTTAACCGCGCCGCTTTTAAATACGGTTTGCCGGTATCGTTAATTAAGGCGGTAGCCTATACCGAAAGCGGATTTAATCCGCAGGCGGTAGATTACGACAATAACGGAACTTACGATTACGGCGTAATGCAGATAAATACGGTCTGGTATAAACAGTTAAAGCCGTATTGGAATAACTTGGCGGATCCTTGCTACAACGTAATGGTCGGCTCTTGGATTTTATACCGTTGCGTAAAAAGGTTCGGCGGTATTAAAAAGGGTTTAGCTTGCTATAATTCGGGTTCGCCGGATGTAAACAGGGATAAAGGTTACGTGTATAAAGTATTGGCTTATGAAAGGAAATTTTAAATTATTCTATAAAAGAGATAAACAATGCTTAAAAATAAAGCGATAGACAATTTTAAACAATCGGCTATTAATTTTTGGCATTATATTCTGCCGA
>JAJYJI010000037.1 GCA_021789605.1 bacterium
AAATTTTACTGCCGACGGCAATTTAAAAGTGCGCCGTTCAGGCGGAGTAAAAATACACTAGTAATTTAGATTAAATTAGCGTTCGATTGAAAACGGAATGGGTGTTCGATTAAGAACGGAATATACAGCCTGTTAATATAATTCAATTTTATATTTATTAATTAAGGCGATTATAAGATTTTAGTTGCTTCCGCTTATTATGCGTATTGTTTTATTTTAACATTATTTGAATTGATTTTAAATTGCATTAGGTTTAAAATTATACAAGTTTTAAATTATAATAAATATAAAATTAATAAATACAGGAGGCGCATATGAAAAACATTTCGGAAGAAAAGGGATTTAAAAAAATTTACGAAGGTAAAGCCAAGATGCTTTACGAATATGGAGGCGACGAAAAAAAACTAATAACCTATTTCAAAGACGACGCCACTGCATTTAACGGACAAAAAAAGGGAACCATCGCAAATAAAGGAGAATATAACAATTCTATATCTGTTTCCTTATTCAAACTTTTGAAAAATAACGGCATAGAAAGCCATTTTATCGAAAAATTGTCCGAAAGAGAAATGCTTGTTTATAATTTAAAAATGCTCCCCGTCGAATTTGTGGTCAGAAATTATACCGCCGGGAGCCTTGCAAAAAAAATGGGCGTGGAAGAAGGGGTAAAACTTATTTCTCCCGTGCTCGAACTGTATTTTAAAAGCGACGAGCTCGGCGACCCTATGATTAACGAAACATACGTAAAGGCTTTTGACATGGGAGAAATTAAAGACGTTGAAGAAGCCGAAAATATAGCTTTAAAAATAAACGGCGTTTTAAAAGACTTCTTCGATAAAAACGGGCTTTTGCTGGTAGATTATAAATTGGAATTCGGAATCTTTAACGGCCGGATTCTTTTAGCCGATGAAATTACTCCGGACACTATGAGGCTATGGGACAAACTGACGCTTGAAAAAGTGGACAAAGACAGATTTAGAAGAGACCTGGGCGGCGTGGAAGAAGCTTATAAGCGCATTTACGACATTACGTCTAATATATAACAAAATAAACCACCCCGTCAGGCTGACGCCTGCCTCCCCTCCTTAAAAAGGAGGGGAGGTGGAAGCGATATAGTTGACGACGTCAGGAGTTCTTGATGCCTCCCCTCCTTAAAAAGGATGGGAGTTAGAAGCCCGTCAGCTATGCAGGAAACGTAATAAAAACTCCCCTCCTTAAAAAGGATGGGAGTTAGAAGCCCGTCAGCTATGCAGGAAACGTAATAAAAACTCCCCTCCTTAAAAAGGATGGGAGTTAGAAGCCCGTCAGCTATGCAGGAAACGTAATAAAAACTCCCCTCCTTTTTAAGGAGGGGAAAGCCCGCAGGGCGGGGCGGTTAAATATTTTTATTTCAATGCCTCATAAACCTTGCCGACGGCATTCGGTCCAGGTTTAATAGTTTTTGCCCCTTTATGCCATTTTGCCGGGCAAACTTCATCGGTATGGGCCGAAACATATATATTGGCTTCCATCTTTCTGACGAGCTCGTCCGCATTTCTGCCCACATTATAGAAATTTACCTCTGATGCGACAAGTACGCCGTCAGGATTAATTATAAAAGTACCCCTTAAAGCAAGTCCGCTTTCCTCGTCATAAACGTCGAAAAGGCGCGAAACCTTGCCGGTCGGGTCTGCGCCCATGGTAAATTTCACCTTCTCCAAAAGCTTTTCGTCCCTCTGCCATGCCATATGGACAAAATGCGTATCGGTGCTTATAGAAACTATACGCGCGCCCATTTTTTCTAGTTCTTCCTGCTTTTCCGCATAATCTGCGAGTTCGGTAGGACAGACAAAAGTATAATCGGCTGGATAAAATACAAGAACAGTCCATTTTTTGCTTTTTTTGGCTTCTTCTAAACTGAACTTTCCGAAACCGTGGGTTACTGGGTCGTAAGTGTTAATTTCCCCGAATGAAGGAACCGGTTTGCCTAAAGCGGCAATTTCAAATTCTTCATAATTTTCGTTTTCGCACATAAAAATACCTCCCTTAGATTGAATTAATTTTAATTTAATAATTTAATAATTTAATAACCAATATATAGTAATAATTACTGTTTAATATATACTATTTTTTCTGAACTGTCAATTAATTTTAATTTAAAATTTAAATAGCGGTAAATTCGTAATAGGAGTTATATATTATATAAAATTATAACACAGATATTGAGAGGATTTAGTCTGCTGCCGAAAATTTCAGGGTCGCCAAAACAAAACATAAAGAGTACGGGTAAGGCGGTTTGCGTGAAGAGATGGAGAAAGTTAATCGACCTTGATAATATAAGGTTTGACTTTAAATTTTTTCGATATAATGTTTTCCACCGATTTGGCTCCGTTAATAGTCGAGAACTTTCCGACCCTTATCTGCTGATAGGTCGATTTTCCGTTTTTGCCTGAGACGCTGACGGGAACTATATAAGAAAAAAATCCCATGGAATTAAGTTTGTCCGCAAGGGCTTTAGCCTGAACGTATTTTGAAAGAGCCGCGACTTGAATCGTGTAATAAATTTTGGGGTTTGCGGAAAAAGGAGCGCCTTTTTTTGATAAACTTTTTTTATCTATGTATTTATACACGTAAACCGGTTTTTTAATATAAACTATCTTCGTTTTAAGCTTTTGTTTTTCTGCGGTTTTATTTGCAGGCTTTACTAAAGGCTTGTTTACCGCCTTTTTTATTGAAGCAGGTTTTTGGCCGATAGATTTATTTCCGCTATTTAAAGGAGCAATTTTTGAGAGCGGAGTAAATTTGATATTGCTTCCCTGAACAGGGATTTGTTCTTTATTGTTTTTTTCTTCTCGAAGTTTATTTTTATTTTTTAAGGAAGATTCTTTTATCGTGCCTTCTTTTGATGTTTTGGGCGACAATTTTTTCCCTACGAACAGTCCAAAAACGAAAACTATGAATAAAATTATTATAAAGACTATAACTGCCGTAAGCTTATCTTTTTTCAAATCAATTTACCCTGTTATTTTTAAAATTATTTATAAAAGATATGAGGTCGTCGAAACCGGACATGGAAAGAGAAACATCCCTAGAAAAATCGGCGCAGTTAAAAATTTCGATTCCCGAAACGCTGTATTTTTTCCTGCAGACGCCTCTCCATGCGCATACGGCGCAAAGAACAACATTCTCTTCCATATAATTTATATCCTCTTTTTTTTATTCATAATATGAAGGTATATAAAAAATTTCCTCATTTTTATTTTATTATATCATACAAACCATAAATAAATCCAAATAAAAAAATCGAAGAAAAAAATTTATAACCGCTTTTATTCCATATCTATTTAAAATAAAAATTTAATTTAAAAACTTAATTTATTTATTTTATCATGCTTATTGTGTTAAAATAATGATGGATTAAAAATAAAAGTTAATCTAAAATTTTTTCCATATAAAATTTGGGAGCACCATTGGCTACTGAACTTATAATCAATAAAGACGACTTCGAAACACGCGTAGCTCTTATGGAAGACGGCAAATTAGCGGAAATTTTTATTGAACGCGACGAAAGTTCCCCCCGTCACGGAAATATATATAAAGGGAAAGTAATGCAGGTTCTTCCCGGGATACAGGCATCCTTCATAGATATAGGCTGGGAAAAATCGGCATTTTTATATGCAGGGGATTTTTACGAAATAGACGCCTTGGATTACGATTTTTTTGAACCCGGAGCAGAGGAACCGGCCGAAATCGAAAATTACGGAAACGGAAACGAAGAAGAGTCGGACGGATATGTCCCCAAGCCTAAAAAGGCCAAGAAAAAGAGAAAGGGACTGCCAAATATCGACCAGCTTATTAAAAAAAATCAGGAAATTCTCGTCCAGATAGCAAAGGAACCGGTTAAAACGAAAGGCGCCCGCGTTACCAGCCATATATCCCTCCCGGGCAGATTTTTGGTATATATGCCGACATCGTCCTCTATAGGAATTTCAAGAAAAATTAGAAGCGATGCGGAAAAAAAACGGCTTAAAAATATAGTATTAAAATATAGAAGCGAAGGCACGGGTTTTATAATAAGAACTGCGGCGGAAAACGCTTCGGAAATAGACATAGAAAGAGATATCAGGTTTCTTACCGGCCTATGGAACAATATTTTCAACGAACAGGTAAAAACAAAGGCGCCTAAATTGATTTTTCGTGATATCGGCATATCTTTAAGGGCATTAAGAGATTTTTTAAATAAAAAAGTAGATAAAATTTGGGTTGACGAAAAGGAAGAATATCAAAAAATCGTCAATTTTCTTTCTATACAATCTCCCGAATATATCGAAATCGTCGAATTATATAAGGATAAAACGGGCATTCAGATATTTGAACGGTTTAATATAGAAAAGGAAATCTCTAAGGCGCTTAATAAAAAAGTCTGGCTCAAATCCGGAGGCTACATAATAATAGACCATGCCGAGGCGCTGACCGCAATAGACGTAAACACCGGCAAGTTTGTCGGAAAGAGAAATTTCGAAGATACGATACTGAAAACAAATCTTGAAGCGGCGAAAGAAATAGCTTACCAGCTAAGGTTGAGGAATATCGGGGGCATTATAGTAATAGACTTCATAGATATGTTAAAAGAAGACCATAAAGAAAAAGTTTACAGGACTTTGGAAGACGCTCTCAAAAACGACAGGGTTAAAACTACTATCAACAGGATAACCGAACTCGGACTCGTAGAAATGACGAGAAAAAGAACGGGCAACAGCCTTTCATCGACATTTCTGGAACAGTGTCCGGTGTGTGAAGGCTCAGGCATGGTAAAATCTGCGCATACGGTATGCTTTGAATTGTTAAGGGCGGTTTCTAACCATGCAAAAAAAACAAGGGCGAAAAAAATTACCGTAACCGTCCATCCCAACGTTATGAATAAATTATATGAAAATCAAAAAGAATTAAAAATGCTGGAAGAAAAAATAAATAAAACTATCGACATTAAAATGCAGGACGGTTTCTATCCAGAATATTTCGAAATTTCCTAAGCCTATTTCCTAAGCTATTATTTTACCGCCGTATGAACCTGTCTGTTTTGCCCGCCGGTATTATTTTTATTTTTTTTATCTTTTCCTACAAATTTAAATACTATCTCTCCCTTTTTTATCATATTCAGCTTTTCTCTTGCGATATTAGCGACGTATTGCTTGTCATAGGTCAGTTCATATATCTGCCTTTCTATCTTTTTATTGCTTTTTTTAATCGTCGAGATATCTGCCGTCAGTCCTTGCCGTTCGGACCTAAGCCTATAAATCTTAACCATGCCTTTAAGGCTGAATATTACAAAGGAGGCCAATAAAAGGGCAAATAAGACGGCGGCCGCCAATTTAACGTTAAGATTTTTTACCGTGTTTGATTTCATATCCGAAATATTTTTTTACTCTTAAGGGAGCGCAAAATTCTCCGCACATACTGCACCCCGCGGCATCGTCGCGATTTTTTGATTTGAATACCGCCTTGGAATAGTCCGGGTCTATCGAGTATCTGAATTGATTTTTCCAGTTTGTGTCCCTTCTGGCTTTGGATATATTCAAATCGTCTTCGGTCTTTTTCAATTTTATCATATCGCCTATATGTGCGGCAATCTTTGCGGTCTTAACGCCGATTTCGACGTCTTCTTCGGACGGCAGGCCGAGATGTTCCGCGGGAGTAACATAACATAAAAAATCCGCCCCGTAAGAAGAAGATAAAGCCCCGCCTATCGCCGAAGATATATGGTCGTATCCCGCCGCTACGTCCGTAACGAGAGGGCCTAAAACGTAAAAGGGGGCGTCTCCGGACATTTTTTTCTGTATCTTGACGTTAGCTTCTATCTCGTCTATGGGGATATGGCCGGGGCCTTCGACTATGGCCTGTACGCCGTAATCCCGCGCAATGTCGCAAAGCTCGCAATTTATGATAAGCTCCTGCATATAGGCTCTGTCGAAAGAATCCGCCGTAGCTCCCGCCCTTAAACCGTTTCCGAGGCTCAAAACCGTGTCGTATTTTTTTAATATCTTAAGAAGGTCGTCGAATCTTTCGTATAAAGGATTTTCTTTATTGTTTTCTATCATCCATGCGGTTAAATACGCCCCTCCTTTGGAAACGAGCCCCGCATACCTGTAAGACTGCTTTTTTAATCTTTCCAGAGATATTAAATTTAAACCCGAATGAATCGCCATAAAAGAAACCCCGTCGGCGCACTGTTTTTCTATTACCTCGAAAACTAGGTCTTCCGGCATTTTTACGGGGTCCTTATACAGGTCTATCGCTTCCCTGAATGCCTGATACAGGGGAACGGTCCCTACCGGCAGCGACGTGCCGTTTAATATTTCCCGCCTTATAGAGTTTAAATCCCCTCCTACGCTAAGTTCCATTAACGTATCGGCTCCGGCTTTTTCCGCGGCTGACGCTTTTCTTATCTCTTCGTCTATATTTATATGATTTGTCGAAGTTCCGATGCTTGCGTTTATTTTTGTGGTCAGACCCTTGCCTATGCCGACGAACCTGTTTTTATTCTTATTGTGCAAAATAACCGCTTTGCCGTTTGCAATGTTTTCTATAAGCTTCTTTTTATCGATGTTTTCCCTTTCAGAAACAAATTCCGCTGCATTCGAGAAAATGTTTTTAGCCGCATACTCCTTTTCCGTCATATATTATATTTCTCCTTATTTTTAATGCTTCTTTCTTCCTGCCGGCCTGCCTTACCGGCCTGCTTTTAATTTTGTTTTTCTCTGCGATATTTATAATATAACATATTCCCGGCATTAATCAAAATTTATCGGATAGGGATTAAAAAATATAGTATAATAATTGAAAAAATTAAAATGGAAATAAAGGCGATGCCTAAGATTTTCATAACAGGCGGCATATCTTCCGGAAAATCGGATTTTGCCGAAAAAACAGCGATTTCCATATACAGCTCTTATTTTTCCGGAACGGAAACGCCTCCGTTAGAAAAAAGAACCGATAGTTCGCTTTATTTCATAGCTACGGCAAAATTCAGCGGTAAAAACTTTTGCGAACCAGACGAAGATATGATGCAAAAAATCAAAAAACATAAAGAGAAAAGAAGCGGCGTCTTCGAAGTTCGCGAAAATTTTGAAAATTTAAGCGGCGAAATCGATAAAATTTGCGGGGCGCCGCTCAATATGAAAACCGTAATTCTCATTGATTCTATGACGCTGTGGCTTTCATCCGCGTTTAAAGATATTTCGGATTATGATTTTACTTTTGATGCTATTCTTAAAATATGCGCCGATTTAAAAAAAATTAAATGCTCGGTAGTAACGGTCGCCGATTCCCTCGGCTTCAATATGGTTCCTGCGGATGCTTATTTAAGAAAATTCATAGAGTTAAACGGTTTAATGGAACAGAAACTCTCGGCGTTATCCGATGAAGCATACTGCGTTATCGCCGGCAATCCATTGCCGCTAAAGCAAATAAAAGGGGAAATATGAACGAAAGGGATTATCTCTATTCCATGACCGATTCTATAAAACCGGTAAACAAAGAAAAATTTCATAAAATTGCCGGACGCAGGCTAGACAAGCTGATTAAGCCCAAAGGAAGCCTCGGCAGATTAGAAGAATTTGCTAAGGATATAATAGCTATCACGGAAAAAGAAAGACCGCGTTTAAATAATAAATTCGTATGCGTCTTTGCGGGCGACCACGGCGTGGCGGAAGAAGGCGTCAGCCTTTTTAAACGGGATGTTACCGTCCAGATGGTATTGAACTTCTTAAGCGGGGGGGCGGCTATTAACGCCATAGCCGATTCATTAGGCGCGAAAGTTATCGTTGCGGATGCCGGGATAGCCGCAGACATAGAAACATCCGCCCCGGAGGCATTTGCCTCGGATAATTTTATAAACGCGAAAGTCAGGACAGGGACGGCCAACATATACCGGGAACGCGCAATGACCTACGGCGAGGCTTTAAGCTCTATCCTTAAGGGGATAGAAATATCCGGCATAATAAAAGAAAAGGGGGCGGACATCTGCTCTACGGGCGACATGGGAATAGGCAATACGACGCCTGCTTCGGCAATAACCTGCTTTTATTCAAAAAAGCCGCCTAAACTTGTTTGCGGCCGTGGAACAGGGGTTAGCGCAAGCGTGATAGAAAAAAAAGCAAAAATCATAGAAAGAGCAATCGGCGCGAATATACGCAACGGCGGCGACCCGATAGACGTCTTAGCCGGAGTGGGGGGGCTGGAAATAGGGGCGATAGCCGGATTCATACTTGGATGCGCCATAAACAGGATGCCGGTTGTGGTGGACGGGTTTATTTCCACCGCAGGGGCGCTGATATCTTTAAAAATAAATCCTGATGCCTCCGATTATATGTTCTTGGGACATCTTTCCAAAGAAAGAGGGCACAAAACCGCCGTTAAGCTTATTGGTAAAATTCCGGTATTGAATCTATCCATGAGGCTTGGCGAAGGAACGGGGGCGGCTATCGCGATGAAGGTGATAGAAACCTCATTGGATATGTACAATAACATGCTTACGTTCGACGAGGCAAGAGTTTATGCATCGAAACTTAATAAATAAATCCGATTTGTTTTTTTATTTATTAATCGATTTATTATTTATCTAACCCATTTTTAAAATTAAATGTAAATAAATATATATAATTTTATAAAAAATGCCGATTATAAGCGATTTATTCGAGGCTATAAATTTCTTGACGATATTTAAATTAAAAGGAAAAAATGCCGTTGCGGTAAAAATAGAAAATATTCACGATTCCGGCGTAGAAACCGGCTCCGGCTCCGTTTTATATGCGGCCGCCTTAAAAAAGTCCATAAAATATTTTCCTTTGGCCGGATTATCGATAGGACTAACGTTAGCGGCGGTTTTTTATATCTTTAATAGATTTTTACCGGTCATGCCCGCGGTTTTAATATCTATATTTTTCCTTTATGCCATAACGGGCGGCCTCCATTTCGACGGATTATCGGATACCTCCGACGGTTTTTCCGCTTATTTGAAAAGCGGCGATAAAACGAAGTTCTATAAAGCGATGAAGGATGTAAACGCGGGAATTTCGGGAAATATATCGGTAATCTTTTATATTCTTTTAATGTGGTCGCTAATCGGGGCGTTTAATTCCAACTTTGTTTTCAGCCCATATGCCGTCTTTAATTATCATGCTTATGATAAAAATACGGATTATATATATCTGCCTTTAATTTCGTTTCCGGTGGTCGGCAGATATTCGATAGTTCTCATGTCGTATTTTTCAAAGACGCCGGACAATTTCAAAGGTATAGGAGCTATTTTTACGGAAGGAACGGAAGGGCCGTCATTCATAGCGGCTTCTATTTTTACTTTTATAATCATTATGTTTCTTTTAGGGCTTGCGGGAATTTTTTCTTTACTGGCGGCCGTCCTTATTATTCTTTTTATAATATTTTACTTCGAAAAAAAATTCGGCGGAGTTAACGGCGATATGCTCGGCTTCGGAGTAAAGGTTTCAGAAATCGTATTTATCGCAGCTTTAACCGGATTTCACAAAATCCTTTATTAATATTAATAATATAAATATATTTATGCTTTCCGTTTATTTTGCCTCGGACAGGTCGTCTTCTGGAAAATCCGTTATAACTATAGCTTTTTCCAAAGCCCTTCAGGACATCGGCTATGCGTTGAACGTTTATAAAACCGGTCCGGATTTTATAGACGCATTCGTTTTATCTAAAGCATTAAATTTAGATGCAAAAAATTTAGACCCCTTTTTGATTCCCGACGGATATCTGGCCGAATGGTTTTTCGGTGGATACGAAGATAAAAAACCCGGAACTGAACGCGGCAAAAAAATACATAAGGAAGAGGCGTTTGTAATTGAAAGCGCCATGGGGCTTTATGACGGGAACTCTTACGCCATAGCCGAAAAGTTTAAATTCCCCGTTGTTTTGGTAATGGATTCTAAAAGAATATCTTCCACTATGGCTTCGTTAATTTACGGACTGAAAAAATATAAAAAAGGAATTAACGTTTGCGGGGTAATTCTGAACAATATTGCTTCCGTAAGGCATTTCGAAATAATAAATAAAGAAATTAAAGGCAATATCTCCGGCATAGAGGTTTTAGGATACGTCTTAAACGATAAATCCGCTTTTTCCATTAAAGAAAGACATCTCGGATTGACAACTCCGGAAACCGACGGAATCGGCATTAAAGAATTTAATAAAATAATACGCGGCATTAAAGAAGCAGTTTTCAAAAACGTCGATTTAGAGCTTCTGATAAAGACTTTGGAAAAAAACTCGATTAGTTTTAACCGGCTGTTTTTAGATTATAAAAAAAAAGCGGCGGACGGGAAAAATGGCATCCGCAATATGGATGCCTATAAAAAAAGCATTAGCGGCTATTGTGGCGCAATATCAAACGCTACGAAAAATAAAAAAGTAAATATTGCCGTCGCCATGGATAAAGCGTTCTTTTTTTACTATAATTTTAACTTTGAAATTTTAAAGGATTGCGGCGCGGAGATTATTTTTTTCAGCCCGTTGAAAGACAAAACCATTCCGAAAAATATAAAAGCGATATATATTGGCGGAGGCTATCCCGAAATATACGCCGGCAGGCTGTCCGAAAACAGAACGATAATCGAAGAAATCAATAAATTTTCCGAAGATAACGGTATAATATACGCGGAATGCGGCGGCTTAATGTATCTGTGCGAAAAGCTGGCGTACGGAGGAAAAAGCTTCGATATGGCCGGTATATTTCCTTTTGAGGCCACTATGGATGGCGGAAGGCTTTCTTTGGGATACAGAACCGTCCGGTTCAAGGAAAAAACGTTTTTCGGGGAAGCCGGCTTGACTGCCAACGGGCATGAATTCCATTACTCCAAGCTGTTAGATTCGACAACAAACCGCGATTGCGGGAAAAAAGATTGCAAAAAATATAAAAAAATACTGGAATACGAAAATCCAAACCTTCCCGGAGAAATTAAACCTGAAGGCTATAATATCCTTAATACCGTAGGAAGCTATATACATCTTTCTTTTTTTTCCAACGGCGAGCTGGCGAAAAATTTTGTAGAAAATGCGGGAAAACTTTAATGCTTTTAAACTGCAGAACCTTCGGCCGGACAAGGTCGGACAAGGCAAAACCGGAACCTGCCTGCGGCGTTTTTTTTCCTTTATTTTAGGCCAAAAGTTTCTCGTAGTTTTCTTCGCTCAAAGGTTTAGACAGAAAGAATCCCTGTACGCATTCGCATCTCAAGTCCTTCAGCAATGCAAGCTGTTCTTCGGTTTCGACGCCTTCGGCTACAGATTTCATGCCAAGTTTTTTTGAAAGATAAATTATGGTTTCAACTATATATCTAGAATGTTTTTCAATAAGCATTTTTTTTATAAACGAAATATCTATTTTTAAGTGGTCGAACGGAAGGCCGGCCAGATAAGACAGGGAAGAATATCCGGTTCCGAAATCGTCTATGGAAAGTCCGAATCCGCTTTCCTTCAGATGCCTTAAAAGGGCTTCCGAATATTCGAAATTATCCATAAAAGTCCTCTCCACTATTTCAAAATTAAAAAAACGATGGTCTATGCCGTGTTTTGCAATTATGCCGCTGAACCTTTCTTTTATCTGCGGGTCCCTGAAACTGACGGGAGATATGTTTATGGAAACGGGGACTACGTTGAGCCCTTGAATCGTCCATTTTTTTATTTTCGATGCCGTTTCGCCTATTATCCAGTTTTCTACTTCCGTAATCATACCGCTCTGTTCAAGGAAAGGAATGAATTCCATCGGAGGCACTAACCTTTCGGGCTTTTTCCATCTGAGAAGCGCCTCCGCTCCCTTGATAATGCCTGTTTGAGTATCGAAATAGGGCTGGTATTGCAAAATAAACTCTTTATTGGCAATGGCATCTATGAGTCCGCTTCTTAATTCGACTTTTTTTCTGGCAAGTTCTTCCAATTCTTTTTTAAAGAATCCGACGCTGTTATCCCCTTTATTTCTTACGTTAAAAAGTGCGGCTTCGGCTTTATTGAAAATCTCCTGAGAGTTTTCGGCGTCTTTAGGATAAAAAGATATTCCTGCGTTAAACGATATATTTATTTTTTTATCGCCGTATAAATAGGCGTTTTCCAAAGAAACCACTATTCTATTGACGATATGCAGAGCATCTTCGTCGAATCTTAAATTTTTTAAAAATACCGCAAATTTATCTGCTTCCCATTTGGCGGAAATGTCGTAGCCTTTTATAATATTCTTTATCCTGCCGGCTATTTCAAGCATTATTTTGTTGCCGGCTTCTATCCCGAAAGTATGGTTTATAAGTGAAAAATTTACCGGATTTATTATGGCAAGCGCGCATGATTTATCGTTCATATAAGGAGCATTTTCCGCGATAAACGCGTCTATTTTTTCCTTTAAAAGTTTTTTATTCGGCATGTTCGTCAGAGAATCGAAGTATATTAAACGGTTCATCGTTTCTTCCGAATCTATTTCCTTTGTAATATCCTTCCCTACTGTAATATAATATTCGGTTGCGCTTCCGGCCCGAAATGGGGTAATGCTCGTATAGCAGTAGATAGCGTTTCCCTTTTTTGTTTTGTATGTAAAAATATCGGTTAAGATTTCTCCGGATAAAATTGTGCCTAAAAATTTTTCGGCAAATTCTTTTCTGCCCGCACCGCCTTCAAAAATTTTAGAATAATGTCCGCCTATAAGCTCATCTTCCGAATAGCCGAATATTTTATTGGCACTTTTGTTTACGTATAGTATGTTAAAATATTTATCTGTAATAATTATGAAATCGGACCCAGAGTTTAACGCGACGGAAATCATCGAATGCCATTTCTGGTCTTCCACTTTATCGAGTGCATAATTTAAATCGGCCATTATTTCTTTTAAAAGAGCGTATGTGTCTTTTTTAAAAAATCCCTGTTTATCGGAATATAAAGAAAAAACCCCTATCGTTTTATTTTTCTTTATTACGGGTATCGCGGCGCTTGAAAGATAGCCTCTTTTTGCCATCTCCTCTCTCCACGGCTGCATGGGCATATTTTTCAGAATATCGTTGTTAATTACTATTTTTGATTTAGAAAAAGACGTCAGCAAAGGCCCTTTGTTTGATGCCGGATTGTTTAAACGCTGTTTTAAATAATCGAGATAATCGCTTTTGCGGTAAGAAAAAGAAAGCTTTACGTTCAGTCTAGAATCAAAAAGAATTATAAATGCGTCTTTGAACAGCCCTTTTTCCACTATTTTGTTGCAGATTTCCGAAAATAATAAATTTTCGTTTTCCGCCCTGACTATAAGCTGATTAACTTCCGAAAGAACGGCATACAGCATATATACGGATTTAATCTTTTCGTCCTGCTCCAAATGCTTCAACGCAAACGATATATCCGCCTGCGTCTCTTTTAATATCTCATAATATTCGTCAAAGCTTCTTGGGGTTTCGGATTGTATCAATAGAATATATTCCACCTTTTCACCCCTTTTAATGGGTATGGAGCAGGTGGAAAATATATTGCGGCTTATATACTCCTGCCTCCATGGTTCGAGCCTTGGGTCGGTTCTTGAATCCGAAACCGTAACGATTTTGGCGGTTCTGTAAACTTCGCCCACGGAGCCCCTGCCTTCCGGCAAATTTTCATCGACGGATATTTTAACTTTTTTTAGATTTTCTATATTTTCGCCGTATGAGCTAGAAACGTATCTGAATCTGAAAAGTTTTGAATCCTCGTCGACATCCCCTATCGCGGCCATCCTGAAACCGGCCTTTTCCACGAGTATCCGGCATACCCCTTCCAGCAACGAGCCCTTATCCCGCTCGGCGATTACGAGCTGATTAATTTCCTTTAAAGACATAAATAGTTTTTCGTATATTTTCTGTCTGGAAATATCCAGAAGCAAAATCAATCCCGCGGGCTTGCCTTTGTAGGAAATCGTGTATCCGAAAGCGATAGTAGGCTTTAAAAAATTGTCTTTTGTTTTATAGGTATGATTAATACGCTCTGCGCTAAAAACTTCGCCCCTTATTCTTCTTTCCACCAATTCTTTTACAAAAATTCTATCTTCGCCTGCGATAATATCGTAAGGAGTTAAATCTCTGAGCTCTTCTTCGGAATAGCCTATGAAATCCCTGAAGGTTTTATTTGAAAGGATGATATTGCCTTTATCCTGAAACAGGAAAACGCAGAACACGTTTGAATTAAGCAATGCATCGAAAAGCCCTTCCGAACTTTTCGACTCTGAATATTCAATGTGCATAATTTCACCAAATAGTTTATTATCTTCATATTATATCAATAAAATTAAAAGATACAACAAACTATAAGTTAAATTATCGTTATTATGCCTTATTTTTTTTAGGCTATGCGTGATAAACTTATTTATTGACATTTTTATATTACCCTATTAAACTAAAATAAAAGCATAGGTTTGTTTTTATATGTTTTATTTATTCCAATTACCGGGCGCGTAACTCAGCGGTAGAGTGTCACCTTCACACGGTGGAAGCCGCAGGTTCGAGACCTGCCGCGCCCACCAAGCAATACCGCAGTAAATAAGCCTCTCTAAGCAATCTATAATTTGCCGATAGAAATTAACCCAAAAACTAAAAAACTCCTTTGTTTATCTGTCTTTCAGTGATATAATTATTGCTAATTATATTTCACCCGTCAGGTGAAAAACAAATAAACAAGGAGATTAATAATATGTTAAAACAATTAGAATTAAA
>JAJYJI010000038.1 GCA_021789605.1 bacterium
TTTAATTATTAAATATAAAATATAATTAATCGCCAGTATAAGCTATATTATTTGAACACATATGAAATGATGGATCACCTGTAGTGTCTGGTGATTCCCATCTATGTTTCTTTTTCCTTTCTTCTTCCTCTTCATCGCTATCCGTATAATTATAGCGTTCCTGTCTTTGTAAATCTTCTATATCGTATTTTCCTATGGCTTTAGCGTCATCTGCTGATTTAGAACCTATTTTATAAATTCCTAACGAAATTAACACAAAGAATATAATTGACAATATTGCATTCATTTTCTCTCTCCTACTCTCTGCCCTTACTCCTTTAGGGCAATTAACTTTACGAAAATTCCAGATAATATATATGGAACACCAGGGGGTTATTCGTTTAAAATAAACTAAAAATTAACACCGAATAAATTATTATATTTATTCGGTGTTAATTGAAAAATTTATTTAATTATTAACTCTAATTAATCATCTCCTATTTTAGGTAAATTAGTAACTAAATCAAATATAGGATACATATCGTCGTCATTATATTTTTTCCTATCCCTAACATACCCTTTTCCCGCCTCAAAATGATACCCTTTATATTCGGGAATATCGTACGAATTAAAATTTAAGGCATCTCCGGTTTTAAGGTTTTTATTAACGGCGTAGCTAACAGCGGACGCATTGCTTATATTGTTGTTTAATTTTACAATATTTTTGTTTTCTAATTCTTTTTTTCTGCGTATTTTTGCGCCGAAGAATATAACTATAATCGCTATAATTAAAGGCGTTATTGTTTTTATCATTTTCTCTCCCCTACTCTCTGCCCTTACTCCTTTAGGGCAATTAACTTTACCGCCCCCTATTCTCTCGATAGAGGCTCTTATATTAAGGATACCATAATAATAGTGAAAGTCAAATGGGGGGCTAAAAAAACAAGGCTGGCAGACAATAGATAATATATAACAAATAAATATACGTATCTATAAACTATTGAAATTTCTGCAAAGGAGAATATCTTTATCTTGAGATGAAATTGTAAAGGCTTCTTCTATTTCATTTTCTATTTTTTTAAAAATATCCGGCTCAAGCAAGCCAAGAAATTTTAACCTATTGTCCTGAATAGCTTTTTCAAAATTCTCCGTTTCTTTAAGTATAATTTTTTTAAGGTCGATAACCGTTTTTTCTTCTTTAAAAAATCTACATTCCTCTTTATTTACGATAACGACGTCTATCATATTATCGCTATTATTTTCATAATGCTTTTTATATTTAGACGTGGTCAAAACTGCGTATATATGATTATTTTTAAAGGTATTAACGTTTGAATTTTTTATATTGCAATTTAACGTGATAATATATTTATCTTTTTGAGAACCGTCTTCAAACGTATATTGAAACCACATAAAGACGGAACCCCTTGCTATTGAAGATAAATCCATTATTAATTTTCCTATTAATTAATAATGGCATTGATATCCTTAAGTTCTTTTTCCCAAAAAGAAACATACTCCATATTATCGCCTGACATAGATTCTTTAGTGATAATGCTATACATCTGCGTAATTTGAAATTCCTTTGTATTATGCGTTTCTTCTATTATGTCGTCAATGCTCGTATCTATATACTTATCCGCTATGATGTTTAACGCTTCTATTTCCGATTTACTGAATATCCTTTCGTTAAACTCCGATTTCTTTGAAAAAATCGTCATATTTTTATTGCGTTCCATGTTATATTTACATTGCACAGTTACATATGAAGAAAATTCCTTTGCAAATTCGTCTATATCGTCTTCAATGTCGCAATTTCCCGCCGAAGCGTTTATTATATTTAAGGTTAAAGAAGGAACAGGGCCGTTTTGATACTTTAAGTAGGAATCGGAAAAAACGCTTCTACCGTATTTTTCGAGATGTAACTTATCTACGAAAAACATCATTTTTATGAATTTTGTTTTGGTAAGGGAACGAACTTTTTTATCTATGAAGAATATTAACGCATTAGCGACTTTTTTTATTTTAAAGTCATCCATAATTATTTACTTAATTGTTTTCTTTTATTATAAATATAAACACTATATAATGTCAACGGAAAAAAAACGATAAAACTTTAATAAACTTTATATAAAAAAATTATACGCAATAAACTACCTTTTGAATATAAACGCCCCCGCCGTTACCAAAAACAAAACCGGCACGAAAGCAAAATGAAACTCTTTAATTTTTGACTTGTCGAATACTCCGTCTATCTTGGCGCTGAAATAAGTTATCGCCTTTCCTAATATTATAGCGCATATCGAAATAATAATTATATTTTCTATCCCTACGAACGCCCCTATCGCTCCCGCCGATAAAACGTCGCCTGTGGCGTAAGATCTGAGCTTTAAAATATCGATTAGGATAAATATGCCTAAACCTATGCCTAACGCCTCAAAAGCGTTAATAAGGGGCTTATTTGCCAAATAAGCGAATAACACGCCCGCAAGCATTAAAAATATAGGGATAAATCTGTGGATTCTTTCAAAAAGCATATCGGTAAAAGACATTAAAATTAATCCAGAGAAAAGAACGAGATATTTTAAATTAAAACCGGCAGGGATAATTAATTTATTAGTTAAAATAACCGTTTTGATAATTAAATAAATATCGGTAAAATTGCTTAAGAAAAAGGGATATAGGATTAATACGCCTAAAAGAACGGCAAGGATAGGGAGAATGAATATGCGCTTGGGTTTTGCGGGGTTAAACATTTTTATAGAATTAGACAGGCCCCTTTACCTATTTTTGTGGCATCTAAAAGGCTAACCCCCTTTATTTCTAATGAGTTAATGGATGGCCTTTTATCCTATTAATATAAAATTAATTATCAGTGTTATTTTTCAGAAAATCTTTTATCGCCCGACGTATTAAAGACGATATGGGAATATCGTCTTTAATAGCTATTTTTTTAAGTTTCCTTTTTTGTTCCGGGGTTGTAGAAACTATGATTTTTTCGGTAAACCGTTTTTTAGGGGGCATTATTTAAGTTATTAATATGCTTCGATTTTTTGCAATAAGTAACTCTTGAATTCTTCAAATAGTTTTATTTCCGGGTCTCCATTAAAAAACTCAACGTAATATTCCTCCGCGTTTTTAATAATTTCCGAACTTATTTTATATTCTTTTTCCAAGCGGATTTTAATGAAAATAAATCTTTCTTCGGGCAAGGCGTAATGTAGAATAATCCATATGTCCTTATCGGGATGATTTTGTATAAATTTTATTTTGTCGTGCCTAACCCAATAAGAATCTCCTCTCATATTTTCGGTCCCGCTTACTTCGACAAATACAACAATAACGCCGCTTTTATTTATAACCACTTCTATATCGGGACTTCCGGATTCTTCGGGATGATTTTTTATGTATTCTGTAGTATCTGCCCCAAATCCTACTATATTAACTTTTAACTTTGGGTCTATACCTTCTATTAACTTTTTAACCTTATCAAGCCGAACCTTTTCTTTTTCCCACGATTTTACATTATAAGCATTCTTCCAATGAAAATTTTCAAGCTCTTTTACTTTTTCGCATGATATTTCATCGCCTACTTTTATTTTTAATGCCGGAAATGTTCGCTTTCTAATACTCGTGCAAAATTCCCCGTCAACATAAATCCAATATCTTTCCTTTTCCTTATTATAAACAATATTCGTAATGTTCGGCATATTGTTTTCCCTGTTTACGTTTAACATCGACCGATATTGAACCATATTCGTTTCCTATGCCGTCGTAGCCCTCGCGAACCTGCCTGGCAAATACGTCTAATCTGTTACCTTGAAAATATTTTGCTACTTGTTGATAAAATGAATCCGGTTTAGCGCTATGCACCGTCTGTGTTTCGGTAAAACAGGTTTGCATTTTGCCTAAACAATCCCTATTAAAAATACCTTTGCCTTTATATCCGAACAATATATGCTCCGTTATTACCTGATAAGGTCCGAACGGACACGGACCCGTGCGTTTATTCCACGTTATCATCGTATAAAAATTAAATCCCCATGCAGAAATTAAATCAAAAGCCATTTTAAGAATAGGTTCACCTGTTTTCTTATCTTTACTATTAGTCGCCCATAGCCAGAGAAAACTTTTATCGTCCGCCCATTCGTTAACTGGTAATTTTATTAATTCTTCTTTGCTCATTGTGGGATAATCAAGCGTCGTATTTTGATTAGGACGCGTTTTCCGTTTTCCGGTTTTACCTTGATTCCACGGCGGGTCTATTACGATAACTTGATATCGTTTACTAAGACGAGAGTTAAATATTTCTAAACCTGTATCGCTTAAATATTCCTGCATATTAATCCCCCAATTTATTACTTTATATTATGTATGCAATAATCCTGCCAATTTTATTTTCCCCGCCATTGCCAGTTTACCGCCGTTTTACTGCCAGTCGGTTTTTTGACGAGCGGAAATATTTTCCTGATATTTTCGACCATTAGCCGGATGGGGTATTGTGCGTCAGGCTTTTTAAAAACCGCTTAGTTTCAATACTGTTATTTATATATAATTATATACCAAATAGGTATATAAATCAAGCTAATATTTTAAAGGGTTATAAAAATTTTGACGCTATTTAAAAACTTAAATATTAAGGAATAAAAGGATATTTATAAAAATTAAAAATAACGGGGGGATTTTGACAATAAAAAACTCTGCAAAGTTTTCCGCCTTGCAGGGCTAAAAATATTATTATTTTGTTTCTTTTTTAAAACTTCATCATCGCTTCCAGCTTTATCCCATTCATCACATAAACGAATACCGTCCCGACGTAAGCCCCTGTCTTCGCTATTATCCTGTATTCGTAATAATTAGCCGTTGCTTTGCCGTATTGTCTTGCTTCCGATATTACATTATTTATAACGGGTTTAATAACTTTTGGCAAATTATCCCACCCCGCCATATTGGTATTTTTAACCTCGGTTATATTGCCGGAGCATATCTTATAATTTTCGACAGCCCAGAATGCCGGTTTAGGAAAGCCCTGAGTACGCCTTATTATGCTTATTATTTTGCAATCTGACATAGTCGTTGTTAAAGGCAAAGCGTTATAGGTATAAGCTCCAGACGCATAAGTATAAGGACTATTCGAATTATAAACCCGCATCGCAAGTTTATTAAAGTTGGAGTCGGACTGGTTGTAGGGCGGGCTTAAGATACCGAAGGCGTCCGCCTTGCCGGAAAGAAAAAGAAAAACGATTATCAGAAAGAGAAATAGTTTTTTAATCATTTTCACGCCTTTTTTAAATTTTATTTTCCCCATAAAATAGGCATACCATAGCGATATCTTGACGGATGCACGGGATAACCCTGACATGTCAGTCCTAGAACATATAACGGACAAATTTTTCTTATTTTCTTTATGACATAATCCGCCCTTTCTTTACAGAGGTTATCATGTAGATTACCCCAAGCGGCTACCGTTAACCCTGCATTACTGACTAATTCAATTAATTTATTATCAGTATCCGGTCCTAAACGCTCGGATTGAGAAAGTGAAAGCAATAGATTCCAATCTTTAGTCCTGTAACTGTATATGTTAGCTATGAAAATTCTTTTATATCCGGTTATTTTTGCAAATCCTTTACATTTTCTTACTGTAGCATCGTCCGTTACGGCATCCGCTGTCGAAGGATTTATACAGACAAAAAGCATATATGGAGCATTATCTTTGCCGCTCCAGTCACGTTCAAGTGAATAACGATATTTTCCACAAAGGCTTATGTCGGATTTTTTGATTATATTTTCTATATTGTTTTTGTTTTTATTCATTTTTTTAAAAAAACTCCGTCAAACTATTTATTTTATTCTCAGGCTCCGGCAGACTAAAATCTCTATAACCTCTGTTAAGCCAGTAAGCCTTGCACTCCGGACAGTTTAACTCTATATGATGAATCACCGTATTATAATCGTCTATGAAATATTTTATTCCAAGTTCTGAAATAATTCTATGCTTTTCTTTCGTGTCGGCGTGATATACGGGAATGTCTTTGCCTAATACTTTTAATAGGTTTAATTTCCTTAAATGCAAAGTTTCTTTCGGGCTTGACGTTATAAAGCATTTGATACCCTCAATATGATGCTTTAAGTTTATAACCTCGTCAAAAACTTCCATATCGGAAAAGTCTATTCTTGAATTGATTAAAGATAGCTGCTCCGCCGTAATCTCGTATCTGTCCGCCATATTATAAATTTTGGAATGCTTGATTGAAATATTTAGACCAAGTTCTGCGGCTTTCTTCCGGAAAGTTTTCTCGTAATCGAATATAACGCCGTCTAAGTCTAATGCTGTTTTATTTATCATTAAATTTCTCCGTTAGCTCTGTCTATCGCCTCCGCCATATCAGCGTTAGAATATTTAAGATATATAAGCGTATTAGAAATATTGCTATGTCCGAGAAAGTTTTTCAATAACATTATATTCATTCCGCTATCGAGCAAATGAATTGCCCGCGTATGCCTGAAAGTATGCGGATGGGCTTTATCTATATGAAAAGAGCCTAATAGGGCTTTTACGTTCTTTTTGATTATATAATCTATGTTTTGCTGAGTTATAGGCTTGCCGTTAGGCTTTTTAGTTAAAACATAGTCTTCGTCCGATAATTTATAGGCTATTTTATTCATAAGTATTAATGACATTAATTTATCGGAAATTTTTAAGAACCGATAAATCTGGCTTTTAGACCGCTGTTTTAAGGTTAGTAGCTTAATTCTTAAAGCCGACTGGTCTATATCGCCAAATCTGACATTTCTGACCTCGTTTACCCTGCCGGCGGTTTCGTAAAGCAGCAAGAAAAGCATTTTATTGAAAGGCTCCGCCGTGCCGTCTATAAGCGATTTAATTTCCTGCCTGGTAAAATATTTAATATCGGCGTCGTCGTAATAGTTCTTTTTAGCCCTTATAGGCGTAATATCCGTAGCTTTTTTTGAAAGGCGGTTGCGGCTATCGGCTTTCTGCTCTTGGTATAAAATAAGTTCGTCAGTCAACTTTAGTCTCCGCTTTTTGCATATCTTTTTTGAAATATCCCCTTACATCCAATATCAACAATATGATATTTAGAATTAGCAAGCTCCACACGCTATCGATGTAAGCTATCGCTATCCATAGAATACAGCTTAATAT
This sequence comes from bacterium, assembly GCA_021789605.1. Classification (GTDB taxonomy): domain Bacteria; phylum SZUA-79; class SZUA-79; order Acidulodesulfobacterales; family Acidulodesulfobacteraceae; genus Acidulodesulfobacterium_A. The sequence goes on from JAJYJI010000038.1 coordinate 7,148, forward strand.
CGCGACCGCGAATCCTATTTTATATTTATGCGCCGAAAAAAACCAGACGGCCAATAAAGTAGCTAATAGTCCTGAATAATTTAGAATCTGAAATAAGATTTGAGATAGCATTATTATCTTTTTTTAAAGTTTTTCATAAAAACTTCTTTGAAATCTTTAAAAGATTTTATGTTATTGATATCTATATAATAACCTATTGCTATCCCGCAAAATAGTCCGCCGATAACGGCTACTATGATTTCGGCTGGCGTAGGTATTGCGAAAAATGTTCTTATGATTTCGCTATACATAAGTTTACCTCCTATTTGACTTTATAAAACTTTTAATAAGCACTCGTCTATATCCGGTTGTTTTTTAAGCCAATTCTTATAATCCTGTGGAACTTCCGATATGGCAACGCCTTTGTATTTACCGAAAGACATTACTTTAGGAATGCGACTTTCTTCCGAGAAAGCGTAAATATCGGGCCAAGTATGTAAATCTTTTAACTTGATTATATGCCTTAAGATATCCAAGCATAATTTGACGTCGGTTAAGGCGCTGTGGGCGGTTTTAATCGTTTCTCTGAGTTTTGGTCTTTTATTAGGTTCGCACATAGCATAGCTCAAAGCGACAAGCGTATGCGAGTCTAATTCAGGATAAATAGCCCTTGCCATGGCTAACGTATCTATTCTTTTGACATCCGGCTTTCCGATAACTTTCCAATCGAAATCGATATTATGGCCTACGAGATATTTAACTTGCGGGTCTAATATAAACTCCGCCGACTTAGGGCATTTGATAAGGTCTTCGTCTAATATATGGTGGGTAGCCATAGCCGCATAGCTTATAGTTTTCTCGGGATTATATCTTTGAACGAAAGTATTGTCTTGTTTGTCGAAAGGACTGCCAGAAATAAAAATCCCCGCGGCTTCGATTAAAACAGGTTCAATAACGCCTGTGGTTTCGGTATCGAATATAAGGACGGTTGACATAATATTAGTCTCCTAATGTTATCTTAATAGGATCTTCAACATTATGTATATAAATTAGTAATTCTTTGATTTCCCCGCTATCGATGTCAATGCCTTCTCGAATAGACATATTTTTTACATTGGAATTATTTATTATCGTTCCCGGCTGGAAGCCACAACCATCGGCGTAATATGCATCGATATCCTCAATGGCAAACTTTAATTTATCTTTAATATTAGGATATTTTGCGATAATTTTTTCTTTTGATAAATCTTTGACATTACTGTAGAATATCCCGTCATTAAGAATTTTGCCAGTTTTTTTCTGCATATATTCTATAGAAGCAACTGCGTTGCTAAAATCTTGACTGGCAAGCGCATGAATGACATCTTTAAGTATGTTGCTTGTCTCTTTGAAATAATATCTCATCATAATATTATAGTCCTCCCTTATTTAAGATTTGATAAAATAATTAATCTTCGTTCTTGTTTTCATCGATATACCTCTCGACAAGCCTAACTAAAACTTCCGAAACGCTTTTTTCTTGTTTTATCAAAAGCATTTTAAATTCTTTTTTTAATTCGTTATTAATAGCAAAATTAATATTGCTCATTACTACTTTTTCATTTTCGTTCATAATTTTAATCCTCCGTAAATTAATTTTAACTTTATAATTTTTAATACAATATCAAAAACTATTTTCAGTATCTCAAAAATAAATATTAATGTCAAGAGATATTTTATAGTATTAAAATAATATCAATAAATATATTTGTAAATATTATTATAAAGACGGATTAGATTTTAAAGAAAATGATTTAATATAAAAACTGCACGATTTTAGGCTATTTGTTAAAATAATATTCTAACAAATAAGTTAAAGTTTTTTTGGAAAGTTTGGTTTCTTTTTGGATAAAAAAAATATCCTTTTAGAGATTTCATTTGTTAGAATAGTTCATAATAACAAATGAATATGATTTTCGGCTTAAATGTCAATGTCTATAAGGCTTTGCGGGATATTGCAAGAAAATCACCGGAGTTTTAGGCGTTTAGGCGTGTAAAACAATTTATAGATTAGATATTAAATACGCAAATTATTATCTATTTATAATTCTATGCTGGTAAATAAAAAACTATAATATGATAAGAATAATATAATTATAAATAAAAAATGCGGCTACCTATTTTTTTATAGATAACCGCATTAAAAGGAGTGTAAAAAATGATTTACTAAAAAAGATGTTACTAGTTTAAAGCTTATATGTATTGTCTAGGAGTTTTTTTCTAAAAACCTACCGCCCCGACCGGGGCGGTAGGAAAATAACTTTAATTAAAATAGGAGATAAATTAATTATATCAGCATAAAAAATATTGTCAAGCGTTTTTTTGAGATACTCAAAATAATAATAATAATAATATCAAAAAAACACGCCCTTGAAAAGCATAATCAGTTTCGATTTTCTCTTTAAATCTTCGGCAAATTCTTTGGCTTCGGTATTATTATTTAAAAGAAAGTCCTTATTTTTCTTATAATCCATAACTTTTAATTTATGAGTGTATTTTTCTAACATCCAGCCGGCAGAATCGTCCCTCGATACCGTTTCGGAAACTACGTCTATGCCTACGGATAGCCTTTTTTCTCTTATAGTCTTCATTATATCGTCGAATATGCCTTTTAATTCGTTATCCATGCGGTAATCGGTTACCGTTACGCCGTGGAGCGTAGTTTCTCCGGTTAAATAGAAAAAAGCCTTACATATAGCCGTCCGGTGATTGCCGTCTCCGCCGACGTATAATTCCCCGCCGTCGATACTCTGATAATACATGGACGGAATTTTCTTCTCGGTCTGCCTGTAATAATCGGGATTAGTCGTAAAAAAATTAAGATTAGACGCCATTCTTTTGCCTGTTTCCAAAAAATCCAACCATGTTAAACCCGCATAATCCGGATGCTGAGTTCCTTTAACCCTGAATATATTAACAGAGGCGCTGTCCTGCCAGTATATTTCTTTCACGAATGCGAAAGGATCAATCGCTGTCCACTTGTCTATCTGACGATTTAATATTTCAGGGTTTAAAACTTTAATTTCTTCTACTAAATTATTAATCTGCATGTGAATTATCTTAACATAAAGTCTATAAATACGGCGTGCGCCACAATGAATCCGATTGTCAAGCCTAATGCTAACATAGGGTTAATATTTTGAAGTGCGGTATATGCTACTATTAATCCGTTGACATAACCTGATACTAACGCTAACATACAAATACCTCGTCTTATTCTATAAATTATTAATCTGTATATTATAATTTTACATTACCGCTAAAAAAGCCTTAACTACTTCGCTATCAAAATGCGTCCCCGCATTTTCCTCTATTATAGATATAGCTTTATTTTTGGGCATAGGCTCCTTGTATGGTCTTTCACTTATAAGGGCGTCAAAGACATCGCATACGGCAATTATTTTTGCAGGCAACGTTATATCATCGCCTTTAAGCCCTGAGGGATAACCTTTGCCGTCAACTCTTTCGTGATGAGACTTAATCATATCGCTTATAGGCTCGAATATATTTTTTAACAGTTCGTAGCCTGTTAACGGGTGTTTCTTAATCTCGGCAAATTCTTCTTCGGTAAGTTTGCCTCTTTTATTAAGAATAGCGTCCGGCGTAGCTAATTTGCCTATATCGTGGAGTATGGCGCCGTATTTGATATTATCCAAAAGATTTGACGGTATATCTAATTTAACGGCTATCTTAACGGCGTTATCTATCATATCCTGCGAGTGTTTTTCGGTGTAAGGATTTTTAAGCTCAAGGGTTTTAGCTATGACGGTAAGGGTTTCGAGCTTGGCTCTGCGTTCTACCGCCATAGTATTATAGTTATATAAGTTTGACATATTTTTGAGATACCGAAAGATTAAGAGAAAAATAGGGGCGGGACTATCCCCGCCCCTGAAAGAGATAATTATTGTAAATGCTTTGAGAAGTTATAGTTACCTAAAAGACCAGCGGATGATAAATTACTAATCCAATCCTTCTTAAGTGTTTTTAATTGCACCATTAAAGTGTTAAGATTTTCTTGATAGCTTTTGTCTTGAGTTTCAAAGGTATGTAAAACATTTAATGCTCTCTGCTGAAATGCCGCCAACTCGGAATTATAGTTACCCATAGACTTTTTAGTAGATTTATTAAGATTTTGATAGGTGTAAATATTCAAATCTATCCCGTTCAAAATAGCTTTTATCCAATGAATTTCTGCACCAGAACCAATAACAAGGGCGCTTTGATATATTAAACTTGGGCTATTATTTACATATGCCATTTTTAATATATCTAATATAGGAACATCTGTCGATGATACTAATTGTGCAATTTCAGTAGGACTTATACTGCTAACACTAATCGGACAAGTTGAATTATAATACGCCGCTCCTGAAGCAGAAACGGATGTTCCATACATATTATTATACGCTGCGGTTAAATAAGCGGCATATATATTTCCAAAACCGGCAAAACAGGCAGAATCATTACTTTTAAAGAAATTTTGCCATTGAATGCCGATATATTTATCTTTAACAGTAGTAGGATTTATAATTACAGAATTTATGTTTGAGCCTCCCATTAAAAGCACGTTATAAGCGGTGCTTAAATAATTGGAATTACCTAAACTCGCTACTACTGGAAAAGCTCTATATTTTGCAATAGACGTTGTAGAAGAAGTAGATGTTGCTCCAACAGGAGAATATCCGGCCACATCTCCAAGTAATGTTCCTCTTATTACACCTAATATATCGTCATATCCGCCCGTCCCCGGGCCATATGTTCCTCCATCTGTTAATCCTAAATTGGAATGGTCGGCTATAACTCTTAACAATGAGCCTAAATGAAACATACGTTTAACTTTTTCTTGTCCGCAATCGGATATTGTATTATATATATTTTGAATCTGTCCTGTTAAATTATTCGTGCTTACTTGTGAACAGTCTCCATTTGGAATAGAGTTTTCAAAGCTTGCAAGAACGCCTTCTATTCCGCCGCTGGCGGTCGTAGGAGTCGCCGAACCTGTCGTAGAACCTAAAACGGAGTTCATAGCGCTCGACCAGCTGTTATTACTGCCGCTACCCATCGTCGAATTTAACATACCGCTTAACGCGCCCGCGGCCGCCTGAGCCGTCCTGCATGAATTAAAGTTAAGCCCGTTAAGTTTATTCGCTATCGCCTCTATCTGATTCATTATGGCTTCGCACTGCTTGCATAAAACGCCTAACGCCATATTAAAAGCAAAGGGGACCGCTATGGATACAATGTTTTGCAGTATCTGTTCTAACTCCCTCCCGCTTATCATCGAGAAACCGCCCCACATACCGTCGATGCCGGAACAGCCCATAGAGAACTGCGGGGGCTGTATGGTAAATAAAGAAGTGTTGCCGGGAGTTAAATTAAAGCGGATCCTTGTATAGCCCAAAGTATAAATATCTTCGCCCTGGGCATGGTAAAATCCGCCCTGCCCCGTAGTAACCGAACTTATGGAACCCGAAAGGGCGTTTGATACGTAAGTCCCCATATCCGCCTGAGCTATAGGAATATAGGTTTGCTCGAATACTACTATGGATAAGACAAAAACGATTAATAGTTTTAAAAAATTACGCTTAAACATAAAAATCCTCCTAATAGAATTTTGTCTCTCCAATATTAACTATATATTATATTATATTTTTTGAGATACCGAAATTAATTTTTAAAAAAACTGTTTTTACCAAATAAATCAAGGACTCTTTTGATATATTTAGATTGCGTCTTTTTCCTTATCTGTCTTAAACCGTATTCTAAATCAACGTCCCCGTAAACGACATAAGCTTTATCGCCTATCGTCGTAAACGTCTGCGGATTATAATTTGCGTCATATACCAACGCAGGCGCTTTATTAATGTTATACTTTTCGGGTATTAACGGGTCGATGTCAACGTGCATATCGTAATAACCCGTCCTGCCTTTATATTTTATAAGCCTCGTTATATACTTTATAGTCGGCATAAAATCCCTGCCGTTGTTTGAACCGGGCAAAAGCCCTCTTAAAACCATTTGAATAGGCAAATTATTATCCGCTATCTGAAAGACATAACGCCTTAAAGTTTTAAAAGAGATAGAACTCGATATTACTAAAAATAACCTGTGTCCGCCCGCCATATCGAAAGGCTTTTTGTTCTGTAAGATTTTAAGATAGTTTTTCCTTAAGTTTTCAGGTATATACTTATTAAAACCTAAGCCTTTTATCGGATGCGGTCCGGAGCCTAACATTTCTTTTAAATAAGTATTAACTCCGCTTTGAATTTTTTGAGACTTAAAAACGCCGTAAGTAGAATTTGCGGCGGAGTTATGCTCTGAATTATATATTATTTCGTTTAATTTTTTTTGGCTAAGCCCCGTTATTTTCTTTGCTTTTTTTCTTTTTATCGTATTATTAAGTTCTTTGCCTAAAGATTTAACCGTAATTTTATTTTGCGGGAGATTAACCGTAATTTTATCGCCTGAATTTTCAACGTTAGAAATCCAGCTTTGCGCGTAAACGTTAGCGGGCAATGAGATAATTAAAAGAAATAATAGACCCTTTAGCATCACAAGTCTCCCTGCTTGGTTAAAAGCTGTTCTACTTTACCGGTAATATCTTTAGCCGAACCGCCTATTACTGCCTGCTGAACTATTATTACCCCGTTCCTGCCAGCTATTTTTAAAGCGTCTGAGTTAATATCCTTTACGAATTTAGATATTTGAATATTAATTGTTTTCGGATTAATTGACGGATTCTTTAACTCCTCGGACGATACGTTATGCTTTTCAAGAGCTACCACTTTTCTTAAATTCAAAGAATAAAGAATAGGTTTAGACGGCTTATGAATTTTATTGAACGCAAAAGCCCCCAATAATCCGAAACCTAAAGATAAACCCGCCATTACCGCAAACTGCAAAAAAACGTTGCCTTTAAACATTATCGTTCTCCTTTTATGATAAAATTAATAAGCGTTTCCGCTTTTATTATCGTCTTCTATAACTTTTTTAATAGCCTGCTCGATAGGAAGTCCCGTATCGGTATATTCCTTAATCCTTAACTTATCCGGCATATAGGTAGTAAAAAGATAATACATAAACCTGTCTATTACGAACCTGACCGGCACCGTTAAATCCGGAGTAAAAAGCATACATTCCGAATGAAACGGCTTTGAGTTTTTTATGCTCCTTAACACGTTTAATTCTATATCCGACATTTTTAATAATCCCGACTGCTCCAAAGCGTTTACGCTTTCTTTATTCTGCTCTAAAAAGAATTTCCAAGCAGACGTATTAAATATCGTAGTCCCTGCTTTAGAGAGTTTCTGCTCTTTAGGATTATAAATATCGGTAAATCCTTGAGTGGCTATAATAATAGCGGCGTTATGCTTTCTAAAACGCCTGTAAGCCTGTTCGATAAATATATCGATATTAGGAGACGTCCCTAAGAATCTATGCGCCTCGTCCATTATAACTATATAATTACTATCCGATACGCCGGACAGATATATAGTTTTAGATATATGAAACATCATTATCATAAGAACGGCGTCCAATA
>JAJYJI010000083.1 GCA_021789605.1 bacterium
CTGGAAGGCATAGCCTCTAGAACTTATTCCTCCGAGATTTATTTTTTTAAGGCAGTTTACGTCGTACATATTGAATCCGCCGGTTAAATCGCTTATTTTAACGCCCGTAACTAATTTTGCGTATATATTTGCGAAGTAAGAAATCAAAAGCCGCTTCATGCTCCAGTTTATTATGCGTATTCCCCCCGAATAGCGGGAGCCTGCTATCATTCCGCATTTTTCGGTTTCCATAAGGCTGACGAAGCCGGAAATCTCCTCCGGATTATGGGAAAAATCGCAGTCCATGGTCAGCACGTAATCGTAGCCCTTTTCGACGGCAAAATTAAAAGCGGCGGTATAAGCCGTCCCAAGCCCCATTTTCTTTTCCCTTTCTATCAGAAAAAGGCGGCCGCTTTCACTGCCGGCGCCGCTTACACCGGCCTCGTCCTTTTGCCCGTCCATAAATTCCTTAACTATCCTGCGGGTGCCGTCAGGCGAGTTGTCGTCTATTATTAAAAGGCTTATCGAATGGTTCGGTTTTTTGGCGGATTCGGACCCGTTAAGGCTTAAAACGGAATTTATCATGCGCCCTATATTGTCTTTTTCGTTATAAGTGGGTATTGCTACGAGTATTTTCATCAAATAAATCTTGATTGTGCGCTCCCTTTTACACGGCTTGTTTCATTTCTTTTAATTCATATGAAATAGATTTAGGGTCTTTAAGTTGCATCGACGCATCCAATAATTCCATAGAAACTACTTTTCCTTTATCGTCATAATCCAATATTATACCTTCTTTTATTTCATCGCTTTCAGAAATTTTACCGTCATTAAAGATAAGCGTTAATGTATCGGTTTCATCATCGTATACAATTTTCATGTTTTTAACCCTCTATCCAGTATTTTTTTATTTTAGAAGTTTTATAAACAGTTACTACTTTAATGATTTCCGGCTCGTATAGTTCGCATATTACCCTTAAAACCATTTCTGCTTTTTCGTCTTTATCAAAAAATTTACCTTGAAATATAACTCGGTTATTTTTCGAATTTATACTTTGCTCCGCACTTTTAATAACATTTGTAACAATAGATTCTCTAATATTTCTCCTTTTCATTTCTAATTTTGCATGATTAGTAAAAATTATGTTCATTTGAATCTAATATAATTGTTTATTTATAATATATATTTATACATTAATTGCGAAGAATAATCAAGCTGGTGAAAATAAAGGTGCCAGATGTATTTATTATCTTACTCCTTACTATATTTGCCGATTTTATCCTGTATCCCCTTCTTTATTTATCATAATTTATATTAAGTTTGTAATAATTATGTAATAAAAAATTAACGTATATTTAATATTTATGTAATAATTCTTTAATCTTATATCTATATAATAAATATAAAAATAAATTATTTAATAAAGCCGAAATATATTCATAAATATTAGCGATAATAAATTAAATTTTAACTATATAAATATTAATCCGATGCCAAGAAGCCTAAGAGTAATATTGCCTAATTATCCACACCACATTATTCAACGCGGGCATAATCGACAGATTATTTTTGCCGAAAACTCAGATTTTGAGAGATATATAAAAAATATTCAGGAATTAAAAATAAAATTTGAAATCAAAGTTTTTGCCTATTGTTTTATGACAAATCATGTACATTTACTTTTACAGCCCGGAGAAGACGCTTATAAACTTCCGTCTTTTATGAAAGTTTTAGCGGCGCGGACCACGCGTTTTTTTAATATGTTAGAAGGTAGAAGCGGGACTCTCTGGGAAAGCAGATATAAATCAAGCCCTGTTCAAAGAGACGAGTATTTATTAAATTGCTGCCGTTATATTGAATTAAATCCTGTTCGAGCCGGTATAACCGATCATCCGGCTAATTATAAATGGTCAAGTTATAACGAACGAATTAATTTTGTAATAGCGGACGAAATTACAACAAAAACAGAACTGGGAGGAGTAACCGGAACGACATCGATATTAGATATAGACCCGGTATTTTTAAGTCTTGGAGAAACCGGCGGCATAAGGTTGAAAAAATATAAAAAATTTGTCGGCGAAAATATTGCTCCGGAAGAAATTAAGTTTTTACGGGACTCGATAAAACGCGGACAACTAACCGGAAATTTAAAATTTGAGGAAGCCGTGGAACAAATTATCGGAAAAAGGATAGAAAGGCGCGGCCAAGGGAGACCGTTTAAAAATAAATAAATCTGACGCCTTTATTTCCTTAATTATCTGTTAACTTCTTTTAATAATATCATAAAAATATATGATATTAAAATTATTTTAGTATTATTTGCTGAAAATTTTGTAATATTATCGAAAACAGTGTTAAATGAATTAAATTTTAAAAATTCCTTAACTTATAATAATATTGCTTATAATTATACAAGTTAAAACGGTTTACATGATGATAAATCATGCGTCAAGAGAGCAAGAGAGGAAAAGGAAATAATAAATAAATCTGACACCTTTATTGCACCTTTATTGATGTAAATCATTACAATATTAAGGATCTAAAATTTTTATGAATGCAAAAATATAATATATAACCTGCCTATTTTATTTATACATCAATCTAATCAAATAATCAAGTTGGCATATCTGCAAATTATTCGACAAGAAAGGAAAAGGAAAGAGAAAACCGTAAGAAGCAGGCGGGAGTTGGGAAATAAATAAATCTGACACCTTTATTTTAACGACGTAATAAGAACATTTTACGACAGGCTCGTATCTAAGGGAAAACCTAAAAAGGTTGCTATAGTAGCCTGCATGAGAAAATTAATAACGATATTAAACAGCATGATGAAAAACGAT
>JAJYJI010000084.1 GCA_021789605.1 bacterium
CGCATGGGTTAATCAATGAAAGCGGCAAATACGTATCTATAACATTCGACGACGGTTCAAAGTCGGTTTATACGGGCGGATTTAAAATTATGCGGGAAAACGGCGTCAAGGCTACGGTTTTCATGGTCTCAGAGCTTGTAGGCGGAATCAACGAATGGGACGTAAAAAACGGGGAAAATAGCGACGAAATGTTGAGCCTGCAAGACCTCAAAGAAATGTCCGAATACGGCATAGAAATTGGCGCGCATACCCTGACGCATCCTCGTCTTACCGAAATCGCGCCGGAAGACGCCTATAAGGAGATTTCGCTTTCCAAAAAAAGCCTTGAGGATTTGCTTGGCGGAAGCGTAAATTTTTTTGCATATCCTTACGGCGATTATGACGCGGCAACTGAAAAGCTAGCCGAAAAAGCAGGTTTTTACGGCGCCTGCGTTACTAAAACCGGCATAGTAAAAAGAGGAGCGGACTTTTTTGCATTAAGAAGAGTGGCGATAAGACACAATACGGATTTTTTTAAATTTAAAAGAAAGATTTGGAAAGTCGGACTTTTTTATTAAAAATGAATATTTTAATCATAAAATTAAGCTCGATAGGCGACTGCCTGCTTGCCACGCCGGCTATAGAATCGATTAGGAAAGGATATCCGGACAGCTTTATAACGTGGCTCGTGGAAGACAAAGCCGAAGATATCGCTCTTTTAAATCCGCATATCGACGAAGTTATAATTATAGATAAAAAAAATTTTAAAATTAAGGACTATTTATCGTTAATCAGAAAATTAAGAAGCAGGCGTTACGATTTATCCATAGATTTACAGGGAGTGGACAGGACTTCTATTTTTTCGTTTTTAAGCGGGGCGCGCCACAGATATGTCGAGGAATACGCAGACTTGGGTTTTTTGAGCAACAGAAAAATCGCAAGAAAAGGAAGACCGCCGGAGCACGCCGTTAATTTTTATCTTTTTCTGGCTGAAAAAAGCGGCGGCAAAAAAATAGAAGAACCAAAACCCACCTTAATTACTTCTGAAGAAGATAAAAATTTCGCCTCAAATTTTTTAGATAAAAATTTTGAGAAACCAGACGAAAAAGATATATTTATCGGGATAAATCCTACCGGTGCATGGAAAACCAAAAGATGGCCCGTCAAGTATTTTATAGAACTTTCCAAAAAGCTGATAAATTCTTTTAACGCTAAAATAGTCATATTCGGAGGCAAAGGAGAGGAATATCTGTCCGAAGAAATAATAAACGCTCTGGGCGGCAATATTGCCAACGTGGCGGACGCGTCGGGAAAAACGACTCTTAAGCAGGCAAAAGAACTGCTTGCGAAAATGGACTATTTTATAACTCCGGACTCGGGGCTTATGCACATATCGTCCGTTATAGGCGAGCTGAAAACCATAGCCCTGTTCGGACCTACGGACCCAGAACTTACAGGTCCGGCGGGAAAAAATCATGCCGTATTAAGGGACAGCCTGATATGCATCCCGTGTTTTAAGAAGGAGTGCCCGCTTAATAAAATAGAAAAAAACAACCTGAAAGAGTGCGTTTTGTGCATGAAAAGAATTACTCCCGATGCCGTATTTAAGGTAATAAAGCATGATTTGGAAATAAAAAATAAAGCCGCCCGATTTTAAATATGAAAAATTCAAGCAATGTAAAAGACTTCCTGATATTCGGGCATAATTACATAGGCGACGTCTTAACCCTTACCCCAGCGATAAGGGCTTTAAAGCTGAAGTTTCCTGAAAGCAGGATTACGGCTGTAGTGTCGAAGAAAGCGTCATTCGTATTAAGGAAAAATCCCGATATATGCAATATAGTCGAAACGGAAAAAATTAACGGCGTCCGCGGAATTTTCGGTATTTTAAAATTATTCGCGACGCTTAACGGCATAAAAAAAAATAACGGGCATAAATTTTATGCCTGCATTAATTTTTTAACTTCCTTTAAATTTTCTGTTTTGGGTTTTTTGCTTGCCAAAAGGCAGGTGGGGCAGGTAAAGGCTTTAAACGATTTTTTTTTGCACGACCGCATAGTTTTAGATAAAAATTTAAACAACGTAGATAAATCTTTAAAGTTTATCGAACCGTTTTATATAAACGGCGGCGAAAGATACTTCGACAGGAATTGCGTTTATAACGTCGAGGAAGCCGATATTAAAAACGCAGAAAATTTTTTAGAAAATTCCTTTAACGGCTTCGGGACAAACATAGACGCTAAAAATCTCAAATTTGTTTTGTTCTCGCCGGGCTCTACAAGAAAATCAAAAGAAGCAGATCCTCAACTGTTTTCTATTTTCGCGGACTTTTTGAATAAAAACGGCTTCTATACCGTTATTACCGGAAGCAGGAACGACAGGCAGGTTTCCAAAGAAATTTACGACAGGATAGACGACAAACGTTTAAATGCCGATTTAACGGGTTTGACGGATATCGGAACGCTCGGAGGGCTGATTAAAAAATCGTTTATGGTAGTAAGCGTGGATAACGGAACCATGCACTTATCGTCGGCTGTAAGGACTCCCGTAATAGCCCTTTTCGGCTCAACCGACCCTGCCGTTTGCGCTCCCGTAACGGACGATATTTATGTAATAGACAAAAAAACTAACTGTTATCACTGTTTTTATAAGGACTGCATTAAGGAAGGCTTTAAAATAAACGGTTATTCGGATTGCATGGGAAATATCACGCTTGAAGACTTAATAACCGGATTTAACTTTTTATTAAATTCAAAATGAAAATTTCTGGTTTTACATTTGTCAGAAACGGTATTTTAATGGGATATCCTTTTAA
>JAJYJI010000085.1 GCA_021789605.1 bacterium
TATAGGTTCTTTTTTTACTAATCCGGTAACGTCTCTTATATCCGCCTCGTTGCTATCTTTAATGGTTAATCAAATAATAGATACTTTAGGACATAAGCGGGTTTATAAGAATAAGATTTTAGGCTTGCCGTTAAAGCGTATAGGCGGACGTAAAAGAAAAAAGGATAACGATGACGACAGCTATCTCGTAAGGACGCCTTTAACCCACACTATAACCCGCTCGGTATTTTGGGGGCTAATCCCCGCTGTTATTTTATTTTTACTATTCGGTTCTTTAGACAAATTGCCCGCCCTGCATTTAAACGGTTATCAGCCTTATTGGATATTATTGCAGGGTATTTTTGCGGGACCGTTGCATATGTGTCTGGATATGATAACCGAAGACGGGATATTCAGGCGTAAAAACAATAAATTCGTAAGGTTTGCGGTAGCGCATATAGCCTACGACGACTTATTTTGGAACGTATTTTTTCAGTTTGCAGGGTTAGGATTTGTATTTTTAATATTTTATTCGCACGGACTTTTATCAGGAGGTCATTATGGCAGGATTATCTAACTCTCCCAAAAATTCTATATCGGGAGACAGCGATAAAAGCGGCGGCGGCACGGTTGTAACCGGCGGCGGAGCCTATAAGAAACCAAAAGGTTTATTGGACGCAATATCCGAAATTCAGCAGTTAAAAGTCATAGAATCCGGAGGAAATAATATAGACAGCGATTTCTTTTCTATTCAACAAAGGCTTGATTATTACACGGTAGGCTCGCGCAGCGGAATGAAAGAATCCGTTTTTATGTTTTTGATATTTCCGATATTCGGCTGGATTATTCCGTCTTATTTAAACTTTTTTTACGGCGGAAATACCGGATCGGATACTCAACTATTGCTTTTATTAATTGCTATTTTGCCCGCTCTGTCCTATGTGGGACTATGCACGTTTCTTGCAAATCTTTACAGGGGGCAGATAACTAAAATGGCTATAAACGCCCTTTTAACCGGCAGAAGCATGGTAATAGCAATGCTCGGTTTTTTTATATTTATCGTCTATTATATGCTTTGGAAAATGTCTTTAACTAAGGGCGTATCTCATACCGTAATAGGCATATTTTTTTCGATAGGCAAAGTTGTTAATCCGCATTTGCCTAAATTAAGAGCATATTACGAACTTTTTTATTATCAAAAAATCCGTCCCGATTTCTTGGATATAGCGGTTTCTAACCTTATTATACTTTTATTATCCGCTTTAGTCCCCGTCTTTACTCTTTATTTTAAATATTACCGCAAGAAATACAAAGTTTACCGCGCTAAACAAAAATTAGAAGGCAAATGCTAAAAGGAGGTTATTATGCCAGAAAATGAAATACAGGAAGGTCAAGTCAATCACCCCGCCCTTTCGGACGGGGGGTTAAAAGACGAAGACGACATTGAAGCCATTAATCGGAATAACAATAACGATGATATGGCAGGTCCCGATAACCAAACTAACGTTCAGGAAACAGACGGCGAACAGAATAACGCAGTTTCAGAAGAAGAACTTAATAAATACCCTGCAGACGAAACGGGTGACGACGGCAATAACGACCAAAGCGTATCTATCGTTTTAAGCCATTTAAACGCCGTTTTAGCCGCTTTGAAATCGGTTAATAGAATTATATACGACAAGCTGATAAAGACCGGCAACGTGGCTATAAAACTTTTTAACGCTTTAGGCTATGAAGTAACCGACGAGTTATATCTTGCCTGCTATCTGGCAAACTACGGTTTATTGGCCGTTCCCGAAAATATTCTTTTAAAGCAGGGCTATTTATCCGAAAACGAGTTTAGGGAGATAAAGAAACATCCTCAAATATCTGCCGAAGTAGCCAAAGACGTTTATTTAAACGCATTAGGCGATTTTTACAACTCCGATACATCCGAAGTTATCGACCAGTCCGTTAATTTTATAACTAATTTAATATTGGACCACCACGAACTCCCCCCCGCTAATCCTATCGCAAGGGGCTATTTTAATAAAATGTCCGTTTCAAGAGAGGCTTATATTTTAGGTATAGCGGATAAAATCGTAGGCGCTACCGACAAAACGAGACGCCTCTACTCTATCATCGTTCCTGCCCCTGCGGCGGCAAGAGAAATATTATCGGTTTTCGGAGAAACGGACGCAATATTTACGGCAAACGAAAGGCAAATTATATGGGATATCTTAACGCAAGATGAAAATTTATAGCGACAGAACAGTTATCGGCATGGGCTATGACCTTGTTCAGGGCGATCCCGAAGACATAAAGGAAATTTTCTTAATGGATTCGGAACGCTCCGGGCATATTTTCGGCATGGGGACAACGAGGTTCGGGAAAACGCGTCTTATGGAGTCCATGATAGAACAGGACTTGCGTAAAGGCAACTCCGTTATTTTTATAGACCCTAAAAGCGATTACGATATATTTTCTAAAATAGTTCAGGTTGCATTTGAAGAAAATAGAGAAGACGAAATTATGTATTTATCGGTTATTCCCGATAACTCAATTAAATTCAATCCTTTATCCCATTTTCTAATCCCGGACGAAATGGTTCACCATACGGTATCGGGCATCGAGGCCAGAGACCAGTTTTTTATCAACGTGGCATACGAAACGTCTTTGGCTATAGCATCGTCTTTATATATGATAAAACAGGCTAACCGCAATAAAGAACAGCTTAATTTTTCCGATATTCTTTATTATGTTTCGCAGGCCGATATGAAAGATTTAAGAAATACTTTAGAAAAATCCG
>JAJYJI010000007.1 GCA_021789605.1 bacterium
AACTTATTGAAAGCGCTATAATGGAAGGATGCGAAAAGGTTGACATGAATGAGTGGTAGGATAATTTTAGATACAAATATTATTATATCCTTGTTTAACGGAGATAACGATATTTATGAATATATAAAACAAGCCGATGAAATTTTCATACCGTCCATAGCGATTGGAGAGTTGTATTACGGTGCGCATAAATCTTTAAATAGCCTGCAAAACATTAAAAAAATAAATGAATTTGTAAAGGAAAACATTGTTCTGCCATGCAGTGCCGCTACTGGAATGAGATACGGCGAAATTAAAAATTCGCTAAAAGAAAAAGGAAAACCTATCCCTGAAAACGATATTTGGATTGCCGCCATTGCCAAAGAACATAATCTTGTTTTAATTACCAAGGACAAGCACTTTAAATTAGTCGATGATATTAAAATTGTTATGCTCTAAGTCATTAATAATTATGGCTTGATTTTCACATAGCCAAGTTTAATATGACTATAATAATTTAATAAAATTAAATACTTGCAAAACAAGGACTTTGGATTGTGACTCCGGTGGTCGCAGGTTCAAAACCTGTCATCCACCCCACTTAAAACCGCAGTAAATAATGCATTTCACGCAATATCATATCCTTGACATATTATCCGAATTTTACTAAAATTTATGTAAATTTAATGAATTTTACATACAAAACGCATACGTTTTTTCGATAATAAATAATTAAATAATATTACCCCGTTTGATATTGAAAGTTCTTAATAAATTAAATAAAAATTTTAAATAAAAATTAATAAAAAAAGCCATGGAAGATTTTAATAAAAATTGGCTTAACTCCAACGTTCTTTTTATATCTTTATCGGCTTTATTCGCCGATTTGGGTTATCAGGTAGTTCTGGTTGTATTTCCTATATTTCTCGTAATAGATTTGCGCAGTTCAGTTATATATTTCGGCATCGCTTCTGCAATAAGTTATGGAATTGGGGCTTTTTCCGGTTATCTGGGCGGAAAGGCAGGAGATAAATTCGGGCATAAAAAAATTGCGATAGCGGGGAATATTTTGATACCACTTCTTTCTTTTACGGGTTTCAGCATATACCCTGCGGAAGCGGTCGCATTTTTTTCTACGGGATGGTGGGCGAGAAATTTCAGGTCGCCCTCAAGAAGAGTTTTGCTTATGATGTCGGTTATAAAGAAATTTTATGGAAAAGCCTTCGGTTTTTTGCATGCTCTCGACCAGACAGGCGGTTTTCTCGCAGGCATTTACGCCCTAATACTTTTCTCCAATCATATTCCTTTAAAATATATTTTATTGCTGACCGTAATTCCTCTATTGATTTCAACTATTTTTTTGACTTTAATTTCAAAGAAAAAATTCATCGACGGCGTTTCGGACGGTACGGTTAAAGACGGCAAGGGAGTTCCGGCCGACGGAGGAAACAGCGAAATTATTGCCGCAGACGATCCAGAAAACAGCGATTTAAATAAAAAGTTATTTAGAAAAATTCTAATAGCGACCTCTTTGTACGGCTTTAGTTCTTTTAGTTTCGGATTTCCTATATTAACGATTACGCAGTCTTCCAAAAGTCCTGCCCTAGGCATTCTTTCATATGTTTTATTTTTTGTCTGCACCGCTTTGACTGGGTTTATTGCAGGCAAAACGATAGCCCGTACCGTTTATAAACTTGGATTCGGCTATTTTCTTACTTTCGCAGGTTCGTTAGGTATGGCATTGGTATTCACGTTTTCCTTAAACTACTTTTTATATTATATTTGCGTCGCTATTCTCGGAATATCTCTCGGCATAATAGAAACGATAGAGCCTACTGTAATAAGTTTAATAGTAAAACGCAAAACGATAGGAAGAGGAATGGGTTTGCTGACTGCCGCTAGAAGCATAGGATTATTCGGCGGGAATATTCTTATGGGATTGCTTTATTACAGAGGGGCGAACTATTCATATTTATATGCGGCGATATTAAGCTTAATCGGTTCGGCGATTATCTTTGCCTCAAGGTCGGATATTTAATAAAGCCAGTCACATAGCGCAGAACGTGTACTGCAGCGCCAATTTTTAATCCCGGCTTTTTAAAAGATACGGTTTAAAAAACACGTTGCAACATTTAATTCGTCTATGCCCTTAAAAATACATAAAAAAAATGTTGACAAGTAATCCAATATTTTGTTAATATTAAAGTTTCTAAACTTGCGGCGGATTTTTGCGCGCTGGCGTAGCTCAATGGCAGAGCAGCTGATTTGTAATCAGCAGGTTGCGGGTTCGATTCCCATCGCCAGCTCCATAATTTAAAAGAAAAAAATAGAAAGAGGAGAGGTGCCCGAGCGGCTAAAGGGAACAGACTGTAAATCTGTCGGCGCAAGTCTACGAAGGTTCGAATCCTTCCCTCTCCACCATAATTATTATAATTACAATAGCAATCTGTAAAGGTTTTTATATATATTGAGAGTTAATGACGATTTTTCAAATGCGGGAATAGCTCAGTTGGCTAGAGCGTCAGCCTTCCAAGCTGAGGGTCGCGGGTTCGAATCCCGTTTCCCGCTCCAAGTTTTATTGGTAAAACGCCCATGTAGCTCAGTGGTGGAGCACTTCCTTGGTAAGGAAGAGGCCATCGGTTCAATCCCGATCATGGGCTCCAAAATTACTTTTGATTAAAGTCCGCGCTACATTAAAAAATGACTAATTTTTACAGGAGGAGGAACTAAATGTCCAAAGAGAAATTTGACAGATCTAAGCCTCATGTCAACATAGGAACGATAGGGCATGTTGACCACGGCAAAACAACGTTAACCGCCGCCATAACCAAGGTTCTTGCAAAAAAGGGACAGGCTACTTTTAAATCATACGACCAGATTGACAACGCTCCCGAAGAAAAAGAAAGGGGCATAACTATCGCCACGTCCCACGTCGAATATTCTACGGATAAAAGGCACTATGCCCACGTAGATTGTCCGGGACATGCCGACTACGTAAAGAATATGATAACCGGCGCGGCGCAGATGGACGGAGCCATACTCGTGGTTTCCGCCGCGGACGGTCCTATGCCGCAGACCAGAGAACACATACTCTTGGCCCGCCAGGTCGGAGTTCCTTATATAGTAGTATTTTTAAACAAGGTGGATATGGTTGACGACCCCGAACTTTTAGAGCTCGTCGAACTGGAAGTAAGAGAACTTTTAACCTCCTATAATTTTCCCGGGGATGCCGTTCCGGTAATAAAAGGTTCGGCGCTAAAAGCCTTAGAATCCGAATCCGATAACGAATGGACCCAAAAAATAGTCGAACTTATGGACGCGGTCGACGAATATATACCCGTTCCCAAAAGAGACATAGACAAGCCTTTCCTTATGCCCGTCGAAGACGTATTTTCCATATCCGGCAGAGGAACCGTCGCTACCGGCAGGGTGGAAAGAGGGGTAATAAAAGTAGGGGAGGAAGTGGAACTCGTAGGAATACTTCCCACGTCCAAGACCGTAGTAACCGGCGTAGAAATGTTCAGAAAACTCCTTGACGAAGGCCGCGCCGGAGACAACATAGGCGTTCTTCTAAGAGGCAAAAAACGCGAAGAGATAGAAAGGGGCATGGTTTTAGCTAAACCGGGTTCGATAACTCCTCATAAAAAATTTAAAGTGGAAGCATACATTCTGACTAAGGAAGAAGGAGGACGCCACACCCCCTTCTTTAACGGCTACCGTCCCCAGTTCTATTTCAGGACTACCGACGTTACCGGAGTCTGCACCCTGCCCGAAGGCATAGAGATGGTAATGCCGGGCGACAACGTCGCGATGTCCGTAGAGCTTATTACCCCCATAGCCGCCGAAAAGGAACTGAGGTTTGCTATAAGAGAGGGCGGACATACCGTAGGCGCTGGAGTTATAACCGAGGTTATAGAGTAATTTAATAATTAAAATATGGAAACGGAAAAAGGGGTAATTATTTAAACAATGAGAGAGATAATAACGTTAGCATGCAGCGAATGCAAGCAGAGGAATTATACTACTACAAAAAATAAAAAACTTTCTTCGGAAAAATTGTCCGTAAAAAAATATTGCAAGTTCTGTAAAACCCATACGCCTCATAAGGAAACAAAATAAAAGTGAATTTTAAAATTTAAAATAGGCCAGTAGCTCCAACGGCTAGAGCATCGGACTCCAAATCCGAGTGTTGGGGGTTCGAATCCCTCCTGGCCTGCCAGCATAAATAAATCTAATGAGTGAAAATATAAATTCGGGATATATAAAAATGGTCAGCAATCCGGTTTCGGGGTTTATCAAAAGGACGAAACAATATTTATATGAAGTAAGAGCGGAAATTGGTAAAATTGTATGGCCGGAAAAAGACAAAGCGACAAAAACCACGTATGTGGTGGTTATTTTTATTGTGCTTGTTACGGCTTTTCTCGGTCTTATAGATATACTTTTTTCCAAGTTATTTTCATATTTTTTTCATATATAACAGGCAAAAATAAAAAATCGATGATAAAGGAAGAGCAAGAAATGGCCGGCGAAAATCCCGAAACGGGCCGCGGGACGGATACCGAAGATACCGTCGAACTTGGCGGCGAAGATTACAGCGAAATTCCTAAGAAATGGTATGCGGTTCACACGTATTCCGGTTTTGAAGATAACGTCAAACTTGCGCTCGAAGAAAGAATTGCTTCAAGCGGGTTAAAAAAATATTTCGGCGATATTATCGTTCCCAAAGAAGACGTAATAGAAAAAAATGCAAAAGGCGGAAAGAAAAAGGTTAAAAGAAAATTCTTCCCCGGTTATATTTTCGTAAGAATGAACGTAAATACCGATTCATGGCATCTGCTTAAAGGTACGCCAAAAGTTACCGGATTCGTAGGAGACCAATTGAATCCTATGGCCGTCGACGAATCGGAAATGGAGAAAATAGTCGCGCAAATAACGGAAGGCGTTAAAAGGCCGAAAGCCAAGATTGAATTTTCTAAAGGCGACAGCGTCAAAATTACGGAAGGTCCTTTCTCAGGTTTTAACGGCGTGATAAACGATATAAAACCCGATAAAAGCAAGCTGGAAGTTCTTGTTTCGATTTTCGGCAGGGCTACTCCGGTAGAATTGGATTTTACTCAGGTGGAAAGAAACTGACGGCAATTTTATTTTGGTTTATTTCATTTATATATAAATAATTTAGTCTAATAACCTAAATAATAAATAATCTAAAACAGCATAAAAGAGGAAAAATATTATGGCGGTAAAAAAAATTCAGGCTCTGGTAAAATTGCAGATTACGGGCGGCAAGGCCAATCCCGCTCCGCCGGTCGGTCCAGCGCTGGGTCAGCACGGCGTCAATATTATGGAGTTTTGCAAGCAATTCAACGAAAAAACAAAATCTCAGGAAGGAACGGTAATACCCGTCGTCCTAACGGTTTATGCCGACAGGTCCTTCGATTTTATTTTAAAAACTCCACCCGCATCCGTTTTGCTTAAGCAGTCCGCGGGAATAGAAAAGGGTTCCAACCAGCCCAATAAAAATAAGGTTGCTACGTTAAACAGAGCCAAGGTAATGGATATCGCAAAAATTAAAATGCCCGACCTTAATGCAAACGAACTTGATATGGCGATGAAAACTATCGAGGGAACGGCAAGAAGCATGGGCATAGACATAACGGATTAAAAACCCGATATAAAATTGTCCGGGCTCGCATTGTCCGGCTTTGCGTCTGTTGCGCCGGCAATGACGGAACGGTTTAGTTGCCGGATATTTTTACCGGCGGCCAATTTTAAAATTATAGGAGGCAATGGCATTATGAAAAAGAGAGGAAAAAAATATACGGACGCTTTAAAAAAAGCGGGCGATGCAGGCAGGCATTATTCGTTAGACGATGCTTTTAATATCGTAGTGAATTCGCACTATGTTAAATTTGACGAATCCGTCGATGTGGCAATAAATCTTGGAATAGACGTTAAAAAAAACGACCAGCAAGTCAGAGGGGCGGTTTTACTGCCTAACGGAACCGGCAAGGCCGTTAAGATTCTTGTTTTTGCAAAAGGCGAAAAAGAACGCGAGGCTTTGGCTGCCGGTGCCGATTATGTAGGCCAGGAAGATATGATTGCGAAGGTTCAGCAGGGATTTATGGATTTCAACAGGGTCGTCGCGACTCCAGACATTATGGCAAGCGTGGGAAAGCTTGGGAAAATTCTCGGCCCCAGAGGTTTAATGCCCAATCCAAAAGTGGGAACGGTTACCTTTGACGTAGGCAGAATAGTAAAAGAATTAAAAGAAGGCAAAATAGAATTCAAGGCCGAGAAAAACGGTATTTTGCATGCATCCATTGGTAAAGTTTCGTTCGGAGCTTCAAAGCTTAAGGAAAATTTTATTGCGCTTATAGAAATCGTCAACAGGTTAAAACCGGCTTCCAGTAAAGGCGTTTACGTAAAGAAAGTTTCATTGTCTTCCACTATGGGCCCCGGTGTCAGCTTGGACACGCTTGCATTAAGAAATAATCTTATATAATTGTATAAAAGTATATTATAAGTTTTAATATTTATTGCCAATGACGGCAGGTTTATAAATCCTGCCCAGACAAAAAGAGCTTTATTATCCTGATTTTCTTTTAAATCGCTCTTATTTTGCCGCATTGACATAATTAAGACAAATTTAAAAGAAAGGAGGGGAGAAGAAAATTGAAAAAAGACAGAAAGAATCAAGAGATTGAATCTTTGAAACATAATCTGAAGAGCAATCAGGCTGTTTTTATAACCAGATATCAAGGATTAACCGTAGAAAAGTTCAGTCTTTTAAGAAGGCAGATGCGCGGCACCGGAGCTTTACTTAAAGTATTTAAAAATACGCTGAGTAAACTTGCTTTTAAACAGACATACGCGGAATCTCTTTCGGAATTTTTAGACGGACCTAATTTTTTGGTATTTACGAATGACCCGCTTGCAGGGTCAAAAGCGCTTTCTAAGTTTGCGCAGGAAAATCCCGAAAATATCGAAATTAAAGCGGGATATTATCAAACCGTTTTAGACAAAAACGCAATTATCACGCTTGCCACGTTGCCTTCCAAAGATGTTTTAATCGCAAGATTCATGTCCGTGGTTAAGTCGCCTGAAATCCGCTTAGTTTTTACTTTAAGGTCGCCAGTTATAAAGCTAATCAGAACGCTTAAGGCCGTAAGCGCCGAGAAACCTGCCGCTTAGGCTAAATTTAAATTTTAAATTTAATCAAATTAATCTTAAACTTTTATTTTAATATTATCGGAGGAAAAAATAATGGCTATAACTAAAGAAGATGTTTTAAGTTACATAGAAAGCGTTTCTATAATCGAATTAAACGAACTTATCAAGGCAATAGAAGAAAAATTCGGAGTTAAGGCTGACCAGTTTGCGATGGCGGCTCCGGCAGGCGGCGCCGCGGCAGCGGCGGCTCCCGCGCAGGCGGAAGAAAAAACCGAATTCGACGTTATTCTTTCGAGCGCCGGCGCAAATAAGATTCAGGTAATTAAAGTAGTAAGGGAACTTACCAGCTTAGGATTAAAAGAGGCGAAAGATTTAGTCGACGGCGCGCCCAAGCCGGTTAAAACCGGAGTCAATAAGGAAGATGCCCAAAAAATGAAAGCAAAACTCGAAGAAGTAGGAGCGGGCGTAGAAGTAAAATAAATTATTTCATATTTGATATTTTAAGTTAAGCAAGAAATACGGGAGTATAAATTTAAATGCCAAAAGCAAAATCGGAATTAAATTCAGAAGAAAGGAACCCTATAATTTTAAGGAAGAATTTCTCTAAAATCAAGAAAGTAATCGATAATCCAAATCTTCTTGAAGTCCAGAGAAAATCATACGAAAGATTTTTGCAGAAAGACCTGCATCAGGATAAAAGGCTCAATAACGGACTTGAAGGCGTATTTAAATCCGTTTTTCCGATAGAAGGACTTAACAAAAATTTTTCTTTAGAATTTAAAGGCTACACTATAGGCGAACCAAAATACAGCATATTCGAATGCAAACAGAAAGGGCTCACTTTCAGCGCATCGCTTAAGGTTCTTTTCGACCTTGTCACGTTCGAACCCGATATTAATCCGAACGAAAAAGATGCGCAAAGGGACATAAAAGATATTAAAGAGCAGGAGATTTATTTTGGCGAAATTCCGTTAATGACTCCTAACGGTTCATTTGTTATAAACGGAATCGAAAGGGTTATCGTAAGTCAATTGCAAAGGTCTCCGGGAGTTTTTTACGACAGCGACAAAATAAGAAGCCATGCGCAGGGCAAGCCTTTTTATACCGCAAGAGTCATACCTTATAGGGGCTCGTGGTTAGATTTTGAATTTGACCAAAGAGATATGGTTTTTGTCAGAATAGACAGAAAAAGAAAATTTCCGGTTACGATATTGCTTAAGGCGGTAGGATATTCTAAAGACGAAATTCTCGGCAGTTTTTATCAAACCGAAATATTCAGGATTGACGGCGGAAAATATTTCAGGAAAATGCCGAAGGATTTTCTTGTTTTTACAAGAGCTTACGATGATGTGGTAAATCCTGCGACGAAGGAAGTTTTGATTAAAAAAAACAGAAGAATTACGAAACATCTTATAGATAAACTTGACGAGGCGGGAATAGATTTCCTGCCTTGCGACGAGTCCGATATTATAGGCAAGTATCTTACCGCCGACGTTATTAAAGATAAGGAAGTTATTGCCAAGTCGGTCCAACCGGTTACCCATAATCTTTTAGAATCGTTTAACGGCGCGGGGGTAAAAGAATTCGCCGTCTATTTTATCGACAATATAAACGTTTCTTCCTCTATCCTCGAAACTATTTTAGCCGATAAGGTTAATACCAAAGAAGACGCCGTTATTGACATTTATAAAAGAATGCGTCCCGGAGAACCTCCAAATCTTGCATCCGCCTCGTCTTATTTCGAAAATATGTTCTTCAATCCCGAAAGATACGACCTTTCCGAAGTGGGAAGGCTTAAAATAAACAATAAATTAAATCTCGATAAAAGCCTTAACGACAGGGTATTATTTCCCGACGATATTTTAAGCGTTTTAAAATATTTAATGGAACTTAAAGACGGAAGGGGTTCTATAGACGATATAGACCATCTCGGCAACAGAAGGGTCAAGTCCGTGGGAGAGCTTCTGGAAAATCAGTTCAGAATCGGACTCGTAAGAATGGAAAGGGCGATAAAAGAAAGAATGACCACCCAGAAACTCGACTCGCTTATGCCTAACGATTTAGTCAATCCTAAACCTGTAAATTCGCTGATGAAAGAATTTTTTGGCAGGAGCCAGTTGTCCCAGTTTATGGACCAGACAAACCCCCTTTCCGAAATTACCCATAAAAGACGCCTTTCCGCTTTGGGCCCCGGCGGCCTTACCAGAGAAAGGGCAGGGTTTGAAGTGAGGGATGTTCATCCTACCCATTACGGGAGAATATGCCCTATCGAAACTCCCGAAGGTCCGAATATCGGTCTTATCGCATCTTTGTCTTCTTATGCGAGAGTCAATGAATACGGCTTCATAGAAACGCCTTACAGAAAAGTAGCGGTATCGGAAAAAGGCGCATCCGTAACCGACGACGTCGATTTTTTAACCGCCATGGAAGAAGAGAAATATGTTATCGCTCAGGCCAATGCGGAAATCGATAAAAACGGATATCTCAAACACGAGCTGATTCCGGTAAGGAGAAGCGGAGAAACCGTGATGGTTTATCCTAACGAGGTTGACTATATAGATGTTTCTCCGATGCAGCTTGTATCCGTCGCTACTTCGTTAATCCCTTTCTTAGAAAACGACGACGCAAACCGCGCTCTTATGGGTTCCAATATGCAAAGGCAGGCCGTGCCGCTATTGATGCCCGACCAGCCGATTATAGGAACGGGCATAGAAAGGATAGTAGCCAAGGACTCCGGAGTCTGCATTATAGCAAATCGGACGGGAACTGTAAGTTACGTGGATTCAGCAAAAATCGTTATAACTTCCGATACGGTGGATAAAACCGGCGACGACGGAGTAAGTCACGAATATAATCTGACTAAATTTCAAAGGTCGAATCAAAACACGTGTTTAAATCAGAGGCCGTTAGTCAAGTTTGGCGACAAAGTTTTATCGGGGCAGATTATTGCCGACGGAACATCTACGAAAGACGGGGAATTGGCGCTTGGGCATAACGTATTAGTTGCTTTTATGCCGTGGAACGGTTATAACTTTGAAGATTCTATATTAGTAAGCGAAAAATTATTGCACGAAGACGCTTTCACGTCCATTCATATCGAGGAGTTTGAAGTTGCGTGCAGGGAAACTAAATCCGGCAAGGAAGAAATCACTTCAGATATCCCTAATGTAAGCGAAGATGCTTTAAAAAATCTCGACGAGAACGGTATTATAAGAATCGGCGCGGAAGTTAAGGCTCAGGATATATTGGTAGGAAAAGTTACCCCTAAAGGAGAAACAGTTCTTACGCCGGAGGAAAAACTTTTAAGGGCTATTTTCGGCGAAAAAGCAAAGGAAGTGAGAGATACTTCCCTGAGGGTGCCTCCGGGCGTTTCGGGCGTCGTAGTCGATATAAGGATTTTTTCAAGGAAAGGCATCGAAAAAGACTTCAGGGAAAAAGAAATAGAAGACAGCGAAGTAGCCAGTTTCGCAAGGGAATTGGAGGAGAAACAGCAGTCTATTTTAAGCAGTGCGCTTAATAAGATTAGGCATCTGGCAGTAAATAAAAAATGCGGAGCGAACGTTACGTTATCTTCCGGACATAAGCCTATTTATCTTAAGAAAGGAGACGTGCTAACCGAAAGCATAGTTTCTAAAATGTCCAAGGAGGATATATTTAATATAGAATTTGAAGGAAATGCCAAAAATTTTTACGATAAGATAAAAAAAATAGACGACGAATCTATGGAAGACGCCGATTTGTTAAAGGCGTATTATGAAGACAAGATAGAAAGGATACAGAGGGGCGACGAACTGCCCCCCGGAGTTCTTAAAACAATAAAGGTTTATATAGCTATCAAAAGAAGGCTGTCGGTCGGGGACAAAATGGCGGGTAGGCACGGAAATAAAGGCGTCGTTTCCAGAATACTTCCATTGAACGATATGCCGTTTATGAAAGACGGAAGAATAGTAGATATGGTGTTAAATCCGCTGGGCGTTCCGTCCAGAATGAACGTCGGGCAGGTTCTGGAGGTTCATTTAGGATGGGCGGCGCATAATCTCGGCGTCCAGATAAATAAGCTTATAGAAGATAATTTCGGCCCGGAGCCTATAAGGCGGAAATTACTCGAAATATTTAATAATCCCGCGATGACCCATTTCATTAAAGGATTAGACGGCGATGAGGTCGTGGAATTTGCAAAGAAGTATAAAAAAGGCGTTTATATGGCGACTCCGGTTTTTGACGGAGCAAAAGAAAGCGATATAAAGAATTATCTTAAAATATCCGGCGTGGATGAAACGGGGCAGGTTACCCTTTTCGACGGAAGAACGGGCGAACCTTTCGACAGGAAGGTTACCGTCGGTATAATGTATATGCTTAAACTCCACCATTTAGTCGACGACAAGATTCACGCAAGGTCAACGGGTCCATATTCGTTGGTGACCCAGCAGCCTTTGGGAGGAAAAGCCCAGTTTGGAGGGCAGAGGCTCGGCGAAATGGAGGTATGGGCTATGGAAGCATACGGAGCCGCTCATACTCTCCAAGAATTCCTTACCGTTAAATCAGACGATTCGGTCGGCCGCACAAGAATGTATGAATCCATAGTAAAAGGCGATACCTCATTTAAGGTCGGTTTGCCGGAGTCGTTTAACGTTCTTATTAAAGAATTACAGAGCCTTTGTCTTAACGTAGAGCTCTTAAAGGAGGGAGAAAATGCCGTTTGACGACAATACGGAAGAATATAATATAAAAGACAACGATAATGAGATAACTGTCAGTCTTGACGATATTTCGGGAGACGAAGAAGAAATGCCTGCGATAGAAAGCAAGGATATGGATTTCAAAAAATTGTTCGAGGGCGCAAACAAAGGCGATTTCTTTTTAGACGACAGGGAAGTAATAAAAGACCCTCTCAGTTTTAACGCTATAAAATTAGGGATAGCTTCACCCGAATCCATTAAGAAATGGTCTCACGGAGAGGTTAAGAAACCGGAAACTATAAATTACAGGACTCTAAAACCTGAAAGAGACGGACTTTTCTGCGCAAGAATTTTCGGCCCTATCAAAGACTATGAATGCAATTGCGGCAAATATAAAAGAACGAAGCATCGAGGCATAGTCTGCGAAAAATGCGGCGTAGAGGTTATTTCGTCAAAGGTTAGAAGAGAGCGTTTGGGCCATATCGAACTTGCGTCGCCGGTGGCGCATATATGGTTTTTTAAAAGTCTTCCGTCGAGAATAGGAAGTATTCTCGATATGACGCTTAAAGACATAGAAAGAATTTTGTATTTCGAAGCATACGTGGTTTTGGAACCGGGAGATGCGTCAAAAATAGGCTTGAAATATAAAGATTTGATAAGCGAAGAAAACTATCAGAAAATTCAGAAAGAGGGATATAATTTTAAAGCAGGTATAGGCGCCGAAGCATTAAAGGAACTGCTTAAAGGCATCGACATGGAATCTTTGTCAAAAAGCCTTAAAGAAGAAGTTGCGGGTTTGCCCAACGGAATTAAAAAGAAAAAGCTCGCAAAACAGCTGAAATTAATTGAAGCATTTAGAACATCCGGCAATAAACCGGAATGGATGATATTGGACGTAATTCCGGTAATTCCTCCCGATTTGCGCCCCCTAGTTCCTCTCGAAGGAGGTAGATTCGCAAGTTCGGACCTGAACGATTTATACAGGAGAGTTATAAACAGAAACAACAGGCTAAAAAAACTTATCGAGATTTCCGCTCCGGAAATAATAATTAAAAATGAGAAAAGGATGCTTCAGGAAGCGGTAGATGCCTTATTTGACAATGGAAGGCGCGGTAGGGTAATAATGGGGTCTAACAGAAGGCCGTTAAAATCTTTAAGCGATATGTTAAAAGGAAAGACCGGAAGATTCAGGCTTAATCTGTTGGGAAAAAGGGTAGATTATTCCGGCAGGTCGGTTATAGTCGTCGGCCCCGAATTGAAACTCCATCAGTGCGGTTTGCCGAAAAAGATGGCCATAGAGCTTTTTAAGCCGTTTATATTTAATAAGTTATTGCAAAGAGGCATTACGGATACACTTAAAACCACAAAAAAATTAGTGGATAAAGAGGCGCCCGAAGTGTTTGACGTTTTAGAAGACGTCATAAAAGAGCATCCCGTTATGCTGAACAGGGCTCCTACCCTGCACAGGCTTGGAATTCAGGCGTTCGAACCTATATTGGTCGAAGGAAAGGCAATTCATCTTCATCCTTTAGTCTGCGCGGCGTTTAATGCCGATTTTGACGGGGACCAGATGGCCGTCCACGTTCCGCTTTCCATAGAAGCGCAGGTGGAAGCCAGGGTGCTAATGATGGCGACCAACAATATACTTTCGCCTGCAAGCGGCAAGCCTATTATAGTTCCGTCTCAGGATATAGTTCTCGGCTTATATTATATGACGCGGGAGATGCCGTACGTTAAAGGGGAGGATAAGATTTTTTCGGATGCCGACGAAGTTAAATTTGCTTACGATAACGGACATGTCAGCCTGCATGCCAGGATAAAAGCCAAAATAGACAATAAGATAGTAACGACGACGGTAGGCAGGGTTATACTTTACGAAATAATACCGGACGAAATAGACTTTTCTCTCGTAAATACCGTAATGTCCAAAAAGGAAATTACGAACCTGATAGACTACGCTTTTAGAGTATGCGGCCCTAAAAAGACCGTTATTCTCGCGGATAAGCTGAAATCCATAGGTTATGAATATTCCACAAAGTCGGGCATATCTATCTGCATAAGCGATATGGAAGTGCCTGCCGAGAAAAATAAAATTATTAAAGAAGCTACGAAGAAAGTTGAAGAAATCGAAAACAGCTATAAAGAAGGGCTTATAACAAACGGCGAAAGATACAATAAAGTCGTCGATACCTGGGCAAACGCCACCGACGAAATCGGCGGAGTTATGATGAATAAACTGGGGATACAGGAATATTCCGATACGGTTAAAAATAAAAAAATGCAGGGGAAAAGTTTTAACTCTATTTATATCATGGCCGATTCGGGGTCAAGAGGTTCCGAAACTCAGATAAGGCAGCTTGCTGGAATGAGAGGATTAATGGCAAAGCCTTCCGGGGAAATTATAGAAACGCCTATCACCGCAAATTTCAGAGAAGGGCTTACTGTTTTGCAGTATTTTATATCGACTCACGGAGCAAGAAAAGGATTGGCTGATACAGCTTTAAAAACAGCCAACTCCGGTTATTTGACGAGGAGATTGGTAGATGTTTCGCAGGACAATATTATTACGGTGGAAGATTGCAACACTATGGACGGCATAATAGTTTCTACATTGGTCGAGAGCGGCGAAACGATAGAGCCCATAGAAGAAAGAATATTGGGCAGGGTCGCGTTGGAAGACATAATCGACCCGTTTTCGGGAGAACTTATCGTTAAATCAAACGAAGAAATTCAGGAGTCCCATTTGCCCAAAATCGAGAATGCGCATATCGAAAGCGTTAAAATTAGGTCCGTATTGACTTGCAAGGCTAAAAACGGAGTTTGCGTTAAGTGCTATGGAAGGGATCTCGCCAGAGGCCATTTGGTAAATATAGGCGAGGCTATCGGCGTCATGGCCGCGCAGTCCATAGGCGAACCGGGTACGCAGCTAACCATGAGAACATTCCATGTCGGAGGAACCGCATCGCGGAGGACGGAGCAGACTAGCATAGAAAATAAATATGACGGCATAGTTAAGTTCCAAAACTTGAATGTTATTAAAAACAGGGATAACGAGTATGTCGTTATGAATAAAAACGGCGCTATAATTATTGCAGACGAATTAGGAAGGGAATTAGAAAAAATTCAGCTTACTTACGGAACTAAAATTAAAGTAGAGCCTGATACGCAAATTAAGAAAAATACTCTTTTGGCCGACTGGGATTCATATATTAATCCTATAATCTCGGATATATCAGGCAAAGTAAAGTTCGACGATATAAGAGAAAACGAAACAATGCAGGAGCAGGTTGACGAAACTACCGGATTATCCAGAAAAGTAATTATAGAATCTAGGGACCAGACATCTAGGCCGAAGATAATTATAAAATCGTCCCATCAGGAAAAATCTTATCTGATGCCGATAGGAGCGCATTTGTCCGTTCAGGACGGAGACGAAGTTTTTGCCGGCGATATAATAGCCAGAATTCCAAGAGAAACCACAAAAACTAAAGATATCACCGGAGGCCTGCCTAAGGTCGTAGAACTATTTGAGGCGAGAAAACCCAAAGAATGGGCCGTGATTACGGAGATAAGCGGCAAGGTATCATTCGGGCGCGATTTTAAGGGTAAAAGACGCGTCATTATAACCCCGCCTCACGGGGAATCCAGAGAATATCTTATTCCAAAAGGAAAGCTGGTAAGCGTCCACGAAGGCGATTATGTGAACGCGGGCGAACCTCTAATGGACGGGTCGCCTAATCCGCATGATATATTAAAAGTTCTTGGAGAAAAAGAGCTTGCCAAATTCTTAGTGGACGAAATTCAGGAAGTTTACAGGCTTCAAGGCGTCAAGATAAACGATAAGCATATAGAAGTCATCGTGAAACAGATGCTGAAAAACGTCAGAATTAATAATTCCGGCGATTCCAAATTTCTTGAAGACGAAGTTATAGATAAAAATATATTTGACATAGAAAATGAGAGGGTTATAAGAGAAGGGGGGATGCCGGCAATAGCAGAGCCTGAGTTGATGGGCATAACAAAGGCGTCGCTTAGCACGGACAGCTTTATTTCAGCGGCATCGTTTCAGGAGACGACGAAGGTTTTAACGGAGGCGGCTATTCACTGCAAAGTGGATAATTTAAAAGGACTTAAGGAAAACGTAATTATGGGCAGGCTGATACCGGCAGGCACCGGATTCGAAAAGTATTCATACCTTGATATAGAGGTGGTATAGCCTTGTTATTTTAAAATTTAAAATAACAAATGTAAAATGCAAAACAAATGCAAAAAAAATGTTGACAAAAAATTAATTAAATATTAAAATCTTAAATTCCACTATTCAGGTTGGACATATTAAAATAAAGTAGATTAACTAAAATAAATTCGGTTTTATTTTTAAAGCTAAAAGGAGAAATCGTGCCAACGATAAACCAGTTAATTAGAAATGCGAGGAAAAAAGCTGTAAAGAAGACGTCTTCTCCGGCATTAAAAGGTTCTCCTCAAAAAAGAGGGGTATGCGTCAGGGTCTATACGACAACTCCAAAAAAGCCAAATTCGGCTCTGCGTAAGGTGGCCAGGGTTAAATTGACCAACGGCATGGAAGTGACTTCGTATATTCCGGGGGAAGGCCACAATTTACAGGAACATTCGGTAGTCCTGATAAGAGGCGGAAGAGTGAAAGATTTGCCGGGCGTAAGATATCATATAATCAGAGGCGCTCTTGATTGCGTCGGCGTTAACGGAAGAAAAAAGAGCAGATCCAAGTACGGCACTAAAAAGGCTAAATAAATAAAAGAAATAAGCCATAGAAAAATAACTGATTTAAAAAGCAAGGAGCGGAAAATTGTCTCGTAGAAAAAAAGCTGTTAAAAGAGTCGTAGAAGGAGACCCTAAATTCAATGATAAAGTTGTGCAGAAGTTTCTAAATAAACTTATGTATGACGGGAAGAAAAGCATAAGCGAAAAAATATTTTACGGTTCCTTAGATATTATTCAGGAAAAAACTAAAGACGACGGATTCAAAATTTTTAAGCAGGCGATAGAAAACGTAAAGCCAGTTTTAGAGGTAAAGGCCAGAAGAATCGGAGGCTCAAATTATCAGGTTCCGGTCGAGGTCAGAAGCGACAGGAGATTATATCTGGCGATAAGATGGATTATCGGATACGCAAGATTAAGAAAAGAAAAATCTATGGAAGAAAATTTAGCGCTCGAAATATTAGACGCGGCTAACAACAGGGGCAGTTCAATTAAAAAGAAGGAGGATACCTTCAAAATGGCTGAAGCTAATAAGGCTTTCGCTCATTTTAAGTGGTAAAGGTTTATTAAATGGCAGATAAAATATCTTTAGAAAAAACTAGGAATATAGGCATTATGGCGCATATCGACGCCGGAAAAACTACGACTACTGAAAGAATCCTGTATTATACCGGAGTCAATTACAAGATAGGCGAGGTTCACGAAGGGACTGCCACTATGGATTGGATGGAGCAGGAACAGGAAAGGGGAATAACTATTACTTCGGCGGCAACTACCTGCTTCTGGAAAAATCATAGAATAAACATAATAGATACCCCCGGACACGTCGATTTTACTATCGAAGTAGAAAGGTCGTTAAGGGTATTGGACGGAGCGGTTGCGGTTTTTGACGGCGTCGCGGGGGTCGAGCCTCAATCCGAAACGGTTTGGAGGCAGGCCGATAAATATAAGGTGCCGAGAATATGTTTTGTCAATAAGATGGACAGGACCGGAGCAAATTTTTACAGATGCGTCGATATGATAAAAACGCGTCTTAACGCAACGCCGGTTATTATGCAAATTCCATTGGGATTAGAAGAAAATTTTAAAGGGATAATCGATATTGCCTTAATGAAAGCGTATCTGTATAAAGACGAAACTATGGGCGCGGAATACGATATCGTCGATATTCCCGAAGATTACGCGGCGGAATCCAAAAAATACCACGACGAATTTATTGAAAGGGCATGCGATTTTAACGATAGTTTAATGGAAAAATATCTGGCCGGCGAAGAAGTGGACGCCGAATTAGCTAAAAAGGCCATAAGGCAGGCTTCCTTAGAATTTAAAGTCGTTCCCGTATTTTGCGGGTCGGCATTTAAAAATAAAGGCGTACAGCCTTTGCTTGACGCGGTGGTGGATTATCTGCCTTCCCCGTTAGACGTCCCTCCCATGTACGGTATAAATCCTAAGACCGAAAAAGAAGAAATCAGGCGCGCCTCTGACGATGAGCCGTTTTCTGCACTGGCTTTCAAGATTGCTTCCGACCCATATACCGGTCAACTTACGTATATAAGGGTTTATTCCGGAGTTTTAGCGTCCGGTTCTTACGTTTATAATTCAGTTAAGGATTCCAAGGAAAGAATCGGAAGGCTTTTAAAAATGCATGCAAATAAAAAAGAAGAGATAAAGGAAGTTCATGCAGGAGATATCGCCGCCGCCGTCGGATTAAGAAATACTACCACCGGCGACACTCTTTGCGATGAATCGGATATCATTATTCTTGAATCTATGGAATTTCCCGACCCGGTTATTTCCGTCGCCATAGAGCCTAAAACTAAAGCTGACCAAGAAAAGTTAGGCTTATCGCTGCAAAAGTTAACCGTAGAAGACCCGTCATTTAAAGTCAAAACCGATTTAGAAACCGGACAGACTATAATTTCTGGCATGGGCGAGCTTCATCTTGAAATAATTGTCGATAGGCTTACGCGTGAATTTAAGGTCGATGCTAATGTCGGCAAACCTCAGGTAGCGTATAAAGAAACCATAAATAAAAAAGTCGAATCGGAAGGCAAATTCATAAGGCAATCCGGCGGCAGAGGACAATATGGACATGTTTGGCTTGAAATTGAGCCTCTAGGAAAAGGGGCCGGATATGAATTTGTCAATAAAATTAAAGGCGGCGTTATTCCAGCAGAATATATACCGGCCATAAACAAAGGCGTTGCTGAAGCCCTGACGAGCGGAGTCATGGCGGGTTATCCCGTGGTCGACGTAAAAGTGTCGGTATTCGACGGTTCGTTCCACGACGTCGATTCTTCAGAAATGGCCTTTAAGATAGCCGGTTCTATGGCATTTAAAGAAGGTGCAAAAAAAGCGAACCCCGTTCTTCTAGAGCCCATAATGAAAGTCGAAGTTCTGGTTCCCGAAGATTTTATGGGCGACGTAATAGGCGATTTAAACTCGAGAAGGGGAAGGATTATAAACTTAGAATCCCGCGGCGGAATACAGGTAATAAATGCCGAAGTTCCTTTGGCTCAAATGTTCGGATACTCTACGGATTTAAGATCGAAAACGCAAGGCAGGGCAAACTATACGATGGAGTTTCTTAAATACGAACAGGTGCCCAAGGTTATTTCGGAAGAAATTATTGCTAAATCACAAGGTAAATAGATATTATCAGGAGGAGGAACTAAATGTCCAAAGAGAAATTTGACAGATCTAAGCCTCATGTCAACATAGGAACGATAGGGCATGTTGACCACGGCAAAACAACGTTAACCGCCGCCATAACCAAGGTTCTTGCAAAAAAGGGACAGGCTACTTTTAAATCATACGACCAGATTGACAACGCTCCCGAAGAAAAAGAAAGGGGCATAACTATCGCCACGTCCCACGTCGAATATTCTACGGATAAAAGGCACTATGCCCACGTAGATTGTCCGGGACATGCCGACTACGTAAAGAATATGATAACCGGCGCGGCGCAGATGGACGGAGCCATACTCGTGGTTTCCGCCGCGGACGGTCCTATGCCGCAGACCAGAGAACACATACTCTTGGCCCGCCAGGTCGGAGTTCCTTATATAGTAGTATTTTTAAACAAGGTGGATATGGTTGACGACCCCGAACTTTTAGAGCTCGTCGAACTGGAAGTAAGAGAACTTTTAACCTCCTATAATTTTCCCGGGGATGCCGTTCCGGTAATAAAAGGTTCGGCGCTAAAAGCCTTAGAATCCGAATCCGATAACGAATGGACCCAAAAAATAGTCGAACTTATGGACGCGGTCGACGAATATATACCCGTTCCCAAAAGAGACATAGACAAGCCTTTCCTTATGCCCGTCGAAGACGTATTTTCCATATCCGGCAGAGGAACCGTCGCTACCGGCAGGGTGGAAAGAGGGGTAATAAAAGTAGGGGAGGAAGTGGAACTCGTAGGAATACTTCCCACGTCCAAGACCGTAGTAACCGGCGTAGAAATGTTCAGAAAACTCCTTGACGAAGGCCGCGCCGGAGACAACATAGGCGTTCTTCTAAGAGGCAAAAAACGCGAAGAGATAGAAAGGGGCATGGTTTTAGCTAAACCGGGTTCGATAACTCCTCATAAAAAATTTAAAGTGGAAGCATACATTCTGACTAAGGAAGAAGGAGGACGCCACACCCCCTTCTTTAACGGCTACCGTCCCCAGTTCTATTTCAGGACTACCGACGTTACCGGAGTCTGCACCCTGCCCGAAGGCATAGAGATGGTAATGCCGGGCGACAACGTCGCGATGTCCGTAGAGCTTATTACCCCCATAGCCGCCGAAAAGGAACTGAGGTTTGCTATAAGAGAGGGCGGACATACCGTAGGCGCTGGAGTTATAACCGAGGTTATAGAGTAATTTAATAATTAAAATATGGAAACGGAAAAAGGGGTAATTTAAAATTAAGATGGAAATTCAAAAGATAAGGATTAGACTCAAGGCATACGACCACAGGTTGTTAGACCAGTCGGTTACTGAAATAGTAGAAACGGCAAAGCTGACGGGTTCCAAAATTAGCGGCCCTATACCGTTGCCGACCAAGATAAACAAGTATTGCGTACTGCGCTCTCCCCATGTGGATAAAAAGTCAAGAGAGGAGTTTGAGATGAGGACGCATAAAAGAATTATAGACTTGCTTGAGCCGAATCAGGCTACTATAGATGCGCTAATGAAATTGGATTTATCTTCGGGTATCGACGTAGATATCAAGCAGATTTAATAAAATGGTGGAGCCTTAATTATGATAAAAGGATTAATCGGAAAAAAAATTGGAATGACGCAAATATTTAATGAAGACGGAATGATTGTCCCCGTTACAGTTATTAAAGCGGGACCATGCACTGTGGTCGGAAAAAAAATTAAACAAACCGATGGATACGACGCCGTGCAAATCGGGTTTGAAGAAGCAAAATCGTTTCGTTTAAGGAAGCCGATTCTCGGCCAATTTGCCAAAAATAATATATCTCCGTTAAAAGTATTGAAAGAATTCAGGGATTCGGACGCGGATAGTTTGAATATAGGCGACACCGTAGACATTTCGATATTTAACGAGGTACAATCCGTTTCTATTAGCGGAACATCAAAAGGAAAGGGTTATCAGGGCGTGGTTAAAAGATGGGGTTTTGCAGGCGGAAAAGACACGCACGGTTCGATGTTTCATAGGGCTCCTGGTTCCATAGGACAGTCTTCATATCCGTCAAAAGTATTTAAAGGGTTAAAGTTGCCGGGACATATGGGAATGGATAAAAAAACGGTATTAAATTTAAAAGTCGTTAAGATTGATGCCGATGAAAATCTCATGTACGTTAAAGGAGCCGTTCCGGGAGCCAATAATAACATTATTTATATTTATGCGGCCGATAAATCGGGAAGAAAATTAAATAAATAACCTAATTCTATAAAATATAAACTAAGGATTCATTATAATGTCGGAAAACGCAAACGTATTAAACGTAAGTAACGAAAATGCAGGGAATATACCTTTAAATGAAGAAATATATTCCTATCCGGTTAAAGAGGCTTTAATAAAAGAGTTTGTTTTATTGACTTTGTCCAATAAAAGACTCGGATTGGCATCTACGAAAAACAGAAAAATAGTTTCCGGAGGAGGAATTAAGCCATGGAAACAAAAAGGAACCGGAAGGGCGAGGGCGGGCTCTACGAGGTCGCCTATATGGAAAGGCGGCGGAACTATTTTTGGACCTACAAACGAAAGAAACTATAAAAAAGATATGCCAAAGAAAGCTAGGAAAGCCGCTCTTAAATCGGCTTTATCGTATCTCTTAAAAGGCCAGCGTATTATTTTTATACAGGATTTTGAACTGCCTGAAATTAAAACTAAGGAAATGAAAGCAATTTTTAATAATTTGGGCGTAAAAAAGGGACTTCTCGTATTGCCTACTTTAAACCCGGATGACAAAATCTTAAAATCGACCGGAAATCTCATGAATTATAAAGCTATTACCGTAAATATGCTTAGCATTATTGACTTGCTTAAGTATGAAAAAATATTGATTACGGTTAAAGCTAACGAAGAATTAGAGGGGAATCTTGCGCTATGAAAGAAATAAGCACCGCTATAGAAAAGGCGATACTTTCTGAAAAAAGTTTGAAAATCAGGGAATTAACAAATATTTACGTTTTCAACGTAAATAAAGATGCGAATAAAAAAGACATTAAAGACGCCGTGGAAAAATATTTTAACGTCAAAGTAGAAGACGTAAATACGATAATTACACGCGGCAAGTTTAGAAGGGCGGGGAAATATATCGGCAAATTACCTAACTTTAAAAAAGCGTATGTAAAGCTTAAAGAAGGGCAGAGGATTTCTGTCCTGGAAGCATAAACCGGGAGAAAATATAAAATGCCATTAAAAAAATATAAACCTACGTCAAGCGCAAGAAGATTTCAAACCGTTTCCGATTTTTCGGAAATTACCCGCGATTTTCCCGAAAAGAGCCTTCTCGAGAAATATAAAAAGAACGCGGGCAGAAATAATTACGGCAGGATTACCACGAGGCATCAGGGCGGCGGGCATAAAAGAAGATATAGAGTTATCGATTTTAAAAGGGATAAAAGAGATGTTCCCGCGCGCGTAATAGAAATTGAATATGACCCCAACAGGTCGGCAAGGATTGCCCTGCTGAGTTATATAGACGGAGAAAAAAGGTATATTTTATGTCCTGCCGGCTTAAAAAAAGGCGACAGCGTTATATCGTCGGAGAAAGCCGACATTCAGCCGGGGAATTGTATTTCTTTGCTGAATATTCCGGTAGGAACCATGATTCACAATGTAGAAATGAAACCGAATGCCGGCGGAAAACTTGTTAGAAGCGCAGGGACTTATGCCGAACTTCTTGGCAGGGATGCCGGTTATGCCCAGATTAAAATGCCTTCGGGTGAATTCAGGGTAGTTCCAGAAAATTGCTGCGCGACTATAGGCCAGATTGGAAATATAGAGCACGAGAACATAAGCGTTGGCAAGGCCGGAAGGTCAAGATGGCTGGGTATCAGACCGTCTGTCAGAGGCGTCGCTATGAATCCCATAGACCACCCGCACGGCGGCGGCGAAGGAAAAACATCGGGCGGCCGCCATCCGGTTACGCCGTGGGGGGTTCCTACTAAAGGCTATAAAACAAGAAAGAATAAACAAACCTCTAAATATATTATTTCAAGAAGAAAAGGCAGGTAAAGTCTTATAAAATATTAAACCAATAAATCAGGAGAATTTAACTTGGCTAGGTCTATTAAAAAAGGTCCTTTTTCCGACAAGCAGCTTTTGGAAAAAGTTGAAAAAGCTTTCGATTCTAACGACAAGAAGATTATAAAGACGTGGTCCAGAAGGTCCACAATAATTCCTCAAATGGTAGGATTTACTTTTGCCGTGCATAACGGAAAAAAATTTATACCCGTCTTTGTCAGCGAAAATATGGTCGGACATAAACTTGGAGAATTTAGCGCGACAAGGACTTTTACAATGCATTCCGGAGACAGAAAAGCCAAGGTTAAAACCGGCGGCGGTTCTTCAAAATAAATATAAAGGGGTAGAAAATGGAGTTCAAAGCAGAAGCGAAATATATAAAGGTGTCTCCTCAAAAAGCAAGGTTGGTAGTTGACCTTGTCAGGGGGAAAAAGGTTTATGACGCTATTAATATCTTAAAATTCACGAAGAAAAAGTCCGCTCTTCCGGTATATAAGCTCTTAAAGTCCGCTTTAGCTAACGCATCGGGAACGGGTAGGGTGGATATAGATAATTTATTTGTATCCAAAATAAACGTAGATATGTCTTTTTCTCTTAAACGGCTCATGCCTAAAGCTATGGGCAGAGGAGCAACCGTTAAAAAACGCATGAGCAATATTAAAATAGTACTGGAAGAAATTTAAAATCGGAGGTAGATTTTGGGGCAGAAAGTCAATCCAATAGGGCTTAGAATAGGAATCAACAAAACATGGGATTCGGGGTGGTATAACGACCGTAATTATGCAAAATTCTTACATGCGGATTTAAAGATTAGGGAATTTTTAAAGAAAAAGCTTTATTCGGCGGGAGTATCTAAAATTAGCATAGGCAGAAAAGCCGAAAAATTGATTATAGAGGTATTTGCCGCGAGACCCGGAATAATTTACGGGAAAAAGGGTTCAACCGATTTCGAAAATATTAAAAATGAGATTGCCAAGATTAATAAAATAAAAAATAAAGATATCGATATAAATATAGTAGAAGTTAAAAAGCCGGAACTTGATTCGGTTCTGGTTGCAGAAGGCATCGCTTCACAGCTCGAAAAAAGGGTGGCTTTTAAAAGGGCTATGAAAAAAAGCGTTACTATGGCATTGAAAAGCGGAGCAAAAGGCATAAAAATAACCTGCGGCGGCAGGCTTGCCGGAGCTGAAATCGCAAGAACCGAATGGTATCGCGAAGGAAGGGTTCCGCTGCATACTCTAAGGGCGGATATAGATTACGGCACCGCCGAAGCCAATACGACTTACGGAAAAATAGGCGTAAAAGTTTGGATTTACAAAAAGGACGTCCTTTAATTTATTCTTTGAATTAAAAAATAACGGTTAAAGTAATATTAAAGTTAAAAAGGTGAATAAATATGTTAATGCCCGCTAAAACAAAATATAGGAAGCAGATGAAAGGCAGAATGAGAGGAAAAGCCACTAGAGGCAATACCCTCGCATTCGGAGATTTCGGCTTAAAGGTTATGGAGTGCGGATACATTACCGCAAGGCAGATAGAAGCCGCTAGAATTGCAATGACGAGGTTCGTTAAAAGGGGCGGAAAAGTCTGGATAAGAATATTTCCCGATAAGCCGATTACAAAAAAACCGGCAGAAACGAGAATGGGAAAAGGAAAAGGCAGCGTCGAGGAATGGGTATGCGTCGCAAGGCCCGGATTGGTTCTTTATGAAATGGAAGGAATA
Organism: bacterium; assembly: GCA_021789605.1. Lineage (GTDB taxonomy): Bacteria > SZUA-79 > SZUA-79 > Acidulodesulfobacterales > Acidulodesulfobacteraceae > Acidulodesulfobacterium_A. The sequence goes on from JAJYJI010000007.1 coordinate 25,000, forward strand.
TCCAAAGAAATCGCCCGGGAAGCTTTAAGATTGGCGTCGCATAAATTGCCTCTTAAAACGATATTTATAGAGAGAGGAGAATTTTAATATATGAAATTTAATGAATTAAACGCTATGAACGATAACGAACTTAAAGTTAAGGAATCGGATTTCAGAAAGGAAATCTTTAATCTTGCCATTCAAAAATCTTTGGGAACCTTGGAAAACTCAAGGCGGATTAGAACGGTTAAAAGGTATATCGCCAGAATAAAAACTATTTTAAACAGAAGAAAAAATGGGAGCTCATTATGAAAAAAACATATACCGGCATAGTTACGTCGGATAAAATGGATAAAACTATCGTTGCCGAGGTATCCGATATAATAAAGCATCCTGTTTATAAAAAATATGTAAAAAAAGTTAAAAAATTTAAGATTCATGACGAGAAAAATATAGCTCATGTAGGAGATAAAGTTTTATTTGTAGAAACGCGTCCTTTATCTAAAGAAAAAAGATGGAATTTAGAAAAAGTTTTTTAATGCAATTAAATATTATGAGGCTATAACAATGATTCAAATGCAAACGGTTCTAAAATCCGCCGATAATTCAGGCGCAAAGAAGCTTATGTGCATTAAGGTTCTTGGAGGCTCAAAGCGCAAATATGCCGGCATAGGAGACATAATAGTCGTTTCTATAAAAGAAGCGATTCCAAATTCTAAGGTTAAAAAAGGCGATGTTTCGAAAGCGGTTATCGTTAGAACCGTAAAAGAGGTTAAACGTCCCGACGGAAGCTATATAAGATTCGATAATAATTCCGCCGTATTGATAAACAATCAGAACGAACCTATCGGAACCCGCATTTTCGGTCCCGTGGCAAGAGAGTTGAGGGCAAAAAAATTTATGAGAATTATATCATTAGCGCCAGAGGTTTTATAAAATGACTATAAAATTAAAAAAGAACGATAACGTAATGGTTTTGGCAGGCAAAGAAAAAGGAAAATCCGGAAAGATTATTCGCGTTGACAGAGAAAAGAACAGGGTATATATCCAAAAAGTCAATATGATTAAAAGGCATATTAAGCCAAGAAGCGCGCAAGAACCCGGCGGCATAATAGACAAAGAAGGCCCCGTAAATATTTCGAATGTAGGCCTATATTGTCCTAAATGCAAAAAAGCCGTTAAGTTTTTGGTTAATATCGATAAAAACGGAAAAAAAGTAAGGCTTTGCAAGAAATGCGGGGCCGAAGTTTAATTTTGGAGGAATTAAAATTGACTGCAAGATATAAAGAAATTTATAAAAAAGACGTTGTTCCCAAATTAATAAAAGAGATGGGCTATAAAAATATACATCAGATACCCAAACTGGAGAAGATAGTCATCAATATGGGTCTAGGAGAAGCGACTTCTAATTCAAAAATAATCGAACAGTCGGTAGCCGAACTGTCTAAAATTGCCGGTCAAAAACCCGTGGTTTCAAAGGCTAAAAAGTCTATCGCGGCTTTTAAGTTAAAAGAAAATCAGGAAATAGGCTGTTTTGTCACGTTAAGAAGCGATAGGATGTATGATTTTTTCGATAAGCTTATAAACGTGTCTCTTCCAAGAGTTAGAGATTTTAAGGGGGTTTCCAGGAAAGCATTCGACGGCCGCGGCAACTATACCTTAGGCGTAAGGGAGCAGGTGATTTTTCCCGAAATAAGTTATGAACTTATTGAAAAGATTAAAGGAATGAACATAACGATAGTAACATCGGCTAATAATAACGAAGACGGATATAAACTTTTAAAAAGTTTTAATTTTCCCTTTAGAAATTAGGAGATTAGGCATATGGCAAAAAAGTCTATGATAATTAAAGCAATTAGGAATCCGAAGTTTAAAGTCAGGGCGCACAACAGATGTCCTATTTGCGGAAGGCCCCGCGGCTATTACAGAAAATTCGATATGTGCAGAATTTGCTTCAGGACTTATTCGAGCAAAGGGCTTATTCCCGGAGTTACAAAATCAAGCTGGTAATAAAGAAATAATTTATTTATTTAATATATTTAAGCGAGGATAAAAAGAAAAGATGACTTATCCGATTTCAGATATGATTATTAGAATAAAAAACGCGTATAAAGCGGGCAAAGAAAAAGTAAGCATGCCTTATTCAGGGTTAAAGGAAAATATTTGCGGAATATTAAAAAGGGAAGGATTCATAGAAGATTATTCCATCGAAAATGCCGACGTCGTTTCAACCAAAAACATCGATATAAAACTTGCATATTTTGAAAGCAAAAAACCCACTATAATTGACATAAAGACCACAAGCACTCCCGGAATAAGGTTTTATAAGAAAGCTAAAGATATCAGGCCGTTTAAAAACGGTTTAGGAATGGAAATTTTTTCGACTTCTTCGGGAATCTTATCGGATGTCGAATGTAAAGAAAAGAAAATCGGCGGACTTTCATTAATAAAAGTTTTTTAACATATTAAAAAATAAAAGGTAACGATAAATGTCGAGAATAGGTAAAAAACCGGTAGAAATTCCAAAAGGCGTTAAAGTCAAACTGAACGGAGATATTCTTACTTCATCTGGCTCTTTGGGAAAAATATCGAAAAAAATTCCTGAAGGAATAATTATTGATTTAACTGACTCCCTTATTTACGTAAAATTGAAAGACAACAATCCCGATTTTGAAAAATATACGGGTTTGACGAGAACTATCGTCGCCAATGCGGTTAACGGCGTAGCGCAGGGATTTTCAAAAGACCTGGAGATTATCGGGGTGGGATACAAAGCAGAAGTAAAAAATAGAAATCTCATATTAAACTTGGGTTTTTCGCATCAGGTCAATTTTATAATTCCCGAAGGCATCAATATCGCCGTCGATAAAAACACGCTGCTTAAAATTTCAGGCTACGATAAAGAGCTCGTCGGACTTGTCGCATCACGCATAAGAGGCTTAAGAAAACCAGAGCCTTACAAGGGTAAGGGGATTAAATATTCGAATGAAGTTATAAGACGCAAAGTCGGCAAAGCTTCCGGAAAATAAAAATTTTGATTAAAAAAAGGAATTGTTTATGAAAAATAAAATCGAAAAAAGGCTGCGCAGGAAGGCGCACATAAAAAAGATTATGAAAAATAACGTTAAGCCTAGGATGTGCGTGTTTAAAAGTTTAAACAATATATACGTCCAGGTATTTTCGTCAGATAATAATGTACTTGTGCAGGCGTCTTCCCTTTCTAAAGATATGAGGGAAAAAATTAAAGGACATAAAGGAAATATAGAAGCCGCAAAAATCGTAGGAAAGGAAATAGCCGAGCAGTGCAAAAACAAATCAATAATCGATGTTGCGTTCGATAGAAATGGATATATTTACCATGGAAGGGTTAAAGCGTTAGCCGACGCCGCGCGTGAAAACGGTTTAAATTTTTAAATCGACATATGCTATTCCGAATGGAATACATATTTTCTCTTTAAAAGTTATAAACGCTTAATTAAAGAGAAATATAAATACGAGGAGGATAATTTGGACAAATTAAAAGTTGAAGATTTAAATATTAAAGATAAAGTTATTCATATTTCAAGGGTCGCAAAAGTGGTCAAGGGCGGAAGGAGATTTGGTTTCTCTGCATTGGTAGTAGCCGGAGACCCCGATTCCAATTTTGTCGGCATAGGCTTGGGCAAAGCTAAAGAAGTGCCGGAAGCGATAAGGAAAGGCACAGAACAGGCAAAAAAAAATTTGATGAGGGTTAAAGTTCATAAAAATACTATCCCTCACGAACAATATGGCAAAAGCGGCGCCGGTTACGTGTTTATGAAGCCTGCCCCAGAGGGAACGGGAATAATCGCCGGCGGCGCCATGAGGGCGATATTCGAACTTTCCGGCGTAAGGAATGTCTACGCCAAGTCCATAGGCTCTTCAAATCCGCATAACGTCGCAAATGCTACTTTGAAATGTATTTCGTCATTTTTCTATAAGGGAGAACTGGTAAAAAGAAGGAAAAAATCGTAATCAAATAATTATTTTAAGAGCAGGGGATTGTAAATAAATGATTAATTTAAGCGAATTCGGAAAACACAATAATAAAAAAATTAAAAGGCTGGGAAGAGGCGCAGGGTCAGGCCACGGACAGACGTCCGGAAAAGGAAACAAAGGCCAGAACGCAAGGGCCGGCGGCGGAGTGAGGCCGGGATTTGAAGGCGGACAAATGCCTTACATCAGAAGGGTTCCCAAAAGAGGCTTCAATAATCCCCTTAGAGAGCATATGGCGATTATTAATTTTACCTCTTTAGAAAATTTAAAAAGCGAAGACATAGATATAGATATTTTGAAGCTGAACGGAATTTTAAAGAATAAAGAGAATAAATATAAATTATTGGGCTCAGGCGAAATCGACAGGAAAATTAACGTTGTCTGCAATAAGATATCTAAGAGCGCTAAAGAAAAAATTGAAAAGAACGGCGGAACTGTAAGGATAATATAATAATGGCGCAAAGTTTTGAAAATGTAGGAAAAATACCTGAATTACGGAATAGAATATTTTATACTCTTTTAATGTTCGTAGTGTTCAGGATTGGGGTCCACATAACTACTCCAGGCGTAGACCCCGTCGCGTTGTCCCAATTCTTTAACGCATCCAACAGTAATTTATTTGGACTTTTTAATATGTTTACCGGAGGAGCGTTAGCCCGTTTTTCCATATTTTCCCTTGGAATAATGCCTTACATTAGTTCGTCCATCATATTCCAGATGCTTCCCATGGTCATTCCTTCTTTGGACAGATTGCAAAAAGAAGGCGAATCGGGAAGGAAAAAATTTATGCAATATACAAGGTACGGTACGGTAGTTCTTTCCCTGTTTCAGTCGGTAGGGATAAGCTACGGAATAGAATCCATGAGAAGCCCGATGGGGTCGCCCGTGGTAAGCCGTCCAGGCATGAGTTTTATGATTATTTCAGTCATAGCCCTTACGGCTGGAACTATATTCGTGATGTGGATTGGCGAAGAGATTTCCGAACACGGCATAGGCAACGGAATATCGCTTATTATATTCGCGGGAATCGTCGCGGCTATTCCGGGAGCGTTTATAAATACCATAAAAATGGTAAGGTTAGGCGAAATCAACATAATGCTTTTAGTTTTAATATTGGCTTTAATGATTCTGGTCATAGGTTTTATCGTTTTCGTGGAATCGGCCCAGAGGCGCATTCCGGTGCAGTATGCAAAAAAAATGATAGGCAGAAAGCTATATTCCGGCCAAACAAGCTATCTTCCTTTAAAAATAAACACCCCCGGCGTAATCCCGCCTATTTTTGCAATGTCGATACTTCTTTTTCCAGCGACAATAGCCAATTTTATTAAAGTTCCGATTTTTGAAAGAATTTCCGGATATTTAAACCCTTCAGGACTGCCTTACAATATTGCTTTCGTCGTATTGATTTTTTTCTTTTGCTATTTTTATACCGCAATTACTTTTAAAGTTGACGACGTTGCGGACGATTTGCGCAAATACGGCGGTAACGTTCCGGGAATTAAACCGGGGAAATCGACCGCTTCATATATAGATAAGATTTTAAACAGGGTAACTTTTATAGGGGCAATATACGTTTCTTTAATCTGTTTATTGCCGACTATTTTAATAAACAAATTTCACGTGCCGTTTTATTTCGGCGGAACGGGCCTTTTAATAGTCGTCGTAGTCGCTATGGACACTATAGTTCAGATACAATCGCATTTATTATACAGAAATTACGACAGCTTATTAAAAAAAGCATCAAAAAAATAGTCATTGAATTTATAAATTAATAATAATCAAAAGGGGGAAAAATGAAAAGTAAGATTTACATACTTATAGGACCTCCCGGTGCGGGAAAGGGAACTCAGGCTAAAAACATTGCAAATACAAAAGGTTTTGTTCTGATATCAACGGGCGATCTTTTAAGGGAAAACGTCGAAAAAAAAACCGAACTTGGCCAAATCGCCAAGTCTTTTATGGATAAAGGCGAGTTTGTTCCCATCGATTTAGTGGCAAAAATAATCAAAGCGAATATCGAGCAAAATCTTAATAAAAACGGTTTCTTATTTGACGGGTTTCCGAGAGATTTATCTCAAAATATACTGCTTGACGGGATGCTTAAAGAGTTTGACCTTGAAGTAGATAAAGTAATCTATATAGACGTCAAAGACGAAGCGATACTTGAAAGGCTAACGAATAGAAGAGTGTGCCCGAAATGCAAAAAGGTGTACCATATGAAATTCAATAAGCCTAAAAAAGACGAATTATGCGATGATTGCGGAGTAGCGTTGGCTACAAGAGACGACGATAAACCCGAAGTTATTAAAAACAGGCTTGCCACGTATCATAAAGTCACGCATCCTCTGGTCGAACATTTTGAAAAATTAGGCAAAGTAATCAGGATTGACGGAAGCAAATCTCCGAAAGAGGTCGAGAACGAAATAATTTCGAATATCTGAACGACGGATGATAAATCTAAAAAATAAAGCGGATATCGAAGGCATAAAAAAAGCAGGCGAAATCGTAAATAAAGTATTAAATGAACTTTCAGAAATAACCAAGCCGGGCATTAAGACAATCGAGTATGACATTGCCGCCGAAAGGGCCGCATTATCGTTAAAAGCTTTACCGGCGTTTAAGGGATATAACGGATTTCCGTTTTCTATCTGCGTTTCGGTAAACGAAGAAGTCGTGCATGGATTTCCTTCGCAGAGGAGACTTAAGGAAGGTGATATAGTAAGTTTAGATTTTGGCTCCTATTATAACGGTTATTATGCCGATGCCGCCGTTACCGTTCCGGTAGGCGATATATCCGGTTCGGCTTTTGACTTGATAAGCGTTACGAGGGAAGCGTTAAATATTGGAATATCAAAGGCTGTTTACGGCAATAAAATAAACGACGTTTCTAAAGCAATAGAAGATTTCGTGGTAAAAAACAAATATTCCGTCGTAAGGGATTTTGTCGGACATGGAGTAGGCTTTAAATTGCATGAAGAGCCTCAGGTTCCTAATTATTATATTAAAGATAACGATATATTAATCGAGGACGGCATGGTCATAGCTATCGAGCCTATGGTTAACGAATTTAGTCATAAAGTAAGAATAAAAAAAAACGGATGGACGGTCGTTACAAAAGATTGCGGCCTTTCTGCTCATTTTGAGCACACCGTCGCGATAACAAAAGAAGGACAGCAAATTCTTACATAGGAAAATTTATGTCCAATAAAGAAGATTTAATAGAAGTTGACGGAACCGTGGTCGAACCTTTGCCTAACGCAATGTTCAGGGTCGAATTAGAAAACGGCTATAAAGTGCTGGCGCATATATCGGGGAAAATGCGCATGCATTATATTAAGATTCTTCCCGGCGATAAAGTAACCGTTCAGTTGTCCCCCTATGATTTGACAAGAGGACGGATTATATTCAGAGGAAAGTAAATTAATTAAAGTTATATAAAATAAATAGAAAAAAAGCAAAGGAGCCAAAATTGAAAGTAAGGTCTTCCGTAAAAAAAATATGCGATAAGTGCAAAGTAATCAAAAGGAAAGGGGTCGTCAGGATAATTTGCGAAAACCCTAAACACAAGCAGCGCCAAGGCTAAAAAGGAGGAAAAATGGCAAGAATCTCAGGAATAGATTTACCTAAAAATAAGAGGATAGAAGTGGCTTTAACTTATATTTACGGCATCGGGAAAGCATTGTCCAACAGGATTTTAGAAAAATCGGGCGTCAGCTTAGACATTAAGGTAAAAGATTTGTCCGACATACAGATTAACAATATCAGGCAGTTTATAGATAACGAGTTTAAAGTAGAAGGCGACCTCAGAAGAGAAGTCCAAATGAATATTAAGAGATTAATAGATATTGGTAGCTATAGAGGGTTAAGGCATAAAAAGGGATTGCCCGCCAGGGGACAGAGGACGAAAACTAATGCAAGGACGAGGAAAGGGCCAAGAAAATCCACCGTAACCGCCGCAAAAGCAAAATAGTTTATATAACAAATAAATTTTAATTTAAGAGGTATCCGAGGTATAAATGGCCAACGTTAAAAAAAATGCACCGAAAAAGAAAAAAGAGAAAAAAAATATTCAAAACGCAATCGCCCATATAAAATCTACATTTAATAATACGATAGTGAGTATTACCGATTTAAGCGGAAACGTTCTCGCATGGGCAAGTTCCGGCACAAGCGGATTTAAGGGTTCGAGAAAAAGCACTCCCTACGCGGGGCAGGTAGCCGCCGAACAGGCGGCTAAAAGAGTTTCCGATTACGGAGTTTCCAATATAGAAGTTTACATAAAGGGTCCGGGCGGAGGCAGGGAATCGGCGTTAAGGGCGCTTCAAAGCTCGGGATTTAATATTACGTTGATAAAAGATGTTACTCCTATACCGCATAACGGATGCAGGCCTCCGAAAAGAAGGAGAGTTTAAACTTTATATTTGTCGTTATATAATATTTATATATATTAAGCGTTATTGTAAAATTTACGAGGTGAAAAGGTGGCAAAATACAACGGTCCGGTTTGCAAGTTGTGCAGAAGGGAAGGAGGAAAACTTTTTTTAAAAGGCAACAGATGTTTTTCCGATAAATGCTCATACGATAAAAGAGAATATGCCCCCGGCGAGCATAAAGGAATCAGGAGAAAATTATCCGAATACGGAGAGCAGTTGAGAGAAAAGCAAAAGCTGAAAAGAACGTACGGCCTTATGGAAAAACAGTTTAAAAAAACATATAGAACGTCCGAAAGGATGAAGGGAATTACGGGTGAAAATCTACTTTCCCTATTAGAAAGAAGGCTCGACAACGCGGTTTATACATTGGGATTTGCCGTTTCGCGCAAATTAGGAAGGCTTTTAATTACCCACGGCCATTTTCTGGTTAACGGCAGAAAGGTAAACATTCCGTCTTATATTTTAAAACCGGGGGAACAGATTACGATTTGCGAAAAAAGCAGAAAATGCGAAGTTATAAATAATTCATTGGAGTCTGCCGTTAGGAAAACCCGCCCCGAATATTTTGAATTGAATGCCGAAGCCTATCAAGGCTCTTTAAAAAGCATTCCGGAAAGAGACGAAATTATATCTACGGCTAATGAAAAGCTTATAGTAGAACTTTATTCTAAATAGGCGCCGAATAAAATTTTTTGGAGGCAATATGAAAAAAAATTGGCTTTCGCTTATTAAGCCAAAAAAAATAGAATTTGAAAAGGAAACATATACCGATTATTATGGAAAACTTACCGTAGAACCATTAGAAAGAGGTTTTGGAACGACCGTCGGGAATGCTTTGCGCAGGGTTCTTTTGTCTTCGATCGTCGGATATAAAATATCTGAAATTAAAATAGAAGGCGTATCACATGAATTCACTTCAATACCGGGAGTTCTGGAAGATGTTACGGAAATCATATTGAATCTTAAAGATATAGATTTCGACATGACTTCCGACCAGTCCGAATTGGTTTATATCGACATAGACAGGGTAGGAGATATTTTGGCGTCCGATATTAAAACATCCCAAAATATCGAAGTGGTAAATAAAGAAAAAAAGATTTTAAGCATTGCCAAAGGGGGTCATTTTAAGGCCCAAATGCTTGTAACGGGAGGAAGAGGATATGTTCCCAGCGAATTTAACGTCCGCGAAGAAGCGCCCATAGGAACCATAGCCCTAGACGTTTCGTTTTCCCCCGTTAAAAAAGTTACGATGGATGTTTCTTATGCCAGAGTCGGCGGCATAACGGATTACGATAAGCTTATTATGGAAATATTTACGAACGGCTATATTACGCCGGAAGACGCCCTCACTTCAGCCGCTTTAATTTTACAGGACCAGATTTCGTCATTCGCGACCTTTGGGGAGATGGACCAATTTTATGAAAAAAAACTGCAAACGGACTCCGAAAGACCCGTTGAAAATTATTTAAACGAAAATCTGCTTAAAAGCGTGGACGAACTTGAACTTTCCGTTAGGTCGGCAAATTGCCTTAAAAATGCCAATATAAAAACTATTCACGAATTGGTTCAAAAAACTGAAGGAGAAATGCTTAGGACAAAGAATTTCGGAAGGAAATCCCTTAATGAGATAAAAGAAGTTTTATCTACTATGGGATTGAGTTTTGGAATGAAATTAGGCGGCGAGACAGTTTCAAAACAGGAAAAATAATTAATTAATTTTATATCGTAGAGGTTAAAATGCGACACGGAAAAATTAAAACCAGATTAAACAGGACATCGTCACATAGAGCCGCTCTTATGAGAAACATGGCTTCTTCGCTTATAGAGTTTGAAAGAATAGAAACAACACTGCCTAAAGCCAGGGTTTTGAGAAGTTATATCGAAAGACTTATTACTCTCGGCAAATCGGATACCACCGCGAGGCGGCGTATCGCATTTTCAAGACTCAGGAGCAAAAATGCGACTTCCAAGCTCTTTAAGGATTTGGGTCCAAGATTTATCGACAGGCCGGGCGGGTATGTAAGAATAATAAAAACAGGCTATAGAGCGGGCGACGCAAGTGCCTTAGGGTTAATCGAGTTTGTTGCAAAAGAAGAAAAAAAATCATAAAGCGGCTAATTTATCGCAGGCATTATAAACTATGCCGCCTGTTTAACCGCGCCATAAATTGCCATAAATAAACTTCGTATGTTGCATCCTCAACGGCGGAAGAAAAAGCGGTTCTTATTACGGCATAAATATAGATATATAAATAGATTGCCGCGTAGTTGCGCTCGCAATAACGGCGGTAATGTGATATAATTCCTTATTATGCCTATGATGAATTACGAAGACGTTTTAAGCATACCCGATTCATTCAATATAATTCCTATTATATACGAAATTAGCGGGGATATGGATACGCCTATATCTATATTTTCGTCGTTTTATAAAGAAAGGTACGCATTTTTTTTCGAAAGCACCGAAGGCGTAGGAAAATGGGGGAGATACTCATTTATATGCTTAAATCCATTCCTGGCCGTCAGCCTTTATAAAGGCGAACTTAATATCGATAATTTTACCGGCCATAAATTCGGATTTCCCGAAAAGACAAGCTTAAACGATTTAAACGAAGATATTTTTATATTTATAAAAAAAATCCTTTCAAAATTTAACCTTTACGGAAAAGGCCTGTCCGAAGGATTTATAGGCGGATTATTCGGCTATCTGGGATATGAAATAAATAGTCTTATAGAAAAACTGCCTCCGGAGAAAACAGACGTAACGGATGTTTACGACCTTTTTTTTATGCTTCCCCGCGACGTTATCGTTTACGACGCCTTAAATCAGGCCATTAAAATAATATCGTTTATATACAGGGACGATTCCGGCAAAGAACGTTTAAAACAGGAATATGAGTCCGCCGTTTTAAGGATAAATAAAATGGCCGGTAAAATAAAAAAGAAAGATTTTGGAATAGAAAAAGGCGAAGGCAGTAAAATTTGCGATATCGAAATAATAGACGAAACCGGTTTCGACGAATTTAAACAAAAAGTTTTAGCCGCAAAAGAATATATACTAAGAGGCGATATATTTCAGGTTCAGATATCGCGCAGAAAAAAAATTCTTAATCCTCCCGACCCGTTTCTTTTTTACCGTGCGCTAAGGCTCGTAAACCCGTCCCCTTATATGTTTTATCTTAAAATTGACGATTTCGTCGTTACGGGTTCCTCCCCCGAAAACCTTGTAAAACTGGAGGGGGACCGCAATATCGAAACAAGGCCTATTGCAGGCACTATAAAAAGGGGCGAGAATCCCGCCGAAGACGACTATCTCGCGGATAAACTGCTAAACGATCCCAAAGAACGCGCCGAACATATTATGCTTATAGATTTAAGCAGGAACGATATAGGGAGAGTTTCCGAGAAAGGAACCGTAAAAATAGAAAAACTCATGTATATAGAAAAATATTCCCACGTTCAGCATATAGTTACCAGCGTTGTCTCGCAAATCAAAGACGGCATGGACGCATTCGATTTGATTAAAGCGGCATATCCCGCAGGTACCGTTACCGGCGCGCCTAAAGTAAGAGCCATGGAAATAATAAACGAGCTGGAAAATTCAAAAAGAGCCGTTTATGCCGGAGGCGTAGGATATTTCGGTTTTTTGGAAGATAACAGATGCGGCAAAATGGAATTCTGCATAACAATAAGGACGGCTTTGTTTAAGAAAGACGCGGCGTATATTCAAGCCGCCGGGGGCATAGTGTACGACTCTACGCCTGAAAACGAATTCACGGAAACCGAAAATAAATTAAAGCATTTGATAGCCGCGTTTAATCTAACCCGCAGGTTCAATTAAATAATTATGATATTGGTCATAGACAATTACGATTCTTTTACTTATAATATCGTTCAGTATATCGGCGAATTAGGCTGCGACTCCGTCGTTTTCAGAAACGACGCCATAGACATCGTCGATATTATAAAAATGAAACCGGAAAAAATCGTTATATCGCCCGGCCCCAAATCCCCCGTCGAAGCAGGAATTACGGTCGACGTCATTAAGAGTTTTTATTCAAAAATACCCATACTTGGCGTTTGTCTCGGACACCAGGCGATAGGCTATGCTTTCGGAGCCGATATAATACGCGCAAAAAACGTGATGCACGGAAAAGTTTCCTCAATAAGCCACGATTCCTCAATTATTTATAACAACGTGCCTAACCCTTTCGAGGCTACAAGATACCACTCTCTAATTATCAGAAAAGAGAACCTGCCGGAAATCATAAGCGTTACGTCGACCAGTTTAGACGATAACGAAATTATGGGGATAGAAATTAAAGGACACAAAGTGTACGGAGTGCAGTTTCATCCCGAGTCCGTGCTTACCTATTGCGGGAAGCAAATAATGCGTAATTTTTTATCTGTTTAACTTACCGGCGAAATTAAATGAAAGAAGATTTTATCAAAAATTTATTAGGACACGTTATAAATAATAATGATTTAACCAAGGACGAATCTTACGAAATATTCGATATGATTCTGAGAGGAGGGCTTACCGATGCTCAAATCGCCTCTTTTTTGACGTCTTTAAAAATTAAAGGCGAAACAGTCGAAGAGATTGCAGGCGCCGCTCTTGCCATGAGAGAAAATGCCGTTGCCGTAAATATTAAAGATGAATATAGAGCCGCATTGGTAGATATCGTCGGAACCGGCGGCGATTCCAAAAACACTTTCAACGTATCTACATGCGCCGCTTTAATTGCGGCAGGAGCTGGAGTTAAAATAGCAAAGCACGGAAACTATGCCGTTTCTTCCAAATCGGGAAGCGCGGACGTCCTTAAAGAATTAGGGGTAAACATTTCCTTGGATGCCGAGGGGGTTTTAAGGTCGATAGAATATGCCAATATAGGCTTTTTATTTGCCCAAAAATTTCATACCGCAATGAAATACGCCGCTCCGATAAGAAAAGAATTGGGGTTTAAAACTATATTCAATATATTAGGCCCTTTAACGAATCCATTGGGAGTAAAAAGTTATGTAATAGGCGTTTATTCCAAGAGTTTATCCGAAAAAATCGTAGAAGTTCTTAAAATATTAAATACCAGAAGGGCTTTCGTGGCGCATAGCAGGGACGGGATGGATGAGATAAGCCTTTCGTCGGTAACCGATATCTATGAACTGAACGACGGCGCCGTAAAATATCTTGAGTTTAATCCGGAAGAATACGGATTTAACTTTTTTAAAGAAGATGAATTTAAATCCGCTTCCGTTGTTTCGAACGCGAAAATTATATACGATATCGTCAGCGGGAATAGAAGTCCGAGAGCGGAAATGGCAATCTTAAACGCGGGTTTTGCAATTTTAGTTTCCGGAAAAGCGGGCAATCTGAAAGACGCTTTTAAAGAAGCGAGATATTCGGTAGAATCTGGGAACGCGTTAAAAACCCTCCTCAACCTTGTTGAAATTTCCAATAAATATTAAAATATACTTTAATGATTTAAGGGTAAAATGATATTAGACGATATCTTAAAGGAAAAGAAAAAAGAGATAGAAAGATTTAAGGCGCAGATTAACGAACCGGAATATAAAGCCGCGGCATTAGAAGCGTTTAACGGATTAAGAAGCCTTAAAGGAGCATTAAAGCCAAGGTCTAACGGCGAGGCTGTTTCATACAGGATTTGCAGTATAATAGCCGAGGTTAAAAAAGCGTCTCCGTCAAAAGGAATTTTATTGCCGGATTATAAACCGGACGAAATGGCTATCGCTTATGAGGAAGGAGGGGCGAGCGCAATTTCCGTTCTTACGGATAAGAAATTTTTCATGGGCAGTCCGTCGGACATTTTAAAAGTTAGGAAATCCGTAAAACTTCCTATTCTTAGAAAAGATTTCATAATAGACGAAATACAGGTTTTCGAGTCTAAAATAATCGAAGCTGACGCTATTCTATTAATTATAAAAGCGTTAGACGAAAAGCAATATAAAAATCTTCTTGAGCTTTCCCGCGAGCTTTCCTTAGAAGTGCTTACCGAAATATCGGACGAAAGGGAGCTTGATATAGCCTATAAATATAATGCCGAAATTATCGGCATAAACAGCAGGGATTTAAGGACGTTTAAAACCGACCTGTTCAAGACCGCGGCTATCGCAGAAAAAATACCCGCCGGAAAGTTGATTGTCGCTGAAAGCGGAATTAACGGCAGAGGAGATATCGAAATGCTTATGAAAAGAGGGATAAACTCTTTTCTTATCGGGGAAGCCCTAGTTACTTCGGAAGATGCGTCTGAAAAATTAAGAAATCTTTTACTTCCCTATGCCATGAATGATTATTTATAATGTTGAATATCCCAAAAGTTAAAATATGCGGCATAACCAATATATGCGATGCCCGCGACGCTTTAGCCCTTGGTGCGGATACCCTCGGCTTTATTTTTTACGAAAAGTCCAAGAGATACGTTTCGCCCGAAACGGCAAAAGAGATTGCGGCAGAAATCAGAAAAACGGAAACGGGATATGAGAAAGATTTTTTATCGGTTAAAAGAAATGTTATAATTACCGGAGTATTCGTCGACGAAGAACCGGAAAAAGTCAAAATGATAATCGGCGAATCCGGCATAGACATAATACAGCTTTCAGGAACGGAATCTTTAGAATATATAGAAAATTTAGATGCCGATAGAAAAATCGTTTTAAAGGCGGTGCATTTAAAAGAAGACAAAGATTTGGAAAAAATTAATTATTTCAAAAAAGCGGGGGTCAATATACTCTTGGACGTATTCGATGGAAAAGGCGTATATGGAGGAACAGGCAAGCCGATTGACCTGCGTCTTTTAAAAAACGTAAATATGGACGATTTGATAATCGCCGGCGGAATAGGGCCGGACAACATAAAATATATTCTTAAAACTGTAAGGCCGTACGGTATAGACCTTTCATCGAAGATAGAGGATTTTCCCGGTAAAAAAAACCGCGGAAAGATGGATTTATTTTTTAAGAATTTTAAGGGGGCCGCATATGAAATTGCCTGATAAAAACGGTCATTTTGGCGAATACGGCGGAAGGTATATATCGGAAACGCTGATGCCGGCAGTTACGGAACTTGAGAAGTTTTATAAAAAGATAAGGAACGACAAAGAATTTATAAAACAGTTTAATTATTACCTTAAAAATTATGTTGGAAGGCCAAGCCCTTTATATTTCGCGGAAAGACTCTCTAAGGTCTATAAATCTGATATATATTTTAAACGGGAAGACTTAAATCACACTGGCGCGCATAAAATAAATAATACGATAGGGCAGGCTTTGCTTGCCGTTAAAATGGGTAAGAAGCGGATTATAGCCGAAACCGGCGCCGGACAGCACGGCGTAGCGACGGCTACGGTTTGCGCATTATTCGGTTTGGAATGCGAAGTATTTATGGGCAAAAAAGACGTGGAAAGACAGAAGCAAAACGTTTTCAGAATGGAGCTTCTTGGGGCAAAAGTAAATCCTGTCGAATCCGGTTCGCAGACGCTTAAAGATGCAATGAACGAAGCGTTAAGAGACTGGATTACAAATGTTAAAACTACATATTATATGATTGGAACCGTTGCCGGCCCTCACCCTTATCCGTTGCTCGTCAGAGATTTCCAATCGGTTATTGGCAAAGAGGTTTTAAGACAGCTTAAAAAAATACCGGATATTTTGATAGCCTGCGTAGGAGGAGGAAGCAACGCCGTCGGATTATTTTATCCTTTTTTTAAATACGGCGGCGTTAAGATGTATGGGGTCGAAGCCGGAGGTTACGGCATTGAAACCGGCATGCACGCCGCTTCCATTTCCGGAGGGAAGCCCGGAGTTTTGCACGGAAACAAAACCTACCTGCTTCAGGACGAATACGGCAGAATTAAAGATGCCCATTCTATTGCGGCCGGGTTGGATTATCCCGGCATCGGTCCGGAGCACAGTTATTTTGCTGATAAAAAAAGGATTATCTTTGACAGCGTAACAGACGATGAAGCGGTTAAGGCTTTTATGGCGACTTGCAAACTCGAAGGCATTATTCCCGCGCTGGAAAGTTCCCATGCAATTGCATATTTAGAAAAAATAAAAAAAAGCATAAATGGTAAAACGGTAGTTATAAATCTTTCCGGAAGAGGGGATAAAGATATGCATACAATTTCCGAGTATTTTTTATCGAAAGAAAAATAACGGAGCGTTTCGGGCAAAATATAAAATTAACGATAAAATAATAAAAAAATGGCTAAAGATAACAAAATTGATAAGGTTTTTATAAAATTAAGAACCGAAAATAAAACAGCTTTTATACCTTTTATATCCATAGGAGACCCCGATATGGAAACCTCTCTGGAAATTGCAAAAACGCTGGTAAACAACGGGGCGGACATGATAGAACTGGGCTTTCCTTTTTCCGATCCCATGGCTGACGGTAAAGCGATACAAAAATCTTATGAAAGGGCGTTAAAAAATAAAATTTCGATGGAAGACGCTTTTACCTTTATAAAGACGCTAAAAGCTTTTCGGGATATTCCTGTAATATTTTTCACTTATTACAATCCTGTTTTTGTTTTAGGCGCAAAATTTGCCGCAGGTGCGGCAAAAGCCGGAATTGACGGTGTTTTAGTGGTAGATTTACCTCCCGAAGAGAGCGGCGAATTAACAAAATATATAAAAGAAAAAGGAATATATCAGATTTATCTGCTTGCTCCTACGACCGGCAAAGACAGAATGAAGCAAATACTGTCCGGTTCTAAAGGTTTCGTTTATTACGTCAGCGTTACGGGAGTCACCGGCGCAAGAAAAAGCCTGCCTGAAACGATTTATTCCAAAGTAAAAGAGATTAAGGAGATAAGTTCGATACCCGTAGGCGTGGGTTTTGGAATATCCTCAAAAGAGCAGGTAAAAGATATAGCGAAATATTCCGATGCCATAATAATAGGTTCTAAAATTATTCAGTTTATAGAGGACAATATTGGCGATAAGCGGGAAATAATAAAAAAAATATCCGAATTTTCATCGGATATAAAATCGTGTTTTTGATTTTTTTTACGAAATCCGGTTATCCATAATCACTTATGCTTTTATTTAAGTCTAAAAACGGAAAGAAAGAGCAGGGAAAACTTACTATACCCGAAGGACTGTGGATTAAATGCTCAAGCTGCAATGAGATTATTTACAAAAAAGAATTGGAAAGGAATCTCGATGTTTGTCCGAAATGCAATTATCATTTCAGGCTGAAGGCGGATAAAAGGATAGAGATAATATTCGACGAGGGAAGCTTTAAAAGGCTTTTTGAAGATATCGTTCCGATAGATTTGCTTAATTTTACCGATACGAAAAAATATAAGGACAGGCTTAGAGAAGACAGCGAAAAAACCGGGCTTTCCGATTCGGTAGTTTCAGGGGAGGGCAGAATTTATGGAATCAGGGTCGCCGCATCCGTTTTCGATTTTAATTTTATGGGCGGTTCTATGGGCAAAGTCGCGGGAGAAAAGATTGCAAAGACTTTTGAATACGCCATAGAAAATAGATTGCCAGTTATAATCATTTCATCGTCGGGCGGGGCAAGAATGCAGGAAGGGATTTATTCGCTTATGCAAATGGCGAAAACAACGGCCATGGTTTTGGAATTCAATAGAACGGGAATGCCTTACATATCGGTCATGACCGACCCTACGACCGGGGGCGTATCGGCAAGTTTTGCGACTCTAGGAGATGTTATAATCGCAGAGCCAAAAGCTCTTATAGGATTCGCGGGTCCTAGGGTTATCGAGAAAACTATCCACCAGAACCTTCCCGAAGGGTTTCAAAGGTCAGAGTATCTTTTGGAACACGGTATGATAGATATTATCGCGGAAAGAAAAGACCTTAAGGATGTTTTAAAAAACCTGCTGATTCTTTTTGCCCATGATTAAATTGGACGCTATTTACGATGCGGACGGTTTTGCAATGAATTTTGGATTGGAAAGAATAAGTGCCCTGCTTCGATATGCGGGCAACCCTCAGAACGGCTTAAAGACCTTGCATATAGCGGGAACTAACGGAAAAGGTTCCGTAAGCAGGTTTATTTACGCCATATTAAAAGAACACGGCTTAAAAATAGGGCTATATACTTCTCCTCATTTAACGACATTTTCCGAAAGAATAGTCGTTAACGGCGAAATGATAAAAGACAGCGAACTTGAAAGGCTTAGCGGGTTTTTTAATAAAATAGTTTCCCGGAAAGACGATTTTAAAAAGCTAGGCGCTCCGTCTTTTTTTGAATTAACGACGGCTATATGCTTTAAGTATTTTTCCGAGCAGAATGTGGATATTGCCATTATAGAGGCAGGTTTAGGAGGCGCGTTGGACGCCACTAACGTTTTAGAAAAACCGCTTATATCGGTAATTACCAATATAGCGATGGACCACGAAAATATATTGGGGAACTCTCTTGAAAAGATAGCTTTAGATAAAGCGGGCATTATAAAAAAAAATTCGATTGCCGTTTGCGGAGAAAAAAAAGCCCGAATAAGAGAGATTATAAAAAATCATGCTCTAAGTTTGAATTCGCGGTTTTTTTCTTTTCAGGACGTTAAATTATATAAAAAAGGTGATTTATATAATTATTACGGCTTAAAATTTATAATCAAAAATATAAAATTGCCCAATAAAGCATTTTATCAAAAATATAATTTAAAACTTGGAATTTTATCTGCGGAGATTCTCGATATTTATTTTAAAGGCGAGCCGGAAATAGAATTAAACGAAAATTCGGTAAGAAGCGGAATATTAAAATTTAAAAACGAAGGACGTTTTGAAATAATAAAGTATAAAAATAACGATATAGTTTTAGACGGGGCACATAATCCCGAAGGCATCAAAAATATGCTCTCTTCGCTGAGGAGAGTTTTTAAAAAAAATAATTTTATAATAATTTTCGCGGTAATGAAAGATAAAAATTATAAAATAATGCTAAGAAGACTGTCCGTTCTTAAAGGGAATATTATTTTTACGGGCTTATTAAATAACGACAGGGCTTTGGATAAGGAAGAACTTAAGGCGCTATCCGACGAAAACCGTTATTTTAAAAATGCTTTCGTATCCGGGAACGTTAAAGATTCGTTAGAGCTGGCAATAAAAAACAAAAAAAACGACGATATCATACTTGTTTGCGGCTCTTTATACTTGATAGGGGAATTTAAAAAAATATTATAGATTAATTATAAGGGTTTATGAAGAAGTTTACCTTTTTTATCTTATTTTTTGCGGTTTTATATTTTTTCAACATCAAAGGCTCTTATGCCCTTAAGACCGTTTCTATTCATATTTTAGCCGAAAAAGTAACTTATGTTAAAAATAATCATTCGTATATTTTTACGGGAAAAGTCGTGATAACCCGTAAAAAATTCACTTTAAAAGCGGACAAAGTAGTATATTTTTATAAAACGGATTTTGCTGTTGCTACCGGAAACGTTATCCTGAATTCAAAGGGCGCTATTACAAAAGCACGGAAACTTAAAGTATATTTAAAAAACAGGATAGGCACCATTTATAATTCCCACATTCATTATATAGATAAGAGCATATATGTTTACGGTAAAAAAATTTATCATAAAGGAAAAGGATTTTATAAAATAGAAGACGGTTATTTAACGTCATGCAAAAGAAATCCGCCGTCATGGAAGTTATATTCGTCGTTATCCGACATATACGAGGGGAGTTACGCTTATTCGTATAATTCTATTTTTTATATACATAACATACCGGTTTTATATCTTCCAATAATGATTACTCCCGTTAAAACAAAAAAATCTTCCGGTATTTTAATGCCCACGATGGGCTACAATTCCCTGACCGGTTATCAGGCGGGAGACGGCTATTATTTCGATTTGGGCAGGTCTCAGGATTTAACTTATAATTTGAATTATTACAGTTTTTTAGGTTTCGGAAATTCGCTGAAATACAGATATAGTCTCAACCCTTATTCAAACGGTTATATCTATGGATTTTACATGCATGAATACGATAACCAGAAAAGTTTTTCGATGACGCCTAATCTTACCAGATATCTTTTGTTTTCGCACAACATGGATTTTTTAGGCGGCCTTGCGTTTAAAACAAACATTAATATCCCTTCCGATAATTCTTTTTATACGGATTTTTCTACCAACGTTTACCAGATGACAAAAAACAGGCTGTCTTCCAATTTCTCCATAACCGACGATTTGGACGGCTATTCCGCAAGAATGAATTTTCTTAGGCTGGATAATTTATTTATTCCAAACTATACCACAGTTGACGAGTATCCTTCTTTCTCGCTGGACGGGGAATCGGAACTCGGTTATTTTTTAAATAACCCATTATATTTTAATATGCATTCGTCATTCGACGTTTTTAGAAGCCCCGCATATCTGAACGACGAAAGGCTCGATTTATTCCCTCAAGTATATATGCCTTTAAATTTTATAGCCGGCGTGCATATAACTCCTAAGGCAGGATTAAGATATACAGGTTATTACGACATAAAAGACGGATATACTGCCGTTTCTTCCGCGGATAAAAACAGGCAGATTTATTACGCTTCGTTAAATAACAACACGACGCTTTTTAAAAATTACGTTACTTCGCCTAAAAAAAATAAAGGCTATCTGGTCTTTTTAACGCCGTATATAAACTACGGCCTTATAAGGCCGGTAAATCAGTCAGGCGTTCCTTTAATAGACCAGACCGACTACATTCCTCAGGAAAGCGCGTTTAAATACGGACTTAATTTAAATTTTGAAGGCTATACGGATAAGGGCATAAATAATTTGCTCAGATTCAGCCTTTACCAATATCATTCTATTTCCGGCAATTTTATAAATCCGGTAAACTATTTTGATTACGATAACGCAAATTCCGACATTATTGCCAGAATTAAAATACATCCGGCTTCCAATCTGTATTTTTTCGGGAACGGAAGCTATGACGATTATAATTATATATTTCACGCCTACGACGTTAACTCTCAAATAACGGATTTTAGAAAAGATTCTTTCGGGATAGGCTATACCGAGATTAACGATGTCCAGGGGTATCTTAACGCATTAAATATGTTTAATTCTACAAATTTAAATCTTTTTCCGCAAACCTCGTCAGTTATTACAAGCCTTAATACCCTTTCGTACGCGAGTTTATCGGCTAACGTGAATATTATAGGCGGTTTCGGCATAAATACTACGGAAAATATAGATTTAACCGTGCATAAAGATATTTCGAACTCTGTAGGCGCTGTATATCAAAACGGCTGTATAGGCTTTATCGCAAATTATATGAATATGCCGTATTTCCACCAATGGGCACTTTCTTTCGGGTTGATATTGAGGGGCATAGGAACATACGGTTTCGGCAATATGATAACGTCTGCGCCGCAGGGGTCGGCAGCGGGCTTAATGAGCAGTCCTAGTTTTAGCAATTGATTTTAATATTGCGTTATTATTTATTATGAAAACATATCTTGTGACGGGGGGCTTTGGATTTATAGGCTCCAATTTTATACGGCATATTTTGAATATGCGGAAAAATGCCGCCGTGATTAACGCAGATAAGTTAACGTATGCGGCAAATCCTAAAAATCTGCCCGATTATCCTGAAGACTACAAATTCTATAAAATTGATATCGCCGATAAGTTAGAATTGGCAAAAATTTTTAACGAAAACAGGATAGATTTTGTTGTTAACTTTGCCGCAGAGTCCCACGTCGACAGGTCGATAGCGGCTCCGGGAATTTTCGTTAAAACCAATGTGGAGGGAACTCTAAATCTGCTGGAGTTGTCGATGAAACATAACGTCGAAAAATTCCTGCAGATTTCGACCGATGAGGCTTACGGCTCACTGGGCGCTGCCGGAAAATTTAGCGAAGAAACCCCGCTTTCGCCGAGGAGTCCTTATTCCGCGTCAAAAGCCTCCGCGGATATGTTGGCGATGTCCTTTTTTCATACATACGGCATGCCTGTTTTGATATCGAGATGCTCTAACAATTACGGGCCGTATCAGTTTCCAGAAAAATTGATTCCCCTTGCCATTATAAACGCATTAAATAATAAAGACATACCGCTTTACGGAGACGGAAGGAATATTAGAGACTGGATATATGTGGACGACCACGTCGATGCCATATGTTTAGTTTTAGAAAAAGGGAAAACAGGCGAGGTTTATAATATAGGAGGAAATTCCGAGGCGGAAAACGCAGATATAATAAAATTCATACTCGATAAACTGAATAAGCCGTCATCTCTTATTAAATACGTAAAAGACAGGCCGGGACACGACCGGAGATATGCCATGGACTTTTCCAAAATTACCTCGGAAACGGGATTTATGCCCGCTTACGGTATAGAAAAAGGCATAGAAAAGACGATAGATTGGTATATAAAAAACGAAAATTGGTGGAAAGAAATATTGTCGGGCAATTATAAAGAATATTATAAAGAAATGTATGAAAACAGGTGAGATTTTATAATGCTAAAGATTGCTCTTATAGGTTCAACCGGAATGCTGGGAATCGACCTCAATGCGGCTCTGAAAGGGGTAAATTTTCTCGTTAAGAATTATAATTCTAAAAATTTGGATATAGCCGACCCTAAAACCGTAAATGAAGCCTTAGGCGTTTTTAAGCCGGATTATATTATAAATTCTGCGGCATATACTAACGTGGACGGAGCGGAAATAGAAAAAGAAAAAGCGGAGGCGGTCAACAGCGCGGGGGTGCAAAATTTAGCCGATGCCGCTTTATCTTTAGGCTCAAGAATAGTCCATATAAGCACAGACTATGTATTTGACGGGTCAAAAAAAACTCCTTACACGGAGGATGATATTACAAATCCCATAAATGAATACGGCATTTCCAAACTTGGCGGAGAAGAAGCCTTAAAAAATTCTGGCGCAAGCTATATAATATTGCGGACGTCATGGCTTTACGGCAAAAACGGGAAAAATTTCGTAAATACTATATTAAAGCTAGCCGACAGCAAAAAAAGAATAGAAGTGGTAGAAGACCAATTCGGATGTCCCACATATACTAAAGATGCCGCATACGCTATTTCGGAAATCATTATAAAAGATAATTCCAAGAATGAAATTTATAATTTAACCAACGGCGGCTATACGTCGTGGTATAAATTTGCCGTTGAAATCGTAAATGTTTTTAAAAGAACGAATTGCGAAATAATTCCGGTATCTTCGGATAAGGTTGCAAGACCTGCCAAAAGGCCGGCTTGCAGTATATTGGATAATTCGAAGATTAAAGAAGATTACAATATAGAATTAAGGAATTGGAAAGACGCCCTTAAAAAATACTGCAACGACATAGGATATTTTATTATTTAAAAAATCTTGATTAAGATATATAATTATTAATGCAAGCGATTTTAAAAATCGCAGAAATAAGCGGTTTATTTTGAAACTATAATTTTTTAAAGCGCTTTCTCTATAAAAGGGAGCGCTTTGTTTTTTAAAAGGAAATTGATTAATGAGCAAAGCCTTTTTGGGTAAAATCAAAAACAGATTTTTTGCGGGATTAACGGTTATAATTCCCGGAGCTATAACCATTTTCATAATAATATGGCTTTTAAAGGAAGTCAACAAGATATTTAACCCTTTTTCTCTTTTTATAAAGCGATATATCCATGTATATATACCGGATATAGGATTAATTCTTTTGTTCGGATTAATACTTGCTTCCGGTTTCCTGATTACAAACTGGTTAGGCAGAGCAATTATAAATTTTTACGAAAATTTTATGCTGAAGATTCCGTTGGTAAATTTACTTTACAAATCCACCAAGCAATGGGTAGATATATTTTCTCCCGGGAAGAGTTCATTCAAAAAGTTTGTATTAGTAAGATATAGCGGAGATAAATTTATTTACGGTTTTTTAACGTCGAGCACTGGAATACAGGGAAACGATAAAGACGGTTACGGAGTCGTTTATATTCCTACAAATCATCTATATATAGGAATGAATATAATCGCAAAAAAGGACGATATATTAGATACCGGCCTAAGGGTCGAACAGGGGATTCAGATTGTTCTTTCCGCGGGAATTGCGTTCCCGGAAAAATTGTAAATAAACCGGCTTTAAAATGCACAACAGATTTTATATAGAAGAAAAAATAGAGAGCCTCGCCGGAAGCCAAATCGTTTTAGAATCCCTCGCCGGACACGTCAAGGCTTTTCGTAAAAAAACAGGCGACGAGATTAAGCTCTATGACGGTTCCGGAAACGTTTTATCCGCTAAAATCGTTAAAATTTCAAAAAAAAATGTAGGCGTTGAATTATTGTCGAAAGAAACGCATTCCGGAAACAATACTAAAATTTTTCTTTTTCTGCCTCTTATTACGTCCCATATTATGGACCAGCTTATAGCGAGAATTTGCGAAATGGAAGTAAGCGGCATTTTTCCCGTAATTACCGAAAGGTCAATCAATTTAAAAAATGAAAAAGAAATAAATTTCAAGCTGTCTAAATGGGATAAAATTTCAAAAGGCGCTATGGTTCTTGCCGGAAAAAATTTTTCTACGGTTATAAACAGGCCCGTAGTTTTGCCGGATGCTTTTAAAATGACGGAAAATTTTAATTCAAAATTAATAGCGTCTCCTTCCGCAAGCCTGTTTCTGAAAGATTTCCTGTTAGCTTTCGATTTTAACGTAAAAAACATTTCTATAAGTATTTTTATAGGGCCGGAAGGAGGCTTTTCCGCTTTTGAAATAAATTTATCAAAAGAATACGGCTTTACGCCGGTTAAATTATCCAATAATATTATGAGCACATTTGTCTCATCCATATACTTAGTCTCAAATTTAGTAAATTTTGCTTTTTCGGTAAGTGATTATGCATCTTAAGTTTATAGAACTATTTGGATTTAAAACGTTTCCGGATAAGATAAGGATACCTTTCGATGCAGGCATAAATATAATCGTCGGTCCCAACGGATGCGGAAAAACAAATATAGTGGATGCAATACGGTTCATTCTAGGCGAGCAAAGCTTAAAGGATTTAAGGCTTAAAAATATGAACGATATAATATTTCACGGTTCAAACATGCGAAAAAGTTCGTCGGTTGCCTTATGCAGGGGGGTTTTCGAAAACGACCTGAAGAACAATTTTAAGTATAAAGATTTTTCTGAGATTATGATAGAAAGAAGGCATTTTAAAAATAACGAGACGGAATACAGAATAAACGGGATTACGGTTCCATACAGGGAGTATCTTGATTTTTTTAATGAAAGCGGCTTGTCGAAGCATTATTCCATAATAGATTCTTCTAAAATCAACGCTATCCTGAATTATAAGCCCAACGAGTTAAAACTTTTTTTCGAAGAAGCGTCGGGGATAACAAAATATAAAATTCAAAAAAAAGCGGCATCCAAAAAATTAGAAGCCGCAGAATTCAATTTATTGAGGATAGGGGATTTATTCGGCGAAGTCGAAAAACAGCTTGTATTTCTGGAAAAGGCATCCAAAAAATTAAAGAATTACAAAGAACTTGAAAATGAGAAAAAACGCTATGATTTTGCTCTTTACGACAGGACGAAAAGAAAGATAATTTACGAAATCGAAAAACTCGTCAAAGAACTTGACGGCTATTCGCTTCAGCTTGCCGGAGCAGGCGCGAAATCCGATTCCGCCTTAAGCGGCTTAACAGTTTTAAAAACGGCTTTCGATAAGGAGGATGCCGCATATAAAGTTGCTCTTAACGAAAAAAACAGGCTCACGATAGACATGACTAAACTTAATTCCGCAATAGAATATGCAAATATGACTATAAAGAATTTAGATTCGGAGATTTCTCAAAAATCAAAAGAAATAATCGAACAAAATGGATTAAAGGACAGAGATATAGAAAAATCCGCAAGCCTTAAAAATAAAGCGGCAGCAGAAGAATCTAACTTTGCGAAACTGCGCGAAAAATTCGATACCCTGAATAAATCCGTGTCGGAAAAAAAAGAATTTTTATCCAAAACAAAAAACGAAATAGATGCGATAAACGACGAAATCTTCGCCGCCGTCGAAAAATCGCAGAATTATAATAATAAATTGATTTTTAATAATAAAAATATTAAGAATATAGAAACAAGGATTAACGATACTAAAGGTTCTATAAGCAAAATTTCTCAGGAAATCGCCGAAGGAACTAAAATTTTAAGCGGAAAGATAAATCAATCCGACGCCGCCGCAAAAATTATAGAAAGCCTTAGAGATGCGCAATCTGAAATTTCCTTAAAATCGTCGGAACTTTTGGAGGAGCTTAACGAGTGTAAATCCAAGAAAGACGCTTTAGAAAAAGAGCTGATAAAAATAGGCATAGATATATCGGGATTATCGGATTTTATAGATAACCGCGAAGGATTTTCCGAGGGGACAAAAAAATTGTTATGCGCGAAAAGGGATTACGAGGCGTATCCTTTGTCTGACATTATGGAAATCGAACGGGGTTTTGAAGACGCCGTATGGGAAGGAGCCCGAGATATGCTTGAAACGGTGTTCGTGAACGGCATAGAAGATGCGCAAAAAGCTTTGGATTATGCCGGCAGCAATAAAACCGGCGAAATAAGAATTTTTGTTCCCGGCAAAAGTAAGAATAAATTATATAAAGACGGTAAATCGTTTGACGCCCTATGCAAAGAATTAGATATTATTCCTTTAGCGGACAAAATAAAATTAAATTCCCAAAAAATCGTTTTAGGAGATATCGGAATTAATTTTTACTATTCGAAAAATACCGATACTATATTGAAACATATTAAGCTAACAGGTTTCTTTCCCGAGGTAAATATCGTAACCGGACAGGGAATTATTTTTTTTTCTAACGGGCTTATAATCGGCGGTAAAAATAAAAATATCGAAAGCCAAAATTTGTTTTTAAATAAAAATAAATTATCGCAATATAAACAATTAAAGTTAGACAAGGAAAATGAATTCGATAAAGAAAATTCGCTATATATTTCAAAGCAATCCGAAATTAACGGACTCGGCGATAAAGCCGCCAAGTTAAGCGAGGCTCTTAAAATAAAGGAGATGGAAGAAATAACGGTAAAAAACGACATAAAACATTTAGAAGGCCAATCTGTTAAACTAAGAGAAAGACTTAATATTTTAAAAAAAGAATTAAATTCTTTAGAATCGGAGAAGGAGGAGATATCTGAGGAAGAAAAAAAAATAAAAAAAGAAATTCTGGTTTCGGAAAACGAATCGAAACTTCAGACCGCCGAAAAGACTTTTATGGAAAAAAAATTGCGGGATTTAGAAAATGAATTTGAAAATATCAAAGAGGACGAAACTTCTTTAAAAATCGAACTTAACTCGTCGCAACAAAATATTAATTTCTTAAAGAAACAAATTAAAGATTTAGATTCGGTTATATTTAATTACGATAAAAGAATTAATTCGCTAATAGCCCAAAAAGAAAAATTAAAGAAAGATTTTGAAGAAACCGCAAGCGGGTTATCCGAAAAACAAAAAAATGTTTCGTTTATGGATGAATCTATCGCTAAATTAGATATATATATTAAAGACGCCGAAATTAAAATGGAGGACTTAAAAAAGAACATAAACATCGTCGAAAAAGAATTCGAAAATGCCGACAGGCAGAGGTTAAATTTAGAAAAGAAAAAAGATGCCGTACAAACGTATATAAATATAAATAAAGAAAAACTTGCCGAGCTGGATTCAGGCAGGGAACTAAGCGGTCTTCCCGTCGGTATCTCAGAGCAAGACGAAGCGTTTATTTTAAAAAATATCGAAAGCATGCAGGATGAAGATATTAAAAAAAATATAGAAGAATCCGGCAGGAAAATAACAGAACTGGGAGACGTAAATATGAATGCCGCAAAAGAGTATGGCGACGCGCTTGAGCGGCTGGATTTTCTGGGAAAACAAAAAAAAGACCTTATAAGTTCTATCGAATCGCTGCAAGGAATTATAAAAAAACTCGATGCCGTATCCAAAGAAAAGTTTAATTCAAGTCTTTCTCAAATAAGGCGCGAATTTAGCGAGTTGTTTACTTTTTTATTCGGCGGCGGACACGCCGATATACTTAATGTGGCGGATAACGCGTACGAAGCCGTCGAAAACGAACGGCTCGAGCGCGGCATATCGGGTTTATCAGGCATGGAAATAAATGCGCAAATACCCGGAAAAAAATTCTCCGGAATAAATATTTTGTCTCAAGGCGAGAGGGTATTGGTGGCGGTAAGTCTTCTATTTGCGATATTTCTCGTTAAGAAAACTCCTTTTTGCGTTATAGACGAGGTAGATGCTCCCTTGGATTATGCGAATAATGCCAGATATAATAAATTAATAATGGAGATATCGGGTTATTCGCAGATAATTTTAGTAACCCATAATAAAAAAACTATGGAAATCGGGAAAAACATTTTTGGCGTCACTTCAAAGCATGCAGGCATTTCAGGCATAGTATCCGTTTCCATGAACTAAAGAAGGAGTTTAAAATAATTTTTAATTAGGAAACCGTATTCATGAAAATATTCGAAAAATTTAAAAATTTTGCCGAGAGCCTGAAGAAGACAAAAGAAGGATTATCCGAAAAAATAAATTCCGTTTTCGGTTCCGCTAAGCTTGGAACAATAGAGCTCGATAAAATAGAGGAGGCTTTAATTTTATCCGATATATCCTATCAAACGGCTTCGGAAATAATAGAAGGCGTAAAAAAAAGGATTTTAAAATTCAAAGAGTTAACGCCGGATATTTTAAAATCGGCATTAAAAGAAGAAATATATTTTAAGATTGCGAAAGATTTTCCGGAAATAAAAGCAAACGGCGAAAAAAATATTTTTATTATCGTCGGCGTGAACGGAGTGGGGAAAACGACCACGATAGGAAAGCTCGGCAAATATTATACCGATAGAGGCAAAAAAGTCATAATTGCGGCATGCGATACTTTCAGGGCGGCGGCGAAGGAGCAATTGGAAGTTTGGGGAGAAAGGACAGGCTTGGAAGTGGTATCGGGGAAAGAAAACCAGGACCCCGCCTCAGTAGCCCACGACGCGGTTCAAAAATTTAAGGAAAGAGACTTTAATCTTTTATTGATAGATACCGCAGGAAGGCTGCATAATAAAAAACATCTAATGGAAGAACTTTCCAAGATAAAAAGGGTCGCATCAAAGTCGAACGGCCGCGAACCGGACGAGGTGCTGCTGGTAATAGATGCGGGGTTAGGACAGAATTCGATAGTTCAAGCCGAGCAATTTAAGGCTCTTACGGATATTACCGGGGTAATAATTACAAAATTGGACGGTTCCGCAAAAGGCGGAATAATTATAGATATAATACATAAGATTAATTTGCCGGTAAGATTTATCGGAACAGGGGAATCTTCCGATAAAATATCGGAATTTTCCCCTCAGATTTTTGTGGATAATTTATTTTAAGCCGTCATTTAATTTCAATCTTTTTAGGCGAAGCGACTTTACTTTTCTTAAGCGTTACTTCCAGGACTCCGTTTTTAAGGGAAGCCGCCGCGTTATTTTTCTCCACTTCGGAAGGCAAATCGATAATCCGGTAAAACGAACCGTATTGAATCTCCTGGCGATAAAAATTTTCTTTTTTTTCCTCTTTTTCCTGCCTATGCTCTCCTTTTATCGTAAGCTGGTCCCCGTTGACCTCTATGACGATATTTTCTTTGGGTATCCCTGGCACCTGAGCTTTAACGACGATATTTTCGTCTTGCTCCACCACATCTACCGCGGGTTCGATGTAACCCTCCTTGGTTCTTAATACCGGATTAAAAAAATCAAAAAAACTTTTTTCGAATTCATTTCTTAGCGGATAAAAAGGGTCGAATTTAACAATCTTTTTCATAATCATACCTCCATAAATAATATAAAATAATATAATAATAAAAGCGCTTTAATTAAAATATATCATAAAAACTTTATTTTTCAATTTTGTAGCGGCCGCTCTTTACAAAACTCCTAAAAAATTATAAAATCTAACAACTATGGATTATAAAAAAGCCGGCGTCGATATAGAAGCTGGGAAAAAAGCCGTTTTAGATATAGCTTCATTGGTGAAAGGCACTTATACTAAAGGAGCGATTGATAATTTCGGACTATTCGGCTCTCTGTTTTCGATAGGAGAGCTAAATTATAAAAATCCGGTCCTGGTTTCTGGAACCGACGGAGTCGGCACGAAACTTAAAGTTGCTTTCGCCGCGGATAAACACGATACTATTGGCATAGACCTTGTCGCCATGAGCGTAAACGATATAGCCTGTCTTGGAGCAAAACCGCTTTTTTTCTTAGATTATATATCCACCTCTAATTTAAAACCGCATATTATAAAAGAAATAGTTTCCGGCATAGCGGCAGGATGCAAAACGGCGGGATGTTCACTTTTAGGCGGAGAAATGGCGGAGATGCCTTCTTTTTATCAGGAAGGCGAATATGATTTGGCGGGTTTTGCGGTCGGAATAGTGGAGAAGGACGATATCATTAACGGCTCGGACACCCTCGCGGGAGATAAAATAATCGGGGTCGCTTCTAGCGGTTTGCATTCAAACGGCTATTCTCTTGCCCGCAAAATTATTTTCGATATGATGGGCCTAAGCATAGGCGAACCTTTGTTGTCCGACGGGCAAACGGTTAAAGATGCCCTTTTGAAGCCTACGATTATATATTCGGAACTCATACAGACACTTAAAGCAAAATTTAAAATTAAAGGCATAGCGCATATAACCGGAGGAGGGTTACCGGAAAATCTCGTAAGAATTCTTCCGGCAGGCACCATTGCCGAAATAGACAAAAGTTCGTGGGAGATGCCAGAACTTTTAGGATTATTAAAAGAACATGGAAAATTAGACGAAAATGAATTTTACAAGGTATTCAACGCCGGCATCGGTCTGGTTTTAACCGTGGAAGGCGGAATGGCAAAAGAAATTATCGGCCTTATTAATAAAACAGAGCACTCGGATTCAAAGCGTTTCAAGGCATACGAGATAGGGGGCATAGCCGGCTCAAAAGTTTCCTCAGACTGTCCCAAAGTTATTATTTATTAAATATAAAAATGAAGAAAAATTTTATTATACTGGCATCGGGCAACGGTTCCAATGCTTTGAACCTGATTAATAAATTTTATACCGATAAAAACGGCTGCGGGGACATAGAAATAGCCGCCGTTGTTTCCAATATAGCCGATGCCCCCGTTATCGAGAAGGTTAAAAAAACCGCGCCGGATATTTCTATTTTCGTCATTCCTTTTACCGTTTTATCCGAAAGGGACGCTTTCGAGAAAGAACTCGGCGATATTATTAAAAAATATAAGGTCGATTATATAATTTTAGCAGGTTTTATGAAAATACTCTCTAAAGAATTCGTTTCAAAATTCCCATATCAAATAATAAATATACATCCTTCCCTGCTACCGGCGTTCAAAGGCAGAGAAGCAATAAAAAAAGCATTCGAGTACGGGGTAAAATATACTGGGGTTACCGTCCATTACGTCACTTCCGAAATAGACGCGGGCCCCATTATCTGCCAGGAAATAGTCGGGATAGACGATTCGGATACGGTCGGAACCTTAGAAGCAAAAATACATAAGACGGAACATAAAATTTATCCCGTTGCGATAGAAATAGCTTTAACCGGCGCCGACCCGCGTCGCCGGGTGATATAAACGACTTATCTTATATATTTAATTAATTTCTTAATCTATACCGCATTAAATTTGAAACCGTTTAATATAAGCCGCGAAAATATATTCAATCAATTAAGATTTATTTCATACGTAGGTATTTTTGTAAATTTTATATTGACGATTGCCAAATTTTATGTGGGAATTGTCGGAAACTCCGAAGCTCTTGTGGCCGACGGCTTTAATTCCCTTTCCGATATATTTGCCGGATTTGTCGTCTATTTATCCTTTAAAATATCTAATAAACCTCAGGATAAAGAGCATCCGTACGGACACGCAAAAGCCGAAATGATTGCGACTTTTACGGTTGCATTAATATTGATACTTTTTGGGTTTTCGATAGTAGGAGTTTCTTTTTATAAGATTTATTTTCATAAATTTGAGAAACCAGACATAGATACTTTAATAGTAGCGCTTGCTACCATATTAGTCAAAGAAATCTTGTATAAATGGACCCTCCGGTGGGGCAAACTTTTAAAATCGACCGGACTGATAGCTACCGCTTACGACCACAGAAGCGATGTAATCGTATCTTTGGCGGTAGTCATAGGAATCCTTTTTGCGATAAAAGGATATTATTATATGGACCCTGTTGCCGGGATAGTAGTCAGTTTTTTTATATTCCGGTTAGCCTTAAAACTAATAAAGGAGTCTATAGGTAATCTTATGGATGAAAGTCCGCCCAGTTTCGTCGTAGATAAAATAAAGAATATAATCGTCTCCGTGAAAGGGGTAGAAAAAATCACGGATATAAAAATCAGAAAATCAGGCCCGTATTTTTATATAGACGTAGAAATAGAAATCAATCAGAATATGACCGTTAAAATGTCGCACGATATTGCGGAAAATGTTAAAAGCAGCCTTATGTCGTCAAACATTTACATAAACGACGTTATGGTGCATATCAATCCTTACGAACGCTAAAACATTCCTGACGTCAGTTAACAGCCGTCATTATTTATATTATTAATTATTTTTTGATTTTTTTAGAATTATTAAATTTATTCCGTATTCTTTGATTTTTTTCCTTAGCGTATTCCTGTTTATGCCTAAAAGCCTAGAAACCCTTAACTGGTTGGAATTACATAAATTAAGCATTTCCTCGATTATGATTTTTTCCGTCAGCCCCATTATAAATTTGTAAACATCGCCTTCGCCGGTATCTTTAATCTTTTC
>JAJYJI010000008.1:0-39892 GCA_021789605.1 bacterium
GCTTGTATAAAAACGTCTGCGAAAAACCCGGATTTATCAAAGTAAAATCGCCGCCGTCCCGTATGAGGGAAACGTCGCCGTCCAAATCATATCCGTCTTCGCCGAACTCCGATACCCGCCCTTCGGCACTGAAAGACGCGTAAAGGACGATATATAAAAAACGGCCTTCTATTTTGCCTACGTATCCTTTAAATTTTTTTTTTGGCGTTTCTAAAATTATGTCCTGATTCTTATAAAAATAATTTTCTAAATTATCCATAGTTTATCCTATTTGTTTAAAGTAAATTGTTAACGCCGTAAGCTTTCGCCGCGGCGGAAATTTTCTTAAGCATGGCAATCTTGTCTCCGGTTTCTTCTTTCCTGCCGTTAAGGGCGTCCATGATAATTTTATCCAGCCGGATTATGTGCGCCAATTTTTCTTTAAGCTTCGATGCGGTTTTCTTATTTTCGTAAGACGGATTTATTCTTGACAGAAGGGAAGTTAAAAAAACTTTTCTTTGGAATAAATGTCCTATATTGGAATAATTTTCCCTTCCTTCGGAAAGGATGAGGATTATATATTTATCGGCTATAATAATTTCGTCCGAAATTTTTATTTTTAATTCGACTGAATTTCTCATAAATATTTTAACGCTTTTTAAGGAAATATTATGAAAATATTACTTGTATATATATTTATAATTTTATAATATGATATAATATTATGCAACCATTAAGAATTTAATGTTATTTTTTTAAATTTTAGCATTAATATGTTTTCCTGTTTTATATTATAAAATTATGAAAAAAGTTCAGGTCGAAAATCTTAAGGAAGGCGACGTGCTGTCTAAAGACATACTCTCGGCAAAGGGTCCCGTAGCGCTTAAGAAAGGCACCGTCTTAAATAAAAAATTCATAGAAAAGATAAAAGACCTTCTTTCGCGTTCCGGCGGATTGGAGGATAGCTATATTTTTATCGAAGGAGACCGCGAAGTAAGCAAGGAAAATATAAAAAAAGACTTATCGGCATTGGAAAAAAGATTCGAAGGCACAGAAAACGACGATTTCATGAATAATATTAAAGAAATTATTAAATCGGTAATATTAAAAGACTTGGACGGAAGCGAAACTTTATGAATTCATTAAACAAAGCCGGGAAAAAAGACAGTCTGGACGAGTTGATATCGACCGTTAAGAAAACCGAAAACATACCTACTCTTCCAAAAGTCCTGCTCAAAATTTCCGAAGAAATGAACGGGGACAATTACTCTATAAAAAGTATCGGGGAATTGATGTCCCACGACGTTTCCCTTTCGGCAAGAATCTTAAGAATCGTCAATTCCCCTTTCTACGGATTTCCGCAAAGGATTTACAGCATAAACCACGCTATCGTCCTTCTGGGCGCAAACGTTCTGAAAAGCATAATCATTTCCACTTCGGCTTTTACCTTAATGAAAGAAACCATGGAAGGATTATGGGAGCACAGCCTTTTCTGCGCCTTTACGGCCAAGCAAATTGCCGTAGCCCTGAACGCAAGAAATAAAATTAACGGCGCGAATAAAAATACCGGCAATATCGATTCGGATATCGCTTTTTCGTCCGGACTCCTGCACGATATCGGAAAAATCATCATAGCTACGACTTTCAAGGAAAATTTTAAGAAAATTACCGATATCGCCATAAACGACAAAAGGCCGCTGGTCGATATCGAATATGAAATGCTGAACGTTTCCCACGACCAGTTAGGCTATATGCTCATTAAGGAATGGAATCTGCCGGCATCCGTTTATCTGCCCATAAAATACCATCACAACGTTCACCTTGCCGACGATTATAAAACGGAAGCGGCCGTATTGAATCTTGCCGATTTTTTAACGCAGGCTTTGGGAATAGGCTACTCCGGTAGCCCCCACATAGAAAAAATTAACGGGGAAACCTTAAAAATATTGGGCATCGACATCGGTTTCATAAAATCCGTAATCGAAGAAATATACTCTTTTAAAGACGAACTTTATATATTTGATTGATTGCCCAATAAAACCGGCGGCGCGGACAAAATTTTATTTCGTTCTCATTATTATGCCCAAAGACAGGAACAGCGCTCAAAAAATATTTATCGTATCCGACGCCGCATCGCGATATAAAATTATTATCCCCGAAGAATTAAAAAAATACAATTTTATATCGTTCGATTCTTTTAATCAGGCTTATTATTCTGTTTACGCTTCTCCTCCCCAGCTAATTTTAATAGCGCTCGAAAACTTTTCGAAGAAAGACTCTATATATAAAAAACAGCTTGGAATGATAGGAGATATGCAGCTCGACAATATGCTGAGCAATATCCCGATACTTTTTATACTCCCCGCCGATTTTGATTTTAACTGGATTAAAGCCGAAAAATGCTTCCTTAAAGATTACGTTAAAGAACCGCTTGGACCGTATGAGCTTAAATATAAGGTTGAAAATATCATGCACTCGTCAAAATCCGCTTTAGACGCAAATCCCTTGACAAAACTGCCCGGAAATTCTTCGATAATGGAATCGGTAAAAAATAAGCTCGAAGAAGGAGTAGATTTTTCTTTCGCCTATATCGATATCGACAACTTTAAATCCTACAACGATAAATACGGCTTCCTAAGAGGGGACGAGGTTATTATGATGACGTCTAGGCTTATCGCTACTTCGGTTTACGATATATCCAAATCGAGAAAGAGAAACATAGAAAAATATGTATTCATAGGGCATATAGGCGGCGACGATTTCGTCGTAATGTCGTTTGCGGACGACATTATAGACATCTCAAATACCGTCGTCGGCAATTTCGATAAAATAATTTTATCGTTTTACGATAATACCGATAAACAAAGAGGATATATAGAAGCGTACGGCAGGAAAAAAAACATGGAAAATTTTCCCATAATGAGCCTCTCCGTTGCCGTAATCCCCTACGCAAACAAAAAAATTACGCATTACGGCCAGATTAGCGAAATAGCTTCCGGCTTAAAGGCTTTAGCCAAGGAAAAACCGGGGTCTAACGTCATCGTGGATAAAAGAGAGGAGGGATAAGCCCGCGTTTTTGCTTCTTTTACCCTGATTCTTATTTTATGTCCGCTATTTTACAATCGGAAGTTTTTGCTTGACGGAATAGAGTTCGTTGTTCAGAACCGTCTGTATCGCTTTATTGTTCTTGGTATTAATAATGATGGGGCCTTTGAGGTTTACGGTCGATAGACGCAAATCTTTAAAAATCGTAACTATTACGAACAGGATAACGTCGTTTTTATCGGAAAGATTAATGGCTTCTTTTTCTTCCTCTGTAATTTGCGCGGCGTAATCTTTAAAAAAATAGTTCGGGTCGGCGACGATAAAGCAAAGCTCTTCTTTTTCTATGCTCTGCAGGATAAAAAAAGGCAGGTTCTTTTCCTTATTTACGTTAAGGATGCAATATTGTTTTAACGAACTGAATCCAAGTATAGGCTTAACGAATTCGATAATTTTCGTTTTTTTGACCGACACCCCCGCCGGATAATAAATGCTTTTAACTAAAATTTCTTCTTCGCAGCCGCCGATATTATTCACTTATAAAACCCCTTATTATTTTTATCGTTAACTTATTTTTACCGTTAAAATGAATTTAAATAAAATGAATTTAAATTTTTTACTTTTTTGTTTCTTTATTTGCCGGCGCAAATATGCGGCTGAGTCCGCCGAGTTCGGATAAATCCGCCGGATTCAGAGCGTTGGAAGCGTTTATATTTTCGGTTTTAATAATATCGTAAAGCTCTTTTCTTAAAATGCCTATTTCCTTAGGGGCTTCTATTCCGATTTTTACCGTATTGCCGGCAATCGACATAATTTCAAGGGTAATATTTTCGCCTATTTTAATGCTTTCGCCGGTTTTTCTCGCAAGAATCAGCATAAGAAAGAAAAGTTCAATAAAATTATAAATTCATTAGCATCAAAAAGGCGAC
The DNA here is from genome assembly GCA_021789605.1 of bacterium. Lineage (GTDB taxonomy): Bacteria > SZUA-79 > SZUA-79 > Acidulodesulfobacterales > Acidulodesulfobacteraceae > Acidulodesulfobacterium_A. The sequence continues at coordinate 3,951 of JAJYJI010000008.1, forward strand.
GATAATAAATTTAATGATAATTTATAATTATAGCATTATTTAAAGATTTTACCCTATTATTTTAGATATTGAAGGAGCATAGGGGTTAGCGACGTAATATCTGAAGACGCTTCGAGCGTAGCCTGATAGGATTCCTGCGCCTGCGTTAAATTCGTCATTGCCTGCGCGACGTTGACGTCCTGAGTTTGCCCCAGTAGCTGAGAGATATTGGACAATACGGTCTGGTAGCTTGTCTGCTGTTCGTTCAGCCTTTGCACGACGGTTCCGATATCCGCCTGGGCGGCCGTCATGGTATTTAATCCGTTCTGTATTCCTTTTATAATGCCGGAGGAATTTTGCTGATAAACTCCCGAAGAAAGCTCCTGCTGAAAAAGCGAAAGAACGGAAATCAGTCCGGAAGGAGTATAGGAACTTGATGAAGATGCCGGGTCGTTTCCAAATATAGCATCGGCTGTAAGCGATGGCGTTACCGTCTCGTTCTGCGTTATCTGGTAATTCTGGTTCGCGTCCGTTCCTGCATAGGTATAAACTTGATATTTAACAGGAGTAGCACTGCCCGAAGTCGTAGCCGCGGAAAAATAAGCGGTCGTAGTCGTATATGCCGGGGATAAATTTGGATTGTTCCCGGTAAAAATATTCTGACCGTTATAAGAGGTATCGGCAAACTGCGTAAGTTCGTTTATAATCTGTTCGACCTGCTGGGCGGCGGAGGTATCGTTCGCCTGAGTATTGGTTCCGTTCGCCATTTCGAGGGCGAGGGTGCTTGCCTGATTTACCACTCCGATTGCGTTGCTTATAGTGGACGAAGCTAAAGAACCTACGCTGTTTGCGAGGCTAACGTTGGAATTGTACTGCGTTATAAGCGCCGTGCTGTTTTTATACGACAGGACGTTTACCATGCCGGAAGGATTATCCTGAGGATAGTTGATTTGCAAACCGCTCGATATCTGGCCCTGAAGGTTATAAACCTGCGTCGCTTCGTTGGTCAGTTCGTTATTAATGCTGTTATACAGCATATTATCGGTCATCTGAATCATTTTTATGCCTCTTTTTTATCTTTTTATTCTAAACCGCCCAGCCCTTGCGGACTCAATCCTTAATAAAGGAGGGGGTTCATAAAATCTTTTATTTATCTGCCCTATTTACCCAGTTAATCCTTTTTTATTCCCGTCTTAAGCCCCCCCCCCCGCCGCTTCTAAACGAGAACCGTCGGGCGCCGTCCTGACTTGGCGGTTACGGTTAATATATATTATTTTTTATTACGGCACGGTGTTAAGAAGAGCCGTCATAATGGCTTCGACCGAACTTGTAATCGCCGCCGCCGCCTGATAGGAATTCTGATAATTGACGAGGTCCGTCATCTGCTGGTTCATATTAACGCCGACGTACGATTGAAGTTGATTCTGCAAATTCGTCAGAACGGAAGTGGAATTGGTATAATTCGTGTTCGCGCTCTGCGACTGCGTTCCGATATTGGAAACTATGCCGGAATAATACGTCGAAACGGTCGAGCTCGTTCCGTTAATAGGCAAATTATTATTCTGAAGCGCGCCGAGGGCAAGCGCATTTTCGTTATTTCCTGCAAGCCCTATATCGTTCATCTGCGAAAGGGTAAGCGGCGTCTTAACGTTTGAAGTTATGCCGGAACCGTTCGTAGCAACCGAAGAAGACGGACTAAGCACGTTCGCCGTAAATGAATCGCCGTTTGAAGGCGTTCCGGTAAGGGTAACGTTAAAATTTTGAGCGGCCGTACTGCTGCTTCCGGGATAATGCTGATTACCGAAATTTATGGAATAAACATTTTGCCCGCTGGAATCGGTAGTCGGGGCGACTGCAAGATATTGAGTATTGCCTGTGGTTTCGTTATCTACGGTAAAAGCAGAAACCGTATCTCCCGACGAATAAGTGCTTCCCAAGGAAGACGAAGACGATAAAGTGACAGCCGTCGTATTATTCGAACTGTTGTAGATTACTCCTGAAACGGTATATACATTGCCGCTTAGCTTATTTCCTATTAATATCTGTTGTCCACTTACGAAATTGTCGGCGGAATCTGAATTCGACGCAAAATTTCCGTTAACAGTAATCGAAGAAGCGCCGGAACTTGCAATTGCTGAGAGATTTGAAGCCAAGTATGTTATATTGTATTGCCCGCCTTCGTTGCTATGGCTGCCGGTTATATCGTAAGGGTTTATTACCGCGCCGGCGCTAATCGTCGCGTCGCCGGTATTCGCCGGGTTAACCGCCGTCGATACGGCGGATGCCGCCGCTACCTGAGAGGCCGTAAGGTTTGGGTTTACGGCCATAGTAAAAGCGGGATTAGTCGTCAATTGGTTGACAGTAAAGGTTTCATTATTGGTTAATGCAACTGCGGAAGAAGAAGTCGCAGTAGAAGTAATATTAACCGAGACGCCGTCGAATCCGATAGTGTAAACCGACTGTCCGAATGCGTTTATAGAAGGCGTTGAAGAGCTGACGGCAGAAGGGCTTAAAGTTTTACCGGTCGTATCGTTTGTTACCGAAAAAGTAGTTTTGCCGCCGGAAGTATTTGCCGTGAGCGTATATTTGTCTCCCGTCAAATCAGCCGGATTCGTTACCGTGCCGGTCGAAATAACGGCATCCGTAACGCTTGAACTTGCGGACGTAGTCAAATCGGGGCTAAAAAAATTGTTCCCCGTCGAGCCGTCTAAACCGTAGCCGCTTTGCTGCAAAGAATTTACGTTGTCGGTTACGGCCGCCGCAAGCGAATTAAGCTGGTTTATGTAAGACGGCGCCGCCGTCTGTTCGAAATTGACGTATGCCCCCAAACTGCCGCCGGTAATCTGATTTGTAACAGACTGTGCCGAGCCGTCCGGTCCCGTCCACATAATATCAAGATTTGCGGCGTTGGAAGGGTCAATCTGAGCCTGCAGATTAAAAGAGGAATCTGCGGATACCAAAGGAACGTTTCCTAAGGCTACGTCGGTCTTCCCGTTGCTATTGGTATAGTAGGAAACGTTAACCATCTGGGAAAGGCTGTTTATGGCCTGCATCTGTTCGTCCTGCAGTTCGTTCGCGTTGCTTCCCGCGTTGAGCGCGTATGTAATCTGTTGATTAAGTCCGGCTATCTGGGACGTCAGGCTGTTAATCTGGGGTATTTCCCCCTGAATGGAAGTATTGGTCGCCGATACCGTGTTCATTATAGTGGTGTAGGCGTTGTTTATGGACCCCGTAAGCGACTGCGCGTCGGATAATAAAGCCGTTCTCTGGGAAACATCGGACGGATTATTTGCGACGTTCTGAAAGTCGTTGAAAAACTGAGATATTTGGGAGCTGAAACCAGAGCCCGTCTGGTCGTTGAACAGGTTTTGAATCTGGTCTAATGCCTGATACTGGGTCGTAAAATAACTATTCTGGGTCGTTTCGTTATTGACCTCCGACTGTACAAATTCGTTCGTCGTTCTTTGAATCTGGTTTACGTTGACGCCGGTTCCATAGGTGTAAGGAGCGCCCACTACCGCGGGAGCTTCGGTTTCGAGCGGATTTTCGCTGTTATAAAAAGGGGTATTGACGTTGGCGACGTTCTGGGAAACGGTATTCATAGCCGTCTGATTGGCCGTCATCGCGGAATCCGCGATATCGAGTATGTTGTTTACGGTAATCATTTATACCCTCACCCCCGACCCTATCAAGACGTTTTTTAAAGGAAAAAAATCCGCATTATTAGCTCCAGACCTGTTATATATAGAGCTTTTATTAAAAGCGTCGGTTATGAACGAAATAGTCAGCTGGCTATAATATATATTTTTTTTTATCAAGCCGTAAAACGCCGTATTTAAATTAGTTATTTCGGCCATTTCCGATTTAATCTTTTCTTTGACGCTTTCCAAATCTTCGTTGCCCGTTTCGATAAAAATTGGGCCGAAAGTTTTTATTCTTTCCGTTATATCTTTTAAAGCCGCCCTCTTATTATTAAACAGGTCTAAATTGTTAAGCGGATTAAAATTTGTTTTTAACATTAAATATGACTCGCTAAGTTCTTTTTTTAACGTTAAAATAATTTTAAGAAGGCTTTCAAGGTTCTTTTTATTTTCTATTGCGCTGTTCATATATATAATAAAACTCTCTTAATAAAGAGCTGTAATGTTTATGTATTTTAAAAGGTTGGCCGGCCGTTTTCTCTTATTCGCCGGCGATATTTAAGCCGTTGATTAATCCTTCGGCTATTTTTGAACTGTCGGCGTAAGTTCCCGCGGCAACCTGCCGTTTAACGGCTGAAATCTTTGCCTGAGGCGCGGATTGCGCCGAATCTATCGAGCCTTTAAGATTGCTGATAAAACTTGCGTCGCCGGATATCGTAACCTCGTCCGCGGAGCTTTGTCCCGTATTGGGAATTATTTCTCTTTTTTTACCGTTATCGTTCTGCGGTATTTCGCCCGCAACCGGCGTAAGGTTTGAAATTTGGATTGCCATACTCATTTACCTTCTTTTGTTATTATTCTTTTTCTCTAAAATTAGAGGCAACCGGCAAATATTTATTTTAAATATTTATTTGCCGTCATATAGCAATCGTCATTTTTTTATAATAACTTTAATATCCCCCTCGATACCTTTAAGTTCGTTAAATTGCCCAATTTTAAGCCGGGTTTTAAACAGAAATCCGATTAAATGATTTTTATTCGGGCCGAAAGCGCTCCTGCGGCTTTTATAGATTCAAGTATAGAGATAATGCTGGAAGTAGAAGCTCCAACGGCATTCAGCGCTTTCACGAGCTCTTCCACGGTTAAACCGCTTTTTAGGTAAAACGAGTTGGGGACCCTTTTTTTGTTAATCTTAAGCGTTATATTTCTGTTGGATACCGCAACGGGATTTATTAAGATGTTTCCGCCCATAACCACCGTTCCCGACCTTTCGTTGATAACGATAACCGCCCTTGAATGGGTTTTAACGTCGATTGCATCGATAACGGATATCAATTCGGCGACGTTTCCTTTGTAAGCGGCGGGCACGGCAATGTACACGCTTGTAGAATTTAACGCTTTAGCCGCGCCTTTGCCGAGTTTAGCGTTCACCGCCGCGGCTATTCTGGAAGAATTCGTAAAACTTGGATTTTTAAGTATGAGGCGAACCGAACCGAAGGAGTTAAGCCCTATGGATAAGCCTTTTTCTACGAGCCCGCCGTTATCCACGATGCCCGAAGTCTGAAAATTTTGGGACACCGGAATATAACCGGGAAGAGGCATCACATTCATGGTTGCAACGCTGCCTCCGGTAGATACGCTGCCCTGCGCGAGCGCGTAAACTTTTCCGTCGGGGCCTTTAAGCGGGGTCATCAATAAAACTCCGCCTTGAAGGCTTTCCGCGTTTCCGATGGAACTGACGGTTACGTTTATTCTTTCGCCGGGCACGGCAAATGGAGGAAGTTCGGCCGTAACCATAACGGCGGCGGTATCCCTGATTTCGTAAAGCGAAGCCTCGTTGGTATTGATGCCCAGTTTCGACAGCATAGTAACGATGCTTTGCTGTGTAACGTTAACGCCCCACTGGTCCCCTGTGCCGTCGAGGCCGGAAACGAGGCCGTAACCCACTATTGGGTTGCTCATGGCGCCGTAAATAGAAGTTATATCGCCTACCTTGGCGGCGAAGGAAAAACCGGGCGCAATTCCCGCCGCAAACAAACCGAAGAAAAATATTAGCGCCGGTAAAATTATTTTTTTTTTCATTTTTTCCCTAAATCCCGCATTATAATTAATTTTTATTTTCCAGATGAGCCGCCTGAATATCCATACCTGCGGCTTTAAGCCGCATCCGCTTAAGGCGGAAAGCTTCTTAAAACATCGCGTATCAGGCATTAATTATCATTATTGCGCATTATGCCTAAAAATGCCTAAACGATTTTAATAGCCTATAACCGTAATATAATGCAATTAATATTTGGCGGTTAAAACGGCCATATATCTTCCATGATTTTATACAGCCAGTTCGGGCTTTGCTGGTTATTCACGTAACCCTTGCCGTTTATCCATATTCTTGCGTCCGCAATCTGACTCGACAAAACGGTATTTCCGGGAGATATGTCTATCGGCCTCACGATGCCTTTAATCAGCAGGTATCTTGTTTCTCCGTTGACGGAAACGTGGCTTTCGCCTTTAAGTTCGACGTTTCCGTTGGGAAAAACCCTGACGACCTGAGCCTGTATGGTCGAAGAAATCTGGCCGGATTCCGCGACCCCTCCCCCGCCGTTAAACGATTCCGCATTGGAGCCGGCGTAACCGGTTGGTTTTGCGGACGAAAGTGTGCCGAAAGCGATGCTGCCGGTTCCGGAAGAATTATGCGAAAGCACCGTACCGGAAGAATCGTTAACCTGCGTCTGGTCGTTTACTATTATGGTAACGGTATCGTTAAGTTTAAAAGCGACGTTGTCGGAATAAAGATTAGTTCCGTAGCCGGTTCCCGTCCATAACGAACCTAAAACCGGTTTTCCCTGAATTCCCCCGTTTTCCGCCGTCGGCTTAATATATGAGGGAGGAATCATGGATTTAGGCGGAGTAACGCCGCCGCACCCGCTTAAAAAAACCGGAAGCAGTAAAATAAGAGCGGAAAAAATCAGGGGGTATCTTTTTTTTGCCGTTTTTTCCTTTTTCATTTTTTTCTTTTTTATTTCTTTCTTTTTTTCTTTTTTCATTTCAGTTTTATTTTAATGAATATATTTAAATTGCTTTTATTATCTTACCGCGACTGTTTTATCCGATTTTACTATGCAGTTAATAACCGCGCCGGATTCCGCGTTTCTGACCCTGATTGGGGAATCTAAAGCGCCGGATTGAAGAGCGGTTCCGCTTGTTTTTAAAATTAATCCGAATCTTTTATAAACGATATTTACGCGGCTGCCGAAATTTATTATTCTTTTTCTTTCCGTATCGGCTTTGGTTAAGGCCGCATTTTGGGCGATGATGAATTTTGCCTCCCTGCCGGCGGCATTTTTTTTGTTTAAAAAATAGCCGTCGGATAAGGCGGGGATATTTTTATAAGAAATTTTAACGTCTTCCGGTTTTATCACCTGAAATTTTCCTATGGTTCTGGAAGCGGCGGCGACGGGAGCGTAAATTTCCGTTTTAAACGTAACGTAGGCGACGCCTTTCAGTAGGCCGTCTTTTTTGTCCAAAAATTTTATTAATACGGTATGCCAGCCGGAATACCGCGCATTGCTGATTTCCGGTTTTATTGAATAAGAGTTTATGTAGTTTGTATTTATATTTGCGGCGGTAAAAACGAAATCGTTAAAGTGAAAATATTTAACGAATTTTAGCGGAACCTGTTTTAAATATGTTCTTACCGTTATATTTTTTAACAGTTTATATGCGTTGTTATACGTGCGGGGCTTGCCGGCGGCTGCGGCAAGCGGAACCGCCGCCCCGCTTGCGCAAGAAGATTTTAAAACCGTAAGCGGTAAAACGAAACATAAAAACAAAAAAAATAAGAATGCGCGGCTCTTTTTTTTAAACATAATATTTTTATCGGTGCGTTGAATTATTTAATCCTAAAATCGAATTTCGCGTCAAAAGAGATAAATTCCCGCATCGTTTTTTATTCCGTTATTTTATTATTCCTTAATATTATTAATTGCCGCCGGCTATTAATAATATATTATTTTATTGCGGAGCAAACCGCCGCTATTTGCATTGTATTTCATATGATATATATATAATAAGATAATAAGCATAATATAAGCTAAATATAATATTAAACTAAGCTGCTCATGGTCTGAAGCATCTGGTTCGCTACCGTAATCGCCTTGGAATCTATGGTATAGGCATTTTGGGCGGTTATCATTGATACCATCTGTCCGACCAGATTTACGTTGGACATTTCGAGAAAACCCTGCTGTATCGTTCCAAGGCCGTTTTCGTCGGGAGCGCCCGACTGGGGAACGCCGGAAGCGGAAGTCTGCAAATACAGGTTGCTTCCAATACTGTTGAGTCCTGCAGGATTGATAAAATTTGTAAGGGTAATGGTTCCTAACTGCGCCGGCGACGTTTGTCCCGATATTGCCGCCGAAACCGTGCCGTTTTGGGCAATGGTAACTGACGTGGCGTTAGGCGGTATGGTGATTGCGGGAATAAGCGTATAACCGTTGGCATCCACAAGCTGTCCCTGCGAATTTGTTTGAAAAGTGCCGTCTCTCGTATATGCGGTTGCTCCGTCCGGCATCTGAATCTGAAAAAAACCCTGTCCCGAAATGGCCATGTCCAAAGGATTTGACGTCTGCTGAAGGTCTCCCTGCGTAAACTCCTTTTCCACGGAAGATACCTTTGCGCCAAGCCCTATCTGAATACCTGTCGGAACCTGCGTGTATTCGGATGAATATGCGCCGGGAGATTGAACCGTCTGATAAAAAAGGTCTTCGAAATTTACCCTGGATTCCTTATACCCGGTAGTATTGGTATTGGCAAGGTTATTGGCGATGTTGTTTATTTCGGTCTGCTGTCCTTCCATTCCGGTAGAAGCCGTCCACAATGCTCTCATATCTTAAAATTTCCTCCCTTTAGATTATTGCCGTTCATACCGCCGCTCCTATAGTATTGATTGTAGTATTGCCGACGGAGGTATAGGATTTTAAAACCTGTATCATGTTATTGTAAACTTTTGAAACGTCTATCATCTGGACCATGCCTTTAATTTCGTTTACGTTCGATTCCTCCACGTAGCCCTGAAGTATATCCGGATTTTGATTCTGAACGGGTCCGCCGGAATCCTTCGAGGCGGAAAACATGGTATCTCCGTATTTGGATAAATATTCGGGGTTTTTAAAATCGACGGTAAGTATCTGCCCCGAATACGTTTCGCTGCCCGTCTGAGGGTCGGTAAGGCTGATTATTCCGGAGTCGGCAATAGTTATGTTTGAACCTCTTTCGCTTAAAAAAACGGGTTTTTTATTTGTGCCCATAACCGGAAAACCTTCCTGATTTACGAGTTCTCCCGCTTCGTTCAGCGAGAAAACGCCGTTTCTGGTATATTTAATTCCGTCGGGCGTTTGAACGACAAAATATCCGCCGCCGTCCATAGCAAGGTCGAGCCTGTTTCCGGTCTTTTTTAAGGAACCCTGCGAAGTATCCGTATAGCTGCCGAGGACAACCGGATACGCCTTGTCCGCCAACGGCTTATCGTCTCCCGAATTTATGCTTTCGACCGATTTTGCGGACAAAAACTCGCCGAAGACCTGTTCGGTGCTCTTATATCCTACCGTATTAACGTTGGCGATATTATCGGCAACCGTGTTCAGCCTTTTTTCTTCCGCAAGAATTCCGCTTAATGCTATGTAGGAGCCGCCGTTCATCGAGCCGTCCTTTAAAATTTGTTAACTAAATTTTATTATTTGTTATTTCGTTATTATTATCCTTAGTTATATGATGCAAAAAATATGCCGCAAATACGAGGAAAAAATTTCCGCAAATTATTAAAAATTATTAAAATAAAAATGCGCGCAACGCAAAATATTATTGATATTGGATAAGGTATTAATATAGAATAATAAATACTGCATAAATATATAAAATGGATAAAATATCCGCATATTATATTTTTTAATGAAAAAAGTTCTGGCGTTGATTATTACTAGCGATAAATATCTAAACCATATTGTCGGCTTAATCGAAGCGGCGGCGAAAAAGGATTGCGATATTAAAATTTTTATAACGGACAAGGGAGTTTTTTTGACGGAAAACAGCGAATTTATTGCGGCTGTTAAAAAAAACGACGTCTGCGCGTCGGTTTGCGAATATTCCTGCGGCGTCAACGGAATATTATCTCGAAAGGAAGAATTCAACTATGCTTCCCAATTCGAAAATTCAAAAATGCTTAACGGGTTGAAAAAAAACGACAGGGTTTTGCTGTTCTAAGTTCGACTCCGAAAAATAAAATATTGCCTTATGTTCGATATTAAAAAATTAAAAGAAGACCCCGATATAAACATATATTCTAAAAAACAGGAAATTCACGCCATCCTTAAGGGCTTCGCGAATCAAAAAAAACCCATAGTAATTTATCCGGTTCCGTTCAACGAAGAATATTCCACTAATATTCTTAAAGTAAAGGACGATTCCATAACCATAGATTCCATGCTGCCGAAAACAGGCAATTTAAGGCTTCTCGATTCCACTTATCTTAAGGCGTCTTTTAAATTCAACGACAACGAACATTTTTTTTTATCCAAATTATACAGCTACGAAAAAGACGAAGGCTATTTCGTATTCGATATCTATAAGCCCATAGAAATATTATCCTTGGAAAAAAGAAAGTTTTTCAGGATAGAGCCGTCCGTGAACGAACCCGTAAAACTGACTTTTTTCTTTAAAAACAAATTTTTCGACGCAAGAGTTTTCGATTTGTCGGGAGAAGGACTTTCGTTTTTGCTTGATTTTCCGGTAGAAAAATACACGGTGCTGGAAGGCGTAACGGTTAAATTTCCCGGCGGACTGCCCGAAATTACCTTAAGGTTGGAAGTCAGGTCGGTAACGAGGCTCGACAATCTGAAATATAAATTGGGAGTTAAAGCCATAAATATAAAATCGAAGGAGCAGGATATTCTGTTCAGATATATATTTAAAAGGCAAAGGGAGCTGGTAGCGGCTTCGAAAGGCGCCTTATAGCTTTTTCCCGCCGGCCTTTTCGTTTAATTTATGCAGAAATGCAAAAATATTCGCCACGACTTTATAGAGCTCCTGAGGAATTTCCTCGTAAATGTCTAATTTGTCGAGTATATCCGCAAGAGCGCCGTTTTCCATTACGGTTATATTTTCTTTTTTCGCGATTTCTATTATTTTACGCGCGACGTCGCCCCTGCCTTTGGCGACTAAGACCGGCGCGTTGTCGTTCCCGGGCTCGTAGCGAAGGGCGGAAGCCTTAATATATTTATTTTTAATAGCCTTAGATTCTTTCATCGATTATTTTGCCTCCCGAAAATGCGGCTTGAGCGGCTCCCCCGTTTAAACCTTCGCCCGGATTTTCTCTAAAGGCTACGTCTTTAAGCGCGATTCCTCCCAAGGAAAGCATTTCCTTGAATAAATCCAGATTTTTATTTATCAGTTCCTTTGCTTTTAGCGGGCAGTTATGAAAATTAACGCTCAGCGATTTATCGAGATAATATGAAAACAGCTTTATATGTCCAAGAGGGTCGAGCTCCGTTTCGAGCATGAACATATACGGCTTTCGGTAAACGTTCGCGGATTTCCTGCCGCCGCCGTCTTTTATGCGGTAAGAGGGGTCCGAGGTTAAAATTACCGAGCCCGAACCGGACGCAGTACCGAAATTCATATGAATGAATAAAAAATTCCCCTTAACCGAAACGGTTAAATTTTGCGGGATTTCGGCCGGGTTAATGCCTGAAGCAAAAAAAGTTTTTACGGCGGCGCCTATGCCGTCCGAATAAACTTTGTTGTATAAATCGATGGCTTTCAGGATATCGCCGCTATTCAAATCGTTTATAATTTTAAAAACGATTTCTTCGCCCCCTCCGGCGTTATTAACGCCGCTCAGCTGAAGTTTAACCGGCATGGCAAAACCGCCGCCGAAAGTCCGGCCCAAAATAAATTCGTTGTAGAGGTCTTCGGGAATGGTTGCGGTAAAAAGTTTTCCGCCAAGGCTGAACGTACCGGTCAATGCGTCTGCGGACGTTCCGGAGCCTATAAGGTTTGTTTCTATTATGCCGCCGGAGTTTATATATTCCAGAAGGGAAGCGGTCATTTCGCCTTTGACCGCCGCCGCTATATCGCCCGCTATCTTAACGCCGCCGGAAAAACCGGACGTAAATGCGATAGTATTCATGCCATAAAATCTATATGGAGCTTGTTTTTTTCTTCTTCTTCTTTTTCTTCTTCTTCTTCTTTTTTTTCTTTCTTCTCTTCTTTGGACTTTTTATTTTTATCGTTTACCGGTTCCAGCACCTCGCTTAATTCCACCACCGTATTCATATTCAGCTCGTCGATATTTTCCATCTCTTTTTGGGCGATATTGCTTGAATTTATTGCTAAAACGCGGGATGAAGCCGCTATCTTTTCTACGGAAGGAAGGTTTGTGATAAATTGTTGGACTTCGACGATGTCTATCATGACGTTAAATAGGCGTAAAGGCTTTCTAAGTCTATTACGGAGCAAAATTTCCCTTCTTCGTCTTCGAACACGTCCGAAGATATGTTGTTGGAATTCCTGAATTTAAAAGTCGAAGGAGAAATAAGGGCTTTATTTTTTATCTTGACTATTTTTTGTATGCCTTGAACCGATAAGCCAAAAAATTTATTTTTATAAATGCAGGCTATTATGTATTTTAATCCGCTTTTGATGTCCGGCATGCCGGAAACTATAACGGAAAAATCGTAAACCGGCGCCATTTTGTTCCTGTAAGGAATTATTCCGAGATGACCCGGCTTTCTGGAAAAAATATTCACGGGTTCTTTATACTTAAGTATTTCGTTTATGTTTAAAGACGGCAAAGCGTAAAAGGAACTCCTCGAAATAAAAGTAAAATATGAAATTTCCTTTTCCGGGTCGATTTTTGCCGCAAAATCCGAAAAAACGGATGAACGGATTGAAGGAACTATGCGGATATCGTTAAAAACGGGAGTTTTATCAGGAAACGCGGCGGCGGCGGCCTGCCCGTCAAATTCAGGAGTCAGTATATTTTCTACGGGATAGGAAAGTATTTGAGCGGACTGTTTCACGGAAACGGTTTCGCCTCCGTCTTCTTTGCTGAGCAGGTCGCCGACCCACGACGTTACCAAATCGGAACCGACCGCTTTAAAGTTTTTTAAATCGTATAAATTGAAAGCATTATTCATCTCTTACCTCCGTCCTGTTAAATTCTTCGCCGTCCGAAGCGTCTATTATTTCGCGGGCGACGTTTATATAATCTATAGCGCCTCTGGAATGGACATCCACATACGTCAGGGGCTTTCTTATGAGGCTTGCATCCCTGAATTTCGTATCTATATTAATTATACTGCTAAAATGACTGTTTTTATACTTATTCTTAAAATATTCCGCGGACTTAAGCGACGAATTAGTCCTTCTATCGAACATCGTGATTAAAAGCCTGAACGTGCATCTCGAATCAAGCGCCTTTTCTATCTTGCCGATGGTGGAAAGCAATAAATCCACCCCCCTTACCGATAAAAAATCGGACATAACCGGAATTATGATTTCATCGCATGCCGCGACGGCGCTTATAAGAAGGACGCTCAACGCGGGCGAAGAATCTATTATAATATAGTCGTAATTATCTTTAAAAAACTTTAATTTGTCTCTAAGTTTTAAACCTCCTCCTTTAGAAACGGAAAGTTCCGCTTCTATTCTCGCAAGATTAATATTGGAGGGAATAATATCAACGCATCCGCCGTTTTTAAGCCTGTATTTATTAATAACGGCGTCGGACGGTTCAAAAGAATCCGATACCATAAGGTTTGCTACGGAATATTCGAGTTTTTCGGGTTCTATGGCAAGATGGTTGGTCAGGCTCGCCTGAGGGTCTAAATCCACCAGAAGGACCCTGTAGCCGAAAAGAGAAAGGGAGCTCCCCAGCGTAATCGCCGTAGTCGTTTTGCCAACGCCGCCTTTCTGGTTTGCCGTCGCAAAAATATGCGGAATTTTCATAATATAATTAAAGGTCCGGGCAAATCAAATCACTTAATCATGCCTTCTATGAGCCTGTGCTCGCCGGTGGTAAATATCTTGTCTATGTCTAAAAGTATTATAAGCCTTTCGTCCAACTTGCCCACGCCTTTTATATAGTCTGAATCGAGGCCGGCAATTAGCGGGGGGGGAGGCTGAATAGTAGAGGAATTGATTCTTAACACTTCGGAAACGCTGTCCACGATAAGCCCTATAATTTTATTCATTATGTTTACTACGATAATTCTCGTTTCTTTCGTCGCTTCTCTAATATTTAAATGAAATTTTTTTCTTATATCGACGATAGGGATAACCCTTCCCCTAAGGTTAATAACGCCTTCGACGAAATCCGGAGCCTTTGGAACCTTCGTTATTTCGACGATTCTGTTTATCTCCTGCACTTTTAAAATATCGAGGGCAAACTCTTCGTTGCCTAGTTTAAAAGTAACGAGCTGGACTATTTCTTCTATTTTAGGGTCGGCTTCGGCTTTTGCCGCACCGCCATATTTATTTTCCTGCCCCTTAACGACATCCATAAGTTTTCCTCCGGAATAAAATTATAATTATTATTAATATTTATTGTTTACTTATTTATATTATATATTTTTATTTAAAAATCAACATATTGTTTCTTTAATTATTTCGTCGCCTATTTTATAAATAGGAAGGATAATATCGGCTATGCCGGCATCTACCACCGCTTTAGGCATGCCGTAAACGACGCACGTAGCCTCGTCCTGCGCAATCGTCTTTCCGCCGGTTTCCTTGATCTTTTTCATTCCGAGGAGCCCGTCGGAACCCATGCCGGTCAACACGACTCCCAGAACTTTTCCGGGATATTCTTTTGCCGCGGATTCCATCATAACGGAAACGGACGGTCTGTTTATTAAGTCGGCGGGCTCGTTCGACAGATTTATCCTCACTCCGTCCCTGCCCGCCTTAACGACGCTGAGATGTTTATCGCCGGGAGACAAATAAGCCGTGCCGGGTTTAACGATTTCGTCTCCTGCGGCCTCTATTACTTTTATTTTCGACATCGAGGAGAGCCTTTCGGCGAAAGAGCCGGTAAACGCTTTGGGCATATGCTGGACCAAAATTATTGGAACCGGAAAATTTTCGGGAATTTTCGGAATAACGTCCTGAAGGGCCTTGGGTCCTCCGGTAGAAGAGCCTATGGCGACTATGTCTATTCTGTTATTTTTGCTGATAATTTTGTTTTCTTCAAAATGAGGCGTCTTAGGATATTCGTGATGTTCCTGAGAAAAATGGTTATTCCGGCGTATTCCGAAAATATATTTTTTTGCCGTTATAGCTCTTATTTTTTCGACCAAATCGGCTTTTACTTTTAAAATATTAAGCGATACGTTGGAAAGATTTTTCGGCAGATAGTCCGCCGCGCCGATATCGAGCGCGTCCAATGTTTCTTTGGCGCCCTCTTCCGTAAGCGAGCTAAGCATTATCACCGGCAGGGGGAATTTTTCCATTATTATTTTAAGGGCGGCGAGCCCGTCCATAACCGGCATCTCGATATCCATCGTCACTATGTCGGGCTTGATGTCCTGAATCTGGCGTATAGCGTCCTGTCCGTCTTTTGCCGTTCCCGCCACTTTGATATCGTCCTCTCCTTCCAGAAGGGAACTTATCGCTCTTCTCATAAAAGGCGAATCGTCTACTATTAAAACTCTGATAGGTTCCGGCATAAAATTTTAACCTCTATATATGTAAAATATATGTAAAATATTTAAAAATATAAATTTAAAATAGATAAATTAGTGTAAGTTTTTACTAATTTTTTCTAACAGTTTCTTTAAGTTACCCTGCTTTAACGGCATCTATCATAGAAGCCACGTCTATTATCAGGACCACTTTTCCGTCGCCGGTTATGGTGGCTCCAGAGATGCCCTTGTATCCCAGCTGATAGCCTCCCAAAGATTTAATTACGACCTCTTCCTGCCCGAAAAGGTTATCTACCACTATTCCTATCTTTTTTTCCGCAAGAGCGACGATTACGACGTATATTTCCCTGTCGGACGGATTCGCGTCGTTTTTGGCGGCATTTTCGATTATGCCGAATTCATGGCCTAGCCTTAGCAGGGATAAAACAGATTTTCTGAGGTTTATGACTTCGTGTTTGTCTATGGTTTGAATCGTCGATTCTTTTATTCTTAAAGTTTCGACGACCGAATTGAGCGGAATGGCGAAAACTTCGTCGGATACGCCGACTATAAGGGTTTGAATTATAGCCACGGTCAGCGGAAGTTTTAATATTATGCCCGAACCCTGTCCGGAACGGGATTCAATTTCAATAATTCCGTTAAGCTTCTGAATGTTGGTTTTTACTACGTCCATCCCTACGCCTCTTCCGGAAATTTCCGTGGCTTTGTCTTTAGTGCTGAACCCGGGCGCAAAAATAAGGCTTAACGCATCTTTATCGGAAAGGCTCGCGGCCGTTTTTTCGTCTATCACGCCTTTTTCTACGGCTTTTCTTTTAATCACCGCAGGATCCATTCCCTTGCCGTCGTCAGTAACGGATATGACTATATAGTTTCCTTCATGTTCGGCGCTTAGTTTTATCGTGCCCTTTTCCGGCTTGCCGCCCGCTTTCCTTGTTTCCCTGTCTTCTATTCCGTGGTCCACGCTGTTTCTTATTAAATGAACGAGCGGGTCGCCTATCTCTTCTATGACGGATTTATCGAGTTCGGTCTCTTCGCCGAATATCTGCAGTTCCATATCTTTTCCAAGTTCGCGCGAAAGGTCCCTGACCATTCTTGGAAATTTGCTGAATACTTTTTTGACGGGCTGCATCCTTGTTTTCATAACGGCAAGCTGAAGGTCCGTAGTAACGAGATTTAAACTTGCTACGACCTGCGCCAATGCGCCGGATAGGTCGTCGTCGGCAAATTTCAACTCCAGCTTGGACGAAATATTAAACAGCCTGTTTCTTGCAAGAACTAACTCTCCCACAAGATTCATCACGTTATCCAATCTTTCTATATCCACCCTGATTGTCGTTTCTTTGATTTCAGCAGGCTGAGCCGGAGCGGCCGCCGGTTTGGGCTGGGCGGGAGCGGAAGGGGCTGCCGGTTTGGGCTGGGCGGGAGCGGAAGGGGCTGCGGGTTTGGAAAAACCTTCGGGAGCGGACGGATGCTTAATTTCTTCGACGGAGATTTCCGGAACGGCGTCGTCTTGGGGCCGCAATCCTTCGGGCGGACGTGAAGCGGTTCCGGTCGGGGAAGAGCCTGCCGCAGGTTTTCCTCCTTCGGTTTTATGCTCTTCTTCTTCCTTTTCTTTGTATATCTCTTCAAGTTCTTCTTTCGATATCAGGTTGTCTTCCAAAAGAATATCTCCGAGGCTTCTCGCCTTTTTTTTAGGCAAACCGGAAGCGGCGGAGGAAGAAACGGACGTTTCCGCAATTCCCTCTTCCCGCGTTTCGGATTTAAGCGGCTCTTCTTTTTTAGCGTGCACGCCGGGCGCAGGTTCGTCTTTGGCTGGCGCGGATTCGTCTTTCGCGGGGACGGACGCCTGCGCCGGCTGAGCGGCTATCCCTTCCGACAGTTCGTTGAGTTTTTTTATAAGTTCGGCGTTGTCTTCGGACGGAGGACCTTCCGTGCCGGTTTCCGATACCGAAATTATCATCGTTTTCAGTATATCCATGGCCTTCAGCAGATAATCCGTCATTTCAGAGGTAAGGCTTATCTCTCCCTGCCTCAGTCTGTTAAGGATATTTTCGGCGGCGTGAGCAAGCTCCACTATGTTCTGGAAGCCCAAAAAACCTGCGGAACCCTTTACGGTATGGGCGGCTCTGAATATTGTGTTTAATATTTCTTTGTTGTCCGGCTGTTTTTCTAGCTCTATAAAATTTTCGTTAAGGCTTTCAAGAAGCTCAAGCGCCTCCTGAACAAAATCATTAGTAATTTCCTGCATCGAATCGTCAATCATTTATGTCCACCAGTAAAATATTAATAAATATTTAATCCGGGAAAATTTTAGAAATCTTTTCCTGAAGAATCTCCGCGGTAAAAGGTTTGACTATATAGTTATTAACTCCGGCTTTAACGGCCTCCACTACGTTTTCCTTTTTTGCCTCGGCCGTAACCATTAAAAAGGGCAGGTCTTTAGTAGCTTCGTTTGCCCTGACTCTTTTCAGCAGTTCGATTCCTGTCATTTCAGGCATATTCCAGTCTGAAACTACGAAATCGTAATTTCCGTCGCCTATTTTTGAAAGGGCTATCTCTCCGTTTTCGGCTTCGTCTATATTTATAAAACCTATTTGCTTTAAGATATTTTTAATAATTCTTCTCATAGTCGAAAAATCGTCCACGACAAGAATTTTCATCGAAAGGTCTAAAGCCATATTTAGTTTCCTTTTAATTTAACTGAAATTATAATAAAAATTTATAATTTTATCAATCGTTATAGTTATTTATATTGCTGTTTATTTTTTATTCAACCGTAAATATCCTTAATAGCCTCTTTAGCTATTCCTATTATAGCGCGTTCGTCGAAAGGCTTTTGCAGAAATGCGTAACTTTCCGACATTTCGCTTTTGCCCGGCGCATTCGACGATATAAGTATAACCGGTATATTTTTAGAGGCTTCGTTTTCCTTAAGATTCTTCAATAATGTTATTCCGTCCATTTCCGGCATATTCAAATCGGTAATTATTAAGTTTATATCGTTGTTTTTTATAACTTTTTCTAAAGCCTCGTAACCGTCGGAAGCCGTTTTTACCTTAAAGCCTTCATTTTTAAAAGCGATAGCCAAAAATTTGGCAACGACCACGGAGTCTTCTACTATTAGAACGGTATAATTTTTCATAATCTTTATTCCTTTTTATATAACGGCGTTTTACCCAATCCTACCAATTTAAAAGAAGCCGAAACGGAATGCAGGGATTCCGAATGTCCCAGAAACAGGTATCCGCCGGTTTTTAAACTCTCGTATATATTGGCGATAGCTTTTTTCTTAGATTCGATATCGAAATATATTATAACATTTCTGCAAAGAACTACGTCAAAAACATTAAGGCTTTTTACTTCTTCTTTATCCATAAGGTTTACGTTGCGAAAGGACGTCATATTTTTAACGATGTCTTTTACGCCGTACATATCGTCGTCCGTTTTATCGAAATATTTATTTAAAACCGCAAGGGGGGCGTTACGCAGGGTATAGCCGCCGTAAACGCCTTTCCTTGCCGAAGTTAAAGCGGATTCGCTAATATCCGAGCCCACTATTTCAAAATTTATATCCGATTTGGGGAAATTTTCTTTTATTAAAATACATAGCGTATAAGGCTCTTCACCGGTGGAACACGCCGCGCTCCATATTCTAATTTTTCTGTACGCGCTTCCGGCCGTCTGGACGACCTGCTTTAAGATGTCCGTAAATACGTCGAGCTGAGGCATATCTCTGAAAAAGCTCGTTTCGTTGGTGGTAACGCTGTTTAACAGCTCTTTTATCTCGAGCTTTTTTTCAGGCGCATATCTAAGATAGTTGTAATAATCTTCGAAATTTGGCAGGCTTAGGACGGAAAGCCTTTTGGAAAGTCTTGTTTCCAGCAGGTATTTTTTCTGTTCGCCGAAATATATGCCCGATATTTGATAAATCATATCTTTTAATTTATTGAATATTTCGTCAGTCAAATTTATATTGGCGTATTCCATTTATCGATAGATTATAGGCTGTAGGAACCCATTAAAATTTAGTTTTTATTAATTCCAATGAAAAATCCCTTAAATCTTTGTCTTTAGACAAACTAAATTTTTTTATAATCGGCTCTGCTTTTTCTTTATCTATGCTTCGCAATGCCCTGAGAAGTCCGATTTTCACCATTTTGCTTTTTTCTTTCCCCAGAACGGAAACAAGCTCGCCGAAACATTCCCTGCCTCCAGATTTTTGAATAAGCTCTATTATCTTATACCTGAATATGTCCGAAAGCCCTCTTGAACGGATTAAGCCGAAAAAAAGCAGGTGGTTTTTCTCTCCGGACATAAGAAGAGATTCCAAATAATTTAATTTGGTTTCTTCGTCTTCTTCTTCTAGCAAAAAAGACAAAGCCTCTTTATGCCTGATTAAATCGAAATTTTTAACGGCTTTTGCCAGCAGCCTTTTTAAGGCGACGGATTTAACCCTCTTAAAATTAAGTAGCGTCGAATATAAATACGCGGTTTCTTCGTCCGTCATGTCCAGCTTTTTATAGCCTAGGACGCGCAAGGAATACGCCGCGGCTTTAATGTTTTTTGACGACAGGTTCCCGATAAAAAAATAAAGGAGTTTTTTATTATGCTTGGCCCCACCTAAAATACCGGATAAAGATTCTATATAAGCGTCTATAACGTCCGGATAATTTTCGCTAAGAAGGCGGCCGAATATTTTTTCTGCGTAAAGCGAGCCGGAGCCGAGGCGCCCCAATAAAATTACGGAAGCTTTCCTCACGTCTCCGTTGCTTTCTTCTATGTAGCGGCTCATGACGATTTTTGCCAGCCCCTGTTCGTAAGGCGCGGCCGACAGCCGTTCGGAGTATTTCAAGAGAGACAGTTTTATTTCGATGAAAAATTTTTTATCTCCGTAATAATCCAAGAGTTTTATTATGTTTTTAGGTGAAATTTCCGATAAAACGTCGATAAGCATGCCAATTTTATTATTTTCGGAAGACGGTTTTAGGGATTCTATATAATCGGTTATATATTTAGGCCTCGCAATTTTTTTCAGGATATTTTTTATATAGCCGTATTGGTATTCGTCTATATTGTCGTTTTTTTGATAGTAGTCGAATATAAAATTAAATATCTTCCTGGATTTTTTATGGTTAGAAAGGGAAAAATAACATAGAATAGAATCGGCGGCGTCTTTTTCCTCGTAATCCGATAAAGAATATATGCTTATTTTTAAGTTCATCTTGGATATTTTAAAATATAATTTTTCCTTATCGCCGCTTATATTTCCTGAGCCGCTCTTCTTGCCGCAATCATTTTCGCCGCATATTTTATAAAGGCTTTTGAGCAAATAAATTTTATCCAGCTTAAATTTAGTGTTTTTATTAAAAAGGTAGAGCAGAAAATCTATCGCTTCTTCTCCGCCTATTTTAGAAAGAGATTCTATGACGATGTTCTTAACGACCCTGTCGCCTGTATTCAACAGCATTTCTTTTAATTTGGGAATCGCGCTTTTCAACTTTAATTCGCCGATTGAAAAAACTGCGGCGGATAAAACGAAAAAACTGTCGTTAAGGGCTTTAACGAGGATTTTGCCAAGTTTTAATTTTAATATTCCGATAGATTCCAAGGCGTTTGCCCTGGTTATTTCGTCGCCGCTGCAGGAAAGAAGGATTAAAACTTTTTTGGGGTAATCTTTCGGAGTGAAATTGCCGTATCTAATAATTTCCGCAACGACCCTGTCGTATTTTCCGTTGTTCTTGCCGGCGTAACCGGCGAGAAAATTGCCGTCTTTCATCGCTATCCGCTTCAGGGTATCGAAAGAATTCGACCTGGATTTTATGCTGAACGAAGAGGAAACGGCGGTATCCATAAGCTTTTTAATCAACTGCTTTTTTCCGGAACGTATGCCGACGATGGCGTTCTGGGCGGATTCGACTATGCCGGGGCTGTCGGAATCCAATAGGCCGGTAAGCATTTTTTTATCGCCCAAAGTTCCCGCTTCGGCAATTTTTTTTATTTCCTCCATAGCGGTTTCTAAATCGTCGGAAAATATAAAATCTTTTTGATTTTTTGTTTTATTCATAAGATTTTAATTTTGCCCTTAACTTTAATATAGATTTAGAGTGAATCTGGCAGATTCTCGACTCGGTTAAATTTAATATGCCTCCGATTTCTTTAAGCGTGAGCTCATCATAATAATACATCATCAGAACGTTCTTTTCAATATCTTCGAGCATATCTATATATTTTTTTAAAATATTTTTTTTCTCTTCCATAAGAAGGCTGTCGATTATAGGCGCGTCTTTGCTTTCTATGGCGTCTAAAGATTCCGGGCGGGTTTTGTCTAAAAACATAAAGTCTTTATCGTTAAGAAAAGATGCTCCCCTTATCTTGTAAAGCATTCCGTTAAATTCTTCGACGCTTACGTCCAATTCCCCGGATACTTCCTCGTCGGAAGGCATTCTGCCCAACTTTTGTTCCAATTTTGCATAAATTTTTTCTATCATTCCCGACATTTCGCGGACGTTTCTGGGCATATAGTCAAGTTTCCTTACGTTGTCCAATATCGCCCCTTTTATTCTTGTAACGGCGTAAAATTTAAAGTTTTCGTTTTTCGACGGGTCAAACTTAGCCGCCGCGTCTATCAATCCGAATATGCCGAATTCTACGATATCGTCCCTGTTAATAATGCCGTTAAATTTGACCATCATAAAATTTGCGACCTTGTTGACGAGGTTGTAATTTTCTTCTATTAATTTTTTGGATTTCTGGTCTATTTTTTCCATATATGCCGGTTCACGTCAATAAATCGAACGGATTAAATAAATTAAATAAACGATAAGTTAAATAAAAGCCCTAAATATATTATATAAAATTATAAAAAATAAAAAACGGAAAAATTAAAACGACATCAACAGCTTATTGAGAAAAAATTGGATATTGCCGTTGGATATTTTACTGTCCTTTTGCGACAATATATTATACGCCATTTTTTTGAAACACTCGGACGATTTAGAATCCGGAAAAATACTCGACGCCGGTTTTTGCATGATTACCGAGCGCGATATATTGTCGTCGTTTAACACATGCCCGATATAATTTAAATTTACTTTAAGAAATTTATCCGAAACGAGGCTTAAGTGTTTATAAACTTCTTTGGCTTCTTTTTCGCTTCTTACGTTGTTTATAAGGATGGAAAAATATTTCTCGCTGTATTTGGTGCTCAAAACTTTTATCAGCGCATAGGCGTCGGTAATAGAAGTGGGTTCCGGAGTAACGACGACGTATATTTCGCTTGCGGCAAGGTTAAAATACAGCACGTTTGACGATATTCCGGCTCCGGTATCGATTAAAAGAATATCCGCCGGCCTGCCGGAACCGTCCATGTCTCCGGCAAATTCGTCGAACCTCGACATAAGCGTAATTTTCTGCGATTCCGAAAGGTTAGACAGTTCCGATATGCCCGAAGATGCAGGAAGAACCATAATTCCGTTGGAATCCGTCATTATAATGTCCCTTAGCTGTTTATCTCCGTAAATTACCTGCGATATATTGTATTTGGGAATCATTCCCATTATAACGGAAACGTTGCCGAGGCTTAAATCGGCATCCATTATTATTACTTTTTTGCCCATGGACGCGAAGCAGTATGCCAGATTGCAGACTATATTGGTCTTGCCGACCCCGCCTTTGCCGCTTGTAACCGAAATAATTTTGGTATAAACATTTTCGTTTTTCTGTCTTTTCATTTTTGCCGCCTCTTTGGTTACTTGGTTGCTTTTTAAATTCAATGAAACTATTAACGCCGTTTTTGGCAACGCCGGCTCTTTGGTTGCCCGGCCGCTTTTCAAAACTGAATTATTTTAGGGAAAAATAAAGAAAAAATATTCTGCGCGTCAGCCTCCTCGATATCTTCGGGAACGTTTTCCCCCGCCGTAATAAAGTCTATCGACGAATCCGCCGTCAAAAGCAAACCGGCAAGATTGCCGATGCCGCGCGACTCGTCCGTTTTCGTAATAATAATTCCGTTAGCTCCGGCTTTGTTTCTGAAAGATTCGTACGCCCTGAGCGCTTCCGGCTGTTTAAGATATGCGGGCAATAAAAGTTCCACGTTTATTTTGCCCTTAAACTGAACGAAAAATTTTGCGAGATTGTTTAACTGGAAAAGGTTGTTATGGTTAACGGCGAAAGTGTCTATTATTATGACGTCGGACTGCGAACCTGAAATAAAAGCCTTTAATCCGGATTCGTCTTTTACCGGAACAAAATCTATTTTGAGCTTGCCGGCATAATTTTTCAATGTTTCGTATCCGCCTTTTTTTAAAAAATCTATAGAGCAGACGGAAACATGCATATTTTTTTCGAATATAAATTTATTCATAAGCTTGGCCGCCGTAGCGGTTTTTCCGGTGCCGCTGTTTCCGACGAGCGCAATGACTATTCTATTTTCGAACCAGCGGTTTAGCTTTTTCTTTTCTACTTTCTTTTCGATTATTTTTTTAAAAAATTTTTTAAAATACTCTATTTTTTCTTCCTGCTTAAAATTTGAAAGTTTCAGGTCTTTAAAAAATATTTCGATTAATTTAGATGAAATTTTTCTATCGAACGATATGCCGTCCAGATACATAAGCAAATCGTTATCTCCCGCCCCGCGTCCGGTTTTTTCGTTCTTCAGCAAGTTTAAATCGAATTTAATTCCGTTCATTAAATCCCTTATTTCTTCAAACTTTGAATTTACGGTATAAATAACCTTTTCTTCGACGATGCTGTCAAGATTATCCTTTAGATATTTAACGTCGTCGTATATAGGCCCCAGCATGTCCTGTCCAAAACCGCGGCTTTCTTTCGGAGGCGCGGCGTCTTCGTCTTTATAATCGACGGCCGCTACGACTTCCAGAAAAGGCTTTCCGAAAAATCCCAGGTCGTTTGAACCGCTTACCTGCCTCGTCGAAATAATGACGGCGTCCTCTCCGAGGTCTTTTTTAATAAGCTCTATGGCGTCGCGTATATCTAATACTTCGTATCTTTTAATCTGCATAGATTTCTATAATTCCGGCCGGTTTTATTTTTATATTAGGAGAAAGTTCTCCGGTAGAAACCACCTGTATTCCGGGGGCTATTTCGTTTAAGATATTTTTAAAAAAAAGCCTTATTCGCGGAGACGTCAGTATTACGGGAGACAAGCCCGCATCGACGGATTTCTTTAACCCTTCTTTTACCGCCGAAATTATTTTATTGTAATAGGAAGGGTCCATGCCGGAATATCCCGCCCCCTGTTCTTTTGTTCTGCTGTATTCGTTGAGTATGGCCGATTCGAGATTTTTGCCGAGAGTAAGCGGCCTTACGGTGTTGTCCTGCCCGATTATCGTTTTGGTTATCGTCCTTTTAAGCGCTCCCCGGACATATTCGGTCAGGACCGCGGGGTCTTTGACGTTCGGTCCGTAATTATGAAGGGCTTCCACGATGGTAAGCATATCTTTTATGGGAACCCCTTCCGAAAGCAAGTTTTCGAGGACGTTCTGCACCGCGCTAAGGGAAAGGACTCCCGGAATAAGGTCGTCTATTATCTTGGGATATTTAGCCGAAAGCATGTCGAGAAGTTTTTGGACGTCCTGCCTCGTAAGAAGTTCCGAGGCGTTGTTCCTGATTATTTCTACTATATGAGTCGCTATTACGGCGGGTATCTCCACCACCGTCCATCCCGCCATCTGCGCTTTTTGCTTTAATCCTTCGTCGACCCACAAAGCGGGGAGATTAAAAGCGGGCTCTTTCGTAACGATGCCGGGTATATTTTCGCTGACGTTTCCGGGATTCATCGCGAGAAGCTTGTTGGGCATTATTTCGTATCTGGCGACCTCTATGCCTTTAATTAAAAAAATGTATTCGTTCGGTTTCAGATTTAAATTGTCTTTTATGTGGATAGGCGGAACTATGATTCCCAAGTCGGCCGCCAGCTGTTTCCTTATTCCTTTAATTCTCTCTAAAAGCTCTCCGTTTCTGGATGCGTCTACGTAAGATATGAGGTTGTAGCCTACTTCAAGTTCAAGAATGTCTATCTGCATTGCGCTTTCTATAATTTGCGCTTCCGGAACCTCTTTTTTCTCCGTCGCGGCTTTTTTCTCCGTCGCGGCTTTTTTGTTTTTGGTTTCCCTCGAGATAAGATAGGCTATTAAACCGGCGATTCCGGCAAGAAGGATAAACGGCCAATGGGGAAGTCCGGGTATGACGCCGAAAAAAAACAGAATGCCGGCGGCGGTATAGAGAGCTCTGGGATTTGAAAGAAACTGATACGAAAAATCCTTGGAAAGGTCGCTTTCGCGGGTCGCCCTCGTCATTATAATGCCTGCCGCAGTGGAAACTACTAGGGCGGGAATTTGCGCCACAAGCCCTCCTCCTACGGTAAGAAGGGTATAATCGGAAGCGGCGCGCAGAATCGATAAATTATGCTGGAATACCCCTATCAGAAGACCGCCTATAATATTTACGATAATAATTATTATAGTCGCTACGACGTCTCCCCTGACAAATTTGCTGGCGCCGTCCATAGAGCCGTAAAAGTCCACCTCTTTCGTTAAATCCAGCCTTTTCTTTCTTGCTTCCTGTTCCGTTATAAAGCCCGAATTAAGCTCGGCGTCGATGGACATCTGCTTTCCGGGCAGGGCGTCCAAGGTAAATCTTGCGGATACTTCGGCTACTCTGGTTGCGCCTTTGGTAATAACTAAAAAATTTATCACGATAAAAATTATAAATATGACTATTCCCACCGCAAAATTTCCGCCGACGACGAATTGTCCGAACGATTCTATGACGACGCCGGCGGCATCGGGACCCTTGTATCCGTAAAGCAGTATGAGCCTCGTAGCCGCAATTTCGAGAGACAGCCTGAAGAGCGTCGCAACCAAAAGAATGGTGGGAAATATAGAAAATTCAAGCGGCCTTAAAACGTAAATGGAAATCAATAAAATTATTATGCCGAAAGCTATGGAAAGAGTAAGAAATATATCGAGCATCCATGTCGTTATCGGTATTATCATAAGGCCGATAACCATCACGAAAAGCAGGGCGAGCAGAACGTCCGAATTCTTTAAAAATATGTTTCGGGAAAAAATTCCCGCTTCTACTTTTTCCGCCATTATTTAATAAAACTCCATATTTGTTTAAATTTTTCGTTCGTCGAATATAAATGTGCTAATATTTCCGCAACGGCTTTATAGAGAGACGCGGGGATAGCCTGCCCCGGTTCGCACGTTTCATAAAGCGTCCTGGCGACGTATTTATTTTCTACCGTCGGAATATCGTTTTCGCGCGCGATTCTTTTTATAAGGAACGCCAGATTGTCCGCTCCCTTTGCAAGCATTACCGGA
Source organism: bacterium (assembly GCA_021789605.1). Taxonomy (GTDB): domain Bacteria; phylum SZUA-79; class SZUA-79; order Acidulodesulfobacterales; family Acidulodesulfobacteraceae; genus Acidulodesulfobacterium_A. The sequence goes on from JAJYJI010000008.1 coordinate 30,612, forward strand.
GCGTTGCGTTCTTTGCCGTCGTACCTTAACGCTACCGCAAAATGAGTGGGGTTCGTAATAACGACGTGCGCTTTTTTTACCTCTCTTAGAATCCTCCTTCTGGCTATTTCCCTCTGCATTTTTCTGATTTTGCCTTTTACCTTCTGGTCTCCTTCGAACTGCTTGGCTTCGTCTTTGACTTCCTGCTTGGTCATCATAAGTCCTTTATTATACTGATATCTCTGGATAAAAAAATCGGTTATCGAAAGAACGACCATAGCGAGTATAATATTAAGGAAAAGCTTATAGATAAGCTTGACGGTAAAAGCGACGTCGAACGAAGGAGTCATATACTGCAAAACCAATATTTTTTTTAAAAAAGGCTTGCATGTTAGATAAGCTATCGCGGTTAAAAAGAAAAATTTAAAGATAGACTTGGCTAATTCGTTTACGGAATGAAACGAAAAAAATCTTTTAAGCCCGGATAAGGGGTTTATCCTCGTAATATCGGGAATAAGCGGTTCGAAAGTCAACAGCAGTCCGACCTGCGCGAGATTGGAAACTAAGGACGCGAAAAAGACGATTATCAAGAACGGGAGGGATGCGGAAACAATGGTGTAAATAAGGCCGTCTATAATCTTTACGCATGTCGTATAATTTAAATCAGGATTTGAAAAATCGGATAAAAAATAGACCAGCTCCGACGATAAAACGTTGCCGAGCCGGGCAATATTAAAATATAGATAAATTATGACGGCGACAAATAGGAAAGAGGTCGTAACCTCCCTCGATTTCATAACCTGGCCCCTTTTTCTGGCATCCGCTATTCTTTTAGGGGAGGCCGGTTCGGTTTTGTCGGATTTATCTTCGGGCATAATAAATTAGTTCCGTATTTAAATAGGCATTAAATAAATATAATTAAATAAAATATAATAACGATACCTGCAATAATAAATTGAACGATGCGGCCGTTTAGCCATTTTCCGATTAAATTAACTTATATATGGCAGCGAATTTATCATATAATTAAATTCAGTTTTTAAGCTTATAAACGATTGGGCTATATAATCGTTAAAATAAGGAATGGAAATGTACAGCATAAGCAGTCCCACCGCTATCATTATAGGAAAACCGACGGCAAAGATATTAAACTGGGGGGCAAGCCTGCCCATAAGCGCAATAACTATGTTTAATAAAATAGCTACCGATACTATGGGAATGCTTAAATCCAAGCCTATTAAAAATATTTTTTCTCCTTTATACGCTAAATATTGAAAAATATGCGGCGAAAAATACGCAAAAGTTAAAGGAACGGTTTGAAAGCTTTTGTATATCCCCTCTATTACAAAAAAGAACGCCGACGTTTCTATGAAAATCATCAAGGCCAGATAATTAAGCAGATTGGATACGAAAGAAGTCTGCTGATTGGAAATTAAAGGATTTATAAGGCTTATCATTCCGAACCCTATCTGAACGCTTATAATCTGCCCCGCCACTTCAATTCCGGTGAATATGACGAGAACTATGAAACCGAAAATAATGCCTATTAAAACCTGCGAAAAAACGGCAAGAATAAGGGCGGGGAAAGACATATGGGGAATCGTCTGGTTTTTCATGATTAAAGGATAAACGATTAGCGACATAAAAAAAGAAAGGCCTATCTTTGCCCAGCCCGGAACCGCCGAACTGCCGATGAAAGGCAGGGCGATTATCATTGCTATAATCCTGAAAAAAATAAGCGTAAATTCTATTAGAGGGTATTCGCGGATAATAATCATGTATGGGTCAGCTCCCTCCCCTGATATATCCGGGAAAATGGGTAAAAATTACGGTCGCGAAATCTGCCAGCACGCTAAGCATCCACGGACCGAAAATCAATAAAACGACTATTACGACGATAATTTTCGGAACGAAAGTAAGGGTCTGGTCCTGAAGCTGGGTTACCGCCTGAAACATGCTTATAAATATTCCGACGGCAAGGCTCGCGATAAGCGGCGGAGCGCTCAGCTCCAGCACGGTAATTATAACTTTTTGAATAATAAAATTGACGAACGCGGCAGACATTCAGAACTCCTTATAGCAGTTTAACTATTTAAAACTATGCATTAAAGAACCTATTACCAAATACCAGCCGTTTACCATGACGAAAAGCATCAGTTTAAAAGGCAGGGAAATCATGGTCGGGGGGAGCATAAGCATCCCCATGGACATCAAAAGGCTCGAAACGACGAGGTCTATTATTAAGAAAGGCAGATATATAAGGAAGCTTATTTCGAAGGCCGTGGTGAGTTCGCTTACTATAAATGCCGGTATCAGGACGTAGGTAGGCACGTCTTTAGGGGAATATACGCGCTTTATCTTCGCCATTTTTACGAAAAGCTCCAAATCTTTTACTCTCGTCTGCCTAAGCATAAATCCTCTTACGGGTTTTATTCCGGCTTTATAGGCTCTTTTTATTCCCAACTGCCCGTTAGAGTATGGAACGTAGGCGTTTTTATAAACTTTATTTATAACCGGAGCCATAATAAAAAAAGTAAGAAAAAGGCTTAGCCCTATGATTACCTGATTTGGAGGCTCGGTAGTAAGACCCATCGACGTTCTTAAAAAAGACAGAACTACGACTATCCTGACGAAAGAAGTCATCATTATAAGGATGGAGGGGGCGATAGAAATAACCGTGAAAATAAGAAGTATCTGTATGAGCATAGAAACTTCGGAATGATGAGAGCTTCCCGTCATAGATATGGCGGGTAAGGTCAAAAGAGACGAATTTTTAAAATTTTTTAGAAACGCCATTGCTTTCCATTAACCCCTTTAGTCTTTCTTCTATGTCGAAAAAAACATTGTCCGTTTTATTCTTTAATTTTGCTTCGCTTATGTTTTTTATCTTAAAAATATCGGTTTTGCCGGAGATATTTGCCGCGTCGCGCGCCTGTTCCGCCTTTATCCTCTGCGAAGGCTCGTTAAGTCCGTTAAAACCGGCGCCGTCGTAAGTGCGGGCGTCGGCGCCGGCATCGACCTGTTCCCTAAGGACATCGGCAAATTTGCCGTAAAATTTTGCCGCCGCGGACGGACGGTTATGATTGAAAGGAACGGCGCTTCCCGATTCGACGCCGTCCGCGAAGGCGCCTGCGTCCAAGGCGGCTCCGCTCTCGCCGGCCGCCCTAAGAAGAACGCCTTCCGCATTATTTTTATTTTCGATGCGTCCGATTACCTGAATATTTGAAGGCGACACGCCCACAAGAAAAAATTCGCGGTTGACTTCGATTAGAAGAATAGATTTTTTGTTTCCAAGATTAATGGAAGAAACTATTTTTAAATTGTTCAATTTTTCCTTAGGGGAAACGCGGTTTTTAAATTTTTCCATAAAAAAATATATCCCGTAAATCAAGCCTATAACGAGGATTAAATAAAACGCGGTTTTAATTATCTCGAATCCTAAGTTTAGTTTAGGGGCCTTTCTGGAGATAAAAGGGGCGCCCTTTCGCGCTGGTTCCGGGGCATTTTTAACGCTTTTGGCAGGCCGCGGTCCGGGTCCGGCCGTCTTGGATGCGATACGCCGTTTAAGTCCGGCCGCGGCCGCGGCGGAGAATTTTTTCCCAACGTTCTTAAACAAATCGTCCGCAAAAGCATGCCTGACTTTAACGATAAAATAATCGCCGTAAAAAGTGGCGTAAGTATCTTTTTTGCTTATTTTAATATTTTTATGAAAATAGATTATCGCGTTTAAACCGGAATTTTTATACGGCAGGAGCTCTACGGCTTTAAATAATCTGCCGTCCAATTTTATGAATTTTGAGTTTATTCCCGATTTGGCATGTCTGAAGACGATGCCAAGGCCGTAATCGTTTAAGCCGACTTTTTTAACCGCGTTTCCGGGTTTTCCGTTAAATTTAAACCATATAAGGTATGAACCGCCGTTTCCGGAAACCGATATATTTTTTAAGGATAATCCAGCATTTATCGGGGACGCGTAACAGCCGGCCGTAAAAAAAGGGAAAAAAAAGCAGGTAAAAAGTACCGTGGCAAGCGCGGCCGCCAGGATTGATGTAAATAAGAAAAATACGCCCGCTGGCGAAAACTTTTTTTCAGGTCTGCAAAATTTATCCGGGCAGTTTAACTTTTTCATAGTTTTTTAATCCTTTCGACCGGACTGATAATATCGGTAAGCCTCACGCCAAATTTATCGTTGACTAAAACCACCTCTCCCCTCGCCATCAGTTTTCCGTTTACATATACGTCCAAAGGCTCTCCTGCAAGCTTCGTCAGTTCCAGCACCGAACCCTGCCCAAGCTGAAGCATATCGTTTATGACCATTTTTGCCCTGCCCAGCTCGACGGAAATAGTAAGAGGTATATCGAGAATAAAATCCAAATTTTTAGGAGGCTCGGCGGTTTTATCGGATTCGTCGAACGACGCAAATTCAAGTTTTTTAACCGGCTTTTTAACGGCTGCCGGCACGGGCGCCGATTCTTCCGCCTTAGCGGCCGGCCTGCTTTTGTCGAACTCGTCCGTATTTATATTCAAATCCTGCGTAACGTTCGCGCCTCCGGCATCCTTTGCCGCGTCCGCGGCTTCCTGCTCTTTAAAGGCGTCGTCCCAGCTGATATTGCCGTCCTCCGGCTCGGATGCGGATGCGGAAACGGACCCCGTCTCCGGAGTTTTTTGTCCGTCAAGCGGGACGGACGTTTCTTCTTTTGCTTCGGATAAATTTTTTTCCGTTTCTTCACTCATAATAACCCTCTTTTCCTACAGGTATCTCGGATATTAATTTTACCGCGACCTGATTGTTAATTTTTCCCGGATATGCAATAAACTTTGGAATGTCTTCTATGTTTACGACTAAAGGCTCTTCTATTTTTTTGTCCAATACGATTACGTCCCCTTTTTTTATTTTCAGGAAATCTTTGGCGGTTATGCTCGTTTTCCCGATATCTACCCTGAAATTAAGCTCGGATTCCTTAAGCCTTTCTTTGAACCTTTCTATCCACCGCTGGTCAACTTCAAGCTGTTCGCTTTGAAACCCGCTGTAAAGTTTTTCTTTAATAGGCTCTATCATAGAATAAGGAATACATACCATAAATTTGGAAACGGCTCCTTCGATATCGACCTCGAACCTGCTGATAACGACAACCTCGGTAGGAGTTACGATGGTGGCGAATTGAGGGTTTATTTCGCTTCTCTGAAATTCGATATCGACCGGAATAACGGGCGCCCACGCCTGCTTCATATCGCCGAACGCCATATCCGTAATTTTTTTAATAAGTCTCGTTTCTATGGGCGAAAAATCTCTGCCTTCTATTTTGACATGCAAATCGGTGGTTCCTCCAAAAAAAATATCGATAAGGTTATAAACCAATCTTGCGTCTAATACAAAAATTCCGTATCCGCGCAAAGGCGGCATTTTAAATATCGTAAGGCTCGTAGGAAGAGGAATGTTTTTCAAAAATTCGCCGAATTTTTGCATATCCACCGAAGTGGCGGTTATTTCTGCGACTTTACGAAGCGCGGAAGTCAAATTGTTCCTGAAAAGGCGGGCGAACCTTTCGTTCGTTATCTCCAAAGTAGGCATTCTTCCCCTGACTATCCTGTCCTGGGAGGTCAAGTCGTAGTTTTTTATTCCGCCGGTGTCTTCCTCTTTCTTTTCGGTTTCTATCGCGCCGGAGGATATGCCCCTAAGTAAAGCGTTAACCTCGTCCTGAGATAATATTTCCGCCATTTTTTATTTTTCGCTTCCTTATAAGAGTGTTAAAAATATTTAGATTATTATCCTGTTTTATTTTTTTACGTTTATTTTTTACGTTATCCGCCCAGACGTTATTGGACTAAATAATTGTTAAAATAAACTCCGGTTACCGTGCCGTCGCCAAGAATCCTGTTAAGGCTCCTTGCAATCTGATGCCTTAAGGAAACTATGCCTTCGGGAGTGTTGACTTCGTCGGAAGTTTTGGAGCTCATAATCATTATTATAGTGTTTCTAATCTGGGGCGTAAGCTGTTTAATGCGTCCGAGGTCGGTCCCGGTTTTCATCTCGACGGAAATAGAAACCTTTATGTAGGAAGTTTTGTCTTTATCCGCAAGGTTTGTTAAAAAAGGCTTGAGATTTATCATCGGACCCGGCGCCGTTTTGGCGGCGTTGGCAGGCTTTGCCGGAGCGGCGGTCTTGCTTTTGGCGAATAAAAAATGATAGGCGGCAAAACCGCCTCCGCCGAGTACGACGACCGCGGGTATCGCCAAAAAAAGAATTTTTTTTATTCCTCCTCCCTTTTTCTTTGAAGATTCTATCTGTGAAATAGTGGACAACTCGTCTTCGTCTATATTGCCCAATTCTTTATTGGATTTTTCGGCATTCTGCTTATCCGCCATTAATAAACCTCCCGTAAAATTTTAGTTATCTTAACATAACTGCATAGTTATTGACGTTAATATAAAGTCAGGCCGTATTATGACGTTTTATCCGGATTCGATGTTTTGCCGGATTCGGTTTTAATCCGCCGGAATGCGGCCGGCGCAAATAAACCTGATTAATTAAAAGCAATAATTGTGCCATATATATTTATTAAAACAGTTAGTAAAATCGATATGATACGTCTGCATCAGGTTTGGAATGCATCGTCATAATATTGACGTTATTCAAATTATATTTATTTTTAGCGGTTTTATTTTCCTGCGATGCTGTCGGTAAAAAATGCCGCGTCTTTAACGGACATTCTGGATATAATAGCGGATGCCGTTCTCGGCGTCATATGGGAAAGAATATATATCGCGACCTTTTTATCGATATGGGGGAGTATGCCGGCGGCGTTTCCCGGACTCATGGAAGAATAAACTGGTATTAATTTTTTCACCTTGTTTTTTTGGGCGGTTTTTATGCTGTGGATTTTGGCTTCTATGTTTTTTAATTTTTCGACTTCTAATTTTATCTGTTTTTTAAGTACTTTAATTTCTTCTTTCTCGGCGGCGGAAGCGCCTTCGGCGCAGGAAACGCGCGGAAAAAAGGCGTTTAACAAAGATACGGACATAAAGGCGGCTGTTATAAATGCGGTAAATACCGGTAAATTTTTCGTCATGTATATAATTTTTACATCATTGGACGGCGATTGTCAACCCGAAAATAGTCCGAAAATTGCTAAAAATTGACGATAAAATTCTTTAGGCGGATTCAAAAACTTTGAACGGCGTTCCTGAGGTCAGCCGATTTATTTTCTCTTATCTTCGTACGAAACGGTTGGATGCGAAGTCGTCGGCGATAGCCTCTTCGCGCTTTAATTCGGAAACTTTGTCCGTCGCAAGATATTTTTCTTTCAGTTTATCGATTTTTTCATATTCCATTTTTGCCTTTATCACCAGATATTTTTTATTTTCGAGTTCCCGTTCCGCCGATTCTTTCGCTTTCAATAAATCGTTTAATTTATAATTTAAGGATTTAAACCGCAAATCAAGAATATTGTAATCGTGGATATCCGATATGTTAAGAATGTCGGCGGGATAAGACTTTTTAAAAGAACTTACCGAATTTTGGACGTCGAAAATTTTTAGGTTAAGAGCCGCCGCTACTTTTTGCGCTTCCGAAAGCTCCAAATATTTCTTGTCGAGAGCCGCTTTCCGCTGATTCAGTATATTTTGAAATTTAAAAGCCATAACTTCGGACGGTAAACGTAAATTAAAATACGGTTAATTAAACGAAATAATCTACCAAAGAGTCGGGATTTCTATACGCGGCGGCGGACGCGGAAGAAAAAGCGTCCGTTCCGGATGCTTTATTTGCGAAAGAGCCTCCGTTATAAGAATTATCGATAAACGGATTTTTAAAATTTTCGTTCCCGTTGTTTCCCGTCTGGCTATTATAACTCGAACCGGAGCTGATATTCAAGTTTATAGAAGAATACCCCTGATTTTTAAGGGCGTTCTGCAGCGAGCCGGACGAGGATTGAAGAATATTTTTTGCGGCGTCGTTCTGGGCAAGCATGTTGATGGTTATAGAGCCGCCGCCGTTAGAAGCCGCCGAGTTCAAGGAGTTTAAACCGGAACTGGGATTGTTTAAGGCTATGCTTATTTTAACGCTGCCGAGAGACGGCGGCGTTAGGGTTAAGACGGCGGACTGAACGTTTTTATTCAGCATGAACATAACGGAATTTACCGCGATAGAGCCTGAAGCGGAAGTATCGCCTGCCGAACCTGTTCCCTGGGCGGCTCCCGCGGATAAATCGAACCCGGGGGAATTTCCGCCGGAAGCCCCGTTATTGAAAGATGCGCCGCCGCCCTGAACGGAACCGGCGTCGATAAAACCCCCTATTTTAAGCTCAGCCGGCGCGGCTGAGCCGTTATTGAACGCATTGCCGCTTGCTCCCCCCGCGGAGGCGCCGCCTGCCGCGCCGGAAATAACCTGCTTCGCTTCGCCGTTTATACCCGTTAAATTTAAGATGCCGGCCGCAGCGGCGTCTATTGGAAGCGGGCCGGCGTTTTCGGGAACTGCCGGTTTTTGCTTATTTTCCTGCGCTGCGTTCCGATAATTTTGATTTCCGGCATTGCGGACGGCGTCTTCCGGTTTGGAATTTAATCCGGCGGAACCGGAGGCGGCTTTATCGGGCGTTTTATTGTCCGGCGTATTTTGTCCGGATTGAACGCCCGTTTGTCCTATATCCGCGCCGCCCGCGGAAGAGCCCCCTGAAACGGAAGCCGAAGAGGAAGCGGACGGGGCGTTCGCGTTATTCGAACCGTCCGGGGCGGAAGAAGCGGCGCCGTCCGGAGCGTTGCCCGAATTACCGGACGCCGCGTTATTTTTGGAAGAGTTAATATTTCCGCCGTCTGCGGAAACAAGCTGAACGGCAACATTCGTATTTCCTATGAAATACGATATCCGTCCCGGGGAACCGGAGGCGGCTTTATCGGGCGTTTTACTGTCCGGCGTATTTTGTCCGGATTGAACGCCCGTTTGTCCTATATCCGCGCCGCCCGCGGAAGAGCCCCCTGAAACGGAAGCCGAAGAGGAAGCGGACGGGGCGTTCGCGTTATTCGAACCGTCCGGGGCGGAAGAAGCGGCGCCGTCCGGAGCGTTGCCCGAATTACCGGACGCCGCGTTATTTTTGGAAGAGTTAATATTTCCGCCGTCTGCGGAAACAAGCTGAACGGCAACATTCGTATTTCCTATGAAATACGATATCCGTCCCGGGGAACCGGAGGCGGCTTTATCGGGCGTTTTACTGTCCGGCGTATTTTGTCCGGATTGAACGCCCGTTTGTCCTATATCCGCGCCGCCCGCGGAAGAGCCCCCTGAAACGGAAGCCGAAGAGGAAGCGGAC
>JAJYJI010000008.1:39902-57283 GCA_021789605.1 bacterium
ACCGGAGGCGGCTTTATCGGGCGTTTTACTGTCCGGCGTATTTTGTCCGGATTGAACGCCCGTTTGTCCTATATCCGCGCCGCCCGCGGAAGAGCCCCCTGAAACGGAAGCCGAAGAGGAAGCGGACTGGGCGTTCGCGATATTCGAACCGTCGTTATTCGAACCGGCCGGGGCGGAAAAAAAGCCGCCGGAAACGGAAGCGGAGGAGGAAGAAGCGGTTTTGGATTGTCTGCCGTTCTCGGACGAGGCTTCTGCGTCCTTATTGCCGGAACCGTCAACCAAGCCGCTCAGGGTTTCGGCGAACCCTCCCGAGCCGCTTCGTCCCGCTCCGGAGTTACGCAATGAAACGGAAGCGGTTAGTCCGGCCGGGGCGGAGGGCGCCGCGATATCCGGCAGCGGCGCCGCGTTAAAGGATAGATTTGACGCAAAGGCGTTTAGCATATGGTATAAGTTTAGTTACGTGCGAATTGCCACTCGCCCTTATGGGCAAGGCTTTTTATATGAAAAGAACCGCGTCTATTTTATTTTTATTTCGTTCTTATGTTTTTTTTACGTTTCTTATTCTTTTAATAAAAATAAACGGATACGGTCCTTCTTCGTCTTTTCGTTTCTGCTATATATTATATATTATTATTGGACAGAGCCTTCGAGAGCCGCCAATACGGCGTTTTCGGTCGTCAGCACCTTAGAGTTGGCGACGTAGGCGTTCTGCGCAATTATCATATTGGTAAATTCCGATGAAATGTTGACGTTGGACTGCTCTAACGCTGAATCGGTGATATAGCCGAAATTACCGGTGTTTGCGGCTCCGACTGCGGGCTGGCCGGACGCGAAAGTCTGCGCGTAAAGGCTGTTGCCCTCCGAAACAAGCCCCGTGGGCCCTATGAAATTGGCGAGAGCGACCTGATAAAGATACTCGGTTTGGCCGTTGGAATACTGTCCCGATATTTTTCCGTCCTGGTCAACCGTAAAACTCGTTAGCGTTCCGGTAGAATAGCCGTTCTGGGTAAAGGCGGTCGTAGCCGAGGGCGCCGCATATTGAGTAAGGTTCGCAAGATTTAAAGTTAAATTTAAAGGCTGGGTCGCTCCGTCCGGAAGGGGAGATACGGGGGTAGTTTGCGCCACGTAAGCAGGAACGTCGGTAAGGGTCAGCGACGGCGTGCCGCTAATCTGGCCGCTCGAATTAAACGTAACATCGGGGGTTGCGGAAGGAGCAAGCGAAGGCCTTTCGGCCGCGGTTCCGTTAATGGAATAATATGCGTTCCAGTTTCCGGACGTAGAAGACGAAGGTGCAAAAGTAACGGTTAAAGGCAAAGCGTTCCCCAAAGAATCGTAAACGTTGATGGTCGTAGAATAATAATCGTTTGCGGGACCGACCAGAACTGGGCCTTTTGCCGCAAACGTACCGTACGTAGCATTTAAGGAATTTCCTACCGGCATCGCGTCGGAAAGATTTATAGTGCTGTTAGCCGAACTGACGCTTGCGACCGTGTTTAAAAACTGATAGGTGCCGGAAGTGCTTGAGGTAGCCCCTATCTGGACATCAGAACCCGGCAGGATTCCCGTAGTGCTATTAACGCCGAGAGTCTGCTGGGAAATTGCCGTATTGGCAAGGACGGAAGACGTAAGGGGCGAAGTTAACACGACTTCCGTAATGGCATCGCCAGTAGCTACGCTTGACGGTGCAACAAATTTACCCTGGGTCTTATCGTAATACTTGCTGACGTTATAAAGATTGCTCGTTCCGTTCCCGTTTCCTATTAATAAGCTTGTGGGGGCAGCCTTAGCTGTCGTACCGGTATATTTTAAATCGCTGACGTTTATGGCTGTCGAAGACGTCGAACCGGCGCCGGCCGAATAGTTTCCGATAATATATCCGCCCATAAAACTAATATTGGTGGCACCGGAAACGGCGGTCGTCGAAGTGCTTATCTGCGGCGACACGTTGGAATTGAGGTTTGCCGTCAAATCGGCGGTCGTAGTGGTCAGCGGAGCAATCGCCCCGGTATTTAAAGTTATGGCGCTAGGAGTGCCTGCGGTGGCAATCCCCTGCGCGTTTAACGTATATCCCATAACTACGTTCTGTCCGGTCGAATCGACTATATTTCCGTTGGCGTTTTCGCTGAAAGTGCCGTTTCTGGTATAGTACGTGGTGCCGTTGGGAGCCTGGACTATGAAGAAACCGTTGCCGTCTATCGCCATGTTTAAAGGATTGGAAGTATTTTCGAGGGCGCCCTGTCCGAACTGCTGCTGAATGGAATAAGCGTCCGTTCCCAGACCCTCCTGCGAACTCGACGTGCCGCTTAACGTCTGGCTGACTAAGTTTTCGAATATCGGGTCGGAGCTTTTAAAGCCGACCGTATTGGAATTTGCGATGTTGTTTCCGATGACGCCGAGATAAGTTTGATTTGAATCTAATCCGGACACCGCGGTAAAAAGCGCATTTACACCCATTTTTCATTCCCCCTTCTATAAAAATTAATCTAATTTTCGTATTATATAAATTTAATCGGCGCATTTTTTTATTTTATTTAATTAATTAAATTTAAATCTTATCGTTTTGCTATCCCACGTTCGTAACGCTAGACAGCGGAACGGTAGAGCCGTTGCTGAGTTCTAACTGGACCGCGCCGGAGCCCGACGTCGATAATCCAGTAACGGTGCCGTTCGTATAAGGCGAAGCGTTGACTACTGCGCCGTTCGCGCCGGTTCCGCTCGCCGAGAAAGTATAATTTCCGCTCGGAGCTGACGAACCGTTGTTTTCCAATCCGTCCCAGTTGAAGGACTGCGCGCCGGAACCTAAAGCACCTAAGTTCGTATTAAAAACAAGATTGCCCGAACCGTCGTAAATATTTAACGACACGGAGTTTGCGCTCTGGGGCATCGAATATTGCAACGAAGACTGGCTTCCGCTGGAAAAACTAAATGTATCGCCGCTCGCCTGGATACTTTGCCCCACTAAGTTTACGGCATTGCCGAAAGCCGCCTGATTCTGCGACGATACGAGGCTCTGAAGGGTCGAATTCATGGAGGTAAGCTGGTTCATGGAATCGAACTGAGCGAGCTCGGAAATATTTGCCCCGCTGGATTGAGGATTTAGCGGGTCCTGATTTTCCAATTGCTCAACCATAAGGTTTAAAAAAGTAGTAGAGCTAATAAGATTGTTAGAATTAGACGCGCCGGCAGAACCTGCCGTAGCGGCGGCGGCCGCGGCGCTGTTTGCCGCGCTGGACGAAGCCGAAGGCGCAAATAAAGAGTTTACGGACATTTTTATTCCTCCGTTATTTATACGTTATATTATAATTATATGTATATGCCGAAACATAAAGCGTAACGGGAAAATTTTTCCCTATTTTTAGAGTCTTTTTGCCCTTTATATATGCTTATGCAAATAATGTGCCATGGGCAAGAGCGGCTCATTCGCACGCCCGCAGGTTTTACGGCAATCCCGTCAGGCTTCGTCTGCCTCCCCTCCTTTATATTTTACATAATTAAGATGATTTTTAAGGTGAAAAGGCGATTTATTTTTACCCGCGTTTTTTAACCGAAACGCAACATAAATTTAATCCGTTTGTAACGATACCGTAATAATACCGCAACATTAATTGCGTATAATTTAATAGTATAGCCGATATTAAGCCGTTTTGATGGGATATGCCTTATTTTGTTAAGCGGCGATAATGACCTCGAACCCGCGTCGGAAATTTTATTTCCGGCTCTGCGCCGCCGCGGGAACGGGGCGGCGGCGGATTTTAATTTTAGCTTAAAGGCAGTTTACGGGGAGCCAGAAATCCGGTATTTGCATATAATAGAAAGAACAGAATATTTTCTAACGCGGGTTAAAGGTTAACGGCATTGCGGATTGAAAAAAAATTATAGACATTTTAAAAGTTATTAACGATTGAAAAAAAATTATTTGAATGATAAAATTAATTTATAATAAAAAGGGGTTATTCATGAGCGAATCCATCGCCTCCGAAAAAGATAAAAATAATTTCGCCAATCCAAACGAAGTATTAACGTTTATAGCGGGAATATTCCCCAACGCTAAATATTTCGACGCGAGATTCGACCTTCTTCAGGTTCAAATAGACGAGATAAGGAGAAACCAGGAACTCGACAGGCTTAGCATGAGGGATTTCAAAGAAGACGTCGCTAGAAGATTCTCGGAAGTGGACAAAAGGTTCGAGCAGGTGGACCAAAGGTTCGATGAAGTCAATAAGCGTTTCGAGCAGGTGGACAAAAGGTTCGAGCAGGTGGACAAAAGGTTCGAGCAGGTGGACAAAAGGTTCGATGAAGTCAATAAGCGTTTCGAGCAGGTGGACAAAAGGTTCGAGCAGGTGGACAAAAGGTTCGAGCAGATGATAGCTTCTATCGACAAGCTCGGAGATAAACTGGAATACAGGGATAAAGACCAGCGCAATTTTACCATTAAAATGTTTTCGATAGCCATTGCGATATCTTTGCTTGGAGTTCTCGGAGCTTTTTTTAAGATTATAGGTATATTTTAATTATTCTTTTTCATCTATTCTTTGGCAAGGCCTAATTCTTTAAGTTTATTCCTAAGGGTTCTGGAAGTAATGCCTAATTTTTCGGCGGCTTTGGTTCTGTTCCCGTTGGTTTCCCTTAGGGCGGCGGCAATAAGTTTTTCCTCCATATCCTTAATATTCAAGATAGAGACTTTATCGTCCCCGGCATCCAAAGTGTCCGCGGCGGCTAAAGCATCCGCATTATCCGCGGCAGAGGCAAAGGTATCGGCATCCGCATTAACCGCATTATCCGCGGCGCCGCCTGCGGCCGGATTAGCATAAACGGGCGGTTCGAAACTACCGAAATGGCGGACGTCTAAATATTTATCCTTTTGCGCCAGTATAACGGCTCTTTCCATTATATTTTCAAGCTCCCTTATATTGCCCGGGAAATTAAGCGAAAGCAGATAGTTTTTTCCCTGCGTCGTAATTCCGGAAATTTCCCTGAAATATTTTTTTGCATATTCCGAAGCAAAATATTTCGCAAGCGGAATTATATCTTCTTTTCTTTCCCTAAGGGACGGCATGTGTATGCGTATTACGTTGAGCCTGTAAAAAAGGTCTTCCCTGAAGGTTCCTTCCTCTACGGCTTTTTCTATGTCTTTATTGGTAGCGGCGATAACTCTTGCGTTTATTTTCGCCGGCTCTTCCCCTCCGACCCTGTCTATCGCCTTTTCCTGAAGCGCCCTTAAGATTTTCGCCTGAAGGTTTTGGGCCATCTCCGCAATCTCGTCTAAAAGAATAGTTCCGCCGTCCGCCTGTTCGAATTTTCCTTTCTTTAAAGAAACGGCGCCGGTAAACGCCCCTTTTTCGTGTCCGAAAAGTTCGCTCTCGAGAAGAGTGGACACTATGGCGGAACAGTTTACGCCTACGAACTTTCCTTTTCTTCCGCTCAATTTATGTATTCTTTTTGCCGCGACTTCCTTGCCGGTTCCGGATTCGCCGGTTATAAGCACGGTGGCGCCGGCGCCGGCTACCGCCTTAATATATTGGTCTATTTTCTTCATTGCCGCCGATTCGCATATAAAACCGCCTCCGCCTCCAAAATCAGGATATAAGCGTTCGATGCTTTCCATGCCGTTTTCAGCGCCTTCATTCACGCCCGCGCTTCCCGTTTTTTTCCCGGCGGCGTTTTCCCCTGCTCCTATATATGCGGAAATTTTTTCCGCATTTTTAACTATTCTTTCGAAATCCGAAATGTCGAAAGGTTTCAGCAGATAATCCGCCGCGCCGGATTTCATCGCGGACACGGCGCTTTCCACCGTTCCGTATGCGGTGATGATAACAAAAGGAATTAATTTAAAAGCGTCCCGTTTTTTAATTTCGTTTAAAAAAGCCACTCCGTCCATTCCGGGAAGGTTTAAATCGGATAATATAAGAAAATAACCGCCTCCGGCCGCTTCCGCTTTTTCGTTCAATTCGTCTAAAAATTTTAACGCCTCTTCCGCGGACGCAAAAATATCCCCTTCCCTGCCCGTTTTTTTTAGGCTTAAAGCTAATGCGGAGCGCATATGCGGGTCGTCGTCCACTATTAAAATCCTGTCCGACTCTCTTTTTTTCATAAAAAATTATACAATTTTATTTATAAATATTTCCTCTTGAATTTATGTTCACTATTGCCAAAATTTTTTCTTCGTTTAATAGTGAAAATATAATCCTATAATCCCCTATTCTACATCTGTAAAAACCCTTAAGTTCTCCGGTAAGAGGTTTTACGCAATGGTGATAAAGCGGATTTTCCATAGACCCCATTTCCGATAATTTAGTTTTTATTCTTTTCTTTATGTCGGAATCAAATTTAATAAAATGCTTTTCGGCAACCGAAGAAAACTTAATCGTCCAGTTCAATTAATGTCTTTCCTCCGCCTTTTTTTATTTCTTCCAACCCGTCTTGACATTCCTTAGTAAAACCGGGTATGTTCAAGAATTCAAGGGTTTCTCTGTGCCTTTCTATATATTCTTCGGAAAGTTCCAAAAATATATCGGAAAGATGCCTGTTTTCATAGCCTGCTATAGCCCTTATTAATTTTAACTTTTCTTCCGGAAGTCTTAAAGTAGTAGCCGTAGTCATTTTATCTCCTATAAACATTTATAAATATATATTTTAGATTTATTACTTAGTAATATTATAACATCAATATATCATAACGTCAAACAAAGGTTGCTAATCGCAATTTAAGAAAAATTATGATAAAATTTTCTATATGGCTCAAAACGATAAAATAGAAGCAATATCCGGCGGCGAACTTAAAAAAGCCTTCGAGTCCTTCGAGGCGGCTTCCCTCAAACTTTCGGAACATTATAAAAATCTCGAAGAAGAAATTAAAGATTTAAAGGAAAACCTTAACGCCGTCTTGGAAAGCCTGCCGTTAGGCATAATAATAACGGACGGAAAAAATATCGTTAAATTTATAAACAAATCGCTGGCCGAACTTGCCGAAGGATATAATTTAGTAAATTATCTGAACCTCCATATAAACGAATTCATGAAATTTTTTTTTAACGGGGCAACGGTCGACGATTTTACGAAGCCGGCTTTTTACCCCTTGGAAAAAATTATGAAAACGGGCGCGGAAAGATTTATTCCCGTATTTTTGTACGTAAAAAGCATTCGCGGCAATAATAAAAAAACTCCGGATAGAATTTTTATAATTCAAAACATAGAAGAGATAAAAAAATTTAAACGCCTTGCGGAATTGGGGGAGATGTCCGCCAAAATCGCCCACGAAATACGAAACCCCCTCGGTTCGATAGGACTTTTCGCTTCCGTCCTTCAAAAAGAGCTGAAAAACGAAGAACATTCGGAAATAGCCTTTCAAATTACGGCGGCCGTCAAAAATATGAACGCTACCATAAACAACGTGCTGGAATTTTCAAAAACCGTAAATCCTGCGCTTTCAAAATGCGCCCTGTCGGACGTCGTAAACAAATCCCTCGTTTATTCGTCTCATGCTATAAAAGAAAAAAATATAAATATAATTAAGGAAATAGACGAAAATATTATAATAGAAATAGACGAAAATTTAATTGGGCGTACTTTTATAAATATATTGGTAAACGCCGCCCAAGCCGTTCAAAATAATGACGGAGTTATAAGCATAAAATCGTCTGCCGCTTATTCCGGCGCCGAAAACGGATATATCCGCATCGACTTCGAAGATAACGGGCCCGGATTTTCGGAAGATGCCGTAAAAAATATATTTAATCCTTTCTTTTCCACAAAAAAAAGCGGCGGTACGGGATTGGGGCTGTCCATAGCGTTAAATAACGTTCTGGTTCACGGCGGACATATAAACGCCGGAAATTCCCAAAATCTGGGCGGGGCGAAAATTAGCGTCTTTTTGCCATATCTGGCATAAATATTGCATATTATATACTAATAAATTTATGTTTAAGGAGGACGCAAAATGTTCGGACGGATTTACGATATTTTAGGCGAAAGTTTAAACGTGCTGAGCGACAGGCAGAATATCATAGCATCTAACGTCGCCAACGCGGAAACGCCCGGTTACAAGGCAAAAGAACTGAACTTCGAGAAAGTTATGCGAACCTTGGTTCCTTCTTCTTCCGCGCTGCCTATGAAAACTACGTCCATAAAAGACGTATCTGCCGGAAGCGGGTACCCCGGCGCGCCGGGCGGTCCCGGATTCGTAAAATCTTTTATCGAAAACCGTAAAAGCGAATCCGTTCCGACGCTTGACGGCAATACCGTTAACCTTAGCGACGAAATGAGCGATATGGCCTCAAATTCAATCAGGTTTGAAGCGGTTTCCGGCCTGCTGTCCAAAAAGTTTGCCGAATTAAACACCGCCATTACCACTTCTACTCCTTAATTAACTATTGGCGGGTGCCGATAACGAACTGAAGTTAAATAAAAAATAAAATCTAAAAGAGGGTTTAATATGGGTTTTAACGACTCCTTAAAGATTGCGGCGCAAGGTCTTAACGCCGAAAGAATCAGGATGAACATAATTTCGTCCAACCTTGCGAACATTAACACCGACGATGCCGGAAACGGACTGCCTTACGTAAAAAAGGAACCTTTATTTAAAACCGTTAAGTTTAAAAATTATTTCGGCGTCGAAGTCCAAAAAATTGAAAACGCCAAAAATCCTTTTTCGGAAAAATACGACCCGGGCAATCCTTTGGCAAATAAAGCCGGATACGTCAAAATTCCCAACATATCTTCCATAAGGGAGCTTGTAGATATGATTTCGGCTACGAGGGCGTATCAGGCGGATGCACAGGTTATAGCGGAATCAAAAGCAATGGCGCAGGCATCGTTAAAAATTTGACGGGGTTGCGCCGCCAAAACGGCTGCGGCTTTAA
Organism: bacterium; assembly: GCA_021789605.1. Classification (GTDB taxonomy): domain Bacteria; phylum SZUA-79; class SZUA-79; order Acidulodesulfobacterales; family Acidulodesulfobacteraceae; genus Acidulodesulfobacterium_A. The sequence goes on from JAJYJI010000008.1 coordinate 48,761, forward strand.
ACCTTTAAATTTATTAACTATTGCGATGGCTATTATGATATAATTAAATTATTATCTGAACGTTGTCTATGGCTTATGCGCATGCAGAACGCCGCCGGACGGCGGCATGCCGGCTTCTATGTTTAACGGCCGGCGCCGAACGAAAAAAATAAAACTGCGCTTGCCGTTTACAAAGCTATATTTAATTAATATATTTTTATAATATTTTATATTTTACGCTAATTATATTTATCTTTATATTATTTTTTTTTGCATTTAGCATGGAAAACTAAAAAAAGGGGGATATCATAATGGCCATACCTATCGGCGGAGGAAACGCCTTAAATTCCGGCATAATAAAAGAACTTAATCCCGACGGAATCGTTTCCGGCGGCTCAAATTCCGGCGGCTCAGGCTCCGTAAACGGCAGCGGTTCCTTTGCTGAAACTCTTTTAAACTCGATAAACAAAGTCAACGACCTCCAGAATACGGCAAACAGTTCGGCGGAAGCCGTCGCTACGGGAAAATCGTCAAATATCCATCAGGCGATGATAGACATGGAAAAGGCAAACGATTCTTTTGAACTGATGATGCAGGTTAGAAATAAAATCATAACCGCATACAATTCAATTATGAATATGCAAATATAATTAAATGGCAGCCACATTCAAAGACTTCGGCACTCAATTAAAAACTTTTTTCGCGGAACTGTCGGTAGAGCGGAAAATCGTATTTTCCCTTGTAATTATCGGGGTCGTGGCGGCCGTTTACTTTATGGCGGCTTACGCCACCGCTCCGCAATACGGCGTATTATACTCAAATTTAAATACCGCAAGCGCATCTTCGGTTGTAGATAAGCTTGAATCTTACAATATCCCCTACAAGTTCTCCGACCGTGGAAAGACCATACTTATTCCTAAAAAAAGCGTTTACAGGACGCGTCTTAAACTTGCTTCCATAGGGCTTCCCCGTCAGGAAGGAGTCGGATTCTCCATATTCAACAAAGTTCAGATAGGCATGACGGATTTTATGCAGCACGTCGATTATCAGCGGGCGCTGCAGGGGGAGCTGGAAAGAACGATAGGCCAGATAAATCAAATTAAATATTCGAGGGTCCTCATAGTTTTGCCTAGGCACAGCGTATTCGTAACGAGAAGAACCCCCGCAAAAGCATCGGTAATAGTAAAATTAAAATCAGGCATGCATTTAAACAAGATGCAGGTCGACGGAATCATACATCTCGTCGCAAGCGCGGTGGAAGGGTTAAGCCCAAAAAACATTACGATAGTCGATACGAACGGAAGGGTTTTATCCATTCCTACGAAAAATTCTTTCCAATATACCGTAAATCAGCTTACGTACGTCCATAAAATAGAAAAAAATCTCGAAAACAAAATAAATTCTATGCTTCTGCCCGTAGTCGGGGAAGGAAACGTCACTTCCAAGGTCTATGTCAAAGTAGATTTTTCAAAAAAAACGGAATCGAAATTGACCTATAATCCCGATACGACGGCTATCGTTTCCCAGCAGACTTACAGGTCTTCAACCGTAGGCACGGTAAAACCTTACGGCGTACCCGGCGCCAAATCTAATCTTCCGCCCGGAAAAGTTCCCATTCCGGTGGCAAAACCCCGCACGCGCACTATAAAAAAGGAAACGACCAATTACGACGTATCTAAAAAAATAGAAAAAATTTCCTACCCTTCGGGAACGGTGAAAAGGATTTACGCTTCCGTCCTTATCAACGGAACATATAAAAAATCGAAATCCGCGGCCGGAGCGGTTTCGGAACAATACGTGCCCAGAAGTTCCAGCGAAATGAGCTTATTTAACAACATCGTCAAAACCGCCATAGGATATTCCCAGTCTTCTAAGGACAAGGTCGTCGTGGCGAATATTCCTTTTAAAAGAATACATTACGCCATACCGCCTCCCGCTAAAAAATCATTTTTATCGGCCGCTAAATCCCATATCTCGGAAATAATCCGCTACGGCGTTATCCTTATAGGCGTTATACTGATAATACTGATAATACTTAGGCCGTTGATGAAATACGTTACTTCATACGAATCGCGCTCTTCGGCAAGAGGAGCGCAGGAAGAAAGGCTTGAAACGCTGGCGCAGATAAAAAAAGAATCCGCTCCGCCGCCGGAGCCCAATATGAAAGAAGTAGCGGTTAATATCGTCAGGTCCGACCCCGACGCGGCGACTAATTACGTAAAAAATTTATTAAAAGAATCGAATAGAGAGACGTAAATATGGCAAGAAGATTTTCCGGCCCAGAAAAAGCCGCGATATTCCTTGTTTCCGTCGGCGAAGAAGCCGCGTCGGAGATAATAAAAAGGCTTGAATTGATGGAAATTCAAAAAATCACCAAGTATATGGACCAGCTTCCCACTATTGAAAAAGACGATTCCGAAGTCGTGCTTAAGGATTTTAACTCTAATTTTTCCAAGGTAGGATTAGTGGTAAAAGGCGACGATTACTTAAAAAATCTCATAGCAAAGTCTTTAGACCCCGAAAAAGCAAAAAAAATACTCGATAATTTACACGGACCCATAGAAGAAGAAGGACTCCAGACGTTAAAATGGCTTGACCCCCATATAATAGCCGATTTCGTTAAAAACGAACACCCGCAGACGATAGCCCTTATACTTGGACATCTTGAGCCGATTTCCGCCGCGACTGTAGTGGGTCTTCTGCCTTCTTCGATAAGGTCGCAGGTGGTGTTCAGGCTGTCCAAACTGGAAAGGGTTCCCCCCGGTGTAATTAAAGACTTAGACGAGGTTCTTCAGGAACAGTTAAAATCTACCGGCTCCACCCAGAGCAAGCTGGTGGGCGGCGTAAGGGTCGTAGCCGACATTTTAAACAATATGGATAAATCCATAGAAGAACCGATAATCGCCGATATCGAAAAATTAGACAAGGAAGAGGCCGAAAAAATAAGGGAGCTGATGTTTACGTTCGACGACCTTGCAAGCGTGGACGATAAATCCATGCAGCTTATTTTAAGGGAAGTATCCCACGACCAGATAGTTCTGGCATTAAAAACGGCTTCGGAAGAGCTTAAAAACAAAATTCTCGCCAACGTATCGAAAAGAGCTCAGGAAATGATTATAGACGATTTAGAAGCTATGGGGCCAAAAAAACTGTCGGAAGTAGAAAAAGTACAGCACGAAATATTAAAAGTCGCCAGAAGGCTCGAGGACGAAGGCAAAATAAGTCTCGCCGTAAAGAGCGAAAGCGAAAAGCTCGTTTAAATATTAAACAATATGAGTAAAATTTTAAAAGACAGCGATTTTAATATGGAAGGAGAAACTTTATACGACGGAAAAAAAACTCTTTTAGTAAATATATTACGGAGCGGCCGCATCGAAGACGATAAAGAACTTGCCGGAGCATTGGCGTCGGTGCCTTCCGCGCTTCAAAAATTTATAATTTCATATATCGAAAACTATAAGAATAAGGCGGAAAAAGAGTTTTCCGAAAAAGAAAATGCGGTTTTCGAGGAAGCAAAAAAAAGGGGGCGCGCCGAAGGATACAGGGAAGGCAGAGCCGAGGCGCTAAGGTCGATGGAGAACGCCGTTAAAAATATATATAACGCCGCAAAATCCATAGAAAATTTTAAAAACGAATTATACGGGGACGTAAGGCAGGACGTCGTAAACTTATCGCTTGCAATCGCCAAAACCATCGTAAAAAGCGCAGTGTCCGCCGACAGCGGTTTGCTCCTGCAGATAATAGCCGACGCGGCAAATAAGGCTTCGGACACGGTAAGATTTACCGTCTGCCTAAATCCCGCCGACTACGACGTCATAAAAAAAAATCCCGATGCGGTAAAAAATTACGTGGCGAAAGAAACCGATATAGATTTTCTGCCGGACGTTAATATTCTGCCGGGAGACGTCGTTATAAAAACCGACTTCGGCGAAATAGACGCGCGGATAGAAACTCAGCTAGGACAAATAAAAAAAATTTTTACGAAAGTGGCTCCGGGATAATTATATGTCCTTAAATCACCGTTAGAAATTTTTTATCATGGATTCCCGCTTACGCGAGAATGAATATGAAGGGATTGAGGCTTTAACCTAAAAGGTATCATTCCCGCGTAAGCGGGAATCAGGTATTTATAACTTGTTAAATCAATTTTTATAGTCTCTAACGGTGATTTAAGGTATGTTTTTTATTTGTTCTATATTTTTCTTATTTTTTTAATTTTAATTCTTTCCTTCTTGGAGAGCCTGCGCGGATTGCCTTTTTTTCCGCCGCCCGCCCTCCTGCCGGACGTTCCGTCTTCTTCGCCTTCTTCGGCGTTTAAAATATAACCGCCGCAGGCGCCGCCGTCCGCGTTTTCTCCGGATATAATGGTTTCCGCCAATCTTCTGAACTCTTCCACTTCCATACAAGAGCAGTTTGCTCCGGAAGCGCGCCGCTTTATATCGTTGTCGTTGGAAACGATTACTGAATTATCGGCCGCTTTAGCTAATCTGACTATAACGTCGTCGGCTTTTTCGTCTTTTTTGGAATATATTACTTCAATATTTTGACGGAAGTATTTCGACTCGCAAGGCTCGTCGGTATTGTATCCGTCAAAAACTACTATCACTTTATTTCTTTTTACATTATAATATTTTGATAAAAAATTAATTGTTCCGTCTCTTAATTTTTGAAGTTCGTCCGATTTAAATCCGGCTTTAAAATAAGAGTTGAAAATAAAATTATACCCGTCTATTATTATCGTGAACATAATATATAGATTATAAATAATATGAACAATATTAGTCAAACTAAAAAAAACGAACGGCTTTCGCTTATTGAAGCGGGCCGCTATATTGTTTATATAGTATCAAAAAGGAAAGATATCTGCGGTTTAATCAAAGAATCGCTTAAAAAAACCGTGGACGAAAAAAAAATAGCCGTTTTAAAAGACATAAAAGACCTTCCATTTTCTTTTAACGCCGACACTTATATAATTACGGAAAACGACAGGGCTTATATCGCCGCGGCAGCGGGAATATCTCCCAAAAGAAACGTAAAGCTTTTTGTATATGCGGACAATCTGCACGATTTAAACGAACAAGACATAATCTTTTTAATAAAGCATAATATCGACCGCGTAATCCATTCTAAAAATATAGATAAATTAAATTACGAAAAATTTATAGACGCCAAAATTTTTAAAAAAAAACATTACAACGCTTTCTTGGAAAAGTCGTCCACCATGCTGGACGACCTATGTCATAATAATGACGATATTCTGGAAACCGGCGGCGTAAAAATATACGGCATTTCCCAACACATTAAATCCGTAACGGAAAAAGCCTGCAAGATAGCCCAATCCGAAAGCTCGGTTTTAATAACCGGGGAATCGGGGACGGGAAAAGAACTTATCGCCAGATTAATACACAATAAATCCGCGAGAAATTTTAATCCGATGGTATCGGTAAACTGCGGCGCTTTTCCTGAAGGGCTCCTCGAAAGCGAACTTTTCGGATATAAAAAAGGCGCGTTTACGGGAGCCTTTACCGATAAACAGGGAAGATTCGACCTTGCGGATAAATCCACTTTGTTTTTAGACGAAATAGGGGATATGAGCCTTTCCCTTCAGGTAAAACTTTTAAGGGTCATTCAGGAACGCGAAATAGAACCTATAGGCTCTTTAAAAACAAAAAAAATAGACGTCAGGATTTTGTCCGCGACAAACAAAAATTTGGAAGAAATGATTTTAAACCATACTTTCAGAGAGGACTTTTATTATAGAATCAACGTCATACCCATCAATCTGATTCCGCTAAGAGAGAGAAAAACCGACGTCATAGTTTTAATTTACTATTTTATGAAAAAATTCGCCGATTTTCAGAATAATCAGGTTTACGGTATTTCCGAGGATGCCTTTAACGCGCTTTTAAACTACGGCTGGAACGGAAACGTAAGGGAGCTTGAAAATCTTATGGAGATGCTGGTCGTATTGAACGAAAGCGGACTAATTACCGTAAAAGATATACCGGAAAAATACTTTAAAGAAAAAAAAGGCGATGCCGGCGAAAAAGCTTTGCCTCCGGACGCCGGTCCTAATTTTAATTTTTTGGATAAAAGCGTTAAAATAAATTTAAAAGACGAAATGGAAAAAACCGAGTTCGGCATAATAAGGAAGGCGATGGAGATTTCCGGCGGCATAAAAGAAAAAGCCGCTAAAATGTTAGGGCTTAACAGGACGACTTTGATAGAAAAATTAAAAAGATATGAAAAAAATAAAAAAAAATAGTGGCGAAAATAGGGGCGCGGTTAAATTTGCCTTCCTTGCGCCGCTTATAATTATAGCGGCGGCCGCAGCGGCTTTGCGGATATTTTTTTGCACCGGCACAGTTTACGCAAAGGCAAAAACGCCGGCATCGCCGGAAGCCGCCGTCATGTATAAAAAGGCTCTTAAAGATTACGGGACCGGAAATCTTTCGGGGGCATACGAGGCGATTAAATTTCTGCTCGATAACTACCGTGCGGAAAAAACGCTGTATTCCGATATATATTATTTATACGGCAGGATACTTTATAAATGCGGAGATTTTTTTTCGGCGAAACCGTATTTTCAAAGAGTAATATATAAAAACCCCGGTTACAAACAAATTTACGGGGTAATATTTTACATGGCAAGATGCGATTTCAACCTTAAAAATTACAGGCGTTCCGTAAGGGATTTTAATTTTCTTATTAAGAAAACCGGAAAAGGAAGTAAAATTCACGACGAATCCTTAGTGTATTTGACCTTATCGTACGCCTCTTCCGGAAAAACGGAAGAAGCCGATAAGCTATACGAAACCGACGGCGTAAAAAAAATTTTGAAAAAGCTGCCTTTCTTGGAAAAGAAAAACAATTATTTTAAATTGGTTTATATGGATTATCTTATAAACCATAAAGTCGACTTATCGGACGCGCTTTTAATTTTGGGCGACAAAAATTTATTTTCCCCGGATAAGAAAGAGTCCTGCTATAAATCTTACTATGAAGGATTAATAGCTCTGAAAGAAAAAAATTATCCCGTTGCGCAGAACTATTTCGTAAAATCTTCCAAGTATTGTTCCGGATATTATTATAAAAGCGGGCTTGTCTATTACGGAATTGCGTCGGTAAAGCTCAAAAACTATCCGGACGGCATAAAATACGTAAAAAGCGGGCTTTCCGCCATGGATTATCCCGGAATCAAACTGACGTCGCTGAAATTCCTCGCCGGTTTTTACGATAAAGAAAACAAACCGAAAACGGAACTGAAATATATTAAAAGAATTCTGTTCGGCTTTCCCTATATGCCCGAAAAAGAAAAAAAAGCCGTAGAGAAAAACGCCGCGAAACTGATTTACGGGATTATAAAAAACGCTTATAAAAACAACCGCCCGGAAGAGGCGCTTAAAGCGCTTAAACGCATAATATTTTTAATACCGGAAAAGTATATGAAACCTAAAACTTATTTTTATATCTCGAAAATAATGCTTAAGGAAAAAAAAAGGAAAGGCGCGGTATCTTTTGCCGAAAAATATAATAGTTTAACCGGAAGCCCCGCTTCCGCGTTTTATCTTTCCGATACTTACTATAAATTGGAGAATTATAAAAAATCCCTCTCGTTAATAAACGGCGTTAATCTCAAAACCGTTAAAAACATTAAATTAAGAAATAAAATTATATATTTAAAGCTTCAATTATACAAAAAACTGAACCTCGCCGGCGACTATATAAATTTATTAAAAAAGAACATAGATTTGCTTCCGCCGGAGGATAAAATCAAAAATCTTTACTTTTTAGGGCAGCTTGAGTTTAACGAAAATAACTTGAAAACCGCGAACGCGTATTTCGGATTGATACCTAAAAACGCTTATGCAAAAGAAAAGGACAATAAAAATATTTTATACGGGGCTTATTATTATAAGGGGCTTATAAACTATGCTCTTAAAAATTATAAAACGTCCCTGCTGTATTTCAAAAAGAGCTACGCCCTTGACCCGTCGGGGGCGCACTTCCAGTACGAACTGTCTCAGATAGCCTACATTTATATGAAATATATGAATAATAAAAAACTCGCGTTAAAATATTACGCGCTTTTAGAAAAAAACGCGGCTTCTTCCACCTATAAAAGCCTTGCGTCTTCCATGATTTCCGCGATAAATATGCAGAAATGAACGTTAGTTAATTATTCTAAAGATAGAATGAAAGGATTGACGTATTTCGTATATATAAAAACGGAGTTTTTATCCATATTTTTTAATTCGTCCGGCGAAATCAACGGATAGAGGCCTGAAGCTACGGACGTTTCTCCGAAGGCGCCGGAAGGCAGCTCTGGCAAAACGGGATTCATATTTTTTCTTACGGATTCTTTATGAAATACATACCGCTCTCCGGCTCTTTCGGAATAATATCTGCAGGTTTCGTCCTGACTTTGACACCTCACATCATTCAAAGTCAATAAAATAGCGCATCTGCATTTTTATTTCGTGCAAAATTTTACTACCGTTGCTATTTTGACCAGTATTTATGTGGGATTAGGCGGTATCGGGG
>JAJYJI010000086.1 GCA_021789605.1 bacterium
TTAAGCCTGCTTTTTTTAGGAACCTGCGACAGACCGCAACCGGATAATGCCGCAAAAACAAAGGTTGCGAGAAAAAATAAGCCGACAAATTTAAAGGTTTTAGTTGCTTTACACATATTTAATTTATAAGTTATAAATATAAGCTATTCGGAAAGTTCCTCGAAATAAGTCATTTCCCTGAATTTTTTAAACCTGTCTTTAATTTCGCCGCCATTTATGGACAAAAATCTGTTTACCGAAAAGCCCTCTACGGCAAAAGACGCCATAATATTTCCGAATACGAGAGCTTTTTTGAGATTATCGAACGTCATATCGCCGGTATTGTCTATATATCCTAAAAATCCGCCTGCAAAAGAATCCCCCGCGCCGGTAGGGTCTATTACATTCTCTAAAGGATAAGCCGGAACCATAAAAAATTTATTTTCAAAAAACATAGTAGCTCCGTAAGCGCCCCTTTTTAAAATTAATATTTTTGCGCCGGATTTAAGAATAGTTTTGGCACACGAAAAAATAGAGGACTCCCCCGTCAAAAGCCTAGCCTCGGATTCGTTTATAATAAATATATCTGCCAGTCCGAGAACTTTCATAAGTTTTTCTTTTTTTCCTTCAATCCAAAAATTCATAGTATCGAGGGCGGTGAGCCTTGGGGCGCCCATCTGTTTTAATGCGTCGAACTGAATATCCGGGTCTATATTGGCAAGAAAAAGCATATCGTTTTTTGAGCCGTGCGGAACGGCAGGTTTAAACGAAGAAAATACCCCGAGTTCGGTCATAAGGGTTTCCGGGTCGGACATATCGTATCCGTATCTGCCTTTCCACCTGAAAGTTTTTCCCTCTTCGGTCTTTATCCCTTTGACGTCTATCGACCTATCCTTAAAAACGCTTAAATGCTTCCTGTCGAAATCGTTTCCTACCGTGCCTATGATTTTCACGTCGGTTAAAAACGACGCCGCCAGCGAAAAATAGGTTGCGGAACCTCCCAGGACGTCTCCCGTTTTATCGAAAGGAGTTTCTATATTGTCTATCGCTATGGAACCTATAACCGTTACAGCCATTTTATCGTTTCTCCAATAGTTAAAGGTTAATTTATAATTATTTTTTTGTCACGGGGGACTGGACGCCGTAACCCTGTTTTGCGGCAAGATAACCGGTAGTGCCTGCAAGTCCGCCTACGAGCATAAGGGCGCACCCGCTTAAAAAATTTATTGCGCCGAACAGGACCATCGCGAGAGCTATAAGTTTTATTTTTTTCATTTTAATTTTAATTCTCCCTTTCGTTTATTGTTTAATTTATTTATATATTAAATTTTAAGATATTGAAATAAATATTTAAAATTAGTAGAATATAATAAATTTTCCATATATTCTACTATATATAATATTTTAAAATCAAATTAAAATAAACAAGGGATTTATAATTATGCATAAAACAAGATATGCCCTTATCTCGGTTTACGACAAAACCGGAATAACGGAACTGGCGACTCATCTGGAAATTGCCGGCTATACGGTAATAGCGACCGGCAATACCTATAAATTTTTAAAATCGGCGGGCATCGCAAAGTTAAAAAAAATAGAAGAAATAACCGGCTTTCCTGAAATTTTGGACGGCAGGGTTAAAACATTGCATCCGGCTGTTTTCGGAGGCATTTTATCCGTAAGGGAAAATGAAAACCATAGGGACGATTTGATAAAAAACGGGATTATCCCCATAGATTTCGTCGTCGTAAACCTTTATCCTTTTAAGGAAATGAAGGACAAAGATATAACTTTCGACGAAAAACTTGAATTTATCGATATAGGAGGCGTGTCGCTTTTAAGGGCTGCGGCTAAAAATTTTAAAGACGTAACCGTGGTTATAGACCCGTCCTTTTATGAAGACATAATTTTATTACTTAAAAACAAGCAGGAAATTCCGGTTGAAGTTAAAAAAATTTACGCTTACGAAACATTTAAACTTACCGCCGAATACGACGGAATGATAGCGGACTTTTTAAATTCCGGTAAAAACGCCGGCTCGGACATAGACGCCGCTTTTTATCGAAGCGGAAACGGAAAAGAGCTTAATTTTAAGCTAAAAAAATCGTTCAATCTTAGATACGGAGAAAATCCGCACCAGAAGGCGGCTTTTTACGGAACCGGAGCCGGAGCATCTTCGCCCTTCGAAAAACTTTCCGGAAAAGACATATCTTATAACAACTTATTGGATATAGACTCTATTCTCGCCATTATTAAGGATTTCGACGGAAACAAAACAAACGGTTTTTTTTCCGCGATAGTCAAACATACAAACCCCTGCGGCGCGGCGCTCAGCGGCATTTCTTTGAAAGACGCCTTTCTAAAAGCCAGAAAAACCGATGAAATATCTTCCTACGGAGGGATAATCGGCTTCAATAAAAAATTGGACGAAGAAACTGCGGCGGAAATCAAACCTTTTTTCGTCGAAATAATTTTAGCTCCGGAATATTCTAAGGAAGCGTTAAAAATATTGGAATCCAAAAAAAATACCATAATAATAAGATATAACAACGATTTTATCCATCGGGACAAAGAACGGCTGTCTTTAAGGAGCGCTTCGGGCGGAATCCTCGTTCAGGAAAAAGACGATATTCCCGACGATAC
>JAJYJI010000087.1 GCA_021789605.1 bacterium
TAATGTAATCGATTATCTCCGGCTGCGCTACGAAAAATCCTCCGTTAATCCATGCGTTATCGCCCTTTGGCTTTTCGAGAAATTTTATTATTGTACCGGTATTAGGGTTTATGTCTAAAGAACCGTAGCGTCCTTCGGGTTGAACGGCGGTCATGGTCAGTAACTTTTTATGTTTTTTGTGAAATTTCAGGAGTTTTTCGATATTTACGTCGGATACGCCGTCGCCGTAAGTAAGAAAGAACGGTTTGCCGTCTATGTAATTCTTAATTCTTTTTATTCTTCCGCCGGTCTGGGTGTTTAAGCCGGTATCAACGAGCGTAATTTTCCAAGGTTCAGCTTTACAGTTATGGACGTCGATGGAGTTATCCGCTAAATTTATGGTAACGTCGGACTGATATAAAAAGTAGTTCGCGAAATATTCCCTTATCATATTTCCTTTGTATCCGAGGCATATAATAAACTCGTTGAAACCGTAGGATGAATATATTTTCATTATGTGCCACAATATCGGCTTGCCGCCTATTTCTACCATAGGTTTAGGGCGCATTTCGGTTTCTTCCGAGAGTCTCGTTCCGAGTCCGCCTGCAAGGATTACTACTTTCATATTAAAAGTATCGGTTATTTTAAGAGTTAAATTTAGCGGTTTTAAATATAAAAATTAAAAATTGATAGTAATATGATATAATTTTTTTAGATTAAAAACAAATTATAGAGCAAGGCAGGCTATATTATTGAACGATATTAAAAAAAATAATAATTTTAACGGTTATTTCAGAAATAAAAAAATATTAATAACCGGACATACCGGTTTTAAAGGTTCATGGCTTTCTATATGGCTTTTAAGGCTCGGCGCAGAAGTTGCGGGCTACGCCCTCGACCCATATACGCCCGACGATAATTTCGTTCATGCGCGCCTGTCTGAAAAGATGTCCGATATAAGAGGCGATATAAGGGATTTTAATAAATTAAATTCCGCAGTAAATAATTTTAAGCCGGAAATAATATTTCATCTTGCGGCTCAGCCGCTAGTCAGGGAGTCTTATAAAATACCTCTTGAAACCATAGAAACTAACGTTTCCGGCACCGCAAACGTCCTCGAGGTTTTCAGGGTTTCCGAAAGGGCAAAAATCCTCATAGTCATAACTTCCGATAAATGCTACGACAACAAAGAGCGGCTATGCGGATACAAAGAAACAGACCCTATGGGCGGTTACGACCCTTACAGCGCAAGCAAAGGCGCGGCGGAATTAATTTCTTCCGCTTACATGAAGTCCTTTTTTAATCCGGAGGATTTTAACGTCGACAGACTCGGCCAAGGCAAGGCAATGGCAACAGTTAGAGCAGGCAATGTAATAGGCGGCGGAGACTGGGCTAAAGACAGGCTTATACCGGACTGCGTAAGGGCAATAGAAAAAGGCGAGCCTATCGAAGTAAGAAATCCGGGTTCGATAAGACCCTGGCAGCATGTATTAGAGCCTCTTTCCGGCTACCTGTTTCTGGCTTCCAAAATATTAGTAAACCATAAGATATACTCCGGCGCATGGAATTTCGGACCTCTTCAGGATTCTACCGCAACCGTCGGAGAAGTCGTGGAAAAAGTAGTAAAATATTACGGCAAAGGAGAATGGAAAGACGTTTCCGGCATAACCGTTGCAGCCGTTGAACATAACAAAGCTAAATCGAATCTTCATGTCGAATCCGCCTTCCATGAAGCTAAACTTTTAACTCTTAACATTGATAAAGCGGTCTCCGTTCTCGGCTGGAAGCCAAAGCTAAACATAGATGAAGCCGTTAAGCTGACCGTGGATTATTATAAACGCTGCCGGCAGGAAGACGTTTATGAATTATGCAGTAAACAAATCGGAATGTATGAGGAAAAGATGTAAGAGGAAATATTTTCGAAAACTGCTTGATAATTTATAATAACCTTAACTCACCGTTAGAAACTTTACAATTTAATTTTAAATAGTTTTTATCGTTTTTTCTTTATACGCCTTCGCCTATTAATCTATCCTTTGCAATAGAATCTTTGGCTTTAAATTCAGACCGGTTACCTATCCTTTTAATCGTTTCTTTCATTGAAGAGGTATTATCCGAGGATATTGTGAAGGTAACATTTTTTGAGGTTAAATATTCTATAACGCCGGAGGAATAAAATTCGGAATCTATGATACGTGTTTTATTCTTTTATTTTTTGGCGTAAGGTTAAATATATCTTCTAAAACTTCTACGTCCGCGCCAGACGCATTACCGTCTTTAGACTTATAGAATAATATTATAGGAATCTCGTTTAAAGTAGCTATTATCGGCCTATAGCCTTTAAAGCCCATATACGTTTTAGCCGCATCCAATTTATTGGCTTCTATTATGGCAGGGTCTATAAAAAGGGCGTATTCGTTATTTTTGTCTAAAGACAGGGCTGTTTTGTTTATTTCGTCGATTACCTTTTTAAATTCGTTAAGCCCTATTGTCAACACCGAATTAAAATTCCCTAAAACGCCGAACGAAAAGTAACAAAAACGCCGAACGAAAAATACCATTTTCACCGACGAAAATCGCTTAAAATTAATTTATCACCTCCATTTTTTATATAT
>JAJYJI010000039.1 GCA_021789605.1 bacterium
CCCTAAATTGCCGATAGAAACCATTCGCCTCTATCCTGACCCATTTTTAAGGGATTTTTTTAAGTAAAATTAATTTTCTGTAAAAAATAATTTCACATTTTTATAGAAATCATCTTTTTTTAAAAAATAAGCCGTAATTATACAATTTTATACAAAAATAGCAGTTTTTAAGACAAGGCTTTCCTGTTTGCTTTTAATTATAAATATTCAATGCTATTTATGCGAATATAAAACAATTATCCCTCACTCGTTCATATAGCATAAGTTTATCCACGGTAGAAGCAAGGAGGAGGACCAACCGCCTTCCGTGGTTTACTAACCTGCCCGCTATGTTCACGATAGACCATCTGATAGTTTCTATGGTTTTTGTTCTGTATTCTTCAGGAAGCAGGTGCTCTTTCATTATTACCGTAGTATTATATACCAGTACCCCTATGGCAAAAAACAGGGAATTGGCATAATAATCTCCCGTTGGAATATCTTCTAAGCCTATTCCTATTTTTAGTTCTTTTATTACGCCTTCTATGGATACCCTTTTATTATATTCGTAGATTACTTCTTCTTTGGGTATATCGAGATTAGTCGCTATTACGTGGTAGCAGTAAGGATCTGTTTCAAACAGGTTAGCCTCTTTTTTAATCCATTTTAATACGACTATTCTGAATGCTTCGTTATTTAAGCAGTACACGCCTTCCCCTATTAATCTATCCGTTGCGATAGAGTCTTTGGTTTTAAAAATAGACCAGTTATCTATTCTTTTAACCGTTTCTATCATAGGAGAAGTTTTAACCGAAGATATGGTAAACGTAACGTTTTTAGAGTTTAAGTATTCTATTACGGAGGAAGAATAAAATTCGGAATCTATGGATACGTGTTTTATTCTTTTGCCGGAAAGATATGCAAGACGGAATATCTCTTTCAGGGCTTCTACGTCTGCGCCAGACGCATTACCGTCTTTAAACTCGTGGAATAATATTATAGGAATCTCGTTTAACGTAGCTATTACCGGTCTGTAACCTTTAAAGCCTAAATAGGTTTTATGAGCATCGAATTTATCCGCTTCTATTATGGTAGGGTCTATAAAAAGGGTGTATTCGGTATTTTTGTCTAAAGACAGGGCTGTTTTGTTTATTTCGCGTATGATATTTTTGAACCGGCTTAGCCCGGTTCTTCCTATTCTTCTTAGCCAGTCCCCGAAGGTCGAAGGAGAGGGGATTTTAATTTTAATAAGTTCTCTGATAGTTTTATCTTCTATTATTTCTTTTAAATCTTCTATATGTCTGCCGCCGCCGAATAACAAAAGCATAAGAGGTATTATATAGGAGGATGATTTATAGCCCCTGTTAGAACCAGGGAAAGGCATGTCTTTATCTGCCATTGAATCTATGCCGAGTTTACTTAGAAATTCGGCATAGATTGCAATGCCCGATCTCGGCGTTATTTTCTCTTTCGTGATTCCCAGCTTGAAATTTAATTCTAATTGTTTTAACATATTATTAATCTCCTTGTTTATTTGTTTTTCACCTGACGGGTGAAATATAATTAGCAATAATTATATCACTGAAAGACAGATAAACAAAGGAGTTTTTTAGTTTTGGTTAAATTTCTATCGGCAAATTATAGAATATCTCCGGCTTTATCTTTAAGACTCCTTTTAATATCATTAAAACACATATACTTCCTCTCTCTAAAAGGGCATATATATTTTGCGGTCTTTAAGTCCGAACTTATGGCCCGGGCTTAAAGACCATATAAGACCGCATCCGGCGGTTGCCATATTTACATTTAAAAAGTTAAAGTTTTTAATTAATCTAAATTAAATTTTAATTTAATCTTAAATTTACGGAGGAACAGTATGAGAAACAAGTTTTCACTTTTGCTTATCGCGTTGCTTGTTTTGGCAATGACCGCTGTGTTTATGCCAAAGAAAGCAAGCGCTATAGCGTCGTTTTAGCAAAAATACCATTTTTCCTGTACGGTCTGCCATTTTGCCGGACTTGACGGCGGCGACAATTATTTAAATCCTTTCGGACGCGCATTCGAAAGAAACGGTTTCAGGCTTCCCGGCACTAACGGAACGCCTGCGGACGCCACCGAAGTGGCCCAAGGTATGAGCCTTCCGAATCCGTGGCCTATTCCTGCAATGCTGGTCGTTCAGATAGGTTATCAACATGTAACCAACGAACACGTAAGCAACAGCACGGACGCTTTTAGTTCAAGCGGTTCATTGCGTGCCGGCGGCGCGTTTAAGCTTTATAACCCTCTTGCCGACGGCCTTTCTTTTTATACAGGCTTTCATTACGCCGCAGGCTCTACCCCCGGCATAGCCAACAATTTCTTTGTGCTTGACGGAGTTGGGTCGCCGTTGGGCCTTCCGTCTCACTTAATTAACCTTGCGGCCGGCTCTTCCATAAACATTTACGGCGCAGGCCCATACATGTCTCCAGTAATGAATCCTACGGGATTATCGGTCGGATACGACAACGGCGGCGGCTTAGGTTCGATAGGCGCGGGATTCCAGCTTTACGGAACGCCGGGCTATCATTTGTGGTATATGTTTGGCGTAACCAACGGCAGCAAAGGAACTGGAACGGCGCTGGCTAATACCGGAGACAATTCTATGCAGTACAACTATTCTTTGAGGGAATATCTTCCCACCTCGATAGGCCAGCTCGAATTCGGCTATTACGGCGGCACTCTTGCGGAGCCGATATCTAACGGA
The DNA here is from genome assembly GCA_021789605.1 of bacterium. Lineage (GTDB taxonomy): Bacteria > SZUA-79 > SZUA-79 > Acidulodesulfobacterales > Acidulodesulfobacteraceae > Acidulodesulfobacterium_A. The sequence continues at coordinate 2,723 of JAJYJI010000039.1, forward strand.
GCCAATTACTGGACAAACCAAATAATTGAAAACGGTATCGATGCCGACCTTGCCAACGGAACATATGAACTTGGAGCTACATTTTCGGAGGTTAGCGATTCTAATCCTTATGCGCCGAACGGCTATGCCCTTCCATACGGGATTACCGACAGGTCTAACGGATATCAGTCTATGAGCTTTTACGCCGGTTATAAATTCGCTCATTTAATAACTGAAGAAGGAACTTATTTACAGCTTGGCTACGGTCAATATACTTATAATCACGAGCAGTCTCAATCGGCGTTTGTCAATAAGTCTTCCGCTTCCGCAAACTATGCCTGCAACGAGGCTTTATACGGTGCGGTCGGAACCTTAGACAGCGTTGACTGCTTTGAAGGCGTAAAGGATAATTTCAAAATTAACCTGTCCGTATTTCTTGCGGCAAACGTTGTTATGAATTTCAGCTACAACATTTCGAATATTCAGGAAGACAACATCTTCAGCACGGGCGTTCTCTTCGGATTCTAATATTTAGAAATGAGATATTTTATTTAAACTCTAAGAACATAATAATAACAAGAGCGGAAACGGAAACTTCCGCTCTTGTTATTTATTTATATACTTTATATCCTACTCTTACTCTCCCGCACGCATGCTTTCAATATTAATTTCTTAACCAAACGCCGTATTTTTAATCTGTATAATAGAACCGCGCTTCGGGCTTTTATTTAAACTTGTTTTTTTTGCGTAAAATACGTCCAGCTATTTTATCGCTCATTCGCGCCTTAATTCTCTTATTTTGCCGGCACAAGCCTTAATATAATTTCTGGAATTTTATAAATAAATTTATATTTGTGGTAAAATTAAATTAAAGACGTACGAACCGGCAAAATATACTTTTTTAACATCGCGCTTACGCCTTAATTTGCGGTTTTATCCGGCTAAGTTTGTCCAATGGAAATTAAAATTAATAAATGGAGGATTTTATTATGTCCGAAACTGTTCATTTAAAAGGAGCGGTAATTTCTCTTGCGGGTCCGGAGTTAAGAGTCGGCGACAGAGCCCCCGAGGCTGCGGTTGTAATGAAAGACCTTAAAGAAAAATACGCCGGAGGCATTAAAAGCAGGCGCCAGCTTCTTATAACGATTCCTTCTTTAGATACGCCGGTCTGCGAAATGGAAACTAAAAAATTTAACGAAATGCTTGCCAAATACAACGATGTCGATATCACCATTGTTTCTATGGACTTGCCCTTTGCGCAGGCAAAATTTTGCGAAAGCTATAACATAAAAAATATAGACGTCGCGTCGGATTTCAGATACGGGGATTTGGAAAAATACGGAATGCTGATTAGCGAAGGTCCGTTGAAAGGACTTCTTGCAAGGGCCGTTTTTATAATCGACGATATTGGGAAGGTAATATACAAACAGCTTGTTTCCGAAATTTCCGACGAACCCGACTATAAAGACGTGTTGAAAGAATTAAATAAGGAGGGTAAGTAAAATCAACATAAATATTTTATTTTACCTCGTCCTCATTCGCCGGATTAACCGCCGTAATTCTTATATTTTCCCCATAGAGACTTAAGGCGGCTTTTGATATCTTTTTCTTTTCCTATGTCTTCCGGCCGGTAATATATGCGGGAAGAAAGTTCGCTCGGAAGATAGGACTGGGGCGTAAAATGATTTTCGTAATCGTGGGAATATTTATATCCTTTATGATAGCCTATATCTTTCATCAGTTTTGTAGGCGCGTTTCTCAGATGAAGCGGAACGGCGGCACCCGGAAAATTCTTTACGTCTTCCGACGATTTTTCTATCGCTATATAACTTGCGTTAGATTTTGGACAGGAAGCCAGATAAGTTACGGCTTGCGCCAATACGATTCTTGCTTCCGGCATGCCTATAATATTAATAGCGTTAAAACAGCTTACCGCCAGGTTTAACGCCTCCGGTTCAGCGTTGCCTATATCTTCGGACGATAAAATTATAAGCCTTCTTGCAATAAACTTAATGTCTTCGCCTGCGTCGAGCATCCTTGCAAGCCAGAACAAAGCTCCGTCAGGGTCGCTTCCCCTTATGCTTTTAATGAAAGCGGATATCGTATTATAATGTTCTTCTCCGGTTTTATCGTATTTTGATTTCTTAAGATATGCCGTCTCTATAATATTCCTATCCAAAATTATCCGTTTTTCGGCATCCGGTTTTGCGAGATTTACGGCAACTTCGAGAGCATTAAGCATTACGCGGGCGTCCAGCCCCGAATACCTTAACAAGGGCTCCCTTCCTTCTTTTTCCAAAACAATATTCATTTTGTTTAATACCGAATCTTTGGTTAGCGCCCTGTCTATTATTTTATTTAAATCTTCTTCGGACGGTGGATTTAATATAAAAGTCAAAACCCTCGAAAGAATTGGGGAATTGATTTCGAAAGAAGGGTTTTCGGTAGTCGCGCCTATTAATATCAAACTTCCGTCTTCGACGGAATGTAAAAGCAAGTCCTGCTGGGATTTATTGAAGCGGTGAATTTCGTCTATGAATAAAATTACCGGCTTGCCGTAATGCTTAAAACTTGCGCCCGCCTTGTCTATGAACTCCCTTAGCTCTTTAACGCCCGAAGAAACTGCAGAAATCCGGTAAAATTCAAGGCCGAAAATATCCGCGGCGATAGCCGCTAAGGTAGTTTTGCCGCTGCCCGGAGGCCCCCAAAATATCATAGAACGGACAAACCGGGAATCAAGCATGCTCCCGAGCGGCATGCCTTTGCCGAGCAAATGGGACTGCCCTATAAATTCCGATAAATTTTTTGGCCTTAGCCTTTCGGCAAGAGGAGGCGTAAAATCGGCAGCGTTAAAAATTTCCATGCAGGCGGTATCCGTCAGGATTTATTAAATTTAGAAGATTTAACCATATATATAATCATCGATAATTAATTATACCATACTTTTAAGAGCGCTTTTAAGAGCGCTTTTAAGAGCGCCATAAAAATTGCGATATTTGTGATATAATTAAACGTAATATGCAGCAGTCATGCCGGCGGCACCCGCAGACGCGCCATAGTTATAAAATATTCAAAACAATATCCGGGAACGAACAATATCCGGGAACGAACAATATCCGGGAACGAACAATATCCGGGAACGAAATGAAAGATTTAACCGAGTTTATAGAAAAAACTTTTTTGGATTCAAAAGGAATGCCCGGTTCGCTTTTTTATATTCTCAACGGCATAAAAGACGAATTCGGCTACATACCCGAAAATTGCATTCCGGACGTTGCGGACAGGCTTAATCTTTCAAAGGCGGAAGTTTACGGTTTTATTACATTTTTTAAAGACTTAAAAACGGAGACGCCGGCCGTTCATAAAATAAAGGTCTGCCTTTCCGAAAGCTGCCGGGCATCAGGCGTCGATGAATTGGCCATGCATATCAAAAATAAACTAAAGATAGATTTCGGACAAAAAACCGCGGACGGCCTTTATTCCTTGGATTACGTTTACTGTTTCGGCAATTGCGCCGCATCTCCGTCGGCAATGATAAACGGAAAAATTTACGGACGTTTGACGCCGGATATGTTCGATGATATATTTATCGCGTTGACCGGGAACCAGTCCAAAACGTAAAAACGCAAATTTAAAACAAAAAAATAAAACCGTCTTATTAATAATTTTAAAATTGTATAATGATTAACGTGTATATTTCAGACGATACAACGGCTTTATCCTTATTTGCGGACGAAATTGCAGACGTTATATCGAAAGAGGCGCAAAAAAGGCCGGTAGATATAAATTTAACCAGAAAGGGTTCTTACGGCATATTTTCCTATGAACCCCTGATAGAAATCGAGAATAAAAACGGACGGTATTTTATAGGTCCAGTCAAGCCGGGCGATATCGAGGAAATGTTTGACGGCGGTATGTTCGGCGAAGACTTCCGCGGTTTTAAAGTCGGGTTTAATTTTAAAAGTTCAGGCGGACGGTACGGGCGCGAAATGTTTTTTGGAGAAACAGACGGACGTTCGGGACTGCCCGGGATACCTATGCTGCTCTCCCAAAAAAGGCTTGCATTTAAAAGGGCGGGAGCAAGCCGTCCGCTTTCGTTGAAAGATTATACGGGTGGCGGCGGGCTGGCCGCGCTTAAAAAGGTTGCCGGATTAAAATCGGGCGGGGAAAGAGGCGATTTAATTATAGAAATAATTAAAAAATCGGGCTTAAGAGGGCGCGGCGGCGCAGGATTTCCGGTATGGAAAAAGTGGGACGCTGTTTTTAGGGAAAAATCGGGAATAAAATATATAGTTTGCAACGCAGACGAGGGAGATTCCGGAGCTTTTGCCGACAGGGCTATTCTGGAAAGCGACCCCTTTTGCGTAATGGAAGGCATGATTATCGCCGGAATTACGGTAGGGGCGGAAGAAGGATATATATATTTAAGGTCGGAATACGCAAACGCCGGAAGAAAAATTGCAGAAGCCATTAATATTTTTCGGAATGAGGGTTTGCTTGGAAACGAAAACGGAGTATTAAACAGCGGTGAATTTTTTAATATAAATTTGCTCGTCGGCGGCGGAAGTTACGTATGCGGAGAAGAAACGGCGCTTTTGGAATCTATGGAAAACAGGCGCGGAACGGTAAAAATGCGTCCGCCCGTTCCAGCCGTAAGCGGACTTTACGGCAAGCCTACCGTACTGAACAATGTTCTGACTTTTGCTTACGCAACATATATTTTATCTCCGGACGAAAATACGGATGCGAGCACGGGCGGCGGCGGCAGTCATGTTAAGGCTCAGGCTCAGGCCCAGTTTCAGGCTAAAGTTCCGGCTCAGGATATTTCTTGCAATAACAATGCCGGTTATTTTAGCGGCTTGGGAACGGAAGATTCTAAAGGTACAATGGTTTTTCAGCTGTCCGGCGCCGTAAAACACCCGGGCATATACGAAATGCCTATGGGAATAACGTTAAAAGAGCTTTTAGCTTTATCGGAAGGTTCGGGGGGCGTAAGGCGGTTAAAAGCGGTACAGATAGGCGGACCGCTCGGCGCTTATTTTCCGGTTAACGATGAATTTTTAAACTTAAGCCTTTCATACGAATGTTTAGCCAGGAAAGGCGGAATTTTAGGGCATGGCGGCATAGTCGTTTTCGGCGAATCCGCCGATTTAAAGCATATGCTTTTAACGACGCTCGATTTTTGCATAGACGAGTCTTGCGGAAAATGCAGTCCCTGCAGATTAGGTTCGACGAGGATAAAAGAACTGGCAGAAAAGGTATTAAAGAAGCAGAATATAGCCGCAAATTTAGAAATAATAAAAGAAATACTTGAGGTTATGAAAGAACTTTCATTATGCGGGCTCGGCGGCATGCTGCATTATCCCGTAAACAGCCTATTGAAATATTTCGGGGACGAAATATTGCCGGAAACCTAATTTTCGGCAACGAACGGCGGATATAAAATGCAAGGTTTGTATTTTACCGTTTGCTTATTATATTAAAAGTTTTTAATAATTTTCATCAGCGTTCCAATTTGCATCCGCGTTCTAAAAGGAATTAAATAAATTTTTTAAATCAATAGAAATGAAAAAAAATAGAGCGGCGGAAGAAAGCCGGCCGGAAATAGATATCGGGATAGAATTTGAAATGGAAATCGACGGCAAAATTATAAAAGCCGTAGAAGGCGATACCGTTTTGTCGGCCGCTAAAAAGGGCGGGATTTTTATTCCTTCTTTATGTAATTACGGCGGCGGCCGCGGAGGGCTTAAACCTTACGGCGCCTGCCGGATTTGCGCCGTTATTGCCGAAGGCCGCAGAGGCTATATATTTGCCTGTTCCGAAAAAGCAGAAAATGGAATGATAATTAAAACATTTTCCGAAAAACTTTTTTCGATGAAAAGGACGCTCATTGAACTTTATCTTTCGGACCATCCAAACGACTGCCTTATATGTTCCAAAAACGGAATTTGCGAGTTGCAGGACACAGCCGCTTATTTCGGCGTCAGAGAGATAAGATTCAGGGGGAAGAGCCGCCTGTTATCGCCCGAGGACGCATCCAATCCATATTTTTTATTCGACCCCAAAAGATGTATAGTCTGCGGAAGATGCGTAAGGGCGTGCGAAGAGATTCAGGGAAATTTTGCGCTCACTATTTCAGGAAGAGGGTTCGGTTCAGCCGTTAAGGCCGGTTACGCAAAGGAATCAAATTTTTTGAATTCGGAATGCGTTTCATGCGGCGCTTGCGTAAAAACTTGTCCTACCGGAGCGCTTATAGAAAAAGAGGTCGTGAGGCGCGGCAAACCTTTTAGAGCCGTCAACACTACTTGCGGATATTGCGGAGTCGGGTGTTCTTTAGACGTTGCCGCTTCCGGAGATAATATTATAAGAATTATTCCAGCGGATAAAGGACTTTCCAATTACGGACATTCCTGCGTAAAAGGCCGGTTTTCGTGGGGATACGTTAAAAGCAAAGAAAGATTAACCGTTCCTTTGATGAGGGAAAATATTAATGAGCCTTTCAGGGAGGTTTCGTGGAAAGACGTTCTCGGCTTTGCGGCCGACAGGCTTAAAGCGGCGCAGTCTAAATACGGCATAAACGGTATAGGCGCAATAAGTTCTTCCCGGTGTTCCAACGAAGAAAATTTTTTAATGCAGAAATTGGTCAGGGCGGCATTTAAAAATAATAATATAGATACGTGCGCGAGGGTATGCCACCAGCCGACCGGCTACGGTTTGGGAGTCGCGTTCGGCGCGGGCGCGGGAACTCAGGATTTAAGCTCCATGTTTGAATCGGACGTTATTATGATAATAGGTTCTAATCCGACGGAGGCGCATCCGGTGGTAGGGTCGTTTATTAGAAAAGCGGTAAGAGCGGGCGCGGGTCTAATAGTTATAGACCCTAGAAAAACTGAAGCGGCAAAATCTCCGCATGTTCTAGCAAATTACCATTTAAGGCCGCTGCCCGGAACAAACGTTATTTTGTTGAACGCTTTTGCACACGTTATACTGAAAGAGTTTCTTGCCGATGAAAAATTTATGCAAGAAAGATGCGATGCCGAATCTTTTAAATTATGGCGGGATTTTATATCGGACGAATCTAATTCTCCCGAAGCGGCATCTAAAATATGCAATATAGGGAAAAGCGATATCGTGAATGCCGCAAAATTTTATGTGGAGGCAAAAAACGCTTCTATATTTTACGGTCTAGGCGTAACCGAACATCTGCAGGGTTCTTCCGGAGTTCTTGCGATAGCCAATCTTGCCATGGTTACCGGAAATATAGGCAGAAGAGGAACGGGGGTTTCTCCGTTAAGAGGGCAGAATAACGTTCAGGGGGCGGCGGATATGGGCGCCGCCCCGGAAGCGTTTTCCGGATACAGGCATGTATCGGACGATAACGCCAGAACCGTTTTCGAGAAATACTGGGAAGTATCCGGCATAAGCAAAATTCCGGGCATGAGGCTCCCGGATATGTTAAGGGCGGCTCTGTCCGGCAGGTTCGGCGGACTTTATATAATGGGCGAAGACATAGTTCAAACCGACCCGGATTCCAATCGCGTTATTAAGGCGTTAAAAAATTTAGATTTACTGATAGTACATGATTTATTTAAAACCGCTACCGCAGATTATGCCCATGTTTTGCTGCCGGGTTCTTCTTTTCTGGAAAAAAACGGAACTTTTACAAACTGGGAAAGAAGGGTTCAAAGGGTAAGAAAGGTTTTCGAGCCCGCCGGAGGCTATGAAGACTGGCAGGTAATAACCGGATTGTCGTCTGCCATGGGTTATAAAATGAATTACGGGCACCCCTCGGAAATAATGGACGAAATAGCGGCTCTGACGCCTCAATTTTCAGGATTAAGCTATAAAAAAATGGAAAGGTATGAGGGCGGCATTCAGTGGCCCGTCATGGAAAACGCGCCTGACGGCACGCCGGTTCTTCACAAAGGCGGGTTTGCCGGAGGAAAAGGAAGATTTATCATCACCAAATATATCGGCTCGAAAGACGTTGTTTCCGAAAAATATCCTTTTATACTGACGACTGTCAGAAATCTTTTTCAATATAATTGTTCTAACAACACGAGAAAAAGCGAAAACAACATCTGGTACGGCGAAGATATTTTGGAAATCGACAAAGAAGACGCAGAAAAACTTGACATAAAAGATAACGGACTAGTATTAATAGAAAGTAAAAAAGGCGCCGTTACTTTAAAAGCAAAAATAAGCCGGCGTGTTATACCCGGCTTAGTCGCCACGACTTTTCATTTTCCGGAATACAGAACAAATATATTGACAAGCGAATATTCAGACTGGTCTACGGAAACTCCGGAATATAAAGTTACGGCCGTATCTGTTAAAAAAACCTCCGAACCTTATGCCAGCAAAGAATTCAGGCCTCTTGTATCCGGCGACGATGAAATAGCCGGCATGTTCAACGATATCTGTCTTATATTTTCTCCTTACCCGGCCGATATTGCGGCATACGAAATTAAGAAGCATATTGAAAAATATTGGGAGCCGTATCTTATAGAAAGGCTTCTAAACATAAGCGCGGAAAATATAAAAAATAATCCGGCGGCGGGTTCCGCCGCCTTCGCCGCGTTAGATGCTTTAAAAGCGGATAATATGTAAAAAAAAATAGCATGAATCGGGATTTAAGTATTAAAATGTATAATTATAAAAATTAAAAAGGATGGGCAGGAAAGATTAAGGGATGTGGCGCCGATTAAGGCATCGGGTATTTTAAGACTGTGGCTTTTGGAATAAATTTCCATTAAATTTAAGGATATATATCCGTAATTTCTTCATTTAGTTTTAAAATCTCAAAGGCTGAAAGGAATTTTTTAATAAGAATAAGCTCTTTTTTGCTTTTAGACCCGAAATTGAGTTTCATCAAAGTAATGATACTTAGGGCAATATTAAAAGTATTATTCACAGATTCTTGGTATAAACAGACGGTTCATCTTCGTAAGATTTCAACTATGCTTTCTATAATTTGATTGACCTTATTTTTCGTAAGATTACCGACTTTATAAAGAATAATATGACTGTCGGCAGTAAATATCCTGTTAGGCCTTATATTGCTCGATTGTTTCAAATCTCCCGATTCAAAATCGCTTTTATTGATTGGAACAGCATAATTGTCTTTAACGGTTTGACTTGTTATTTGACAAAGGATTAAATCATCACCGTCTAATTTTGAAATAACTAAGGCAGGTCGTCTTTTAGCCTGGCTTAAATCGGAAAAAGTAAAAGGAACTACAACAACATCGCCTTTTACAAATTCTGCCATGCTTTATCTTCCTCAGGCTTAAGCCAGTCTTTTTTAAGAGAGGATTCGCTTATAACGGTAGTCTCAAGTCTTTCCTGAATAGATTTTGTTTTTAAAAAATTCATAAAATCTAAAACCTCGTTAAGAAAAGGCTCCGGGCAATGTTCTATTTCATTTAAAAGTAATTCTTTAGTACTCATAATTCGCCTTCTATCAAGTTGTTGAATATATTTAATATATTTTATAATACGTAAATACAAAAATCAAAAATAAATTGCATGTTTCCGTTTAACCGGACATTAATTCAAGTTAGTCGGCGGCCTCTAACGTCCAGATTATTTTTTAAGCCATTTCGACATTTTCTCTTCAATTTCTTTTTCTTCGTAAATGCGGCCTTCTTCCTCATCCTTCAAACCGCGTTCAATTTTTTGTATTGCATATAAATGATACTGTATATCTTCTAAAGTGCAATTATCAGGCAAGCGTTTGAGAAGGTCGGCAACTTCGTTTTTGACCGTCTGCATTTTTTACTCCGTTAAATATTTACTCAAATTATTTTTAAACTATATTTATTATAGCATTAATAAATTGTACAGATAGACTTTCTTTCCTTTTTATGCCTTGCTCGGTTTCTTAATCCCGAACTTTTTTGCCAGGAAGCTGATAAACTGTTTCGTATTTCCGATAGTCTTAGCCGCTTTCGTCATATTATAATCGT
>JAJYJI010000009.1 GCA_021789605.1 bacterium
ATAAAATTAAATATCATTAAAATATTTTACTACCTATTTTGAAAAAAAACGGCATTTTTGTGATAAAGAATACAGTAATTATGCGGTTTTTAAATTACAAAATTGCGAAGAGGTGTCAAAGTCAGGAGAAATTATCTTTGGAAGCACGGCCGAAAGAATAATAAGCGCGCTTCCTTGTTCCATATTAATAGTTAAATGACGGGCAATTCCGTTAATATTCCTTCTTTGCGAAAGATTTTGCAAAAAATCCGAACAGAACCGTTGCAATAATTATTATACACGCGACTAAGCTATATGCGGATATATAATTAAAATAATAAAATACCGCTCCTACGGCAAACGGTCCAAGGACAAATCCTAAATCGCTTAATGTTCTGTATATTCCTATCGCTTCGTCATAATGGCTTTTATCTAAGCTGTCCATAAGGTAAAGATTTCTTGCCGGACCGGAAAAGCCTCCGCCGGCGCTTAACAAGATAATAGAAATGCCGAAAGTGACGATATTTTGAAATGCGATGAAACTTAAAACGCCTACGGCGCTTATAATGAAAGACGTTATTATGGACTTTTTGACTCCCATAACGTTTATGACCCTGTCGGAATAGTAGGTAAGAATTACTCCGACTACGGCGGATATAGATACGAGGAGCCCTATATCGGCTTTGTTCAGGTTCATTACGATGTTGCCTACAAGAGGCACAAGTTCCCTTCTCGAACCTATTCTCGAAAAGAAAAACGAAAACGTCAGGAAACAAAGCGCTATAAAGTTAAAATTATATAAAAGGGCGGAATACCTTTTCAGATGCTCACGCAACTTATTTTCGCCGGCTTTTGTTGCAGGAATATTGAACTTAATACCGGCGCTATAACCGGGAACTTCGTTATAATCGTTATCGCAGGTTTCAAGGGAGGCGTTTTTAATACCTCCTGTATCATCTTCGTTTGTATCGCCGGCATTCTTTGCGCCGTTTATGCCTGAGGAAATATTTGCGCTATCTATGCTGTTTAAGAATTTCTTGTTATAAAAAGCTATTATGAGTCCCGAGGCCAATATTAGGGCGTATAGCAAAAATGCGGTTTTATCCGAAAACTCGTAAGCGACTATCGCTCCCAAAAAAGGCGACGAGCCCATCGAAAGCCTTCTTGCTATCATATATCTGCTTAAAACTTTTGCTCTTTTTTCGTTCCGGTAAAGACGCTTCGTCAATATTATCATAGACGAGGTGTTTATAATGCCGGAGCCGAACCCCTCTAAAAATCTGAAAACAAACAGCTGGTAATATGAAGTGGAAAAAAGATATCCGACCGAGCCGAGGAAAATAGAAAGTATTCCTATATGGATATAGTTGGCGTTAAATTTCTTGCTTATTATGCTTATCGGAATATTGATAAATATGCGCGCTAAACCGAATGAAGCGATTATCAATCCTATGGTTATAATGCTTGCGCCGAGACTTTTTGCGTAAAGAGGAAGAACTACCGTGTTTAACCCAAGTCCGAAATCGGCAAGGGCTATGGTGGAAAGAATCGCTATTAATAATTTTCTCGTGTCATTGTCGTCCGTTTGCGCCGCTTTAGCCGTCATGCCCCGTTGCCGTTTCTTTCCGTATATTATTATTTATTAAGTATGGGTTTATTTTATAATATAATGACTTTAAAGTCAATTTTATCCTGAACATTTTATCCTGAACATTTTATCCTGAACATTTTATCCGTATTATACGGATATGAATATGGATTGTATTAAAATGTCTTTAAAAATGTATTAAAAATTGCCAAATTAAAGTAAATGATTTATAATTTAAATAAACGATAAGGCGGTCAGGTTTAAAATATGCCATGAAAAATCAGGACCATGATATAGACCATGATATAAAAGTTAAAGGAACAAAAGATAAAGAAAATACTATAGGCCTGCTCCAAAAATATCTCGTTGCGGAAGTTGCCGGCAGGGACCTTTATGTCGAGCAGGCTAAAACCCTCAAAGACCCTATTCTCGTGCAGGCCCTGAAATCTTTTGCTTCTACCGAAAGCGGGCATATTATAAACATAAGGGAAAAGATAGCAGAGCTTGGAGGTGAATCCAAGCCGCTTCATGAAATAAGAGAAATGCAAAAAGGGGTCAGCGACGCTTCCCATCAGGTTTCCGCCCCGTTAGATATGCTGAGGATAGATTTAAAGATAGAAGAAAAGGCGATAAACGATTATACCGCTGGGCTGGAACTTATAGAAGACCCCGGGGTTAGAGCGCTTATAGAAAACAATCTCGCCGAAGAAATTCATCACTCGTTATACCTGTCGAAAAGAATAAACGATATTTTAGAATCTACCAGAGCGCGCATAGGGGCGATTAAGGGAGTGGAAAAACCCGGAGGCAAAGAACCGTCGGAAATTTTTAGGGCGGCGGTAGAGGTCGGTCAGGTGCGCCTTAACAGGAGCTGGCTCGAAATGTCCATGTCCGGACTCATTGCAGGCATGAACGTTACGTTCGGCATAATCGCTTCTTCTTACGTCGCGGGTTCCGCCGCCCCTTTCGTCGGTCAGAATATTGCCAAAATATTCGGAGCGTTATTTTTCCCCATAGGTTTTATGTTTTTAATGATAGGCAAAAGCGAACTTTTTACCGAAAATTTTTTAGTGCCGGTAACCGCGGTAATTGCTAAAAAGGGAAAAATTATAAATCTTTTAAAATTATGGTCATTAACTTTGATGGGAAATATGGCGGGGATTTTTATTTTTGCTCTCGTAATAGCCGGTTCCCTAAACCAGATTGTTCCGTCTTTCGTCGTCCAGCATATACACGGCATCGCCGATAATTACATGAATAAAAACCCTTTCGTAATGATTTTAAGCGCAATATTCGCGGGGTGGCTTATAACTCTTATGACTTGGCTTCTAATTGCTTCCAACGGTACCCTCGCAAGAATTTTTATTATATGGACAGTAGGTTTCCTTATATATTTAAATTCATTTAGCCATATAGTCGTGGCGTCGTCAGAAATTTTAATAGCCATAAACACCGGTTTCGGAATTTCCTATTTGTCGTGGCTTTATTACTATGTTCCGCTCACTATAGCCGGAAATATGATTGGCGGCTTATTTTTCGTTACTATACTTCAATATTTACAGATATTGCATGCGGTTTCCGTTTCTGACGAATATGAGCCGTCTTCTCATGAGCTTTCTATGATAAGCGGCGCAGGGTCGAAAAAAATGGAGGACGTCGAAAATATAGAAGACGCACTGTAAAAAGCCTTGTTTTATGAAGTTGCTTCCAATGTTTACATCGGCAATTTTGGATACGCGGACAGGTATGCCCTTGAACCGGCGTTAGAAAATATTTTGCTCTTTCTATTATATGAAAATACCGGATTTCCGTGTTCCCCGTGAATGGCGCCGTTTAAACTAAAAGTTAAAATCCGGCATCGTCGTTCCAGCTAAGCGTAGAGCGGAAATAAAATTTCTTGCGCGTGCTCAAGGTACGCGGACACGGTTGACTTTCGAATTTATTATGATAATCTTTTATTATCTATTATCTTAAACGTTTATATAAATACCGAAAAAGAAATATTACGGACAACGTTAATAACCGCGCGCGAATATTTAACCGGCGCGCATGCAAACGATAGCAAACGGGGAGCGTTTTATGGAATATGACGAAAATGGCGTAAGTATAGTGCCTTCCGAGTTTAAAAAAGAAATTTTCGAAGAAGCAAGAAGGGATTTCAGATACGAAGAATATGTCAGGGGCTGTTTAAACTGCGGCGTATGCACCGGCGGATGTCCGCCTCACAGATTTTTCGATTTTTCTCCGCGTATAGTGCTTCAAAGATTAAAATCGAAGGACCCGGAACTTATATGGACAATGATGGACGAGTACATCTGGGCATGCTTTCAATGTTTTACCTGTGCGATGATTTGCCCGTTTCTGAACAGTCCCGGCGGAGCGATAGCAATATTGAGGGAAATCGCCGTAAGGAGGGGTTTTGAATCGGCGAGGAAAGTTTTAAAGCCTTATTCCAGAGTTCTTTTAAAACTTACCGCTTACGGAAATCAATTGTCTCCGGATATGATTCAGCCGGATTTCTTTCCCGACTGGGGACCCACCATAGGATACGCTTCAACGGACCTTGCCGTAAAAAGAAAAGCGATTCCCATGCCTACGTTGCAGGTTACAAATTTATCGTGGGACGTAGCTCCCGAAGCAATGAAAGAATTATACGACATTTTTGACGAAGCTGGCGTTTTTAAGATAATAGAAGCGGTTGACCCTTCGCTGTATGAAATAATACAGGACATAGTGGATGACGTGAGAAGCTCTTAACGGATAATAAATTTTAAAAAAACTTATAAATTAAAGCGGAGTTATATATGACCATTGAAATTAGCAACAGACTGGGTCTTGCAAACATAAAATCCGATTATATTCATGCAGCCGGTAGAAAACTCGAGGATATTCACGAACGGCTTTTGGAGCTCGAAGCAAAGGGAGAGGTTAAGGTTATTCACGTAAAAGAAGAAAATAAAGCTGTCGAAGCGCAAACTCTTTTCGGCTGGAAGAAGATGGTTCCCACAAATAAAATATGGCATCACAAGTCATGCGGGCAATGCGGCAATATTCCGGGATATCCTGTATCGCTTTTATGGCTTATGAATAAGCTTGGACTGGAATATGTGGACGAAAGAAACCAGACATCCTGCACCGCATGGAATTATCACGGTTCCGCCACGTCCAATCCGGTAGGGCTTGCCGCCGTTGCGGTGAGAAACTGGCACAGGGCTTACGAACTGGGGTTATTTCCGCTGTTTCACTGCGCCACGACGTTCGGGGATTATAAAGAAATGCGGAATCTGCTGGTAGAAAATAAGGAGTTGAGAGACGAGGTCCGAAGAATAATGCATAAAATAGGCAGAGAGTTAGTTATTCCCGAATATGTAGTGCACTACAGCGAATGGGTGCACGTCATGCGTTTCGAAATAGCAAAGTTAAAAAAATATGATTTAAGCAATATTATAGCAACGATTCATCCCGCCTGCCATACCTATAAAATGATTCCCGAAGACTGCATTTACGACAAAGAGATTTATGCGGGAAAGAGAACCGCTGTTTCTACTGGCGTAATGCTTGCTCTCGGCGTGCAGGTCGCGGATTATTCCACATGGTACGACTGCTGCGGATTTGGTTTCAGGCACATACTTACGGAAAGAGAGACGTCAAGGTCGTTCGTAATGGACAGAAAAATAAGGCCTATGGTGAGAGAGGCCAATTCCGACGTCTGCATTACTCAGGATACCGGATGCACTACGACGTTGGATAAAAACCAATGGATAGGGAAAGCCATGGGTTATACCGAACAGGTTCCGGTTATGGCCGACGTTATGTTTGCGGCATTAGCCTGCGGTGCGGACGTTTATAAAATCGTTCAGCTTCAGTGGCATACTACCGATTGGAGGCCGTTATGCGAAAAAATAGGCATTAACTGGAAAAAATCGGAAGAAGAGTACAACGTATATTTAGAAGAACTTAAGGCGGGTGGAAAAACGGTTAATTTATACGAATACCCCAAAAGTTAATTATCTATTCCTTTTTTGCAAAAAAGCAAAAAACGGAATTCATCATATTTTTGCGGCATCGGCGTTATGTCGCGCATTGATAAACGCATAAAAATATTAGAAACGGCAGAATAAACTGGATTAGAAATAAAATAACCTAATAAAATAGCCTTGGAGGGTTTTATATGGCCGAAAATATTTTAATAATAGGCGGCGGACCGGCGGGTCTGCATTCCGCGACATTATTAGCCGAACTAGGCGTAAACGTCAGCTTGGTGGAAAGAGAATCTTATTTGGGAGGCAATCCGAAAAAATTTAAATATAAATTTTTATTTCCAGATATGCAACCCGCGGACGACGTTATTGGCGAGCTTATCAGAAAGGCGGAATCTAACGCCAATATAAAAGTTTATTATTCTTCGGAGATATCGGATTTTAAAGAAAACGGAAAAAAATTCGACGCGGCGATAAAATCTGTCGCCGGAAGCGAAACGAAAACTTTTGATTCCGTCGTAGTGGCTACCGGGTTCGAGCACTTCGACCCCGCAAGAGACGCTAAGTATTCATATCAACTTTTTGACGATGTCATAGATATTAAAGACCTAGAAAGAATGATGGGCGAGAATAATTTTGTCAGGCCTTCCAACGGGCTTCCTCCCAGAAATGTCGCTTTTATATTATGCGTCGGCTCAAGAGACAGGCATATAGGCAATCAATACTGTTCAAGGGTGTGCTGTACGGTATCCGTCAAACAGGCTATCGAGTTAAGGGAGCATTTTCCCGATTGCGAGGTATATATATTTTATATGGATATAAGGACTTACGGTTTTTTTGAAGATTTGTACTGGCAAGCTATGGAAGAGTACGACGTCCAGATAGTCAAAGGAAGGATTGCCGAAATTACTTCGGGGCCCGGCAATACAGTCGTATGCAAGGGAGAGGATACGCTTTTAAGAGGCCCGTTCGAGATTCCTTTCGATATGGTCGTTCTGGCATCCGGCATGGAAGGAGGAGCGCAGTCTCCGGAAATGGCTAAAAAAATTGGAATAGAGCTTGACGAGCACGGGTTTTTAAAGCCGCAAAATATTACCCTCTCGCCTTTTAAATCGAATAAAGACGGCGTATTTCTGGCTGGAGCATGCACCGGTCCCAAAGCTATTTCCGATTCTATCGTAGAAGCCGGCGCGGCCGCTATGAATGCTTATATATATGCCGTTAAAAACCGTTAATATGTATTTTTACTTTTATTAATTTTATTTATTTAATGCCCTATATTTTAAAAAACAATAAAATAGACAAACGATACGAGGAAAAATTTTTTGAAATAGTCGCCGGTAATTTGCCGGCTCCAAAAATAGGATTATTTAATAATCTTTTAAGTTTAAAAACAGAAATTATCTCAGGTTTTTTATTAAACGTCAGAAACGGAAAAGCCGAACCCGATGATTTCGATAAAATTTTATCCTTAATTTTTTCTATACGCCGTCATAAAAAAAATATATTAGAAGACGTAAAATTTGAGAGCTTATACAGCGGTTTTAAGTATTTAAGCGATTCTAAAAATTCTGCGGAAATTAGGCTGGGGAGGTTTTTAAAATCGTTTACTTATGAAAATATTTTGGTCAAAAGAGATATAGCCTTAGAGGTTATGCATTTTTTTGAGCCGGAAAAGAATGTTTTATGGGCGTCTTGGGTTTACAGGCAGGATAACGGAACGGGATGCCTGCCGTATATGGCAGATTTTTTAAAAAGAACGTGGGACGGAAAACCTTATATCATGCCTTTTAGCATAAAAGAGATGAAAGACGAAATAGATTATTTATATGAATTATCCGATAAAAACGGGCTTGAAATCAAACCGCCTTACGGCGCGGATATTCTGCTAAGCTATATGTATTCCGATTATGTTTATAAAATGGTTTACGCAGAGTCCAAATCTTTATCTATAGGCGTTCCCGAAGGATTTACTTTGATGAAAAAACTGCTGGGGATAGACAAATTAGAATCTCCGGCAGTTACGGAACCCGTGTAATTATTAAGAATAAGAATCTGGGGGTATTTTATGGCGTTAGAAAAACATGAAAACAGGCCTGTTGCCGAAAAAGGCGAGCACATTATAGCAAGGCATCTGATAGAAGGCGACAGCGTTAAGGAAGAAAAAAATTTAGTAATAGACGGCGTAGATGTTTCGGGCAGATGGAATACGTTTATTCTTTCGAGGGTCGATTCCGAATTCGACAGAAGTTTTTTTAACGAGATTAAAGATACCGTAGTCGGTTCGAGGATAAACAGATGCTGGCAGTGCGGAATGTGCACGGCAAGCTGTACAGTTACTCCTTTACACAGAAGGTTTAATCCGAGGGCATTCATTTATATGATGCAGCTCGGCAATCTTAAAGAATTAAAAAAATATACCGATGTCGCATGGCGGTGCGTAGGATGTTATAAATGTTCGCAGAGATGTCCTAAACAGGTAAATCCCGCCGAAATGATGGAAGCCCTGGCGCTTGTAATAAAAAAATATTTTCCGGAAGAAGTCGAAAGCAAATTAAAAATCGACGAAGACGTTAAAAAAATTTACGACGATATGATTTTAGGACACGGCAGATTAGATTTGGCAAAACTTCATACTTCGGCTATGCAAAAAACCGGAAGAACGAAAGAACTTCTCGGCAAGATAGAAAGGGACGCCATTTTTAAAATGGCTAAGGACGGGAGGGCTTTTTCGGTTTTAAGGCTCGGCAAACCCCATAATTGGGAAAAATCTAAAGAAGCTATAGAAAATTATTTAAATAATATTGATACTTTAGAAAAAAATTAATAAAAAAATAAAAGGCGTCAGATTTATTTATCTCGCTGTTCTTTGCGTAAGCCTAAAATATTTTAATAAATAAATATTATCGTTGATAATAAATTAAATTATTGGCGATGGAACAATCGAATATCTTTAATATACCTTTTAAAAATTAAAAGGCGGAGGGACAGATGGATTCGTTAAAAGAAAATCAGGCGGCGTATTATCCCGGGTGCGCTTTATTAACGATAGACAGGGCGTATAATAACAGCTCTAAATTAGTTTCAGAAAAATTGGGCATCGAACTTGTCGAGATACCGGATTATAATTGCTGCGGAATTGGCGAAATGAAATCCAAAGGAGCAGTTTCAATGTATTTGCCGCTTAGGAATATGATGCTCGCAAAAAATAAATTAGGCTCTAAAGATTTAGTTATGGCATGTTCGGTATGTTATCACGAGTTCAGAAGGTCTATTTCTAAAGTCAGGGAAAATCAAAAAGAGCTTGAAAGCGTTAACTCTATATTTAAAGAGGCGGGGGAATTTGAAGACGAATTTACGCCTGACGGCGAAGCAAGGCATATATTGGAATTCCTTTATAACGAAAAGGGGGTCGAAGAAGTAAAAAAAAATACGGTTAAGCCCTTAAGAGGCCTAAAAGTTGCCCCTTATTACGGCTGTTTATATTCGAGACCTTCGATGTATACGCTTACGGATAAAAATCCAAAAATGGACAATTCCGAAAGGCCGAAGTTTATGCATGATTTTTTGGAGGCGATAGGAGCGGAAACAGTTTTTTACGGCAACGAGGTTCAATGCTGCGGCGGCAGAAATTTGGTACAGGACGAAGAAACGTCTTTCGCCCTATGCTCGCAAACCATTTCTAAAGCAAAAAAAGCGGGAGCGGACGTTATTGCGCTCATCTGTCCTAAATGCGCAGGCGCCTTAGACGTAAACCAGCCTAAAATAGCCGAAAAATACGGGAAAGATTCAGAGCTTCCAATAGTATATTTAACCCAGTTAATGGCGCTGGCATTCGGATTTTCAAAAAAAGAAGCCGAATTCGGCGATATGCTGTCGGGCGCCCTTAAATTAATTCAGGAAAAAGGATTCTAAAACCGCGTTTAAAGACGCCTTCAATTTTCCATGAATATTCTATGAGCGATAATTACGGTAAAATAGTTCTGACGGTTTCGGAATTTTCCCGCATTCTTAAGGAAGCGGTAGAAAATAATTTTTACGACGTCAGGATAAAAGGAGAGATATCGGGATTAAAGACCAGCTATTCTTCAGGGTATTACTTCGACATTAAAGACGAGTTTGCAAAATTAAAATGTATAATTTTTAAAAACGACCTTCGCAAGTTCAGATTCGATATTAAAGAAGGCTTATCGGTAACTATATACGGGCGAATAAGCATATACGAACCGAGAGGGGAATATAATTTTATAGTATCCGAAATGGAGCCTTACGGTTTCGGAGAGCTTTATATACTGTTTGAGCAGTTAAAAAACAAGCTAAGGCAGGAAGGTTTATTCGACGAACGCCGCAAAAGGCCTATACCGTTTTTGCCGCGGTCGATAGGAATAGTTACGTCTAGGAACGGCGCAGTTTTACACGATATGATAAAAATTATAAAGTCGAGATTCGGCAACGCGTCAATTATTTTTGCGAACGCAAGCGTTCAGGGAAAAAATAGCGGGACGGAGATAGCAGGCGCGATAGAGCTTTTAAATTTATACAGCGAAAGCCAAAAGAAAATTGACGTAATTATAATAGGAAGAGGCGGAGGAAGCATCGAGGATTTATGGCCATTTAACGAAGAGCTCACGGCTAGGGCTGTTTATAATTCGTCTATTCCGGTAATAAGCGCGGTCGGCCACGAAACTGATTTTACTATTGCCGATTTTGTTGCTGACAGGCGCGCTTCGACGCCGTCAAATGCCGCGGAAATGGTTGTTCCGGTAAAATTTGAACTTATAAAACAAGTAGAAACCCTAACGGGCAGAATAAGGAACGGAATATTCCATTTAATTTCTGGCAAAAAAGCGGAATTGTACGGTCTAATTAAAAACAGGGAAAAGGTTTCTCCCAAAAGGCTTATTCAGGACAAAACCGTCCGCGCTTGCGATTTGTCCGAAAGAATGAACAAGGCCGTTAATTCAAGGATAAATATTTTAAAAGTCGGCGTTTTTCATGCAAATAAAAGACTAACTCTCAGAAGCCCTTTGAATATTTTAGAAGAACGTAAAACCAGTATCGCATTATTGTCTCAAAGGCTTAAAAAAGCTATTGGAACAACGATATCCGGTTATAAAAACAGGCTCGGGGCCGAAAAAAAAGCTCTGAATTCTCTGAGCCCCTTTAACGTTCTTAAAAGAGGCTACGGAATAGTTTTTACCGAAGAAAAAGCGGTCGTTTCATCGGTTTTAAACGTCAAAGAAAACCAAAACATAAAAATAACCTTAAGCGACGGCACTCTTAGCGCATTAGTCAGGGAAATAAAAATTTAAAATCTTACCGGTTTTTCTTTTTTATTATGTGGATGGAAGATTTTTTTAACGATACGTTTACGCTTTTCCCTTCAAAAATATTCATGACTTCATATGCGTGAAAAGGCATTAAGGCCTTGAATTCTAATCCCTCTTTGGAACTAATCAGTATTTCCATCATTCGCGAAGTAAAAACGGATGAAATAATTTTTCCGGAAATGTGGTTTTCCCTGACGGGCTTTGAAGCCTGCCTGTCTTCCCTCAGTATTATTATTTCTTCCGGTCTTATTGCCAGAAAAACCTGCTCGTTTATTTCAAAATTGCCCTGATAGTCGGATTCTATTTCCGTCGATTCATCCGATTTTCCGTTTCCGGATTCCCGTTTTTCGCTCCGGATTTTAATTTTAATTGCGTTATCTTTTTTATTTATTTCGGTTATAACGCCGCTGAATATATTTTCCGTTCCAAGAAGAAAAGCGGAATCCAAAGAAGACGGCTTTTTTAAAACGTCCTTAGGATGCCCAGAATCCTGAATTTTTCCGGCGTTTAAGATAAACATTTTATTGGATAGATTGACGACGTCTTCTATGTCGTGCGTTACTAACAATATTGAAATTTTAAGTTCTCGGTTTACGTCTTTAATGAGCTTTCTGACTTTTGTTTTTGAAATAATATCAAGATTGGAAAACGGTTCGTCCATAAGTATAATTTCGGGGTTGACGATTAAAGCCCTTGCCAAAGAAACTCTTTGAGCCTGCCCCATGCTTATTTCGCCGGCATACCTGTTTTCAAGCCCGGTTATTCCAAGAAGTTCCATAATTTCTTCCGGCGAATTTAATAATTTATTTTTTTGGCGGACGATATTATATTTTTTTTTACCGTAGCTTAGTTTTAAACCGAATTTGATATTTTCGAAGACGTTCATATGCGGAAACAGCAGGGGTTCGTCCATTATAAGGACCGTGCGCCTTTCGTACGGCTCGAGATTGTTTATATTTTTTCCTCTAAGAATAATATTTCCGCTTTCCTGTTTTATTATCCCGCAGATTATTTTTAAAAGCGTGCTTTTCCCCTCGCCTGAATATCCGAAGATAGAAGAGATTTCTCCGCTTTCTATGTCTAAATCTACGCCGTCCAAAACATTTTTATCGGAAAATTTTTTATATATTTTTTTAATTTCTAAAAGTTTCATTTTTATTTATTTTTTCTAGCAGATATAAAAATCTTAAGGATTAAACAGTTAATTTCTAATTACCGGCTTTTATTTTATAATTAAAGTATTTAAAAATCCCGAGAGAAAACAGCGATATAAGCATTAAAATGCCTGCAACGGCAATAGCGGCGGGATAATTGCCGTAACTTGTCTTAACGAAGACTTCTATGGGGGCGGTTTCTGTTATCTTAGGAATTACTCCGGAGACCATCTGCGTTGCGGCATATTCGCCGATTGACCTCGACCAGCTCATTGCAAGCCCCGCGATAATCCCGCTATACGAAAGGGGAAGTATTATTTTAAAAAGGATATCGAATGAAGAAGCGCCGAGGGTTTTGCTTAAATCGAGCATTTTTCTGTTGATAGAATCGAAAGAGGTTTTAACAATATTTACGAAAAACGGAAACGATATAATCAATTGAACTAAAACGATTCCTTTAGGAGTAAAAACGAATTTTATTCCTTTTCCTATTAAAAATTTTCCTATCGGGTTAAGCGGACCCGTAGTAATAAGCACGGCAAAACCTATAACCAAAGGGGAAGTCGTAAGAGGCAGGGTCGAAATTAAATCTAAAAAGAAAGAAATCCGGCTTTTTTTAAACGATAATATGTAAGCAACCGGAATTCCTATTATTAAATTTATCAAAACTACTATGAAAGATAGTTTAAAACTCAGCAATATAGAATTCCAGAGACCGGCGTCTTTTAATTCTTTAATTAACAGTTCGAAAGACGTTTGAAAAAATATGCCGGATAAAAGCAGTATGAGGGCAATAAAAAATAAAAAAGAAACAGCATAAACAAGCAAATCGAATATTCTATTTTTATTCAAAATTTATTCCCGCCGTTTGTTTTTGCCGGCGCCGTTATATGCGCCTGCAACATTTATTATTTTATAACATTGCCGGAATTATTAAAATAATAAAATACCCTTTTTAAGCTAACGCAAAAAAAGGGCGATAAAAATAAAAGAATGGCAAAGAAACAACGGAATTACTTAGAGGAGGCAGCCGGTGAAAAACCCCAGTATTTTAAAATCTTTTTTCCCTTTTTAGAAAAAAGTAGCCTTATAAAATCTTCGTCTAAAGTTTTATATTTTGAGCGGTTTAAAACGGAGGCCGTGAATTTCGCCTTGGTATTGTATTTTTTAGAGATAGGTATTATATTGATTTTAGCCCCGCTTCTCTTAAGCTCTAAAAGTTGGGATGCGTAAAGTATTCCTAAATCGGCATTTCCGCTTTTCAATACGGGCATAACCAAGGCGGCGTCGAGAAGATGGTTTGCATGTCCCGTTATTTTATTAAAAGCCCCGGGAATCGTTTTATCTATTTTCTCGAACATCTTCCATGTATAGTCTCCTGCCGGGTCGGCGTGAGGGCTTGAAGTCGCAAGCGTAACGTTAGGATCCATAAGTTTACTTATTAAATTATATTTTGTAACGCCCGAAGGGTTGCCGTATGGCGTGGCGGCGGCTAAATAATCGTATGCAAAAACTGAGTAAGAGTTTAAAAACCCCTTTCTTTTAAGCTGCCTTTGAAATTTTCCGTTTGCGGATAAAAAAATATCGCACGGCGCGCCTTCTTCGATGTCGCCCTTAAGAACGCCGGCGCCCATAAAATTATAGTCTATTTTGACGCCGGGGTGCTCTTTTTTAAAAATATTGCCAATTTCCATAACGGGTTTCGGAAGAGCGTCAGCCGCCATTATTTTAAGCGTGGCGGCATTTGCGGAAATATTTCCGTAAAGAATCGGGATTGCGCCTAAAATTAAAAACAAGCCCGTATAAAAAATTACAGTATAATTTACTGCCGTATTTTTTTTCATTTTTTCTTTTCCTCCCATACATATGTTTAATGTTAATAAATATAAGCGGTCTTTTTAAATCGGAGCGTCTATATTTCATTTATTATAACTTTTAATGAATTTTAATAAAATATTCCGAATATGCTTTAAAACGCCGCAATGATATCTATCATACCGTAATAACCGTCCGGCCCGTTGTCTCCGTGAAGGTCTTTCAGAACGCGTCCGTCGAGCTGGAAAGCCGGAGAAAAATGGTAATCTGCGCCGAATCCGCTTATAACGTCTTTGTAGCCGTTGTTGATTAGGCCGTAGGTATTGACCGTTCCGTGCGAAGCGTTTATATAGCCGTAGTTGTCGAACTGTTTGACGTATGCCGTTTCATTGTAAATGTCGAGTTTAGGTATTATAAAATAGTTAAGGTATGCATCTAAAAAAACATTGTTCCCCGGCTCGGTATAGCTTGCCGGTTCGGAAACGTTTATCGTCGAATGTCCCTCGTTCCTGCTGTAACCTAAAGCGTAATCTAAGGCTATGGACTGATTTGAAGGCAGTTTATAGGTAAATTGACCCGCAAGGGCAGGCATAATCTGCCATTCGCCCCCGCCTAAGTTAACCGAAGAATCGGAACTCCACTGGCCCGTCGGCACCGTAAAACTGATTTGAGGGAAGAAATTGAAGGCGAGATTTCCGTATGAATAGTTTTTGCTGTAAACTCCGTAAAAAAGCAAAATATCCCCGAGTCCGCCGCTCGAATTCGAAAAGTTGGACGGTTGGCTTGAAGTCTGGTCGGCGTTAGTGATGTTTTGTGATGCGCTTCCTACAGGCGTAACTACTTCAAAAAAGTTTGTGACGCCGAGGATGTTTTTCGTCCAGATAAATTCCGGCAGGAAAACGAATTTATCGGTCTGAGCCGGCTTGTTTTCTACCGAACCCGTGTTCGTGAAGACAGAGCCGAACGTCTGGTAGGTTAAACCCTGAAAAGTAATGAATTTATTTGGCGGGGTAACGCCGAAAGCGGTCGGTCCTTTAAAAAAGAAGTTGTTGCCGGAACCGTCAGGTCCGGCGAAAGCGTTTTTAAAAGGCAGAAATAAATAAATGCCTAACGTAAAAATAAAAATTACGAAGACTGCGCAAAATCTGTTTCCGGTTTTTTTCATAGTCCATTCCTCCTGATTAATTATTTTTTTAATAGTTAATTTAATTTTTGCATTATATCTAAAATGTTATAACGATATACGAATAAAATATCTTAGCAGATAAAAAATATGGAAATTTTATATTGTATCTATTATGATATAACGCATAATTAATTTCAACAAAAAAATACTCTCAGGAAAAATTATATGCCAGAAACTGTTTTAGTTTGTAAAAAATCTAAAATCGCTATAAACTTGTAAGTTCTGCGGGTAATGCCAAATTTTTATTCCGCAAGTATTTTAGGGCATTATATTTTAAGCTTTTTTAAGCAAGTAATCTGTTTATTTTTATTTACGGTAAAATTTAAAAAAGCGCCCTGCAGCGCTTTTTTAAATTTTATAAAACGTTTTATAAAAAGCGGTTCTATCATTATTAAGGAAGTAAATTTGCAATAGAGTGAGCCATCTGCTGTTTCAGTAAAGGTTCGGCGGATGCAAATACAAGGTTCATCGCAGATGCCTGCGATACAATTCTGTCCCGGAAAATAGCCCAGTTTTTTACGCCAGCATTATAAGTAGTTATATTGCTCGCCGTACCCTGGCTTGCGTTCGTGGAACTCGTCGTGTAGGTTCCGGCCTGCCTCTGTTCAAGCTGGATATCTACAATCATTATATAGTTTTTATTCTGGAACATCGAGCCTATAATTCCTCCAGCCAATGCCCCGATGGCCCCGCCTGCTACCATAGAAGTGCCCGAATTGTATCTCGAGCCGACGAATGCTCCGCCGAAACCGCCCGCCAAAGCGCCCGCCACGGTATAGTTATTTGATTCTACGCCGATATATCGGATATTGGACATAACCATAAAGTTGGCTTCCTGAGGATTATTGGTAACCCTGTAGCCCTCGCTTATTAAAGACGAAATAAGCTCGTTCCTAAAATTAAGCCCTGTAGCCGTAGATGTATTTCTGGTGCTTACATATACGGTTTTATCCTGAGGAGATACCGGCTGGAGGAAAATACTGGAACTCATTTTAGTGCTTAATGCGACATTTCCAGACGATAATCCGCTTGCGCTGGTGCCGGGTCCGGCCGTCGTGGCGCATCCCGAAAAAACGATAACAGGCAAAAGGAGAAATAAAGCTAAAGTGATAAATTTACTCTTACGGTTCGTAAAATGCATTTAGATAGCCCTCCTTGATTAAATTTGCTTTAATTAAAATTTATATATTTAAGTTAAAAATTAATTTTATGCATGAATTATATTTAATAACTTTGCCTGATATAATAATATATTATACAGGGTTATTAAATAAGAAATAAACGGAAAAACAATGTTAATTAAATATTTATTATGTATTACAATTGCTATTAAATTATTATTTAAGATATTTGTCAATATTTTTTATCTGTCCGGCTAGATTATATGCGAACAGCGTTTTGCCGTATTTTGTAGAAATATAATATAAGTAACGGGTTTTTGCAGGATTCAACGCGGCTGTTATTGCCTTTATATCCGGATTCGCAATGGGCGTAGGCGGAAGCCCGTAATTTAAATATGTATTATAAGGAGATTTTATCTTCAGGTAAGAGCTTTCCATATCGGAATTCTGCTTGAATTTTCCGAAGTTTATTATGTATTTCTTGCAGAACATCAGGTTTTGCGAATATATTGAAGTGGAATCTATATCCAGCGGCATATTTATTTTAAGCCTGTTGTGTATAACCGAAGATATTAACGCCATAGAATTTTTATGCCTCCCCCCAGCTTCTTTAATAATTATGGATGCTATTATTAAATCGTCGTAATTAATTTTCATATTTTTCGTTTTTATATAAAATTCATTTACCATTTCTTTAATGATATCGGCGGGGCTTGAATTAATTTTAAAAATATAGGTGTCGGGATATAAAAAACCTTCGGCGCTTTTTGCGTCGATTTTGAGGCTTAAAAGGAATTTCTCGTCGAAACATTTTATTAAAAAAAGCCTTTTGCCCGTTATTTTATTTTTGTAAAGAATCGCTGCTATCTGAAATATGTTTAAGCCCGGAGGAATAGTCACGGAAGATTCGGCAACCCTGCCGTTTACAAATTTATAATAAATTGACGCGGGGGATTGATTTGCGGACACATAATATGTTCCGGCCTGCATATACCTTGAATAGCCGCTTATAAAACCTATGCAATAAAACATATAGGGGTTGCTTACTAGTTTTTCGTCGTAAAGTTTATATGCCGTTTCTTTTAAGGATTCTCCTTTTAAAATGGTGATAAGCTCCGGCTTTTTATCGGTATAAGACTGCGGAGCGAAAGCGTAGAAAAGCAAGTAGCCGATAACTAAGGCGGGGATAAAAACTTTTAGATAGAAAGCTATCTTTTTAAAATGACGGTAAAGATTGTAGTCGAAATAGCACATCGATAATTATTTATATGTTTTATAATGTACTGATTTAATATCCTGGAGACGTTTTCTTAACGGCGTTTAACTTTCCGGCGGGTCGCCGCCCGTACCGCCGTCCGCCGCTTTTTTCAGCCTGTCGAGATACGACTGCAATACGAAAGCCGAAGCGACGGAGTCTATTTTTTCTTTCCGTTTTTTTCTTTTAATATTTTGTTCGATAAGGCTTTTTTGCGCCTGAACGGACGAAAATCTTTCATCGTAAATCGCGACGTCTATTTCGCCGACCCCGCTTTCTTTGGCAGGTTTTATAATTTTATCTTCAAGCTCGGCAACAAATTCATTTATTTTAATGGATATTTCGGACTGTCTTCCCTTAAGCCCTATCGGCATTCCGATTACTATCAAACCTACATTTTCGAGATTTATAATTTCTTTCAGTATAGAGACCGATTCTTTTAAAGAATTATTCTGTATATATTTAAACGGAAAAGCAATAGTCATAGTGTCGTCGCTTAAAGACAGGCCTATTCTTTTTAAGCCGAAATCTATGCCGAGGGCTTTTTTATTTTTAAGCATATTCAGTCTGCGGCGGTTCGGAAATATTCGGTTCTAATCCCAAATCGCAAATTAACTCTAAGTCTAATTCGGGGTTCCTTCCGTTCGTGAGCAGATAGTTTCCGAGCAGGAGTCCGTTTGCTCCGGCCATAAGAGCGAGGGGTTGAAGCTGGCGCAGGTTGTGTTCCCTGCCCCCCTGCGCCAGAATGTTTTTTGAAGGGTTGACAAGCCTGAATATTGCAAGAGTTTTGAGGCATTCCATAGGCGTGAGCGGTTCGGCGTTTTCAAGAGGCGTTCCCTTGATAGGATTTAAAAAATTGACGGGGATATTATCTACGTCAAGTTCTTTTATTTCTTTTGCCATTTTTATCCTGTCGAGCCGGGATTCGCCCATTCCTATGATTACGCCGGAACATACCTTAAGCCCGGCTTTTTTTGCGGATTTAACCGTTTCTATGTTATCTGCAAACGAATGGGTAGAGCATATTTTTTGAAAATATCCCCTGCTTGTTTCGATATTATGATGGAATATTTCGAGGCCGCAGCCTTTAAGAAACAATAAATGTTCGTATTTCATGAGTCCGAGGGATGCGCACGGAGTAATGCCCGCTTCGTTTTTTATCGACCTGACGGCGTCGCCGATTATGCGGAGTTCGTTTTCGTCGGTTATTGACGTTCCGCTCGTTACTATGGAAAATTCGTTTGCCCCGTTATTTTTTGCGATTTTAGCGGCTTCCACTATCTCGGAAACAGTCATAAGGGCGTTTACCTTTATTTTTTTTTCTTTTTTGCCCGCGATTGCTGATTGGCCGCAGAATGCGCAGTCTTCCGAACATATTCCGGTTTTTGCGCTGATAATGGAGCAAAAGTTTACCCTCGTTCCCGTATATTTTTCTTTTAGTGCAAGCGCCAAAGAAAAGAGCTCTATAAGGGATGACCCTGAAAGCCCGTAAACCGATAAAAGCATATCGTCCGGTATTTCTAGGCCGGTATAACCGCCGGTTAATTTTGTTATCTTTGAAGCGAGAGAGGACATTTATAGGCAGTATTTTTATTTTACGTTTATCGTTAATTATTGAAAGTTATGTATAAAATTTATGCTTCCGCGAATAACCGGTCGTATGACGGTAATTTTTTTATATTCAGCCTTATATTATAGCATGAATTAATATATTAAAATATATCGTTTTCCGTATCGTCGTCAAATAGGGAATTATCGGGCGTATTTTTAAACCGGCCGGTTCTTTTCAGTATAAATATAAGTTCGTCTATGCTTTTAGATTTGTCTATGGCGTCGAATATCGTTCTGATTTTATTCTGATAATCTAAAATTTTGCTTCTCAAATTTAATATTACGGATATGCCTTCGTCGTTAACTTCCAATTCATTTTTAATTTCGGATATAAGCCTGAGGATGCCGGCATTTTTATCGTCTATATAGAATATGTTTTCCTGCTTTTTGACGGTGATTATTCCTTCGTAAACGAAAAACATTGCGGATTCGCTGTTTAATGCTATTTCGTTGCAAAAACTTGCAAGATTAATAAGGTAATCCATAATAAAACAATGAACCTCTTTTTTAAATTCCCTCTGTCGAAAGTTCCGTGAACGTTTTTTTTATTTTATCGGAAATATTTGAAGGAATATCAACCTGCACCGTAACTATTAGATCGCCTGATTTTTTTCCTGAAACGTCGGTAGCTCCCTTTTTGGGAATGCGAAACTTTGTTCCGTTCTGGGTTCCGGGGGGTATCGTCAGCATAAATTTTCCGTCTATCGCCGAAACTTCTACTTTTGCCCCGAGTACGGCCTCGGTTAATTTTATTTTTTTGTTTAAATATATATCGTTTTCTTTTCTTTCGAATATGCTATCGTTTATGATAGATACGGTAATATATAAATCGCCGTACGAGCCGCCGTTTAATCCCGGCGAACCTTTCCCCGATAGTTTTATCCTGCCGCCGTTGGAGATTCCGGCCGGTATTTTTACTTTTATTTTTTCTCCGTTTAAGTTGATGATTCTTTCCGTTCCTTTAACGCTTTCTATAACGGATACCTCAAGGGAAGCGCTCATGTCGCTTCCCTTGAGCGGTCCCTGCTTTCTTCCCGACCTGTTAAAAAGGTCGGAGAATATATCCTCGAAATTAAAACCGGCGCCGGTTCCTCCTCCTCCGTTCGCGTTAAAGTTAAAACCGGAACGCCCCTCTCCCGAATAATCGTAATAATGCTCGTTCTGAGAATAGCCTCCTCCTCCGCCGGCGTTTTTAAAATTGAAGTAGTTGGTTCCCAATTCGTCGTATTCTTTGCGTTTTTTTTCATCCTTAAGAACGTCGTACGCCTCCTGCAATTCTTTAAATTTTGCCTCTGCGGTTTTATCGTTGGGATTGACGTCCGGATGATGTTTCCTTGCGAGCTTTCTATACGCCTTTTTTACGGCGTCGGGAGAAGCGTTTTTATCTACGCCTAATATTTTGTAATAATCTTTGTATTCCATATATATATATTTATATCAGAAATCGCAAATAATTTCAATACTGCGGCGTTTCTTTTTTATGCCGGCATATATAAAAATCGATATGTAAAAATATAGAAATTTTAAAAGTTATTAACAATATGTAAAAAACATATGTAAAAAATATATTGATTTATTTTAAAAAAATGATATATATATATTAACAAAGTAAAATTAAGAAATCTAATTAATTATTTTAATTATTTTTTTAAACGACATTTAATTTAATTTAATTTTAATTTAAAGGAGAGAGTTTACAATGAACAAAAAGATGAAATTCGGTTTTTCTATTCTCGGTTTAGCTTTCGGAGTTTCCGCGGCTCTTTCAGGCTGCGCTCCAAAGGTAACGAAGACGTCATCAAGCGCTTTGCCGCCGGCAAAAACTCCTGCCGCCGCCGCCGCGCCCGCCCCGCAAGCCCAGCCGTCTCAAGTCAAAAAAGAGCCGTCCTATATGAAAGAATACCCGTGGCTTGCAAATTACGACATTCAGTCTAACTCCAACAACATTCATTTTGCTTTCGACAAGTCTATTCTTACCCGGGCGGACAAAATGACGCTTAAAAAAGATGCGATTTATCTTAAATATAATCCCGGCGTCGCCATTCAGATTCAAGGCAACTGCGACAGAAGAGGCTCTGAAGCTTACAACCTTGCGCTTGGATGGAGAAGGGCAAATGCCGCCGAAGCGTTTCTCGAAGACCTTGGCGTAGCTTCAAACAGGCTTAAAACCATAAGCTACGGAAAAGAAAAACCTTTATGCAAAGCGCATACGGAAGTATGCTACGCAAAAAACAGAAGAGACCACTTTGCCGTCGTAAAATAAATTTTTATAAAAATATTTTTGCGGGGGATATTCGCGGTTAAAGTTTAACCCCGGACAAATTTAATATTTTGTTCGGGGTTTTTATTGTTTTTCAAGAGTTAAATATGCGATTTTATATGTGCAGAAAACATTGCCTTCTTTGTTTCGGTAATGCTTATCGTAACGAAGAAGCGACTTCCTCAAAGATAAAGCGCCTGTAATTTTTGCGCCGAGCGCGTTTTTTGCGCCGAGCATGTTTATTCTTTTCAACAGCTTAAAAGAAGTTCCTGCAGTTTCGCTATATTCGAAGATATTAGAACCGTTAATCCTTAAGCCGGTTTTGTCTATTTTTTCTTTAATGCTCCTTATCTCTGGAAATTTATGAAGTCTTATGCCGGCTTCCGCCCCCCCGCCCATATTTTTAAAATTGTCTTCCAGTTCTTTTAACGTTCCAGCGATTAAAAAAGATAAAATAATCATTCCGCCGTCTTTTAAGGCGTATTCGCACCCTTCCAAAAAATTATCTGCATTATTTAGCCAGTGCAGGGTCATATTGGAAAATATTACGTCGAATTTTTTTTCCTTTAACGGCAAATATTCGGCGTCTCCGCAAATTAGATATGCGTTATCGGCAGCAACGGCGTCCGGTCCGCCCGTTAATTTTCTTTCTGCCTCCTTAAGAAGTCCCAATGCGAAATCCAATCCGAAATAATCGAAAGGCCTGCCCAGAGCGGCATTTTTTGCGGTAAAATACCCCTGAGCCGTTCCGCATCCTATATCCAATATATTTATTTTTTTTATAAGGCGGGGACTGTTGCCTGTCGTTCCGCATCCGCCGTAACAGCGGTCAAAAAATTCTTTTATAGAAAAGGAAATCATTTTAAGGGTAAGATTATGATAAGTAGTAAAATTATCGTAATTTTTTGCTGCGGAAAAATTTTTTTTGATTATATTTTTATCGAGCATTAGTATTTAAATATTTTACGGTTTATAAATTATGATATGCGCTTTTTTAAAATTATATCCGCTATTTCTTTTATGGCGTTTTTAAGAACCGCCGAATCTATTCCGGCATTTATGCCCAGCCTTAGCCTCGCGCTTTTTTTTGGAACGGTGGGATATCTGACGGCCTTAAGGTAGATGCCGGCGTTTAACAGTTCTTTTTCTATCGATGCGGCAAGATTTTCATCCCCGATTAATATCGGAATTATATGGGTCGAGGAATTTAATATGTTTAACCCCGACTGCCTTAAATAGTTTCGCGCGAATTCGGAATTCTCCCTCAGCGTTTTAACTAAACCGGGATTTTCCTTAATGACGCTTAGGGCTTCAAGTCCGGATGCCGCCGAAGCCGGAGGTATTCCCGTAGAATAAATAAAAGGCCTGCTAAAGTTAATCAGGTATTCGATAATCGGGCCGTTTGACAGGACGAATGCCCCGTTTGACGCAAGAGCCTTGCCCATAGTGCCTATTATTGCGTCCGGTCTGGCATCGTGAAAATCCGCGCTGCCCCCGCCTTTTTCCCCTATCGTTCCCGTTGCATGGGCATCGTCGACGATGCAGAGGGCGTCGTTTCTTTTTGTTATGTTTAAAATGCCTGACAAATCGGGGATGTCGCCGTCCATGCTGAAAACGCCTTCGGTTATAACAATCTTTATTTTGTTATTTCTATGTTTGTCCAATATATCCGAAAGATTTTTTAAATCGTTATGCTTAAAACTTTTAAATTTTACCCCTGACGACAAAACTCCGTCTATTATGGAGGCATGGGAAAGCTCGTCGAACGTTATAAATGTTTTTAACGGGGATAGGCCGGATAACGCCTTAACTATACCGATATTAGCCTGATATCCGGACGGATATAAAATACAGTTTTCATAACCGCCTTTAAATTTGCAAAGTTCTTTTTCGAATTTTTCGTGTATGTCGGAATGCCCGCTTATTAAGAAAGACGACGACGCCGAAGTTCCGTATAAGTTTATAGCTTTCCTAGCGGCCGTTTTTACCCTTTCGTTTTTAGAAAGTCCAAGGTAGTCGTTTGTTGCAAGATTTACGGTTTCGGTGCTATAATTTAAATCGCGCCCGTTACGTTTCGCAAATAGATTGTTTATGGCCGGAAAAGTTTCGGAACCTTCTGTTTCGGAGGTATTTTTATTAAAACTTAACCCGGGAATATTCCTATAAAGCCCGAGTTTTTTATTTTCTTCGAGTTTGTTTAAGATTAATTCTATGGCTGAAAGCATAACTTTATATAATAATAGCATAATTCATGCAAAAGTTAAATTCTTAAACAATTAAATACTTTTTAAATACTTTAAAAATAAATAAAATTATGGCTAAAAAAAAATTTGAATTGACGGCGGTAGATATATATCCCCAAGTTATGAATATATACGGAGACAGGGGAAATATTATTTATTTTAAGTACAGATGCGCCCTTTACGGAATTAGCGTTAAAACATTTGATGTTTCTTTCGGAACGGCGGATGAACCGCCCATAAAAGATGAAGCCGATATATTTTTTATGGGCGGAGGACAGGATGCCGAACAAGCTTTAATTTACGGCGATTTTATAAAAAATAAGAAAAGCGTATTGGCAGATGCTTTGGAAAATAATAAAATAATGCTGGCAATATGCGGAAGTTACCAGTTGATGTGCGATTATTATAAAACTTCTTCCGGTAAAATAATCAGGGGAATTTCCTTTTTTAAAGGTTTTACCGAGTCTAAAACGCCGAGGCTAAAGGGAAATATTGCCGTTAAAGCCGATAATCCCGAAGGCGCAGTTTTAGTGGGTTTTGAAAATCACGGAGGAAGAACTTATCTGGAAAAAGGCCAGAAAACTATTGGGACGGTGTTGAAAGGCGCCGGAAATAACGGAGAAGATAAATCTGAAGGGGCAAGGACAGGCAACTTTTTCGGCACATATCTGCACGGAAGCCTGTTGCCTAAAAATTTTGTTTTTTGCGATTATCTCATAGATATTGCCTTAAGAAACAGATACGGCATTTCGTTAGACGGCATAATAAAAATAAACGGCGTTACGATAAATAACGAATTTGAAATATTGGCAAGAAAGGATATAGCCGAGTTAAAAAAATTCGTTTAAAAATATTTCAGTTTTTTTTAGCCGCTTCGTATCTAACCTTAACGACGGTATAGAGCCCTCCTCGAGATTCGAACCTTGCTTCTATTTCGATGAGTTCCGGCTTGAGTATCTTGCGCAAATCGTTAAGAATCCTGTTCGCGGCATGCTCCTGAAGTATCCCTACGTTTCTAAAAGACAGCAGATAGTATTTTAATGATTTCATCTCTACTATTTTTTTTGACGGGACGTAGGAGATTAAAAGCTCCGCCGCGTCGGGGAGGCCCGTCCATGGACAGACTGCGGTAAATTCTTTCGTTCTTATGGTTACGAGCGTTCCGCTTCCCCGATATTGAAAATCCAAAGTTTCTAAAATTTCAAAATCGATATTTTCTTCGGATTGAATATCGAATCTTTTATCGGAATATTTGTCTTTCATCGCGTTTTTTATTTTTATTTTTATTTTTTTAATTTATAATATTTATATTATCGATTGATTTTATCATAACTTTTAAAGTAATTCCATCTTAAAAATATCTTAAAAATATTAAATTATAAATTAAATTATAAATGAAATTTAACAATTCCCCCATAGGAATATTCGATTCCGGCCTTGGAGGATTAACTGTTTTTAAAGAGATAAGGAAGATGCTGCCCTGCGAAGATTTGATTTATTTCGGCGATACCGCAAGGGTTCCATATGGAAATAAATCTAAAGAAACTATTATAAGATATTCTTCCGAAATTTTTAAATTTTTAACGGATAAGGGAGTCAAAATAATTGTGGTCGCATGCAATACGGCGTCAAGTTTAGCCTTGGACGATTTGCGCAGAAATGCAAGCGTTCCGGTATTCGGCGTTATAGAACCGGGAGCAAAAAAAGCCGTGCGGGCATCGCACGGAAAAAATATCGCGGTTATAGGGACGTCCGCCACGATTAAAAGCAGAGCCTATTCAATCGCCATTCATAAAGAAATAGAATCTTTAAACGGCCGCGCCGGCGGCAAGCCAAAGTCAGCTGGCAGTTTCAGAATCGTCGAGAAAGCCTGCCCACTTTTTGTTCCTTTAGTCGAAGAAGGTTTGCTGAACGAGGAAATAACCAAAAACGCCATAAATTATTATTTGTCTTCCGTTATAGCCGAAAAGCCTTCATGCCTTGTTTTAGGATGTACGCACTATCCTATGTTGAAAGATTTAATATTAGACGCGGCAGGCGGCAATATAGAGATAATAGATTCCGGGGTAGAAACCGCGCGGGCGGTTAGAGATTATTTAAAAGAAAACGGAATGTTAAAAGCCTCAGGGCCAAGCGGCGGCGAACTGTTTTTTGTCAGCGACGATATGGAAAAATTTAAGGAACTGGGCGAGAAGTTTTTGGACAGGGCGATAAAAAACGTAAGTCTGGCGGAAATCGCGAAATAGTTCAGCGCAGGTTTAATATTAGCCTTAAATCGCCGTTACGGGCAATAAAATTGTTTTAACGCATAAAATAGTAAATACCGGAGAGCCGCCTGAATGCCGGCGGCTTTAAAACCGCCGAAAAATAAATTTCTGACGGCTATTTAAGGCATAACCATAATCTTATGATAAATGATTTCAGGACGGAATTAAAAAAAAGGTTGATATTGTCGGACGGGGCGATGGGAACCGTCCTTCAGCTTAAAAACCTTCTCCCTAAAGGACTGCTTCCCGAAAGTTTTAATATTTCTGAAAAAATTAAATATATAAAAGACGTGCATAAAAGTTATTTTAATGCGGGAAGCGAAATAATAGTCGCAAATACGTTCGGCGCCAACAAAATTAAATTAGCCGAATACGGCCTTGCCGACAAAACATACGAAGTAAATTTTAAAGCCGTTAAAGCGGTCAAGGAAATCGCCGGAGACGATGCGCTCGTTGCCATGTCTTTAGGCCCTACCGGAAAATTTATTTATCCCGTTGGAGAAACGACTTTTAAAGAAAGCGTAGAAATTTACAGGGAACAGGTAGCGGCAGGTTTAGACGCCGGAGCCGATATTTTTCAGCTCGAAACCATGATAGATTTGCAGGAGGTAAGGAGCGCCGTTATCGCGGTTAAGGAGCTGTGCGATAAGCCCGTCGTCGCAATGATGACTTTTGACGGCACATACAGGACTGTGCTCGGAACTACTCCAGAAGTTTTTGCGTTGACCGCGGACAGTCTCGGAGCAGATGTCGTAGGAGCAAATTGTTCCGTAGGCCCGGCAGGAATCTACGAAATTTTAAAAAAGATGGCCTCCGTTACGGATTTGCCGTTAATTTCCAAACCTAATGCCGGGATACCTAAATTAGCGGAAGGAGTTACCGTCTTTCCCGGAAAGCCGGAAGATTTTACCTCTTTAATTTCCGAACTTGCGTTAATAGGCGTAAGGGTGATTTCGGCGTGCTGCGGAAGCGACGATACTTTTATTAAGGCTCTTAAAGCTGAAATAGACGTTCTGAATAAGGGCGGTTTGCCGGAAAAGGGCATAAAAAGAGAAAACGGCATTTTTCTGGCTTCAAGAACCGAATTTGTATCGTTAGGGTATAGCCATCCTCCCGTAATAATAGGCGAAAGGATAAATCCTACCGGCAAGAAAGATTTTATAGACGAGCTTAAAAACGGAAAAACGAATTACATTAGAAAGACGGCATTGAAACAGGTTGAAGCGGGCGCTTCCATGTTGGACATTAACGTAGGCGTTCCGGGAACCGACGAAATAAATTTAATGAAGAAAGGAATAATTGCCGTAACAGGCGTCGTCCATGCCCCGGTTTCGATAGATTCTTCCGACCCTTCCGTTTTGGAAGAAGCCCTTATGCTGTATGCCGGCAAACCTTTGGTGAACTCTATTAGCGGGGAAGAAAAAAAATTATCCAGGATTATGCCTTTGATAAAAAAATACGGCGCAGGAGTTTTGATTCTGGCTTTAGACGATAACGGCATTCCCGAAACTGCCGAAAAAAGGCTTGAAACGGCTTACGGCGTTTATAAGAGGCTTGTAGATTACGGAATAAAACCTTACGATATAATCGTCGATTTTCTTACTCTTCCCATAAGCGCTGGACAGGAAAAGTCTCTCGTAACGATTGAAGCGCTTTCTAAAAACAGGGCGTCGCTGAACCTTCCTACCGTTTTGGGGGTCAGCAACGTTTCTTTCGGCCTTCCGAAAAGGTCGTATATTAATTCTTCCTTCCTGTCTATGTGCCTCGAAAAAGGTTTGAGCGCAGCCATAATAAATCCTGAAGACGGCTATTTAACGGCAAATTTTTACGCAATGAACGCATTGCTCGGGAAAGACTATCTTTTCAAGAACTACATAAGCAGGTATTCCATCGAGGCTAAAGATTACAGGGCAAATAACGAAACAGCCGCCGGTTCCGCCCCGGCCTCCGATAAGAAAACATGCGGCGAACGTTTATACGATTCTATAGTCCACGGAGAGAAAGAGCATATAATCGGATATGTGGAACAGCTTTTAAGCGAAGGCGAATCGCCGTTAAATATAGGAAGCAAATATTTAATTCCGGCTCTGGAAGAGGTCGGCAGGCTTTTCGATAAAAATATATACTTTCTTCCTCAAGTCATGGAAAGCGCCGAAGCCATGAAAACGGCATTCGGCAGGATTAAAAAGGAGATGCCGAAAAACGGGGCATTAAAGGGGCATAAAATATTAATGGCCACGGTAGAGGGCGACGTCCACGATATAGGAAAGAA
This sequence comes from bacterium, assembly GCA_021789605.1. GTDB lineage: Bacteria > SZUA-79 > SZUA-79 > Acidulodesulfobacterales > Acidulodesulfobacteraceae > Acidulodesulfobacterium_A. The sequence continues at coordinate 28,062 of JAJYJI010000009.1, forward strand.
TATAGTAACGATGCTTCTTGAAAATAACGGTTACGAAGTTATAGACCTCGGCAGAAACGTCAAAACGGAAAGAATCGTAGAAGAAGCCGTAAAAAACAAGGTAGATTTTGTCGGGCTTTCCGCTTTAATGACTACAACCGTTACGGAAATGGAACGAGTCATTAAAGAACTTAAAAAGCATAATCTAAAGGTATTTTCCATGGTCGGAGGAGCGGTGGTAACGGAGGATTATGCAAAATCAATAAATGCGGATATTTATGCCAAGAACGCAATGGAAGCGGTAGAAAAGATAAAAAGTTTTTTTACTGTTTTATGAAAGAAATGTTACGCTAATGTTAAGTTTTTATTACATTTATATGACAATTTTACAAAGACTGTGAATTTCTTTCGTAAAAACCTTAATGTTATAAAAAATATTTATAAAAAAATTAAGCAGTTAATCAAACTGATTAATTTTTAACCAATATTAAATCGTTGATATTTAAAGGGAACTTATACATCTTATTAAATTTATTATGCTTTTAAAAACAAAAAATAAAGCCGAAATAATTTTATATGTATTTCTAAAATTTATACTGAATAAAATTTTTAAAAGGGAAGGAGACGTCCTTCCCTCCTATATTTTAAAAAAAATCGACGGGAATATATTCGACGATTTTGCAAATAATGTCGTTTCATACGGCGCGCCGGTTGTTTTAGTAACGGGAACCAACGGAAAAACCACGACGGCAAACCTTATCGCCGAGGCTCTCAGGGCGTCCGGAAAAAATGTCTGCTCGAATTCTAACGGCGCCAATATGCCGAACGGCATATTAAGCGCTATTATAGGCGCTTATAAATTTGCGGGCTTTACCGGCGATGTCTTTAAATTCCGGGCGGATTATATAATAATCGAAACGGACGAAAAAGTTTTTCCTTATATATCTTCTAAGTTAAAGCCTGACGTCGTCGTAGTTACCAATTTTTACAGGGACCAGTTAGACAGATACGGAGAAGTCAACTCGACCGTTTTCGAAATAAAAAAAGCCGTAAAAAATCTTTCCGGCAGAGTTTTGCTTGTTTTGCCTTCGTTCGAACCCTTGGCCGCTTTTATAGGTTACGGACTTAACAATCCTAAAATATATTACGGTTTTGATAAAAGTTTTTTTAAATGCGGAAATATTTCCGGAAGAACGGGTATGTCCGATGCTTTTACGTGTCCTGATTGCGGGAATGTTCTTTTTGTCGGAGACGAATCAAACGGAAATATATTTCTGACGGAATTTAAATGCGAAAAATGCGGTTTTGCAAATTCAAATCCGGATATTTACGCCAAATATCGCGATGCCGGCGGAAATATAAAAGCAATAACCGGCGAAACGGGAGAAAATTTTGAATTTAAGACCGCTTTAACCGGCGACTATAATATTGCGAACCATCTTGCGGCTTACTCCGTCTTAAAGCATTATAAGATTGACGGCGATATCGTTAAATATACGTTCGGAAATTTTCAAACCAAATTCGGCAGGTCTTTTAAAAAAAATATAAAGGACGTGGAGGTAAACATAGACCTTGTTAAAAATCCGGCAGGATTTAACAGCGTTCTCGAAAAAATAACGCAGGGCAGAGGCAAAGATTCCGGTCCCGTTGATATCTTATTTGCATTTTCGGACAGAGATGCCGACGGAAAGGACGTTTCGTGGATTTGGGACGTAGAATTCGAAAAATACGCCGAAAACATCGGAAGGATAATTATTACCGGCCTTAGACCCTTTGATTTAGCGCTAAGATTGAAAGCCGCGGGTATAGATAAAGACGATATTGAAGTTGAGCGCAATTTAAAAAAATCGGTCGAAAAAATTTTTCTTGCGGGAAAGCGGCAGGACTCGCAGGATAAAAAAATTTTTATCCTGCCAACTTATACCGAGCTATTGAAGCTCAAAAAGTATATAATGTAAAATGAACTGCGTTATTGCGCGCAATAATTGACGGGAGTAAAAAATAAAATAAGCCGGCGTCTTTTTGAACCGCTTTTATTATTATGTATTATGGCTATAATTTCTTATATTTTTATGGGCGTTGCCGTCGCGTTTACGTCAATAGGCCAGATTTTACAAAAAATGGGTTCCGGCAGGGTCAAAAAAGAGCACTTGAAAATAGGCGTTAAATCGGTTCTGGTTTTTTTAGACCCGTTTATATTGGGGGCGCTTGCCATGCTTTTCCTTGCGACCGTCTTTTACCTTCTCGCGCTGTCTAAACTGCCGCTTTCTATCGCCTATCCAATGCTTTCGAGCGGCTATGTTATCGTGGTTCTTTTATCTAAAATATTTTTAAAGGAAAAAGTGAGTTTTCAAAGATGGGTCGGCGTATTTATAATAATAGTAGGAATATTTATAATATTTAATTCCGGCAAATAAAATTTTTAATTCTTTATGAAACTGCTTTCCACGAACGGATTTATCATATACGCAAAAAAGATGAACGAAGCTGACCTGCTTCTTAGCTATATTACCGAGGACTACGGGAAAATTACATGTTTTGCGAATAATGCAAGAAAGAGCAAAAAAAGATTTCTGGGCAAATTAGAACCCGCAATGCTCACAAATATCAAATTTTATGAAAAGCCGGGAATGACCTTAGATATTTTATATGAAGTAGATATGATAGAAGATTACAAAAACTTAAGGAAAGATATAGATATATACTTATTTTTAACTAAGCTGATAGAGCTTTCAAGGATTTTATGCCAGGAAAGAGACAATAATAAAAACATTTTTTATCTTATAAGGGATGTTTTTAAAAGCCTTGACGGGTTGGAAACCGTTTCTGCCGGACGCCCGCCAGTTTCTATCAATACGGTATTGCTTAAATACGAAATATATTTTATTTCTAATCTGCTGAAATTTACCGGAATATTTCCCAATTTTTCTAACTGCGTCGGATGTTCCGAAAAAAATTTGCAGAACAGATTCGATTTCAGCTTAAAAAAAGGAGGCGTCATTTGCAAATCATGCGCCGAAGATAAATATAACGAATTTAAATATGCCGGAATCAATAAACTGCCTGTTAATTTTATTAATTTATCCAATTTAATGGTCGAGTCCGATTTGTCTATTATAAGCAAACTAATAGTGAAAGAAGAGATGTTAGCCGAATGTTCGATATTTTTAAGAGATTTTTTGTCTTTTCATACAGGCAAAAGGCTAAAATCTTTTGAAGGCATATAATTTAAATCAATTAAGCTAAATTAAAATTGCGGCTAATTAATGGAAAACGATAAAAAACACGATATTTTAAGACGGTTTCCAAGCGTCCAGTCAATCCTGCAGAATAATGAAACGCTTAAACTTTCGAAAAAGTTCCCCGATGAATTCGTTAAAGAAAAATTAAACAATTTAATAAAATCGGAAAAAGATAAAATCTTAGGCTTGTTAAAGCAGGACGATAAATCGGAATTATCGGACAATTTCAACTTTTCCGCCGAATATTTTGCCGAAAAACTTAAGGAAGATTTGAATAATTTTTCGTTCAGCCTTAAAAAAGTCGTCAACGGAACCGGAGTGGTAGTTCATACCAACCTGGGGAGGTCTATACTTCCCGAAAGCGCAGTCAAAAACGTATCAAAAATTTCTTCTTCATATTCGAATCTGGAATTCAATTTAGCCGAAGGCAAAAGGGGAAAAAGATATTTTCACGCAGAATATTTACTAAAAAAAATTTTAAAATGCGAAAGGGCTATCGTAGTAAATAATAATGCCGCCGCGGTATTCATGGCTCTTTCGTCATTCTGCTCCGGACAGAAGAAAGAGGTTATAATTTCCAGAGGAGAACTTATCGAAATAGGAGGCTCTTTCAGAATCCCCGATATAATGAAGGCGTCGGGCGCCTCTTTAGTAGAAGTCGGTACGACCAACAAGACGAATATTAGAGACTACGAATCCGCCATAAACGAGAATACCGCGCTGTTATTAAAAGTTCATAAGAGTAATTTTAGGATGAGCGGTTTTACGAGCGAATTATCCGGCAAAGATATTTCCCTAATAGGCGCTAAACATAAAATACCCGTTATGGAGGATTTGGGTTCCGGCAGTTTTATCGATTTAAGCAGGTTCGGTTTGCCGTATGAGCCCACCGCTCAGGAGGTTGTAAGCGCGGGCATCGACGTCGTAACCTTCAGCGGAGACAAACTTCTGGGAGGGCCTCAAGCCGGCATAATAGCGGGAAAGGAAAAATATATCGATATGGTAGCTTCAAACCCTTTAAACAGAGCCTTTAGGATAGACAAGATGACCCTTGCCTCCTTAGAGGCGGTTTTATTCGAATATTTAGATATCGAAAAAGCCGTCAAAAATATCCCCACGCTGTTTTTTATAGCCCTTACAGGAAAGGACATACTAAAAAAGGCAAAAAGACTTTTAAATAAAATTAAAAAATCGAAAGCCGCAGATAAAAATCTATTCGATTTCAAAATAGTGCGCGATGCAAGTATTATAGGCGGCGGAGCCCTTCCCGATTATGAACTTGAAACTTATGCGATAAAGATAGCGCATAAAACAATAAGCGCGGATAAACTCGGTAAAATTTTCCGCAGCCTGAAAATTCCAGTTATAGGAAAGATAAAAAACGGAGAATTTATGCTTGATATGAGAACCGTATCGGATTTGGACTGCAACGATATACTAGATGCATTATCCATAATTTCCGGATAAAAAGTTTTAGTTTCTTATTTTTTGCTTTATTGGTATAATATGCTAATAATTAAAATTAATTAAAATTAAAATCATTTAAATATTAATTCAATGCCGGTATAGATATAATTGCAATTAATATTTTCATTATGACATATAGTTTTAATATAATTCTATGGTATCGTCAAGCGTTCTCGTCCTAAATAAGTCTTTCCTGCCGGTTCACGTTACCTCTTTAAAAAGGGCGCTGATACTCCTTTATCAGGATATCGCCAAAGCCGTTGACGAAAGCTACAAGACTTTCAGTTTTAATTCGTGGCAGGATCTTTCCGTTACCGACAAATCAAATTCCATAGGACTCGTGGACAGGGCGATAAGGGCGCCGAGAGTCATAATCCTTATGAATTATGATAAACTGCCTAAAAGATACATAAAATTTTCCAGGGCAAACATATTTTTAAGGGATAAAAATAAATGCCAATACTGCGGCAAAGAGTTCAAAAAAAACGAGTTGAATTTAGACCACGTCGTTCCAAGAACCGCGGGCGGGGTTTCTTCGTGGGAGAACGTCGTATGCAGCTGTATTTCCTGCAACAGGAATAAAGGCGGAAAAACGCCGGAGGAAGCCGGAATAAAACTTATAAGGAAGCCGCGAAAACCGGAATGGTCGCCTTACTATCACATATCCCTCACAAACATAATGTATAAAGAATGGATGCCGTTTTTAAGCCTCGTTGACAGCGCATACTGGCATGTCGAGCTTGAAGAATCATAAACATACCACCAATGAATATATTTTTTATATTATTCGAAAAAATAGGCAAATTTGTTTTATATTTCGTCAACGAACTGGGCTCTCTCATAATTTACATGTGGGAATCTCTGCTTTCCATACCGGAATATTTCATAAATTTTAACAATCTTTTCGACCAGATGATTTTTATCGGCATGGATTCTTTTTACGTTGTCGGGCTTACCGGCCTTTTTACCGGCATGGTGCTCTCCCTCCAAGCATATTATGCCGCCAAGATAGTAGGCGTTACTTATATGATAGGCCCCACCGTGGCTTTATCAATGGTTAGGGAACTGGGGCCCGTTCTAACCGCTCTTATGATTACTGCAAGATGCGGCTCTTCGATGGCATCGGAAATAGGCACCATGAAAGTTACGGAGCAGATAGACGCGCTTGAAGTTATGGCTGTCGACCCATATTATTTTCTTTCGGTTCCAAGGATACTTGCCGCAATGGCGATGCTTCCGGTAATGGCCGTTTTATGCTCTTTAATCGGAATAATCGGCGGTTATATTGTGTATGCATATTTTCTGGGGCTCAATCACGTTACTTATGCGGAAAAGATATATCAGTATATTAAACTTAGCGATATATATAACGGTTTATTAAAATCTGTTTTTTTTGGGGCTATACTCGCCGTTATCGGCACTTTTAAGGGTTTTGAAACAACGGGAGGCGCCAAGGGGGTTGGAAAGTTTACCACTCAGGCCGTAGTGCTAAGTTCGGTATATATTCTTTTTGCGGATTATCTGCTGACGTCCATTCTTTTTTAACGGATTTTAGCGGCAAAATTAATTTCTTTTTAAGGCGGGGAATGCGTCTGCCGGCCACTATTGATTAATTGCAGGCCGGGATATATAATAATAATCGATATATGCCGATATAGATATTATAATATATATATAATAACGAACAATATTTTCCGGACTATAAAATGAATGATACATTAGATAAAGCGGTTTTTCCGTCGAAAGAATTTTTGCCGGTTATTTTTTATCCGCTATGATTGCCTTAGAACGATTGTCAAAATCTTTCAACGGCATAAAGGTGCTGGATAATCTCGATATAAAATTCGAAGAAAAAGAAATAACCGTAGTTATAGGCAGAAGCGGAGGCGGAAAAAGCGTTATGCTGAAGCACATAATAGGTTTGATAAAGCCCGATTCCGGGAAGGTTCTTATAAATGATTTAGACATAAATTCCCTTAAAAAAAAAGAGCTTAACGAAATAAGAAAAAAATTTGGGATGGTTTTTCAGGACGGGGCTTTGTTGGATTCATTGAGCGTATTCGAAAATGTGGCGTTTCCGTTAAGGCAGCATCTTAAAATACATGAGAACGATATTAAAGACAAAGTGAATTCTATCCTTAAAGACGTGGGCTTAGAAGGGCAGGAGCAGAAAATGCCTTCCGAGATTTCCGGCGGAATGAGAAAAAGGGTCGGAGTCGCAAGGGCGTTAATACTTAATCCAGAGATAATGCTTTTTGACGAACCGACTTCCGGACTTGACCCCATTATGTCCGATGTCATAAATAATTTAATTATACGCATGCATGACAAATTTAAATTTACGGGAATAATAATAAGCCATGACATCGAAGCGGCGTATAAAACCGGCGACAAGATAGCCATGCTTTATGAAGGCAAGATTATAGAAGAGGGCGCCAGCGGAGATTTCAGAAATTCTAAAAATCCGGTGGTAAAACAGTTTGTATCCGGCAGTATGGAAGGGCCTATTTCAATTTAAAACTAAATTATTTTATTATGAAAATAAATAAAGAAACCAAAGTAGGCATTTTTACTGTAATAGTCTTGCTTATACTCGCCTATTTTTCCGTAAAGGTCGGAAGAATACGCATATTTAAGGAGCCGACTTATACCATATCGGCCTATTTTAAATCGGCGAGCGGCATAGGCAACGGAACCGGGGTAACCATGGCCGGCATAAAGATAGGAACCGTAGAGAAAATTAGTCTGGAAAACGGTCTGGCGAGGGTTTATATGGCCATAAAATCCAAATATAAGGTTTATCCCCAATATGTTGCGTCTATCAGATCGCTTAGCTTGCTTGGAGAAAGCTATATATCTATTTCTCCGGTCGGCGGAAAGGAGGCCGGCGCCAATAAGCCTTTAAATAACCCTTTAAATAACGAGGTCGTTAAAAGCGAGGTATCGCCTCAGAGCATGTCCGCGCTTATAATGAAATTCTCAAAAACTGCGAGCGACCTGGAAAAAGTTTCAAAATCGCTAAAAAATTCTATAGGCACTAAGACGGGAGAAGAAAATATAAAGGCTATACTTCAAAATATAGCGGCGCTTTCGATAAATTTGAACAGGCTTGTGTATGAAAACCAGGAAAACGTTAACGTAATTATGTCCAATTTTGCTTCTATATCTAAAAACATTAACGGTCTGACCGTGCAAAACGACAGGGCAATCACAAGGACTATACATAATTTCGATTCCATATCGTACAACCTTAAAACAGAGCTTCCGGCAATTACGGAAAATATAAAAGGACTTTCAGCCAATTTAAATTATATAGTGGCTAAAAATAGAGAAAATATAAACAGCAGCCTTAAAAATATAAACTCGGATACAAAAAAATTAAAACTTACCCTTAACGAATTATACGGTATTTCGTCAAAAATAAATAACGGCCAGGGAACGGTCGGCAAGCTCGTGAACAGTAATTCCGTGTACGACAACCTTAACGGTTCGCTTAAAGGCATTAATAATTTGGTAGGCGGATACGGCAGGTTTAAGGTTAAGGTTAATATGAATTCGCAGTATCTCGTCAGGAACAAGGGTTCCATATCGCAGGTTAACCTTAAATTGCAGCCTTCTCCGGGCCATTATTACGAACTTGGGGTGGCATCGGTGCCTATGGGTTACGGAAATACATATGGAGAAACCCAGACTACTACATATACGACCAATAATCCGCCTTCGGGGCAGTTTTATCCGTCGAACGTAACGACGAACACTACCCAATATTCCTATTCCAACAGCATAAAATTTAACGCCTTAATAGCTAAAAATTTTTACAATTTTACCCTTCTTGCGGGTTTATTATATTCTACCGGCGCGGTAGGGGTAAATTACTACGTACCCCATACAGGCAAAAACGTTAAACTTTATGCAAGGGCATTTGGATTCAATGCCGACAATAACGGCGTCAGCGAGAATATCAACGCTGGCATCGCGTATTCGTTTTACAAGCATATATTTTTAGATGCCGGATACGACGACATATTCGATAACGGCGGCAGGTCCGTTTATTTCGGGGGTGGGGTTAAATTTACGGACGAAGACCTCAAATATCTTATAGTCGGCGGGAAAATGCCTACGCCGTAACCGGATAAATTAAAATAAAGATGACCGCCAAAAAATACAAGCTTACCAGTTTGACAAGCGCTCACGGCTGAGGATGCAAGATAGGTCCGGAGGACCTTTCTAATATTCTTGAAAAACTGCCCGTGCCCGTTAACGAAAATGTTTTAGTTGGGTTCGGATATAAAGACGATGCCGGGGTATATAAAATCGACGATGATACCTGTATTATCCAAACGGTGGATTTTTTTACCCCTGTGGTGGACGACCCCTACGCCTTCGGTCAGATTGCGGCCGCTAACGCCCTTTCCGATATATACGCCATGGGAGGGAAACCATTAACGGCTTTAAATATCGCATGTTTCCCAATAAACGACATAGAAAAAGAGGTTTTTAACCTCATACTCCTCGGCGGGCTCGACAAGATAAAAGAGTCCGGAGCCGTGCTTTTGGGAGGCCATTCCATAGACGACAAAGAGATAAAGTACGGATTAAGCGTTACCGGCTTATGCGGCATAAAGGAAATTTATTCTAACGCGGGCGCAAAATCCGGAGATGTTTTATATTTGACTAAAAAACTGGGAACCGGATTTGCCGTCAGCGCGATATGTACGGATTTTTTAGATAAAAACACTTTGGACGAGGCTTCATCCTCTATGTCTAAACTGAATAAACATTCTTCGGAATTAGCCGTTTCTTTTAAACTGCCGAACGCTATAACAGACGTTACGGGATTCGGCCTCATAGGCCACTTAAGCGAGATGATGATTGCAAGCGGCGCCGCTTGCGAAATAAATTTAACTTCCCTGCCCGTTATAAACGGCACCTTAGATTTGATAAAAAAAGGCATTAATCCGGCGGGAACAAAACGCAACAGGAAATATTTCGCAAAATTTACGCATATCGATAACGATAACTCCGACGAAAATTTATTATGGGTTGCTTTCGGGGCGGAAACGTCCGGGGGATTAATATTTTCTGTGCCCGAAACCAAAACGGGCTATGCGGAAGACATTTTCAAGAATAAAGGAGAGCCGCTTTACAGAATAGGCAGGGTATTAGGTAAAAAGGCAGATAGCGATATTTGCATAAATATAGCATAAACGTAAATTATGGATTATTCGCTCGGAATAGATTTGGGCACTACTACCGTCGCCTCTATAATAACGGATAGCGAACGGAATGCTTATCCCGTAAAGAGCATCCTTAATTTTCAATATCCCGAATTCGGTTTAGACTCCGTTAAACGGATTCAGAACGGTTTAGATGAAAATTCGGTTAAAAATTTACAGCAAAGAGCCGTTTCTACTCTTAACGCTTTAATTGAAGCAAATAAAAAAGAATTGGGATTTAATTGCTCAGATATAAAAGAGGTGGCAATAGCGGGCAATACCGTTATGGAGATGGCTTTGTGCGGTTATCCTTTAGCTTCTCTTTCCAAACCCCCTTACAGGCCTTTATCCGAATTTTCCTTTCCCGATAATACCGATTATTTGGAGGATTTTTGCCTTAAAAATAAAAAATTATTTATTTTTCCCGTTTTAGACGGATTTGTCGGCGGAGATACCGTCGCTTCGATTTATTATTTTGACTTGATAAGAAGAGATAAGCCGGCTTTTATAGCAGATTTCGGAACAAACGTAGAAATAGCCGTAGGCTGCAGGAATAAAATATATACGACCTCGGCTCCCGCAGGTCCGGCATTTGAGGGCGGAAATATAAAATACGGAATGACCGCTTCGGCCGGAGCTATTTACGATGTCGCGTTAGAAGACGGCCTGTTCAGGTTAAGAACCATAAGCGGGTCCGCGCCTTCCGGAATCTGCGGAAGCGGGATAATGAGCCTTGTTTACGAACTTTTAAAAAACGGCGTAATCGATAAAAACGGAAGGATTATGCCCCCGGAACAGATTGAATCCGAAAGTTTTTCTGCCGTAAAAAAGGGGAACAGGGAAAACGAGGTTCTAATTTATATAGACGGAAAAAACAGCATAAAGTTCTTTCAGGATGACGTAAGGCAGTTTCAGTTTGCTAAATCGGCGGTTAAATCCGCATCGGAAATACTCCTTGATAAATTTAAAATCTCGGATTACGAAGATTTCGACGTCTATATTTCGGGAACTTTCGGCAGCAGTATAAAACCTTATATAATAGATTTTATAGATATTTTTCCTTTTAAAGGCAAAAATATCCGCTTTATAGACGGGTCGGTTATTCTAGGCTGCAAAAAATATATAACCTCCGAATCTTTTCAGAGAAAAAGCGATATAAATCAAATAATAAAAATATCAAAAAATTTTCCCCTTTCAGGCAGCCGGCTTTTCGAAAAACATTTTATAAAGAACGTATCTTTTCAGCCCTAAGCTGGCCGCATCCCCCGTTTATAGACTGCGCCTTGGAAAATCTTACCGTTACGATAAATCCAGCCTTGATTAATTTTGATTTAAAATTATCCAAGACATTATCGCCCGGCCTTTCAAAATTTCTTAAATAAACAGAATTTTTTTCTTTATTAAGAGGTATTAAATTAAATTTTACTTTGGCGGGAGAAAACATGCGAACTAATTTTTTTGCGCTTTCCACGCTATCGTTCAGGCCTTTTATTAAAACATATTCAATAGTTATTTTATTATGCCCCGCCGGTATTCTTTTATTTATAAAGGCGGTTATATCTTCTATCGGAAATTTTTTATTGACCGGCATAATCGCGCTTCTCGTCACGTTATCTGCCGCATTCAAAGATATCGCAATTTTATATTTATATTTTTCGATTCCGGCCAGCCCGTTCAGTAATCCGCAAGTGGAAACCGTTATTTTTCTGGGCGCCACTGAAAGAAAATTAGCGTTTGAAATGATATCCAATGATTTTTCGACTTCTAAGACGTTGTCTAACGGTTCGCCCATCCCCATAAAGACGATATTCGTAATCTTATCTTTTATATCGTTTTCTACGATAAGCACCTGCGATATTATTTCGCCGGAAGTCAGATTTCTGATAAAACCGAGGCCTGAGGTTTCGCAGTAGACGCAGCCCATTTTGCATCCGATTTGAGACGAAACGCAGAGGGTTTTTCTGTTTTTATAACTTATCAATACGGATTCGATAATTTCTTCGTCGGCTAATTTTATAAGATATTTTTTAGAATCGCCTCCTGAATCCCATTCTTTGTGGATATTTATTATCTTTGAAAGTTCGGAATGAAAATTGGAATCAAGTTTTTCCCGGAGGGATTTTGAAATGTTGGACATTTTTGAAAAATCCGATATTTTTTCGGAATAAATCCATCGCATAACCTGTTCCGCCCCAAATTTTTTAAATCCGTTTGCTACGCAGAATTCTTCTAGTTCTTTTTGGGATTTATTTAATATCCACTCTTTTGCGGCCATGTCTTAATTATTATTTTTTTTTGCGGCAAACTTGTTTTTAAAGATAAAATATGATAAATTTTATTATAAAGCATTTATGCCGTTTTTAATAATTATTATAACATTTATACGCGTTTAATTAAAATTATAAAAAATTAAAATAAACCATAGATGAACGTGCCCGTTTCGCAAAAAAGCCCAAACAAAGGCCATGAAATTTACGAAGAAAGTTTGCATATAATAGAATCCCTTTTAAAAGGAAATTGCCGTTTCAGCGCAAATTATTCCGAAGCGGAAAAAGCTGTCGTGAGGCGCGTAATTCATGCCACAAGCGATATAAATTATGCCGAGACGGTTTTTTTTACCAATAATTCTGCCGAAAAAAGCATAAGCCTTATCAACGAAAAGATTTCTAAGCGGGAACCTTTGAAAATCGTATGCGACTCCGAAATGACGAAAGCAGGAATAAGCAGGAATACCAACGGGAATATAATTTTAGACATAGATTGCCGCATAGGTTTTGGCTATAAACCCGCAGATGCCGAAACCACCGTATCGGCTTTTTCCATTAGAGCGGCAATTAGCGAGTCTTTGCCGGATATAATTATCGTAGGCAACGCTCCTACCGCGCTTGAGGAATCTATGAAGCTGTGCCGCCGTCTTTATGAATCCATTAATTATAAGCCGATTTTGATTATAGGCATGCCGGTAGGTTTTGTCGGCGCGGCAGAATCTAAAATGCGCCTCTATAACGACGAATTTTTTAACGCCATAGGAAATTTTGGAAATTTTGGAGGAAGCGCGCCGGCCGCATCGGCAATGAATGCTTTATTGCGCGAAAGTTTATGAGGACAAATAATTTTATTTTTTTACTGCCGGTTTTTATTGCCGTTTTTTCGACAAATCTTATATGCGCTAAAATCGTCTCGGCCGATATTTATATGCGTGTCGGCAGGAACGGAACGGTTTATTTCTCGAACGCCCCGGTTTCAAACGGTTACAGCCTTTATATGAGTACCGGGCAAAATAGCTATGGCGGTAACTTCGTTAACCGTCTCGGAAGAGTCGCATACAGAAGAATAATTTTCAAGGCTTGCAAAAAGTATAATGTAAATCCCAAGCTGATAGAAGCCGTTATTAAAGTCGAATCCGGATTTAACATTAACGCCGTTTCGGACAAAGGAGCGGAAGGACTTATGCAGCTTATGCCCGAAACGCAAAGATTAGTCGACGTATCCGACCCGTTTAGTCCATACCAAAATATATACGGAGGTACGAAATATTTAAAAAGCCTTATCGACAAATATAACGGAAATTTGCCTTTGGCTCTCGCCGCTTATAACGCAGGAAGCAAGGCCGTCGCCAAGTACGGGGGGATACCGCCTTACAGCGAAACCCGCAATTATGTCGAAGAAGTAATGGATTATTACAGGGAAAAATGATGCGAATGCAAAATAAAAAGCAGATATACAACATTCCTAATATTTTAACCTTTTCAAGAATTTTAATTATTCCGGTAATATTTTTTTTATTATTTTTTAAAGAAGAAATCTACGGAATATATGCCGCTATTTTTTTTCTGGCGGCAATTTTAACGGATTTCATAGACGGCTATATAGCCAGAAAAAAAAAGTTGGTAACTAATCTGGGAATTTTTTTGGACCCTATCGCCGACAAACTCCTTGTCATAACTATACTGATAATGCTGATACCATTAAATAGAATTCCGGCATGGTTAGTCGCAATTATTATTTTCAGGGAAATTTTCATTATGGGATTAAGGGCGATTGCAAGCGAAAAAGGAATAGTAATTTCTGCCGGGAAAGAAGGCAAATGGAAAACCGCGCTTCAAATGTTCGGGATATTTTGCCTGCTCGTCTATTATAGGCATTTTTATATAAACTTTGGAATAGTAGGTTTCTATCTTATTGTTGCGAGCATTATATTTTCGCTGATTTCTTCTTATAAATATTTAAAAAGCGTTTCCGGAATATTAACGGGAAACTGATTTTTTTTTCTTCAAATCCTCTTTCGCTTCTTCTATCATCGAGTTATAATTTTTGTAATGTTTTTTTACGTTAAATTCGGAAATTCCGAAATTTAAAACGGGTTTTATATTATCGCTAAATTTTAATACCTCTGAAAGCCCCCCTTTCATTTTATTGAATTTGTTGCAGGCGTTTTCATAATTGGTATGGGGCAGAATACATATAAAATCGTTAAATTCTATTCTAAAAATAATATCCGATTTTCTCAGGTTTTGTTTAAAATACGTGCCGATAGTTTTAAGAGCCTGATTAAGATGTTCGTTCCCCAGAGACTGTCCTAAAAAGCGTAAATTGTCAAAGAAAAATACCGATAAAGATAACGGGAAACTGTACCTTGAAGCCCTTTCCGTTTCTTTCGACAGGATATAATCGAACTGGTTTTTTAGAAGCATCTCGGTCATTTCGTCAAAAGTCCTGTCGTTCATGCTGGTTTCGCTTTTTTCGATAAAATCGACCAAAGACGTCAAATCGTTATAAATAAACAGGGTTCCGTAAAAAAGTCCGAATTTGTTCAAAAGGGTTATGCTTTCCACCTGGAAAAATTTTTTTTCGAGATTGCCGTTCTCGTTTCTAAATTCAATTTTTTTGTCCACCGTCGCAATGCCCATTTTATTTATTTGGAGTACTTCTTCCGGCAGTTTTTCGTCGTACGAAACAAAAATTGAACCTTTAGATAAAACTGAAAGCATTTTTGCCTGTTTGTTCATGTAAAGAGTATCCCCTTTAATTCCTTTAATAGCGATAGGCAGGCTGGAGGCTCCAAACGATTTGTCTAAATCTAATTCTAAAGAAAGTTCCGATTTAACAGGCGAAGCCTGATTCAAAATATCCATAAACTCAAATACCTCATTTTAAAATTGAATTTTTTTTTAATATATTTTATACTATTTATTAAGATATTTATATTGCATTAATAAAGAAAAAGCCGTTATTATAATGTTATTATAATCGGTTAATTTTAAAATATCATAAAATATATTATACAATATTAAAACATAAATATGAATAAAGAATATGCCATTTTTTGGGGATGCACCATACAGGCTAAGTTTCCTTTTATGGAAAAAGCGACAAGACTGGCTCTCGATAAGTTAAACGTAAAATACAAAGACATAAATTCTTTTACATGCTGTCCCGAAAAATCTTTAGTTAATAATATAGACGAAAAGCTTTTCGATTTAACCGGAGCCAGAAATATCGCGCTTGCCGAAAAAGAAGAAGTCGATATAATGTCTGTCTGCACGGGATGTTATTCAAACCTTAAGCAGGTCAGGGCAAAGATTGCTTCCAATCTTCCTTATCAAAAGAAAATAAACGAATCTTTGGAAAAAGTTAATCTCGAATTTTCCGGCAGGTCGTCGGTTTATCATTTTATAGAATATCTTCACGATGAAATAGGATTGGACAAAATAAGGGCAAACGTAAAATATCCTCTGAGGGGTTTAAATATCGCAATCCACTATGGATGCCATTTAGTCAGGCCTTCGCATGCCATTAACTTCGATTCCCCTTTCGAACCGCGAAAATACGATAATATCCTTAAAGCGCTGGGCGCTAACGTAATAAACTATAAAAATAAAATGACGTGTTGCGGACAGGCTCTTGACCGGGTTGACGAACACGATAAATCCTTGGTTATGGCAAGAATAAAATTAGATTCTATAAACGAGAGCAATGCCGATGCCGTTTCTACGGTTTGCCCTTCATGTTTTACGCAGTTCGATACAAACCAGTATATGCTTTTAAAAGAAGGCTTAAACCGCCAGGTTCCCGTTATAACTTTAGAAGAGCTTATGTGCCTGGCTTTCGGCATTGAAGGAACGGAAGAGCTTATATTGCAGCACAAAATTAAAGCGGAAAAATTTTTAGACAAGTTTAAAGGAATTAAGGCATTAACAGACTATTCCGTTATTTTCGACAGGGATTCCCTAGTCAGATGCTATGACTGCCGGGCATGTAAAAACGATTGCCCGATGAGCCTCTCTTTTGAGTCTTACGACCCTCCATCAGTTATAAAAATGATTTTAGATAACGACGTAGAAAGGGCGATGTCGTCGAAAATTATATGGGAATGCCTCGAGTGCCATACTTGCGTCGAGTTATGCCCACAAAACTACAGCTGGGAAACCGTTCTCACCGCGCTTAAAAATCTGGCGATTAAAAACGGTCTTAGCCCTCAAAAAGTTAAAAAAGCGGAAGAGATTTTCTTTAAAACCTTAAAACTCGGCGAGCCGCAGGAAGGTATGAGAAAAAAATTAGGGCTTCCTCCCGTAAAAAAGGAATTAGATGCCGAATTTAAAAGAATTATAGACGAAAATATTTTATAGGTTAAATTTCGCTTGCAAAATATTGTTAAAAATATATATTTATGTTATATTCAAACTAACGATAACGCATAATTTTATAAAAAAAATAGAGGATTAAAGTGCTTAATATCAAAAACAAATTTAATCTTGAAAGGGATATTTCTGGCTGCGGGCTTGTCGGAATTATTAACGCAAAAAAGGTCAGGACAAACGGAAGCGATATAAAAAAAAGCATATCCGTAGAGCATGACAGGGGAAACGGCTTGGGCGGAGGATTTGCCGTTTACGGCAATTATCCGGAATATGCCGAATTATACGCATTCCATATAATGTACGATAATCTTTCCGCCAAAAAAGACGTCGAAGGATATCTTAATAACAATTTTATTATAGAAAAAGAAGAGCCCATACCCACGTTCAGGACGGCCAAGATATACGACCATCCATATCTTCACCGTTATTTTCTAAAGCCTAAATCGGACAGGCAGGATAAACTTTTTCGCGAGCTTGGGGACGACGATTTTGTAGTCAACAGCGTTATGCTCGTCAATCAGCACTATGACGGCGCTTATGTTTTTTCAAGCGGAAAAAATATGGGCGCGTTTAAAGGAGTCGGTTATCCGGAAGATATTGCCGATTTTTACAAATTGGAAGAAATAGAAGGCTATATGTGGACGGCCCATAACCGTTTTCCGACCAATACGCCGGGGTGGTGGGGGGGCGCGCATCCCTTTACTTTATTGGACTGGTCTATCGTGCACAATGGAGAAATATCTTCTTACGGCATAAATAAACGGTATCTTGAAATGTACAAATATAATCTTTCCCTTAAGACGGATACCGAAGCCATAACCTATATCTTAGACCTTCTCGTCAGAAAACACGGCATTCCAATTCGGTTAGCCTTAACCGTCCTTGCCTCGCCCTTTTACAATAAAATAGACAAAATGGACAGGGTTCAAAAAGAATTGCTGACCGCATTAAGGCAGATATACGGCAGCGCCCTTTTAAACGGACCTTTTGCTATCGTATTCGGATATTCTAACGGCATGGTTGCCATGAACGATAGAATTAAGCTAAGGCCCCTCGTCGCCGCTACCGCGGGTGATTTTACCTATGTAGCATCCGAAGAAGCCGCTATAAGTGCGGTATGTCCCTCTCCTGACCGGGTATGGTCGCCAAAAGCGGGAGAACCGGTAATGGTAGAGTTCGAAGAACCGGTAATGCAGAATAGGGGGTTAGTCGGCCTATGACAAAATCTTCTTTTTCAAATATACAATCCGAATATTTAGCCCTTATAGACAATAACAAATGCGTCAGATGCAAAAGGTGCATTCAAAATTGCGGATGGGGCACGTACAGTTTCGGCGGAGACAAGATAATCTCTGACCACGCTAAATGCGTCGCCTGCGGCAGGTGCTATACTTATTGTCCGGAAGGGGCAATTTCGATAGTGAAAAATCCTACCGTTATCAGGGAAAATGCAAACTGGAAAGAAAGCCTTATAAAAAATATCTGGAGGCAGTCTGAAACGGGCGGCATAGTAATATCCGGTATGGGAACGACCTTCAAATATAAAAAATATTTCGACCATATTTTATTGGACGCGTGCCAGGTTACCAATCCTTCGATAGACCCTTTGCGCGAGCCTATGGAATTAAGGACTTATCTAGGCAAAAAGCCGTCAAAATTAGAACTTGATTTTGACGGAAACGGCGAACCGTTTTTAAAGACTAAGATGCCTCCTCAAATAGAATTGCAAACGCCTTTTGTTTTTGGGGCTATGTCTTACGGCTCTATCTCCCTTAACGCACAGAAAGCCATGGCGCTGGCCGCAAGAGCGCTGGGCATCGTTATGAATACCGGAGAAGGCGGATTGCACGACGATTTAGTGCCGTTCGGCAAAAACATTATAGTCCAGGTTGCTTCGGGAAGATTCGGAGTTCATAGCGACTATCTGAACAGCGGCGTTGCGGTAGAAATAAAAATAGGACAGGGCGCAAAACCCGGGATAGGCGGCCACCTTCCCGGCGAAAAAATAGGCATTGATATTTCTAAAACCAGAATGATTCCGGTCGGAACGGATGCAATTTCCCCCGCTCCACATCACGATATTTATTCCATAGAAGATTTAAGGCAACTTATCTTTGCCATTAAAGAAGCTACGGATTACTCGAAACCGGTATCCGTTAAGGTAGCCGCCGTACATAATATTGCGGCTATCGTAAGCGGAATCGTCCGGGCAGGCGCGGATATTGTTTACATAGATGGATATACCGGCGGAACGGGAGCCGCCCCCAATATAATTAAAGACCATGTTGGAATACCCATAGAACTTGCCCTTGCGCAGGTCGATGAAAGGCTCAGAGACGAAGGAATCAGAAATGAGGCTTCGATTATCGCGGCTGGAAGTATAAGGTCGAGCGCGGATGCCGTAAAAGCCATTGCTCTCGGAGCGGACGCCGTCGCCATAGGGACTGCCGCCCTCGTAGTTATGGGATGCCACGTCTGCGGAAAGTGCAATACCGGAAATTGCAGCTGGGGCATTACTACGCAAAGACCTGAGCTTGTAAGAAGGCTCGACCCCGAAGTTTACGGAGAGAGGCTGTATAACCTTATTTCCGCATGGAGCCATGAAATCCAAGAAGTGCTGGGAGCAATGGGAGTTAATTCCATCGAAAGTTTAAGAGGTTCGAGGGAAAGGTTAAGAGGCGTCGAATTGACGGATTCCGAACTCAAAGCTCTTGGAATTAAGCATGCGGGATTATAATAAATACTGAAAATAGATTATTGCGCAGATATAGTTAAAAAACGAAAGGAGAGCCGATAAAGAAATGATGACGATAGATGCCGGCGGCATGCACTACAAAGAGCTTAACCGGTTGATAAGAGATGGAATAGGAAAAGGAATTAAAAAATTTTTTCTTGAAAACGTCAACGGACAATATTATATAGGGGACGGAATAAAATGCGACGATGTCGTTATCAACATAAACGGCATCCCCGGAAACGATCTTGGGGCTTTTATGGACGGGCCGACCATAATAGTAAATAACAATGCGCAGGATAATGCCGGCAATACCATGAACTCCGGCAAAATATTAATAAAAGGCGATGCGGGGGATGTCGTAGGCTACGGTATGAGAGGAGGCAGAATTTATATTCTGGGCAATGCGGGTTACAGGGTAGGGATTCATATGAAAGGTTATAACGAGCAGCTTCCGGTTATTATTATAGGAGGAAAAGTCGGCAGTTTTTTTGCTGAATATATGGCCGGAGGAGTAATAGTATTATTAGGGCTTAACGATTCCGACGAATTCGACAGCGAATATTTTGCTTCCGGCATGCACGGAGGCACCATATTCTTAAGAAAAAAAATCGATTTTTCCAAGTATTCAAAAGATGTGGAACTTTATGAAGCAGACGGGAAAGACGCTCTCTTTTTAAAAAAGTATCTGACCGAATATGCCGATAGTTTTAATATTCCCTTAGAAGAAATTACCGGCAAGCCTTTTTACAAAATTGTGCCGTCGAGCGCGAGGCCTTATGCCCATCTTTATACTTCGGCTTAATATAAAATATAATACAATATATAAATAAATAATCGATTAAACGTATGAATGAATTATTTTTAGGAACTCAAAAAATGGATATAAATAATCTCGGCATTATAGAAGAAAGAGTTATTTTAATAAAAGAATCGTTTGAAAAGATAAAAACGGAAAGGGATAAACTTTTAATGGAGGTTAAAGCCAAAGATGAAGAGATCGAGGAGTTAAAAAATAAAATTTCTCAAAATGAAGCCGATAATGAAGCTATAATAAAAAAAATAGACGGTATATTAAATAGCTTAGAAACGATACAATTATGAGCGAGCTTGTCGAACTTGTGATTTTAAATCACAAGTTTATCATAAACAGCGATAAGAACAAGAAATATTTAGAACAGCTTGCATCGTTCGTTAACGCCAAAGCTGAACAGGTGGTAAAAGGAACTAAGTCCGTAGATTCTTTTAATGTCGCAGTTTTAACGGCGCTCAATATAGCGGATGATTTTCTGTCGGATAAAATGGAAGTTAATAATGAAAGCAAAAGGGTTTTAGATAAAGTTAATAATATTTATAATTATATAGCTAAATCTTCGTAGATGCGGCATAACTTATTTTGCAAAAACCCTGCAGTGTTCGATACCGGGTTTTTAAAATTGACCCAACAGTTGGATAGAATGGAATTGTCACTGCCCTATGGCAAAGAAACTTAGGAAACTTAGATTCTTGCTTCAATCGGTATACGGTTACCACCTATTTTTAATAGGTCCAATTTTAGAACTCTTTCGGCACAAGCGGGGTTTTTGTATATTATAATTTTTCGCTTCGTTTAAAATTTAATTCCGCTTGCATTTATTGCGCTTACTCCTTTTATCTTTCCCGGCAAAAAAGAACCGATAAAAATATGCTTAAAAAAAACGTCATACGAAATTTAATGGCAGATAAACGAAACAATTTAAACGAATCTTTTATAAAAGCCTCTAGCTTAAAGATCGCCGGAATTGCTTACGGTTATGCAATGGATAATTCCTTTAAAAACATCGCAATCTATATGAGCATAAAAAACGAGGTAAGAATGGAATATATTATCGAATTGAATAAGGGGAAAAATATCGATATTTTTTTGCCGGTATGCGCAAATGCTGACGATATTTATTACAATAAATTTGAAGATATCGATTCAATGCGGAAAGATTTTTTCGGGATATCCTGTCCTAAAGACGGATATTCTATAAATAAAAACGACATCGAAGCTTTTTTTATTCCCGGACTGGCTTTCGACCTAACCGGAAACAGAGTCGGTTACGGCAGGGGATATTTCGATAAAGCTCTGGCGGATATAAGCCGCCCTTTATTTGTAGGCGTATGTTACGAATTTCAATTAATTTCCTGCGACGTTATAGAAATGAACGATTATGACGTTAAAATGAATTATATACTTACCGAAAACGGGATGCGTAAAGTAAACAATTTAGAATGAATCTTGATTAAGATGAGGAGATATTAATGACGGAATATTTTTTGGCGGGCATTATAATTATTATTGCTGCCGCGTTTCTTTCTGCCGGTTTTTTTATTAAATATATTATAGATAAAAATTCTTTGAACAGCGCTTCTTCCAGAGCCGAAAGAATTATAAGCGAAGCGGAAAAAAAAGCCGATGAAATTATTAAAGAAGCAAATTTAAGCATTAAATCGGAAGCAATTAGATTAAAAGAGATATCGGACGAAGAAATTAGAATACAGAAACAGGAAATAAGCCAGTTGGAAAAAAGATTATCCGTTAAAGAAGATAATCTCGAAAAAAGAATAACGCTGATAGAAAAGAAAGAAAACGATTTTATGAGAAGAGAAAGAATGTTGGCACAGTCGGAAAAAACGGCGGCCGAAAAAGAAAAACTCGCGGACGATAAACTGAAGGAAAAAATTTTAGAATTGGAAAACGTATCGGGCATGACTTCTTTGGAAGCAAAGAATACTTTAATAAATTCGATTATGGACGAAGCAAAGCATGAGTCCGCAAAAGCTATAAAAAGAATAGAAGACGAAACAAAAGAGATAGCCGATAAAAAAGCAAAAGAAATTATAGCGGTCGCTATCCAAAGATATGCAGGCGATTACGTGGCGGAAAAGTCGATATCCTCGGTTCAGCTTCCAAGCGACGAAATGAAAGGCAGAATTATAGGAAGGGAGGGCAGGAATATCAGAGCGCTTGAAGCCGCCACCGGCGTAGACCTTATAATAGACGAAACGCCGGAAGCCGTTATTTTATCTTCTTTTAATCCCGTTAAAAGGGAGATTGCAAAGCTTTCGCTGGAAAGATTAATAGCGGACGGCAGAATCCATCCCGCCAGAATCGAGGAGATAGTCGGAAAGGTGGAAGAAGAGCTCAATCAGACAATGAAAGAAGCCGGAGAACAGGCTACATTCGATGTCGGCATTCACGGCGTTCATCCAGAGCTGCTTAAACTTTTAGGAAGACTAAAATACAGGACTAGCTATTCCCAGAACGTATATAATCATTCGATAGAAGTTGCTTTTCTTTGCGGCATAATGGCGGCCGAACTCAATATCAACGTAAAACAGGCTAAAAGAGCCGGCCTTTTGCACGATATAGGAAAAGCTGTCGACCATGAAGTGGAAGGGTCGCATGCAGTCATCGGTTCGGACCTTGCCAAAAAATTCGGCGAATCTCCTAAGGTAATACATGCTATCGCGGCGCACCATTTCGACGAGGAGCCTAACAGCATACTGGCGGTTTTAGTTTCCGCCGCCGATGCCCTGAGCGCAGCCAGACCCGGCGCAAGAAAAGAGATGTTCGAAACTTATGTAAAACGGCTCGAGGACCTGGAATCGATTGCCAATTCTTTCAGCGGAGTTGCAAAAAGTTATGTAATTCAAGCTGGAAGGGAAATAAGGGCTATAGTTCAAAGCCAGAAAATATCCGACGAAGATTCCGTTGTGCTTTCAAAAGATATCGCAAAAAAAATAGAGTCTTCCCTTCAATATCCGGGACAGATAAAAGTAACCGTTATAAGAGAAACGAGGGCAACCGAATTTGCAAGATGACGATATCGGAATTCTTTTCATAGGAGATATTATAGGGAAACCGGGTAGATTAGCCGTTAATGCCCTTATAAGAAGATTAACCGAAATGTATAAGCCCGAATTTGTTATAGCAAACGGGGAAAATTCCGCCCACGGAATGGGAATAACGCCGGACATCGCCGGTTTTTTGTTTGCTTTGGGCATAGATGTTATAACTACCGGAAACCATATATGGGACCAAAAAACTATAATTCCTTATATGCATAAGGAGCCTAAACTTTTGAGGCCTGCAAATTATCCGTCTTCGGTGCCGGGAAAAGGATACGGCATTTTTCTTTCCAAATCCGGAAAAAGGATAGGCGTTATAAATCTCGAGGGAAGAGTCTTTATGAAGGGTCTTGCAGAATCGCCTTTTACTGTCGCAGAAGATATAATTAAAGAAATCGGCAGCGAAACCGATGCCCTGATTATAGATTTTCACGCAGAAGCGACATCGGAAAAAGAAGCGCTTGCGTTATATTTAGACGGAGAAATATCGGCGTTATTGGGAACGCATACTCATGTTCAGACCAATGACGATATGATACTGCCTAAAGGAACGGCATATATTACGGATGTCGGAATGGTAGGCTCCAAATATTCGGTTCTTGGAACAAATAAGGATATAGCTATCAGAAGATATCTGACGGGTATGCCGGAAAAGTTTATTCCGGAAGAAAACAATATAGTCTTAAACGCTGTTTCGGTTACCGTCGACAAAAAAACTAAATTAAGTAAAAACATTCAAAAAATCCGCGTCGATAAAGACTAAGTATAAATCGTTAAATCATAAATAAATTAATAAATTTAAATATGTTCCATTATTGACTCAGGGATAACACAGTGGCAAAAAAAGAAATAGAAAGCAAAATCCGCGAACAAATTGATGCCGTCAAAAGAGGAAGCATAGAACTCATAAAAGAAGAAGAGCTTTATGAAAAGCTGTCTTATTCCCTTGCCAATAATATTCCTCTTAAAATCAAGGCCGGCTTCGACCCTACGTCTCCCGATATACATTTGGGGCATACCGTTTTATTAAATAAATTGCGGACTTTTCAGGAATATGGGCATACCGTATTTTTTATCATTGGGGATTTTACGGCAATGATAGGGGACCCTACCGGAAAGTCCGAAACCAGAAAACCTCTGTCGAGGGAAGATGTGTTAAGAAATTCCAAAGATTATAGAAGTCAGGCATTTAAAGTATTAAAGCCTGAACAAACGATAATTTTATTTAACAGCTGGTGGCTCTCGAATATTAAATTAGACGAATTTATTAAAATTTCTTCCAACTACACGGTCAGGAGAATGCTCGAAAAAGACGATTTCGAGAAAAGATTTGAAGACAACAGGCCTATCGCAATGCACGAGTTTATTTATCCGCTGCTGCAGGGTTTCGATTCTTTATTCCTTGAATCCGACATAGAAATAGGAGGAAACGACCAGAAGTTTAATCTTATCGTCGGCAGGGAATTAATGAAGAGTTCCGGTTTAACCCCACAGGTTATAATGACTATGCCATTACTTGAAGGGCTTGACGGTAAAAACAAAATGAGCAAATCTCTCGGCAACCATATAGGCGTTTCCGACGAACCGAACGAAATGTACGGCAAAATAATGTCCATATCCGACGAGATGATGTTTAAATATTATGAACTTTTGAGTTTTATTTCCAATAAAGAATTAACGGAATTAAAAGCGGAATTAGATAAAGGCTTAAATCCAATAAATGCAAAGAAAAGGCTTGCGGCCGAAATCGTCGAAAGATATTGGGATAAGACTGCGGCGGAAAGGGCGGTTAAATATTTCGAAGACAAATATCAAAAAAAAGTCAATCCTAAGGATATAACCGTTATAGAACTAGAAACCGGCGACTGGAGAAAAATTATAGAAAACGAGAGCGCAGTTTCCTGCCCGGCCGATTTCGGCAATATAAGCGGCGAATCTGCAAGTCCTGAAATCCCAAGTCATCTTGCGCCTTGCTATATTGTTAAAATTAACGGCATATACTTGCTGACGCATGATAAGATTAAAGCCGTTTCAAGCAATAGCGATGCAAAAAGGCATATCGAAGAGGGCGCCGTTAAATTATATTTTAATTATTACGATGCAGACGCCAGCGAACCTAAAGAAATAGAAATAAAGCTTCGTAAAGATAGCGCCGCGTCTTATCTAATTCCCCAAAATCCCAATGAATTTATACTAAAAGTAGGCAAGAAAAAAATATATAAAATAATTAAAAAAAACCCTTGACATAAGTTTTGCATTTATATATACTGTTTAAACACTTCGAGTTAAGGTAGTAAAAAAACCTGCTATAGAAGATTGGTCTTTGAGAACTAAACAGCACGCATTAAAAAGCATTAAAAAAATCAGTTAATTTCTTAATAAATTTATTGTTATAGAGAGTTTGATTCTGGCTCAGAACAAACGCTGGCGGCGTGCCTAACACATGCAAGTCGTACGTGAAAGTTCCGCAAGGAACGAGTAAAGTGGCGAACGGGTGAGTAATACATAGGTAATCTACTTATATGTTCGGGATAACAGTTCGAAAGGATTGCTAATACCGGATAATGTATTGTGTCAAAAGACATAATACCAAAGGTGGCCTCTTCACAATGCTACCGCACATAAATGAGCCTATGGACCATTAGTTAGTTGGCAGGGTAATAGCCTACCAAGACAAAGATGGTTAGCTGGTCTGAGAGGATGACCAGCCACACTGGAACTGAAACACGGTCCAGACTCCTACGGGAG